>CAZJTZ010000001.1:0-375302 GCA_964549105.1 uncultured Nitrospirales bacterium
CGTCAAAATTGCCTGTGAACGGGTCAGCGTCTGTCCCTATTGGTTTGAATCCTGCGCCGCTGTTCCAGTTAATCGTATCGCTTGCATCAATGTCTCCACTCAACTCATATTCACCGTTCAGAGGATAGGCAGCATCATTACCTATTAACTGCAACTCTTCTATACTATCAATCTGTATTACCTCTGCAAATACACCTGTGCATAAAAAGAAACAAAATAAAAGAGAGAAGGCAATAAGACTTTTAGTTAGACTCGACTGAATCGTGTTAAAAGAATTATTTGATGTGTTCATCATTTTACCCTCCTTTGTGGGTTTAGTTAGTGAGTTTTAACAAAATGGAACAGTGGTTTCTTCTTAAAACTTAATAACACAAATAGGCATAAATCACTATACTACCCTTGTGAAGTGGCACAGCCAAAAATGTCTATATATTACCACACTAATTAAATTGTCATTTTCCTAATCTCAATAAATTATAAATAACCTACATTTCACACACTACATCTTTAAATAATTCAATGTCAAATTAATTTAGCAAAATTTCCCAGATAAGTTGGTAAAAGAAAAATAGGTCTTATGGGACAAAGAGAACGGATAGGATATTTATGGGTACTGACGGTATTTTTAAAAGCATACTCGTTTGGCAAAACTGTGGTCTTTGCGTCTTCTTTGTGCCTTTTGCGGTTAACTTCTTAAACTCAGAGAACCGATATCACTACTCTTTTTGTTAAATCTGAAATGTGATATATTATAGACCTGTTTTTGTCATGGTATTTCGTTCAATACAGAGGTAGAGTATCATCAAATCTGAGGAGCGAATGCCGGGGATTCTCGAAGCCTGTCCTAAATTGGCGGGTTTTACTTCTATTAGTCTCTGTCTGCTCTCTCTCGGTAAACCTTCGATGGAATTGTAATCTAAACCTGGCGGGATTAATACATTTTCAGAATGTTTAAATTTCTCTACCATTTTTTCTTCGCGCTCAAAATATCCATGGTATTTGATAAGAATTTCTACGAGTTCCTTTGCTTCTACGGAAATAGGTATTTTACGAGGAAACAATTGGTAGAAGTCATTGATTGAAATTTTAGGTCTTCGTATGAGAATTGCTGCTGTAGTTGGATAAGTTAATGGTGGTTCTCCAAGAGATATTAGCCATTCGTTAATTTGTTGGTTGGGTATAACAACAAGTTTTTCTAATCGTTCTACCTCTTCCTTTGCCTCTTGTTGTTTTTGTTGAGCCCTTTTAATCACGCTGTCGTTAGTAAACCCGTAATGGCTCAGGCGAATGTCTGCGTTATCATGGCGTAAGTGCAAACGATACTCTGCCCGAGATGTAAACAAGCGATAGGGTTCTTTTACTCCGCGTGTAACAATGTCATCTACCATAACGCCGATATATGCTTCATGCCTACCGATAATGAGCGGTTCCTTTCTTTCTAAAAAGCGAATAGCATTCAGAAGTGCATAAATTCCCTGCCCTGCGGCTTCTTCATATCCTGATGTGCCATTGATTTGCCCTGCATGGAAAAGACCTTGCACTAATTTTGTTTCGAGATTCAATTTTAATTGTGTAGGTGGCACAAAATCGTATTCCACGGCGTAGCCGGGCCTGATAATCTCTGCCTGCTCCAGACCTTTGATGGAATGTAACATGGCTAATTGCACATCTTCAGGCAAACTTGTTGATAAGCCGTTTACATACACCTCAACCGTATTCACACCTTCGGGTTCTAAAAAGATATGATGTCCTGTCCTTTCGGGAAATTTGACAACCTTGTCTTCAATGCTCGGGCAATAACGAACCCCTATCCCCGTTATTTTTCCTGAATATAATGGAGAACGGTCTAAATTTTGTCGAATAATATCATGTGTCTTCTCATTTGTATAAGTAATCCAGCAGGAGATTTTATTGGGATTAAATCCTTCGATGGGAGTAGAAAACGAAAACGGCCGGGGATTTTCATCTCCTCTTTGTTCTTCCAGTCCATCAAAACAGATACTTCTTTTGTGGATTCTTGCACAAGTCCCTGTTTTTAGCCGTCCTACGGTAAAACCCAACTTGCGATAACAATCACTTAGATTGGACGCGGGTGGTTCACCTGCTCTACCTCCGTTAATTGCCTGCATTCCGAAATGAAGCAAACCTGATAGGAAAGTGCCTGTGCAAACGATAACTGTTCTGCCTGTAATTTCCTCCCCTGTTATGAGTCTAACCCCATAAACTTCATCTTTCTGGACAAGTATTTCCCCTACTTCTCCCTGTTTTAAGTATAAGCCTTCCTGTAATTCGCAAACCCGTTTCATATCGGATTGGTAGAGAAAGCGGTCTGCTTGTGCCCGTGGTGAATGAACAGCAGGTCCTTTTGAACGATTCAGCATTTTGAACTGTATTCCTGTTCTGTCAATGCACTTGCCCATTTCTCCACCTAACGCGTCTATCTCTCTAACAAGTTGCCCTTTGGCTACACCACCTATTGCAGGATTACAGGACATCTTGCCAATATTATCTACTTGGAGTGTAATCATAATCGTTTTGTAGCCCAAACGGGCACCCCCTAATGCGGCTTCAATACCTGCATGTCCTCCACCGACTACGATAATGTCAAAATCACGCGTGTCCATATATATTTACCATGTCAACACTTTGTTGTTGCCAAAACATTTGTTATATTAAGATTTGAATTTTTGTTAAAATAAAATACTATATTGAGAAAGTAGAAACTTATAAAATAGAGGGAAAGGATATAATCTATGTACTACTATAAAAATTTTACATCAATAGCCCTTAATTTTGCAATTTTCTTATTATTTTTGGGCTTCTCAGGCTCAATTGCAAACAGCCAGAGTCTTGATTTACGAGTGTCTCCGAATGAGATTACATTTCACGACTTATCCCAGGAAATAACTATCAAAATAACCTATAAAAATCAACTATTAAAGAAAGAAGACATAAAAAATTGGTCATTTCTTGCTGGTGATAACAAATATAATCACATGATTACTTTAAAGGTAATGGATGGAAATATTATTGTAAAACCTGCTTTTTTGGAAACAGGGACTTATGATTTAATTATTGAAACCACTTATGGTAAATGCCTCGTTTCTGTTTATGCTCCGCTGGATAGACTTCCTGATACACTGGAGAATCAAGCCCAAAGGAAAGGTATTACCGTAGAGGAATTAAAAAGAAGACTGGGATTGGTAACCCCTATTCATCGAGTTAATATAAATCTTGAAATTCCAAATCTTCACTATGAAGGACAAACTTTAGAAATTAATCTTGAAAAAAATCCTGATTATGTTTATGTGTGGCGGGTTAATGGGCAGGTTATAAAGCAAGGCGAAGGAGAGTCAACATTTATCTATACCTTCCCTGAGCCGGGTGACTATGTTATTGAGGTAGAAGAGAGGGACGCGGATATTTTGTTAGGGAAAACAAGTGCCACGACAAAGGTAATATCGTATGAACCCATTCGTTATACAGTACAGATGAAACAGCCGTTAAAACTGAGTTCCGTTGACGGATATACTTCCTACGCATGGAAAGTTGATGGTGTTGTTCAAAATGAAAAAACGAACACCATTACACTTAAATTCAATGCAGAAAAGAAGTATATTGTTGAATGTATCGCAAAAGGTCCCAAACAAGGACATCCTCAATCCTTCTTCAGAACCATTTACGAAATAACTGTTGTAAAATAAGACTGAAAAAACTTTTATTGGTTCATAGGTTCAATAGCGGTAATGTCGGGTTCTTCGGTTCCTCGGACATAGCGGATGATGAGAGGTTTCCCGGTATCTGTCCATTCGGAGAAAAATGAGAGCAAGTCTTCTACCGATTTTATTGCTTTTCTTTGGACTTCTAAGATAACATCGCCGGGAAGCAGTCCTGCTTCTTCTGCTGGGCTTCCCGACTCAATGGATTCTATTA
The DNA here is from genome assembly GCA_964549105.1 of uncultured Nitrospirales bacterium. Classification (GTDB taxonomy): domain Bacteria; phylum Hydrogenedentota; class Hydrogenedentia; order Hydrogenedentales; family Hydrogenedentaceae; genus Hydrogenedens. The sequence continues at coordinate 3,934 of CAZJTZ010000001.1, forward strand.
ATACGCCCTGATAATCCTGACTTATATTCCATTTTTCTCTATTTTGGTTATTTAATTCGTCAAAAGTCATGCCTAAAATTTTCTTTTTCTGGACAATTTGTTTACTCAATTCTATGTTTCTTTCACCCAGGACAATTGGTAATGTAATTTTGTTTTCGTCTCTCCATATTTCTACTGTTATAGTAGTGTCGGGCATAAATGAGGATACAGTGTTTACCAAATCCTGAGCGTTCTGAATCTCATGTTCGTTGATTTTCAGAATGACATCGTAAACCTGCATGCCTGCTTTTTCTGCAGGAGTTCCTTCCTGGACTCTTTTTACAAACGCACCCGCACCTGTGGGCATGTTTAGTGATTTATAATATCGTTCTGCGTCTGAAACAGCCACACCGAGGTAGCCCCGTATAACTTTTCCTGATTGGATTAGTTGGGGAATAACCTGTTTTGCTGTATTTATAGGGATTGCGAAACCTATCCTATTTGCCCCTAACATAAGTGCCACATTTATACCTATGACTTCGCCTCTTATGTTGGTTAATGGTCCTCCACTGTTTCCGAGATTAATTGCGGCATCTGTCTGGATTAGGTGTTGGAATGTAAGACCTTGAAGTTGCAACTCTCTTAAATTTTCTCTACCTAAAGCGCTGATATGTCCAAAGGAAACTGAACCTTCTAAGCCACGGGCACTACCAATTGCGGCGACGAATTGCCCTACCTTCAACAGGTCAGAATCACCTAATACTACAGGAGTCAATTCTTCTTCAGGTTCAATTTTAACAACGGCAAGGTCGGATTCCGAATCTGCTCCAATAACTTTTGCGGGATATTTTTTACCTGAAAAGGTCTTGACTGTGATTTTATCTGCGTCTTCTATTACATGGTTATTTGTAATGATATAACCATCATTGGAATATATAAAACCCGAACCTGTCCCTGTTACCTTTTGCATACGCTCTTTAAGAGGTTCAGGTGTAGGTTCTTTTTCCTGAGGGACTGGGAGTCCAAATTGTTTAAACAATTCTTCTCTATCTACTGCCACTGCACTGATTTGAGACTCTCGTTCAATGTTTACTACGGAACGACCCACTTTCTCGTGAATTTCTATAAATTTGCCCTCTATTTCTTCAAGAATATCCGCAGAGGCTGTGCTTGCAATAAAAAATAGCATAAGGATTATAGTTTTGATAGTTGCGAGTTTCTTCATTTGATTTTTCATTTTTTACTCCTTTTTTATAGTAGGTGAATCTATTGATTCCAATAATCCTGCTCGAATAGCCGATTGTAAAATTCTATGCGTTATTTTACCACCGTGGAACTGAACATAAAAAGAGTCCCGAACCCTGTAGGCTCCTGTATTAATGCGTGCTTTAAATATATTTAGTCCCATAATGGAAAAAGCCGAAGCCATATCATATAGAAGTCCTGTTCGGTCGCCCGTTTCAATATCTATAACGGTATGAAGTGCAGAAGACTCGTTATCAAAACGAATATAGGTTTGCACAGGCACAAGAGATTTTTTCAGAGCAAACAATTTTGTCTTTGTTTTGTCTACGAGCATCTGAACATCTTTTCCTTCGAGGATAACCGCCTTCAAGGTTTTTTCCAGAGCGATAATCTGCCCCTCGGTTAAGGGTCTATACTGGGGGGCATCTCTTACAAGGAAACAATCTACAACCCAATCATCTTCCCGCGTATATAAGGAGGCATTATAAATATCTATAAGTTGTGAAGCAAAACATCCAGCAATCTGGGCAAACAATCCCTGCTTGTCCCTGGTAGATACAACCAGATGGCTCATTCCAATAGATTCATTTGACCAGCAACGAATAGCCAGTTCGTTGTTCATTGCTTCTTCCAAACAATCCAGATGAATAACTACTTCATCGGGGGTAAAGGCATCCAGATAGCCTGAGCCCATTGAATTTAAGTGAAATTCCAGATCGGCACGAGTTTTATTGGGTGTTTTTTCAAGAATTTGTTCTATTTTTTTTGTAAGAAATTCTTCCTCAGATAAATCTTTTGAAACTTCTTTCTTCAATGTGCGAAGGGTCTTAAAATATAAATTAACAAGAAGTGAACCTTTCCATTCGTTCCAGATATTGGGACCGACTGCATATAGGTCTGCAAAACTGATAATCAATAATTCTTTGAGACGATTTTCTGTTTGCACTGTGGAAGAAAAAGCCTGAACAATCTCTACATCATCAATATCTCTATATAGTGCTACATTTACCATAAGTTGGTGATTACCGACAAGAAAGGCGACATGTTCGGAATCATCTTCGCCCAGGCCCAATCGGTCACAAATGGTTCTGGCTATTTGCACCCCTGCCTCGATATGGCTTTCACCTTCTACTTTTCCAAGGTCATGAAGTAAAATGGATAAGACCAAAAATTGAGGGTCTTCAATTTCTTTCAAAACCTTTTTAAGAATATCGCCAACGGTTCCTGACAAACGGGGTATAATCTCCAACGATTCTGACGCCCTTATTATATGTTCGTTCACAGGATAACTATGGAAGTCTTTATATCGGATAATACCCTGAATAGCACCAAATTCAGGTAAGTATTGCGATAAGGCACCTACTTTATCCATCTCACGAAAGGTAAATCCCGCAGAGAAGGGTTTACTACAAATTGCCAGAAAATACTTACTTACTACCTCGTTAGCCCGAAAACTATCATTAATTAAATGTAAACTTTGTTGAACCCAATGCTGTAAGGTATATCCTAACGGAACTTTTCTACGGGATACTTCCCAGAACAACTCCATAATTCGGACAGGATTTTCGATAAACCAGTTAGGGTCGTCTACTGTAAGGGATAAGTAGCCATTATATATCACATAGTTCGATTTCTTGTCTAAATTTGTAGCAGGAAGTTCGTAGGCACTTTTAGGAAAGTTCTTTTGTTCTGCCTTACGAGCGACATACTCGAAAAGCCAGTGAATTCGCATTGCTGAAGAATAAAAATCCTCCATAAATCTTTCTATAGACTCGTCAGGTAATCCTCCATAATTAAATGCCTGTGCTACATGATACTGCATCTCAACTGTTAATAAATCCCATGTTTTGCTTTTTACAAAATGAAGTTCATTCCTTATTTTCCAGAGGAAATCGAGGTTCTCTGTAAGGGAAAGGTAATCAGTGTCTTCGATATAACCGCTTTTACCTATATCTTCAAGGGTTGAGACAGGTTTATTGTCTAAACCTAACACCCATAAAGTTGCATGATAATCTCGCAATCCACCTACATTCTCCTTGATGTCAGGTTCATAAGAAAATAGGTCCTTTCCTGACTGCGAAAAGGCTGTATCCATCCGTTGGAATATAATATCGAATACTTTTGAACGAGCATTCTGAGATATTCCTTTTAAGCCTTCTTTAAGTTGTTCAGCCAGGTGAGGTTGCCCAATAATGTTTCGAATATGTAGATAGGAGGTAAAGGTTTTGGGGTCTTCTTCAACAAGATGAATGGCTTCAGGAACCGTGTAGATGGATATTCCCACCTGAAGTCCCAGGTCCCAGAGCATTGTTGTAAAATTTTGTATTAAGGGTTCTATGAGAGAATGTTCCATCTCTACTTTATGGAGAAAACATAAGTCGTAATCTGAATAGGGTGACAGTTCTCTCCGCCCATAACCACCCAGAGCACATAAGGCAATGTCATCTAAAACTTTTTTGTTAACCCCTGTATCATATATTGCATAAAGAAGGACTCCCTCCATCATAATATCCGCCGTTTCACTTAATTGTTTTAGTATCTGTCTACCTGAATATCCTTCACGATGATTCTGATAAATTTCTTCCCAGCGCTGCTGATGGAATTTTTTTGCACAGGACAGGAAATCCTCTTTTGAAATTCTATCCTGAGGAGAAGGTGAAAGGCTTTTTAATACTTCAACAAAATTCCTCACTAACTTTCTTTCTCATTGTTTATGCTATTTAGTTCCACTTTTCGATAAGGCGGTTTCCAGATAAAAATTTCATTATTTTTTATCCATCCCTGTTCTTTATCTACTGTTAAGATTAATGCCCAGCCGTTGTCTTCACGCCTTACACGAACCCGGTCACCTTCATATAGATTGAACCTTGTTGGACTATTATTGGAAGGGGCAATGCGGACAGAACTTTCTGAAACAACAATAACTCCTAACGGCGGTGTCATTTTTTTGATAATTGCAGAAGTAAAAAACACAATACTTACAAGCAAGCATATTAAACTTAATATCAAAAAGTATTTTTTAACTTCTTTTTTAACCCACATTAGAAAAGCAAATAGAGTCCAGCCTATAATCCAGAATACAAGGCATATACCCCATGTCCATTGGAGATTCAATCCGTAATGCCAGATAAACAGATATTTCCACCACAACGATTCATCTGGTATTGCCAGATTCCTCTTTGTCTCATTTAATACCTTATCCAGGTTGTCTTTAGCCATTTTAAAGGAGGGATTCAGGTCAAGTGCCCGTTCATAATTAGCAATTGCCAATCCTTTCTTTCCCATGTGGTAATATGCGTTTCCCAGATTATAAAAGAGTGCAGGATTTTCGACACCTGATTCTATTAATTTTTCATACTTTGATATTGCGGTTGAGAAATCTTTTTTATAATAAGCGTCGTTACCTTCCATAAAGGATTGGTCGTAAATGCTCCCGCTCATACTTATGTATAACAATATGTAAAGGCACTTGATAATCATATTACTTAAATATCTTTCTTAACTCTTCTATAAGGGAATAGAAACCTTCTTCCAGTCCCTTTTCTTCTTCTGGTGATATTCTTTCTCCACTATACCGTATCCGTTCACAGGTTTTTAGTATCTTTCCTGCTCTCTGGACAAGTTCTCTGTCTATATTTTTATCTTTCATCAGATTTTCCACATCATCTGTGGTTAATCCTGAGGTATTGTGAACCCCAATTACATCTCCGATATATTGTTTTAGCGACTGTTCTATAGCGTTTGCAATATTACCTTCTGTTTTCAGGCTATTAAACTTTTCTATTGCATTTGCATAAGCAAATATTTTACGACGATACATGGGATTATTTTGGATATACTCTTTTCTTAGACCAAACCCCATTGAAATCAAAGACAGAACAGGAGGAAGAATAAATATCGCGAAAATAGTGCCTTTACGATAAGGACTGATGGGTTTTAGGCCAATGCCCTCCGTAACTAAAGGCAACAAATCATCATTTGCCAACTCCACAGCCTTTGTCTCTATACGCGGTGTTCCTCCTGCTGTTATCAAGTTGTTTATTTCCTTAGCATCCCCCGTGGCTTTTATTGAAAAGGAATCTGAACGAAGTGTCGCATACTGCCCTATCTGGGGATTAAAGTAAACATAAGGTATAGAGGGAATTTGATAATTCCCTGGTTTTATGGGAGTAATAGAAAAACGAATCGTCTTTTCAATATTGTCCCATATTTCTGAATTTCCCGAAACTATTTCTGGGTCTGAAACATAAGCCCAATCAAAAGAAGGTTTAGATGGAGCTCTCACAAATTCCGGATAGCCTGAACCTCGAATAGTCATAGATAAATAAATGGGTGTTCCAACATTCACTTCGGTCTGGGATATATTAGATGTTAAGGAATATTTACCAATTGCTCCGTAATAGTTATCTGGCAAAGGCGGAAGGGGTCGCACTTCCAGATTCAAGGGCTTTGAACTTTTACTAATTTGATATAAATCAGGCCAACCCCAATTGTTGTAATACTTTACATAAGTATTGCTCCAATCCCAGGAACCCACAGTTAAAGTGCCTACACTTTTCGGACAAACAGGAACAACGACTTCGATAACACGATAATTACCCTCAGGAGTGTCTTCCCTACGATTATTCTGCTGAATTCTACCCACATAAAAATTGTCTAAATTAGGTAAGTCGGGGAGAGTAGACGCTTGTAAAGAGAACTGAGAGGAATCAAGTATTTTTGCTCGAAATATCAATGACAATATTTCTCCCTGGTAAACAATCTTTTTGGACAAATCGCTCTCTACTATCAAAATGCTATCGAGTTGAGCATTTGTAGCCCGCTGTCCTGAAGTGTTGGATTGCCCTCTCCGCCCAAAAGGATTCTGGGGTTGCCGCTGGGGTGTAGAGGGGGTACGCGGTACCGTTTGTGGAGAAAGAGATGGTGAATTAGCACTTACTTTGATTCTTGCTTCCGGTGATACATATTGTCTCCCGTCTACATCAACATTTACAGTAATTGTCCATATCCCTTCTTTTATGGCAGACCCGCGATAATGTCGTTCTTTTGTTGTAATAATACGAGACTGACCAGGTCCGAACTGCATCTGAGTGCTCGTTCCTGAATAAAACGGCTGAGGTATAATCTGAACACCATCAGAAGGATTAAAAACAGGTTCACCTGTATTTGAGCCCTGCACAGTGACTATTATTTCAAAGGTATCTCCTACTCCGACTTCGGAAGGTTCTACCTGAATTTGAATAGGAGAATTGTCTGCCAGACAAATAAAACTCAACAAAAACAGAAATAATAATGGATAGTTAGATAACTTTCCATTTTTAATGAGACTATGTTTATTTCTAATAAACTCCAAATTCATATCACCACCATTTATCAGGCAATGTAATTCGTTCTCTATCGTTTAGCATCTCTTTTTGTTCTTTTTGGTCCATTTCGTCCAGAGATTCGAGTATTATCTTTGTCTGCTGATTCTCACCTTCCTTCTTTTCCTCTCCATCTTTTTTCTGTTCAGGTTGTTGTTTTTGTTCCTCTAAATTTTGTTTGTCCTGTTCGTTATCCTTCTGCTGCTGTTCATCCTTTTTATCCTGCTCATCTTTATTATCCTGTTGACCACCTTGCTGTTGATTGTCTCCTTCACTACTTATTGTTAATACAATTATATAACTATCTCCATTTGTCTGTATCCCCTTATATACTAAGGGTTCATTCATTCTGGCTTTTGCAATGGCTTTAATTGCATCAATCTTATTATCTCCTTCGGCAATTTGGACTCGAGTATTTAAGGTAAATACTTCGGATGATTCAATCTTTTGAGGCAGGACATAAAAGTCCAATCCCTCTTTCACAGGAAAATATAATTCTACGGGATTATCCATTGTTAGGGTCTTTTTATCATTATAAATCACATCGTAATCTTTTATCCCCAAATTTTTTACAATAAACGATATTGCACTATTCCCCTGTATCATTTCTGAATCATTAGAATTTTTTTCAGGATTTTCACTGTTTGAAGCAGGTGCATTCTTCGTTTTCACAGCCACGACTTCAGCATTCACAGGCTTTTGAGTTTCTTTGTTATCACCGGGTTTTGCAAGAAGTGGAGGCACATTATTATCTGCTACAGCCAGACCCATTATATATAGAGCAATAAGAAAGAAACATCCAGACTTTATAATTTTATGGCTGATATGTAAACTTCTCCTTTTCATGTGTGTCAATTACCTTTCTTCAACTCTACGACATTAGGCTGTTCTTCCAAAACATGGACTTTTGCATCGGGAATATCTGTTTTTGTTTCTACGAACATAGTAGATAATTTTTGTTCTTGATTCTGTTGGGAATCTTGTTTGTTTTCGTCTTTTTGAGGATTTTCTGACTTTTGACGAAGCAATTGTTTAAGTTCATAAGAGGCATGGTCTAAATTCCGTTTTGCCTCAGTAAAATCTGGGGTTATTTCAAGCGATTCTCGATAATACTGAACAGCATTTCTATAAAGGGATATACATTCTTCAATTGTCTGTGGATTATCCTTTTGTAAATCTGCAATCAATAAACTACAATTGCCTTTATTGAATAGGCTTGCCGATTTTTTTAGGGGTGTTTTGGCGATTTGAATGGCTGTATCGAAATGGAGTTCTGCGTCTTTGATAAGTTTTTTAGCATCTTCTATCTGTTTATTAGCCATATTCTTTTCTGCTTGAAGATACTTTAAACATCCTGCTCCTAAAACGACTTCATAATTTTTGGGATTTTCTACTAATAGTTCCTCGTATATTTTCCATGATTGCTCAAACTCCCCTTTCATTGTCATATCGTAGGCTTGTTTCCAGACCTTTTGAATATTATCTGCCTGACAAATAGACTCTGTTAATACCATAATTACAACAAAGAAAAAGAGATAAATTGTCTTATTTGTCTTAATATTTAGCAATTTTTCACACATATTATCCCTAAAAACTTTCAATTGGGGCGTTCTTCTTTCTTTTTGAAGATAAAATTATCCAGATTATAGATTCTGTTACAAAAAATATACATGCGGCACATAGAGGCCAGCGATACCGATTGACTTTCTGGTATCTCAATTCATCGGATTGATATAGCATTCGTATCTTTTCCAACTCGTTCAGGATAAGATTAATATCGGCGTCGTCCATTGTGGTTCGTATATAAAACCCTTTCCCTTTTAACGCAATATCCTTTAATTTCTTTTCATCTAGCATAGATTTATGTGCCAATTCTATATTTGATGTTTTCACATATCTTTTCATCCATTCTGGGAACTTTATTTCTGCACCTTCAGGTGTTCCCATTCCGACCACGATAAAGGAGATATTTTCTCCGAGTGCTTCTGCCTTTTTTTCTGCATCCGCAGAAAGGTCTTCGCCATCACTTATAATTATAACGGCTCTGGCATATTTATCATCACCTCCTGATTTTTCAATATCCTCCTTAAAAACTCGTTCCACTTCATTGAGAGCCTCGGAAATATCTGTTCCCTCCTTGCTTAACATGTCTGAATTTAACGCACGCAGAATGGTCTTTGCGTAGGCATGGTCTAATGTTAATGGACAAACTAATGCTGCTTCCCCTGCAAAGGCGATAATACCAAAACGGTCACCAGGACAGCGGTCCATCAATATAAAGGCTTTCTGCCTTGCCCTTTCGAGGCGATTGGGAGGTAAATCCCCTGCCAACATGCTCTCGGAAGTGTCAATCACCAGCAATACATCTCTGCTTAACTTTTGAGTTTTTTCCCAGGCGGAACCCCAATGCGGCTGGGCAAAAGTTAATATTAAGAAGAAAAATCCTAACACGACGCTTATAATGGTCAATTTTCTAAGAAACGGTCTAACTCCCTGTATCAAACGAGTTGTTAATGTGTAGTCGGCAAATTTTTTGAGATTAGAAGTTCGCCTTTTTTCTAACCATAACAGGGAGAAAAAGAGTAATCCTATTATAATTATTGTGGATAGTATCCAGATGGGTAAATATTTCCATTGAAAAGCGAAATACATTAAATTGTTAACTCCCTATTATCATGGTAAGGGGTCCCATAGGACTCTTCTTGCATATATCGAACCTAACATTAAAAACATACCTATAATGACAAAAGGCAAAAATGTTTCCTTATATTCATAAAAATCGCCCACATCTACTTCGGTGGCTTCTAACTGGCTAATTTCGTCATAGGCTCTTAACAAGCCTTCCGTATCAGTGGCACGAAAATATTTTCCACCTGTTTCTTCGGCAATTTTTCTTAGTAGTGCTTCATCTAATGGTTGATTTTGAATGATTATTCCACCAGCAGTCATAGAAAGCCCTGTTTCTGCTGAGCCTGCACCAATTGTATATACTTTGATACCTTTCTCCTTTGCTATATTCGCTGCGTCTGCTGGGGATATTTCGCCTCGATTGTTAATACCATCTGTCAAAAGGATAATTACCTTACTTTTGGCTTCACTTTGTGATAAACGACGGACTGCGAGTCCTATTGCAGAACCGATAGCCGTACCATCTTTTTCTTGCGGTGCGAAATCGGTTTTATCCAGAGCCTGCAATAAAACCTCATAATCTAATGTTAGAGGACACCGCGTCCATGCCACACCGGCGTAAAGGACTAAACCGATACGGTCTAGTCCAAATCGGGCTGACTTGTTTTCTTTTCGATGTTCTATAAAGTGTCTTGCTGCTCTTTTTGCCACATATAAACGGTCCCTTGAAGTTCTATCTAATACATAATCCTGTTGCGTCATACTTCCCGATATATCCAGGCAAAGCATAATATCAATTACATTTGCCCTGTTTTTGTTTAGTTTTACGCCATAAGTTGGTCCCGCTAGAGCAATAATAAAGAATACAAAAGCCAAAAAACTTAACAAGGGTCCTGCTAATTTTCGCCAATTTATAGTGTTCATACCCCATCTTGCTAATAACGAATTTGACGGAAAGAGTATGGATGAAGTGCTTTCCTTTTTCATTTCCAATAGAAAAAGAATGAAGAGTGGCAATAGAAGTAGAAAGAAGTAAGGATAAGTAAAAAACATTCCTTTATTTTGTAAAATAGGTGTCATAATCGCACTAATTCACCTTCATTGATTCTGTTGTAGTCCCTTCTTGAACCGAGGTCGCTTTGGTCTCTTCAATAAAGTTCCATACCCAATTAAACCCTGACTCCATTTGTTCTGGCGTGGGTATTAATTGGGCAAACTTAACTTTATCACAATGGTTCAAAAAAGAATATAGAAACTTTTGCTGCTCAGGAGTCAAGACCTTCTTCTCCATTGTTGTCTTCATAAACTCTGGTGTGGTCTGCTCCGGTGCATGAATGTTAAACCTGTCTTCTATATAATAACGAAGTATCCATGTCAATTGGACATAATATTGTTCATACATGCCTTGCGATGGAAAATCCTTTGACTTCAAGTCTCTCAGCCTTCTAAAAGCTTTCTCCCAGGGTAGTTCCATAATCTCTGGAACAAGCGGTCCTCTGGCGAAATGTTTCCTCAAATAGTAGACCAGTCCTATGATTAACAATAAAGTACCGACAGCAATCAAACCGATTAGCAACTGGTTAGTCAGAGGCTTTTTCATTTCGGGTTTGATTATATCCGCAACATTCTGAATCTCTTTGACTTCTTCCTCTGTCGGTTCTCGAACCTTCAGAACAAAGGCAGAGGTTTTCCATGTCTTTCCATCTTCTCCCTTCACTATTGCAGAAGGAATCAGAAAATTACCCGATTTTAATGGGTCAATAATGACCTTTTTAACACATCCTTTTGTGCCCTCAGTTTGTACTGGCTTTTCTGCAATCTCAATATCTTCATGTAGATTTTTCCATTCAGGGCAATTTTTCAAGTCTTCGGAATCTGTTTGAATGATATACTCTGTGGAACGGAACCAGGGAATAGAAGGGTTATTTAATTCGAGATTTACATTTCCCGAAGGTTCCGCAAGTATACATATATTAATGATAATACTTAAAAGCATATATATTTGTCACCAACTTTTATATTTACTCAATTAACGACCCAATCTCCGTTCGCGTGCACGGAAAAAACGATATAACTCGTCTACATAAGGTTTATCTGTTCTAAGGTCTAAAAACCCTGCTCCTGACTGATGTAAAGTCTTCTTCTTCCTTTCAAATTCAGCCTTTGCTTGATTTGAATATTGCTCCCTTAAAGTATGATTTCCTGTATTAATAATAATCTCCTTACCTGTTTCTGCGTCGGCAATAGTAATAAGTCCCACATCAGGTAAGGACAATTCTCTTGGGTCTGTTATCATGCAAGCAATTACATCATGCCTTCGTGCAAGAACCCTCATTGCCTTTTCATAGTGGGTATCATTAAAATCTGACAGGATAAAAATTACTGACTTGCGTTTTAGGATTTTAGTTAAAAATTCCAGAGATTTACTTATGTTCGTCATTCTACTTCGAGGCTCGTGATATAGCACTTCACGAATAACCCTCAACCCATGTTTCCGTCCTTTTCGTGGAGGTAAAAACAATTCTACATCATCAGTAAAAACGATTAGTCCTACTCTGTCATTGTTTTGAATTGCTGCAAATGCAAGAACAGCACATACCTCAGCAGATAATTCTAATTTGAACTGTTGCGCAGAACCAAACCTTTGAGAACCGCTCGCATCTACCACAAGCATTATGGTCAGTTCCCTTTCCTCTGTTAACACCTTCACATAAGGATTACCTGTCCTTGCTGTGACATTCCAATCAATATTCCGAATGTCATCGCCGGGCACATATTCTCGCACTTCTTTAAACTCTACGCCCTGCCCACGGAAAACACTTTCATACCGTCCCACAAGAATATCATTCACTAATTTTGTAGTCCGAATCTGAATTCGTCTGACTTTGGCTAACATGTCAGCAGTTAACATATTACTTCATAGCCCCTTTCTACTTATGGAACAGGGACATGGTCGAGAATTTTTTGGATAACATCTTCACTTGTAATATTCTCTGCCTCTGCTTCGTAGGAGACTTTTATTCTGTGCCGCAACACATCAAGAGCCATCGTTTTAATATCGTGTGGAAAAACATTTCCTTCACCCTGTAAGAAGGCACACGCCCTTGCCGTCTGCTGGAGATATAATGAAGCACGTGGAGAAGCACCATATTCAATTAAATGGTTTATTTTTAGTCCAAACAAGTCAGGATTACGGGTTGCATGGACAATATCCACAATGTAATTTTTTATCTTTTCATCTACATAAATCTGGTTTACCACCTCACGCATTTCAAGAATATTCTGTTTGGAAAGGATTACGGATACTGTCGGTTGATGAAGTAAATCAATGCGTTCCAGAATGGCTTTCTCTTCATTTCGGTTCGGATAAGTGATTTTTAACTTCAACATAAAACGGTCAACCTGTGCCTCCGGAAGGGGATAAGTCCCTTCTTGCTCAATAGGGTTCTGTGTTGCAAGCACCATAAACGGTTCTTCTAACTTATAAGTATTATCCCCGATTGTTACCTGTCGTTCTTGCATGGCTTCCAATAGGGCACTTTGCACCTTTGCAGGGGCACGGTTTATTTCATCCGCTAAAATAATATTTCCAAATATAGGACCCTTTTTAGTGGTAAACTCGCCTGTCTTGGGATTGTAGACTAATGTCCCTATCAAATCCGCAGGCAATAAATCCGGCGTAAACTGAATCCGGCGGAAAAAAGAATCCAGAGTTTTCGCAAGCATATTTACTGCGGTTGTTTTTGCTAAACCGGGAACCCCTTCCAATAGAACATGACCATTGGCTAACAATCCGATAAGCATTCGCTCAATCATGTATTGCTGCCCAACAATTACTTTACTAATTTCTTGCTGCACTCGATTTAATACTTCGGCATACCGTTCTACACGGGCTCGTATTGCCTGGACATTCATAGACATATTGAATATCTCCTTTTTTGTATTTCCTTATATTGTAATTTATTTCCTTTCATTTTCTTCCTCAGACAAATATTTCTCTACCTCTTTCCAAAACCCATCCATCTCTGCTTCTGTGGATTTGACGCCTTTATACCCCACTTCATTCATCTTTTCTTTTATTTTCTTCATTAGATTCGCGAGTTCTGGCTGTTTTTTACGCCCATATATCTTTTCTGCTACTCCATACAAAGTGCGAAAATATTCATAATAATTGCCATCTAAGCGATGTTTACGAGCCTCATGTAAGGATTCTCTACTACTCGGTTCACTGATAACCACTTGTTGGGACTCTCTCTTTGAATACCACAACCACAGCCCGCAAGATATAATTATAATGCAGACTATACCACCACCTAAAAGGGAATACCTCCGATATTTTACCCATTGTTCATCTTCTACTTTTACCTGAACAGCGGGAACATCCCAATAAGAGGTAGGAAGCACTCGTGTATTGTCTTTGATAAATTCTGATTCAAAACCTTCAGAAGTCAATGTGTATGGAATCTTAATAGGACCTATCTTGTAATCACCCGGTTTTTTTGCCATACCTTCTATTAATACTTCCAGAGTAACCTCCTCTTTAGATTCGTGGGTAGCCATCTTTTTTACATCCAGAGAAAGGGCATCACTTTTCAATTCAAATTCAGGAGGAAAGAAACAATAAGGACTTTCTCCTTTCTCTTTGTTGACCTGAACTAAAATTTGAAAATATTGGTTTGTATAAATATGCTTTTCTACTGGATTTATTGAAATTGCTTCCTTTGAATCTGCAAATGAAACAATAGCAATAAAAAAAAGTAGTAATAGTATAAAAGCGATAGTGGTTACATTTTTTCTAAACATTTTAGTAAAACTTTAGAGAATAAGTGATTTAGGCTAATCTTGAAAAAATTATAATTAAAACGGAAAAATAGACAAATTAGAATACAAAAAACTCAAAATTTTTCCATTACAAATTAACAAAAGAGAAAGCATATCACATAAAATAATATAATTTCATTAACTAACAATTAAACTATAACTCTTTTTTTGGAAAATACTGTTTAGATGAAAAAAACTACATACACAAAACCCGGCGGGAAACCTATCAAAGTTTTATGGTCAGGGTTTAGACCTTTTTATGATTATTGGGGTAATGAGTTAAAAAGATTTTATCAATTTGATACATTGGCAAATACTCTTAACACCTATCTGCATGGGAAAGATAAATTCATTCTCCCAAGCGTTCAAAAGATTCTTGGATTAGCACCTATAACCAGTTTGAAGTTTCATTTGTTTCAGGAGGGAAAATATCAATTTATTTTCCGACTAAAAGCAGAGAACCAAAAACTTAAACATACTCATTTTGCTTTTGTGGTGGCAAAGGATGGTGATGATTTTTCAAATATTGCCCGAGCGGAACACCAACTTTTGCTTATCTTGAATAAGAAATGTCCTGACCTTGTGGTAAAACCTTTTTCAGGTGATTATCTGTTTTTTCCTGACCGCTATAATCGGAAAGAATTCCATAGGAAAATATATGCGTATCTAACCCAGTGGCTTGAAGGGTTTGAAGAATTAGGAGTAAATAAAGATTTACAATTTTTTATTAATGTCCAGACTCCTCATACCTTTTCTATTAAAGAAACCAATCAAATAAAGGTAAAAATTATTGAAACAGTAGTTAGTCTTTATGATGAAAAGAAAAAGGTAAGCATTGCTCTACCTGAAATTGCGTCTGGCGACTTTGTTATCAAGAGAAGTCCATCAGGAAACCATCGCTTAAAACTCATTGCTTGTCGCAAGACATTGAAATCAATATCCCCACCAGAATTAATAGCAAAAATTGCTACAACCTCATGGCATTGGGGTAATAAAAAATTTCATTTGCTACCTGACGAACCGCGAGATTTTTTGACTGCTTTTCTACATGCAGTTGGAAATGAAAAAACAGCATTGTGGTTTAACAATCTGTGGGCACAAGAAGAAAGGCTATTAAAACATCCTGTTGTTCCTCAGGAATATATCAAAGAATTAAAAAAACTATCCACAGCAAAGACAAAGGAATTAATAAGTAAAGAAGTAAGGGTTTGAGTAATGTTTAAAAGAATTCACACTTTAATTATCCTCTTTATATGCCTTTATTGTTTTTCTTTTTATGTGTTTGGTGATACCTATCCCATTTACTTTGTATCACCACAGGGGAATGATGATTGGTCAGGCACTTTACCTGAGCCGTCAAACGCAACAGATGGTCCTTTTAAGACATTAGAAAAGGCACGAGACACATTAAGAAATGCAATGGGCAAAACAGGTAAGAGAGGTGGAGCCGTCTTAATCCGGAAGGGGAAGTATGAACTTTCTTCACCGTTAGAATTTGATGAAACGGATTCAGGATGTAGTGAATTTCCGGTGGTATGGCAAAATTACAAAGGTGAAACGGTATATATCATAGGTGGGAAGGAAATTAAAAATTTTGAGATTTATCAAGGAGGTATATACAAAGCAAAGGTAGGGACTGTTCCGTCAGAACCGCGAATATTTATGTTCAACAACAAGATTCAAACTCTGGCTCGCTGGCCCAACCAGAATGAAGAGCAGATTCCCGGTGGACAATGGGCATTTATAACCAATGTAGCACCTGAGACTGCAAAACATACCTTTCAATGTTCAATACTCCCCACACACCTTCCAGATATTGATATTAACAAATTAGAATTGGCGACTTTTTCTAACTACAATTGGGCATTCCAGATAATTAAGGTAAAATCCATTGACAAAGGCACAGGCACTATTGAAGTTGATAGCGAGTTCAATTATGAAGCCAAAAAAGGAAGAAGGTTCTTTTTGCAGAACAATCCTTCTTTAATTGATACTGAAGGTGAGTGGTATTTTGATAACGAGAAGGGCGAACTTCTTTATTCATTACCCATTCGAGACCAGAGCCCTGATAACACATCTGCCCTTGCTACATTAAACAATATTGTTCATATAAAAAATGCACAATATATAAATTTGATAGGATTAAATTTCCAATGCTCAAACGATACGGGTGTAGTTATTGATAATTCTAATCAATGCTTGGTTGCTAAATGTTCCTTTTCAGGTATTTATCATTCTGCGGCAATTATAAATGGTGGAAAAAGTAACCGTATAGAGGGGTGTGACCTGTTTGAACTTGGTGGGACGGGTATTTCTGTCAACGGTGGGGATAAGAAAACTTTAGAGCCTGGCGGACATCAAGTCGTTAACAATCATATATACAATTTCGCAAAGATTTTAAAAACTTATTATCCTGGTGTATCCATTAGTGGTGTGGGAAATCGAATAGCAAATAATGAGATTCATGATTCTCCGCATTCAGCAATCATACTCGCTGGAAATGACCATATAATTGAGTATAATCGTATCTATCGTGTATGTCAGGAGACAGGTGACGCAGGTGCTTTTTATATGGGTAGGGATTGGACAAATCGAGGGAATATTCTTCGCCATAATATTTTCCATGATATTTATGGATTTGGGTTGAGCAATGAAGGTTCAGCGAATAATGACGAGTTTAATGTCCAATATGAAACCCCACTCTGGGCGTGGGGAATATATCTGGACGACTGCACAAGTGGGGTAACTGTATATGGAAATATTATTTATCGTGTGCCGCTTTGTGGCGTTATGATTGGTGGAGGCAGGGATAATCTGGTGGAAAATAACATTTTCGTAGACTGCATACCTGCGGTCCATATTGACGCTCGCTGGGATTCATATTGCTGGGATGTGATGGATGAACGGTTAGAAGCAATGAAACCCAAAGAGCCACCATATAGCGTGCGGTATCCTGAATTGCTTTCTCTATATCAAGATGACCGCAAAAAACCTGCAAATAACCAGGTTCTGCGAAATATTATTTCGTATGAAAGAGATGACTTCTGTGGAATATCAAATATGGCTTCTGAGAAGGAAAGTGCTGCTGTATACCATCTGGCTCCTTTCGACCCTGAAACAAATAAGTTTGATTACAACCTGATTTATCATTTTGGCAAAGAGGTTAGGGTTCATTGGGAAAGTTATAAGAAAAATGATTATGAAGAAATACCATTTAGCAAATGGCAGGAACGCGGGTTTGACAATTCCAGTATCATTGCTACCCCTTTCTTCCTCAGCCCGGAGAAGGACGACTATTGGTTAGAATATCGTTCATTGGCATTGAAAACCTTAAAATTTCAGCAAATTCCTATTGACAAGATTGGATGTTATTTCAGTGAATTTCGTCGCACCTGGCCTATTGAAAAGCCAAAACCTCAAAAATTGAGGAATCGAAAAGTGTGGACAGTTAAGTTGGTAGATAATGAATTTAATGTTTCGTCAGAAGAATTCGCTCCCCTAAAAAGTGAAGAGCCACAACAATCTTTCGACATAGAAAATTTTGTAGCACCCTTATTAACACCCGGTAATGTTCCGTTAGAAGAAACACCTCCACCAGCACCAGCAGCACCACCTGCACCGATACCCAGTTCAGGAAATACCCCTGCTGGCAGTGCAGGAGGAGATAGTGGAACTTTTGACCCGATGAAATCACTACCACCTTTCCCTAACCCGTAATGGTAAATAGAAATGGCAATAGATTCTCAAGTGAAAAAACCGTATTACGATAGCGATAGCCAGAAATCGGTCTGTCAAGTGCCTTTTGATTTAATACGGGCAAGGGAAATATTGTGGGGGTTAGTCTGGCGTGAAATAAAAGCACGATATAGGTATGCCGTTTTAGGCTTTCTGTGGGCAATTATAGAACCCATTACTTTGATGCTTTTACTATTATTTGTTTTTACCTTCGTATTCAAACAGCGAATCCCTGCTCCAAATAGCGGTGAAATCCCAATGGCAACGCAAATCCTCTGTGGATTGATTTTCTGGCAATATTTTGCAATGTCTGTGTCAAGTGCTACTTTATCCTTAATATACCATCAAAATCTGGTCAAAAAACTTTATTTCCCGCGAGAAGTAATACCTCTGTCCTCTGTTATTTATCCCATCGTTAACCTATGTATAGGCTTCATTACACTCATAGTGATTCATCTCATTCTACAAAGAAGTTTATCCATCAATATTCTCTGGATATTTATAATTTTCCCTATTCTATTTTGTTTTTCAGCAGGATTAGGTTTACTCCTTTCTGCTGGACATATTCATTTCAGAGATATTGGTAATATGGTTAATGTTGGGCTAACCTTTGGATTTTATGCTTCGCCTGTATTTTATCCTTTAGAATGGGTACAAACAGCATGAGAAAATCAATCCCTACCTCAATGGCTATATTATCTTTATGTCATGAACCCTATGGCAGGGATACTAACAAATTTCAGGGAAAGTATCCTTTACGGGAAAATTCCTCACCTTCCATTTCTACTTTACTCTGCATTTATAAGCATGTTTTTATTGTTTATAGGTATGTATGTTTTCAGGAAACAATCTGCAACCTTCTCGGATTATCTATAAATATGGACGACACTATTATTGAAATAAAAAATATTGTAAAAGAATATCCCCTCCGTAGAGGTTTTAGAGACCTGCGAGGACAGGGAGGAGTGCTGGATTGGATACGCGGTAATAAAACAGAAAAATTCCGTGCCCTTGATAATATAGCCTTTGACATATACAGAGGGGAAACAGTTGGGATAATTGGCAAAAATGGTTCGGGCAAAAGCACCTTATTAAAGATTATTTCTGGTGTAACCCTTCCAACGGAAGGTAGAGTGCTTGTTTATGGACGGGTTGCTTCATTATTAGAATTAGGTGCAGGTTTTCATCCATTACTCACAGGTAGAGAAAATATTTATTTGAATGCAGGGCTTTTAGGTATGAGACGAGCACAGGTAGACGAAGTTATTGAACAGATTATTGACTTCTC
Organism: uncultured Nitrospirales bacterium; assembly: GCA_964549105.1. Taxonomy (GTDB): domain Bacteria; phylum Hydrogenedentota; class Hydrogenedentia; order Hydrogenedentales; family Hydrogenedentaceae; genus Hydrogenedens. Next base: position 22,993 of record CAZJTZ010000001.1, read on the forward strand.
TGGTATTCGTGAGTTTATTGACCAGCCCGTAGATACTTACAGTAGCGGGATGTATGTCCGCATTGGTTTTGCTGTGGCTTCCTTTGTAAATCCCGATATATTCATTGTTGATGAAGTCCTGTCAGTTGGAGATGAAGAATTTCAACGAAAATGCCGTTTCCGCATAGGTGAATTGCGTGAGCAAGGAAAGACCATTGTATTCGTTTCACATGACCTTGGCACAGTAAACGCCCTTTGCAATCGTGTATTTCTTCTTGACCGCGGTAAACTTATAGACCGTGGTTCAGTTTCTGCAACTATTGATTTCTACCTCCGTCAAATTGGGAGAGCAGAAGGCATACATACTATTTCAAATACTTCAAAGGATTTTGAAGCCATTTTCAGTCATGGCAAGGTTTCGTTGTTTTATGGGAAACGGGAAATAACTTCGCCATTAGGTATTGAAAGTGTTGCTGTTCATTTACAACAGGCACATACTTCCTCTATGGGGGATTGGCTTGTCACCGAGAGACAGGAACAATCATTAATGGCACAGGGAAATTTATATCGTTTGCCGTTTCAGTGGGAATGGAATGTAAACATTCAGGATAATACCCTTACCCTATCGCCGTCATTCAGTTTACTAAAAGAAATTCAAATCCAGGCATTAGAATTCCGAATTTTCCTTCCTGAGATTTACAATCAATTTTTTTATGCTGGGAATGAGGGAAAGTTTGCAGATATTCTGCCCGGAAATTTGGGCTGGGTACCTATGGTTACACCTAAAGTAGGTGAAACTTCTGCTTTCTTATTAAGTACAAGTGATGATTATCCTTTATTAAAAATAGACTTTGAAACAAATGAGCCCGGGTTGTCAATTACTATTGGGAACACAGATTATATAGGTCGTTCTCGGTTTATTAGTTGCCATTTACAAATTCCTGAAACAAACAGTTTTCAAATGTCAAAACTTTATTCTATTGGCAAGTTAAAAATTACTCTTGCAACAAAGCAGCAATATGAGGAATGGAAATCTGCATGGATTCAACAAAGAACTATTTTCCTTAAAGATATTGAGTTAAGATTAGGTGAAGGTTTTATTGAATTCATCTACGAGAAAAACAAGAGACCTATTACACAGGCAGTTCACTTTCACGCTCAATTTAAACTGCAAGGGATGTGGTTTCTAAGTCAAACTTTTTTATGGCAAGCACCATACAGACATGGCAACAAATGGATATTGGAAGGTGAATCACAACGGTTTCCAATCTCGTTAAAGTGGGAGTTCCAGCCTGATACAGAGGAGAATATACTTAATACAAAAGTATGGCTTACTACCATGGAAAATATTGTTTTAGAAGAATATAATCTTTCTATTGGCTTAATCTATGGCTATCAAAATTGGGAAACGCCGTTAGAATCAGGGATTTTCCCTGAAATTTCACCTGAACAAGTTGAGTATCGTCATTTGAATAATGACTATCACTCTTCAGATTATATAATTGCGTCAGGTAAAGATTTACCTCAGGTGCAACTTTTTACAAATCAAAAGAACATGTTCCGCATGACAGCGATTAATCCTGAATATTCTCTAAGTGCAAGAATTATTCAAGCGATTGCAACACCAGAACAAAAATCGGTGTTTCATTTGAGTAAAGGAGCACATTTACTTTTTGATGGTGGTGTTCAATTCAAAATTACAGATGAACAAAATGAAGGCTTTTGAATAAGATGATGGATATAAAGACATCTATAATCGTTCCTGCATATAACGACTCAATTCGACTACAAAATCTTTTCACTTCATTTGATTCGTTAGAATATGAAGAACCTTTTGAGGTCATAGTGGTAGATGATGCGTCCTCTGATGATACGCCTGCTGTGTGTCAGGAATGGGCTAAGAAGTGGCATTTCTACAATTTTCGTTATACTCGCCTACCCAAAAATAGTGGACCGGGCACTGCTCGTAATACGGGGTTAGAAATGGCTTATGGTGATATTGTTACATTCACAGATTCTGATTGTAGAGTTCATCCTCTCTGGTTGAAAAAGATTACATCTGCATTAAACCCAGAAGAAAAAATTGTTGGCGTTGGAGGAAGGGTAAAAGCCATATCTGAAAAATCCATGTTTGCCCGCCATTCTCTATTTCATCATGTATTAGAGCCACCAGAACAACTTCATTACCTTGTTACCTGTAATTGTTCTTTTCTGAAAAAACCTTTACTTGAAGTAGGAGGGTTTGCCGAAGATATTCGTAATCCCGGTGGCGAAGATGTTGCAGCGAGTATTCACCTATGGAAAAAGGGTTGGCGGTTTGCATACCAAAAAGATGCTATCGTTTATCATGATTTTGATACAAACTTTCGCTCTTTCCTGAAAACCTGGTATAACTACGGCTACGGTTGTAGTCTGGTTCTTCATCAATACCTGAACATAGACGAAATATACCCAAATCCAGAACAAATACCCGATTATGAAAATTACTGGCCTGCTTACATTATGCTTCCTCCTATGACGGGAATTCGGAGTGGATTCCGAGACCTTAGATACCAGTGGGAAAAATGTGCTACACAGAAACTCTCTTATACCAAGACTTTTGAAATCCTTTTTTTAACATTCTTTCAACGGTTATCCCACCTTTCTGGATGGAAAAAAGGCAAAAAACAAGCCTTAAAAAACAAATAGTCAAATATCACAGGAATTAAATTTTATTCAGTCGAATAAAAAGCCATTCTTTTGCTCGTTTTAGTGCAGAATAAAAACCGTCTTTTTTGACATAATTAAAGAATCGCAGAAAGAGGACAAATACATTCTTTGTCGTTTTTTCTATTTTTTCTTTTAATTCATTTCTTATGTTCTCACTTCTTTGACGCAGTTGAGAAGGACAATGTAAACAAATATCTGGAAGTTCTTCCTTACCACTTTGCAATTGATTTCTCAAAGCAGTAAAAAAATCTCCGTTCCATATTTCTTCTAACGAATAATCATGAATAGATGGATTGTTGTCTGTCCAGAACATACAACATGGGCTAACCTTCCCATCAGCAGAAATGGTCATTGAAAGCCATGGTTCAAAACAATAGGTGTCTGTAAAAGTATATTTATTCTGTTTAAAAGTTATTTTTTTATTTAGTTTTGTTTTATGTATGCTATTCATATTGTTTTCGAAACTTTTAATAACAGAATCGAAAGTGTGATAAATACCTTCCTTATCTGCCATTTCCTTTGCTCGAAAAAGACTTTTTTTACATTCCTCTATATCCTCTCCCTCTATAACAAACTTCTCTGCTTGTTTGTTAAAAGGTTGCACTAATGTCGCATGTATTGCTCCACACCCTATTTCTGTCGCCAATTCTACTATTTTGCCAACATATCGGTAATTTGTATTTGTAATTGTAAAATTTATTCCCAGATTAGGGATAGGAATCATACCCTTCTTTCTATGTTCCTTAAAATACATCAAATTTCGAAACGCTTTATCAAAAGTTCCTTTCCCGCGTATAAAATCGTTAATTTCTGGATTAGGTCCATCTAAACTAAATACTATCTGGTCCCAATTTAACTCTATTAATTTGTCCATCTGTTCAGGTTTAAATAAAGTCCCGTTGGTATGGAGGACACAAAACAGATTATTTTGTCTTGCAATCTTTGCCAATTCCAGGACTAAATCCCCACGCACCATAGGTTCACCACCACCCACAAGATAAAAATGGCTTGCCCCCATTATTACAGCATCATGAAGTAGTTTTATCCATAATTCATCTGAAAGTTCTTCTGTTATAGTAAAGTCATCTCCTCTTTGCCAGCAGGTCAAACATCGTTGATTACAACGATTTGTAAGGAAGAAAACAATTTCATATAAGGGTAACCTCCCTTCTACACAGTATTGAATCAAGTTAGCACACTCTTTTTCATTAGCCATATTTCTCTATCCCTAATTATGTAGGTATCAATTTATATCACACTACTATTCAATGATATACTTTAATCAATTTCAATACATTAATTATAACCTAAATAATATTTGAACTATGACAGACAACTTCTATAATTTTGAACAAATTACGGTTTGTCTCACCTCCTGTTGCAATTTGCAATGTCGAATGTGCCCTGTAATTAGCCGTGAGAAAAGAAATCTAACACGAGAACAGGTATTGCATATTGCAGATTTTGCTTTGAGAAAAAAAGTGAGGAGAGTAGAATTAGGCGGTGGAGAGCCTACCTTAATGCCTTACTTAAAAGAAGTGATTGACCTCCTATCACAGAACAATACAGAAATCTGGCTGCTTACCAATGCAACAAGATTTACAGAGGAAGATATTGATTATTACTCAAAACACAAAAATGTAATTCTTAACATTTCTTTTGATGGGGTAGGTGAGGTTCATGATTATATCCGCGGTAAAGGAAATTTTGAACGAGCCAACAAGGTTTTCTTGTCTCTAATAGAAAAAGGAGCAAATATAGCAGTTAATACAGTTATACAAAAAAGCAATTATACACGCACAATTGAAACTTATGAATATTTTAAGAAATTTCCTATAATCTGGCATGGTTTTTCGTTTGCAGAGTCGTATCACCAAAAGGAATTAGTGCCTCTTGAAGAACTTAATGTTGCGATAGAACAATTACATGAAATACTTCGTAGAGATTCAGAAGAAAGCAAACATGTGTCATTATCTAAAGAGATGATAAAAAGTCTTGAATTAAATTTCCGTTATCCTCATTTAATTATGCACCCGGGAGAAAATTGCCCTATTCCTAAAACTCATCTGGGTATTGATGAAGAAGGCTGGGTTTTACCTTGCTGGCATTATTCCGGCTGGGTAAAGGACGAAAGTAGAAATATAAACCACAAAACATTGGACGAGATAGTCGAAAGCCCGAATATCAAAGATGAAATTACCAGAGTTATTGGCAAGAACGGTTGCAGTGGTTGTAGCACGGTTTGCTATTTCTGGAATAAGGAGTTTAGAGATAAAGCAATGTTTCCTCACGGCAAATGGAAATGGGAACGGCAATGGATGTTGACAAAACAAATAGCAAAAGAGAAGTTTCCGCAATTATACAACATAGCAAAAAAGACTAAATCATTTTTTACATAACATCAAAATAACAAGTATGGATAACAGCAATATTAATACAAATAAAATCTTTCCGCCATGTCGCGGTCTCATGTTTCATTCAAATTCGTTTAATGAAATTGTTCCTCTGGAAGACTTGAAAAAATGGATTCGAGTCCAGAAAGAGCATTTCAAGGTAGAGAAAATTGATTTCTTATCTGACATTGATGATGACTACCAAACATTAACAAACTTACTTTCCTTTACGGAGAAAGAAGTCCAATGCAAATTATCATTGGGAACTTCATTACTTGAACCCCCTGTGGGGATTGAAAACTTAAAAGAGCAGGGGATATTAGATATATTCCTTATTACAGCAAATCACACAGCAGACCAAATAAAAAAATGGATTGATATATGTCATCATTTGGATATTCCGTTAAGAATATATTGTTCTTTACCTTCTCTTTTTAATCAGCAAATATCTTCAGAGACAGTCATTGAAACTTTCAAACAAGCCAATTCTATTACTTTCATTGAAAAATATCCATTTCTGAAGCAAAACACGCACCCAAAACTGAACAAAGAAAACTTACAATCCCTAAACAAAATTCTTTACGAATTAAAATCCGCAGGGACTCCTACGGGTATTATTGGCTTCCCCTTCTGTTTACTTGATTCCCCTGTATATTCATCCATTATAAACATGTCCCAATTCTATACTGATTCAGAATTTTATAATCAGTCTGCCTTTGAATTCGCTCAACCTCTATGGAAACTTCGCACATATAAAATCAGAAAAATATTAGAAACAAAATTACGGCAGAAGACCTCCTTTCATAGTGGGATTGATTTCCTTGTTCTTCCATGGATACTCAATCATCCCGGCTTGTATGTTCCGCTCTGGGCTTGGCACAAATTAACTCGCCATATAAAATGGAGGAGAAACTATCAAACACTTCCTGAAAACATCTCTCAAATTGAATATCAAATCCAGAAGAAACAAGAGAAAAAGGAGAAAGAGGAAGGGATATGTTCTACCTGTTCATTAAAACATATATGCGATAAAGGCAAAAATCCATTTACCACTTTCCGATTTGACCTCCACCCAATTTCGGGTAATGCTATTAGAGACCCTCTATACTTTCACAAGCAGGTTCCACATTATTTAGACAGATTAGATGTTGAGAGTAAAGACAAATATGCAGCCCTGCAAAAATTATATGATGAAGCGTTCCGTATAGTTTTACATGACAAGCCATGGAAGGAAATATCATCAGAAGATTACAAGATTGAAAATCGGATGACTCACTATATGTCAGGTGCAATTCGATGGTTTTCTTTCAACTGTGGTGAATTGGAGAGCACTCCTCTTTGTCGAACCCAACCGCCTCTTACCATTTCTGTAACCTTTGGTGGAGGATTTGCAGAACAAATAGGATTCAGTTTTGGACCTCACATCAAAATTGTCTGTCCTATGATTGCCCAAAGCCATAGATTAATTTTGCACATAGACGAAAATGGCAATTATGCCCTTATTCGAGATAATGAGCAAATTTATCCGACCGAATTCCTCGATATTTCCCTTGTTCCACCTCGCTTACCTGATGTATTAGAACCGAGAATATCTATCTGGAACATTGATGGTGAAATAGTCACTCAGAGTATAACCCTCTGGAAATCTGAAAATAGAAATAGACCTATTTCAGAGGTAAAGCCAAAGTTTTCCATACTGTATGTATGTTCTCGATATGCAAACCGTCTAAAAGCGTCCCTCCTGAGCATTGCCCATCAAAAACAACTTGATTTAAGCCAGATAGAGATTGTCGTTGCGTATGTGCCGGGTCTGGACGCAACAGACGATATTCTTGACTGCTTCGAGTATGCCTTTCCAGATATAAAAATCGTTCGTTCACCTTTTAACCAGAGTTTCTGGAAATCAAAGGGAACTCTCATTAACGCTTCCCTGCCCCTATGTTCTGGCGACTGGATTGCACTGCTTGACGCTGATATTATTTTACACCCTGACTTTTTTTCTTCAATAGACAAAGTAGGACCTGACACTTATTTTGTAGCACCTGACGGAAGAAAAATGCTCACCCCTAAAACAACCTCAAAAATTATTCTGGGACTTATTCGCCCATGGGAACATTTTGACGAATTATTAAATGAACCCGGTGAATGGCGAAGAAGGGAATCTGATGGTATTCCAATTGGATATTGTCAGTGTTGTCGGAAAGAGGTATTTGAAAAAGTATCCTATCCAGAATTTGACCATTTTGAAGGGGCTGATTGGTTCTTTGGCAAGTCAGTGTTAGAAATCTTTGGACCAGAACATAGATTAGAGGGTATACCTGTTCTACATCTTGACCATGGGGGAAGTCAATGGTATGGCTCACAAAAACAACGCTAATTAGCACAGTAGAGTTATAAAAATGAAAATCTGCTTCATTGATTTATTATTCAACTGGCAACCCAGAGGTGGAGCCGATGTAGATGTTTACAATGTCCTGAAATGTTTAGCCCAGAAAAATTATGATGTATTACTCCTTTCATTGACTTCCTCAACCCAAAACAGGGGCGTATTTGAACCCGAGCAACTTCCTTTCCCTGCAAAGAAAATTGCAATCGAATACTCTGATAGAAACTTTATAAATATACTTAAAGATTTTTTAATCAATTCTGTCTCAACCTACAATCCAGATTTAATCATCATTGGCGACTGTTTTTTCTTGAAGCCTTATATCACCTTATTTTTTGAGAATATGTCTAGACCGATTATATGGCGGCAGTATGCCTACGAACTTCTCTGTCAAAAAGACATTTTAAAGTTTCTGAATAATAAGCCATGTCCATTGGATTATTTATCTACTCAGGATATTTGTAGAAAATGTGGTTTATATCATCAAAAGAATAAATTGACACGGTTAGAAATAAATGCCTGGTTGGAGGAATACTTTGCTGCAAAGGCATATAAATCTTCCTATGCTACTGTGCTTATGAATGCTCTAAAAAGGGTTCAAAAAATCATCGTCTATTCTGAGGCAATGGCAAATGTATGGAAAAACTATCATTCTAATATTGTTATTATCCCGGGTGGTGTGGATATAGAATTATTTAAAAGTAGTGATACAACAAATAATAACCTCAAAAAAATATTGCTTTCTGGAAGGGCAGAAGACCCTGCTAAAGGTTTTGATGTTTTATACAAAGCATGCAAAAAATTGCGTCAAAGTTATGATAATTTTGAACTTATCTGCACTTCTGGCTGGCTTGCAGGATACCCCAATTGGGTAAAATTCACAGGTTGGCTTGATTATTGTGAGTTGCCACAAAAGTATGCGGAAATAGATATTTGTGTTGTCCCAAGTGTTTGGGAAGAACCTTTTGGAATGGTGGCGTTAGAAGCCATGTCCACGGGAAAACCTGTAATTGCAAGTAATGTCGGAGGACTTAAAACTACTGTTCTTCATGGGAAAACAGGTTTTTTATTCACACCCAACAACGAAGATACACTTGCTAAATACCTAAAACAACTTTTGACTGATGATACTTTGAGAAAAGAGGTGGGCATAGAAGCAAGGAAACATGCTATTAACAATTACAGTTGGGAAAAAGTTGTGTCAAACTATTATGAGAGGGAATTGTTGTCAGGTAAATGAGATTATTTTTCTAAAACAGGACATATAGCAATTGGAAGACAAAAAGAAAATTATATTTATAGACTTTAACTTTTCCTTGCCTCCTAATGGTGGAGCCGATATAGATTCTTATCAAGTAATAAGACTTCTTCATCAAAAAGGCTACGATGTCCTGTTTGTTGGCGTGGCAGAGGAAGGGTCTTCTGACCGTGGTAATTTCGACCCTGCTCAATTGCCTTTTCCATCTATTCGTATACCTATTGCTTACAATCATTGGAAAGTGAATATCATTGCAGACAGGTTAATATCTTTAATAAAAGAACAACAGCCTTCGTTAATATTCTTGCAACACGGATATCACATAAAAATACCTGTCAGTAACCAAATTGTTGCCTCGTTTCCTGACATTCCCATTATATCGAGAACATACGCACATGAAATATTTTGTTTAAGAAGTCCTACTCGATACAAAGAACAAAAGCCCTGCACCTTGAACATCTTTGAGACACCTGATTATTGTAGAAAATGTTCATTGAACGGCTTGAAAAGGGAATTATTATCCAATGAACTAACCAGTTGGACAAAAGATTATGTCCAGAGCAAAGCATTCTCCCGTGTATTTACTAAAAACTATTTAACCTCAATAAAAAAATGGGAAAAGGTTATTGTCTCTAATACAGACCAACAAAATGAGTTGAAAAAATATGATGTAGATTCCATAGTTATCCCTGGTGGAATTGAGGAGCAATTTATCACACAGGAAAACTTTACGCAAAACAATCCAAATCAAGAAAAGATAATCCTTATGACAGGAAGGTGCGACGACCCTTCCAAAGGCATGGACACACTACTTGAGGCAGGTAAAATCCTTTTACAAAAGAGAAACGATTTTAAGATACTCGTAACTTCATTTAATTTAAGTTTGTATAATAAATGGGTCATTCCTCTGGGATGGTTGCCCCGAAAAAAGTTATTTGATATATACGCTCAATCAGATATATGCGTTGTTCCAAGTGAGTGGGCTGAACCGTTCGGACTTATAGCAATAGAAGCAATGGCTATGGGAAAAGCAGTCATCGCAAGCAGAATAGGTGGATTAAAAGAAATTATTCAAGATAATGAAAACGGTATATTATTTGAGCCTAAAAATTCACAAGAATTAGCAGAAAAAATTGACATGTTATTAGATGACCCTCAATTACGAATTGCATTGGGAAACAAGGCAAAAGAAACAGTTATAAAAAACTATACATGGGAAACAATCGTCAATAAATACTATATACCCCTTATTGAAGATTTATTATCAAGGAGGAACAATACATTATGAAAATCGGCTTGTTTTACAGTTACGGACCCCATTTTCTAAAAGCAGTAAATTTCCTTATAGAAAAATATCCTGACGATGAAATTATCGTATTTATTCCAGAACAATTTCCTACTTACTATTTTGAAAAACTCCCCATAAAACCAATTGTTCTACCCTGGAATGGGCAACATTTTAAAATATATCAACTCACATTTGTATTTTCAAAAATCATAAAATTAATTCGTGCTCAACAATTAGATATATTTGTCATACTCTTTGAAAGTTTCCGGCTTATTACTTTGAGTAAATTCTCCGGTGCACAACAAACTTATATCTACTCAATACACAAAAAATATGAACCTATTTCTCAGGGGATTTTTGAAAATTTATTTAAGACCTTTTCAAAACGAGTAAAGGGATTTTATCTATATCTATATATACTTTTTCATGTTTATTTTTGCAAAGGTAGAAGAGCAAAACCATTTTCAAAATATTGAAACTACAAATTAAAATTATCAGTCTTCTTTATTGCCGATTTTTATTTTTTGTCTTTCCCGTTTTAGAATATAATCTTTGAGAGTAAAGTTTGTTTCTTAACTAATAACCAATTATAAATCTTGGAGGTATGTTTTATGTGTTCTGTAAAAATTAGTCATTTGTTTACTCTTATGCTGATTTCTGTTGCTATTTTTTTTACTTCAGTTGTCTGGGCTGAAGAAAGTGATGACTTTGTTATGGGTAATTATCAAGGGACTATTACAGGCAAAGCATGGGAAGGGAAAAGTCTTCGTGCTCAAGTGGCAGCACAGGGAAACGGCAGATATCGTTGCGTATTTCTATTCACGCAAGGAAATGAGCCTGAACAAAGAGTGGAAATCAAAGGAATGAAAGCCCCTTTAGGAGCCGCAGGAGTTATGGAACAAGATAAAGAAAAAGCGAAAAAAATGGCTGTAATTGATTTTAATGGAGAAGTTGATTTTGGAAAAGATTTCGGCGGAAAAGGAAAAGTAGTAGCACAGATTAAAAATGAGGTTTTCAAAGGCACTATTGAACAAGGGAAAGAGAAAGCAAGTTTTGAATTTAAACGCACCTTTATCCAGCCTCCCACATTAGGTCAACAAGCACCCGAAGGCGCTATTGTGCTTATGGATGGTAAAAGTCTTGACAAATGGGATGTAAAGCCCCATTGGCAAATAATAGAAGATGGTTCTGCAAGGACTATGTCATCTAATCTCTGGACGAAAGAAGAATATGGAGATGGTTTGTATCATGTTGAATTTATGTGCCCATTTATGCCAAACGAAACAGGTCAAGCCAGAGGAAATAGTGGAGTATATGTCTTCGGAAGATATGAGGTACAGGTATTAGACAGTTTTGGAGATTTGCCTGCTGATAATCTTTGCGGTGGAATTTATCAAGCGGCAGTTCCCAAAGTATGTGCTTCTTTGCCTCCTTTACAATGGCAAACTTACGACATTACTTTCACAGGTCCTAAGTTTGACGAGAATGGTAATAAAGTAAAGAACGCTGTAATTACTGTAGTCCATAATGGTATCCTAATCCATGATAATGTAGAATTAAAAAAACCTACACCCGGCGGTGTAAGCGAACAAGAATCACCCAAGGGTGTGCTTCTATTGCAAGACCATGGAAATCCTGTTCGATATAGAAATGTCTGGTTCAAGCCAGCGAACTAAAACTAAATTTTAATTGATTAATAATATTGGAAGGGGTTAAAGGGATTATTGTTTTGTCTACTTTTTCTCTAATTATACCCACATATAACGAAGAGCAGCAGATAGATGCTACCTTACAATATGTTTTTGAATACTTAAAAAAGCAACCATTTTCTTTCGAGATTGTTATTGTTGATGACGGAAGTAAAGATAACACGGTTCAACAAGTCCAGAAATGGGTAGAGCAGTATCCCGAACAAGTTAAGGTTGTTCCCCTTCCTAAAAACCATGGAAAAGGTTATGTCGTTAGAGAAGCTATGCTTCATCATACAAACGGGAGTATCCGATGTTATTATGATGCCGATGCTTCGACCCCTATTGAAGAGATAGATAAACTTACTCAGGAACTCAATCGAGGATATGACATTGCTATTGCATCGCGAGCAATGCCTGAATCCGTTATAGAAATACCACAGCCTATCTATCGTCAAATAATGGGTAGAATATATAATTTAATTCTCCACATTTTTAAACTTACACATTTCCGTGACACACAATGTGGTTGCAAATGTTTCAATGAAAAATCGGTAAATATTATATTCCCAAGACAAACCTTGAGTAGATTTAGTTTTGATGCAGAAATACTCTTTATCGCAGAGAGACACAATCTCAAAATAAAAGAAGTTCCTACACTGTGGAGAAATCGTAAAGAATCACGAGTCCACCCTATCAAGGATTCTTTCAAAATGTTCTGTGACCTTTTTAAGATTCGCTGGAATGCCTTTACAGGCAAATACAATTGATTTGTTTTTGATATACATACAAAAGGTTAGAGAGACTATAAAAAGTCACTCTAACCTTTTATTATTAACGAATATCAAATTGTTCCTTATACTTTTTGTGCTTTTATATCTTCTTCTTTGGAATTTTCAGGTGCTTCAAACTTTGGAAAGTTCTTCTCATAATCCCGATACTTTGGAGGTAGTCCTGAATAAATATCAAACGACAACCAGCGATATTTGCCATCTAACAATCTATCACCAATCTTACGAAACATATAATTATGATTATTACCTACCGCTTTGAAATTATTTGCAATTCGCTGACGGGCATTCTTACAGAACAAATCCGCTAAATCTTGTGGCGATTGGTCTTCTGGATTTTCGTTAAGCAAATATTCAGCATAAGACAGGCAAGAAGCCATAACAAATAGGTCAACACCAATGTCCACATAATTAGCAAGGATAAGTTGTTCTTCTTCTAATTTGGTTTGATACCGACCCATGGTATGGAAAATTCTGCGGGCAAGTTTTTTACATGTTCTTGCAACATATTTTAAGTGTGCACGGTTTGTAGAATTAAGTTTCTTAACATTAAAGTTAGTAGAAGCAGGCATCCATACAGTTGGATACCATGTTACATAGAACTTCATTGCATTCCACAGTAACTTAATAATATTTTGTCCCTTCTTGGGCTTCAGAATTGGCATAACTAAACTAAAATGGGTATCTACTGCTTCACGAGCCATAATAAGGTGCATAATTTCTGAAGAACCTTCAAAGATTCTCCCTACACGCAAATCACGCATTACTCGTTCCACAAAGAATGGACGCTCACCTCGATTATATAACGATTCCGCCGTTTCATAACCCCTACCACCTAATACTTGAAGCAAATCATCCATAATCTGCCAGCCAGTTTCTGTAGCAAAATATTTTGCTGCCGCCGCTTCTAAACGAATGTCTGCATTCTTTCGGTCTGCAAAGGAGCATGTAATAAAAACCATTGCTTGCATTGCAAATGTGCTAGCTGCAAAGTTTGCAATCTTCTTTGCTACTTCTTGATGCTGACCCACAGGTCTTCCCCATTGAATACGATTCTTTGCCCACCATTCTGCATCTTCAAGCATCCGCTTTGATACACCCACACCTGCCGCAGGTACACCTAAACGACCCGTATTCAATGTAGTCAAAGCAATTTTTAAACCCATTCCAGGTTTGCCAATAACATTCTCAACAGGAACTTTTACATTACTAAACCGCAACATTCCATTAGAAAGCCCTCTCAAACCCATAAACTTGCATCGGGTTATAACCTCCACTCCAGGCCAATCTGTTTCAACAATAAACGCCGTGATTTGTGGAATTTCCCTACCATTCTTAACCTTAACTCCACTCTTTGCCATAACAACGATAACATCTGCGTCCGGACCATTCGTCGTCCATAACTTCACACCATTTAAAAGGTAATAAGTTCCATCTGGAGAAAGTGTTGCAGTTGTATTTACACGAGCAGGGTCAGAACCCACATCCGGCTCCGTTAAGGCAAATGCAGAAATTTCATTCTTTGCTACTCGTGGCAAATATTTTTTCTTCTGTTCCTCTGTGCCAAAAGTCTTAAGCGGTTCAGGAACACCTATACTTTGGTGTGCAGAAAGCCAGGTAATTGTGCTCTGACAGTAACTACCAATAAATGAAAGAATACGCGAATAATTGGTCACTGATAGGCCTAAGCCGCCATACTCCTTACCTATCTTCATACCGAATAGACCTAATTCCTTCATCTTTTCCAATGCTTCTTTAGGATAAACACCCGTTTTATCAATTTCAATAGGGTCAACATACTTGTCCAGTATTTCCTTAACCTTCTCAATTAACTCATCACCAATTTTTTTGTCCTCCTCTGATTGAGCAGGATAGGGATGCAGTAAATCCCACCGAAATTTTCCGCGAAACATTTCTGCCGTAAAACTCGGAAATTTCCATTCTGTTTCTCTGGACTCTTCCGAAAGTTCCATTGCAGCATCTTTTGCTTTTAAATCCTCTTTTGTAGCCATAGTCCTAACCTCATCTTCAATTAAGATTTTTAATTAATCATTGTTTACTTATCATTAAGTAAGTAATAATCTACCATCATTTATACACAATTGTCAAGATAAAATATAACCAATTGGAAATATATAAAACTTTATATAATAATATCAACTTCTTTTTATAATAAAATTAACTTTCGCCTTATATTTTGCTCTAAGTCCTATTAGTCATACGCTAACCTTATCCTTAATATGTTACTCCTTACAAATATCTATAAAAAAATTAGGAAGAGGAGTAAAACTTATATTCATAGATAAAGACAGTATCGAAAGGTATATTAATCAACACAGAAGTTCTAAACTATATCTAATTATATCACTATTCCTAACAAGATATGTATCTCATAACTGAACATCAATTTGAAAAATTAATTTATATAAGACTAAGATACGAACAAATAGTAGTTGATTAATTTTTTATCGGTATACATTGAGTAAGTAAATTTTTTACTAATTCTTACCTTTTTATTTAGGCTATATTCATACTGAACTTCCTATTTTCTGCGAAGATTGTAAGCAAGAATTGAAAAGATAAATTAATATTAATTCTAAGCTAGGTCATAATACCGACATCGTCCATATTATTATAATACCTGTTTGAAAAATATAAACACCTGTTTCACCCTACGCCAGTTACCTGAAAATTTCTTGTTCCACTTGCTCTGTTTCGGACTCAAAGGCGTGTTTCAATACCTCTTTCCAATATTCTACAAAATATACCCTTCTTACAAAACTCTCGCTTTCGCTTCTTGCTTGAATACTCTTATCCTCATGCACCCCCTCTCTCGTTGTAATGACTGGCCTGTCAAACTTATTTGTATCATGAACATTTGCATATATATAACTGCGTATCACAAAAGAACTATCGGAAGCCTAACTAATTTTACCCAGTATATCAACACTTATCCATCTCTATCAATGCCTGCATACATGCTTCTGATAATTTGTATTGACTCTATAAGCAAACAAATCTGTATTTTTATATTATTGTTAGGAAAAGATTTTTTCTACTTCGTTTGTCGAAATGACGAGAAATATTTGTCATAATGACAGAAAAGGGATATATATAAAAAGTAATTGTCAATATGTTTGTCAAAAGGGTAAGTTTTCTGTCGTCGTGTTTCTCGTATTTCTTTAATTAAAATCATTTAAGGTAGGCCCTTTACATTTTTAGTGAAAAGCAAAATCACCCTATATAGTATTACTTCTTTTAATTTAAAAATATTTTTGTATTTTTATTATTTATTTAATATTTACTATAATTTGTTATTCTTATTCTATGTAGTTAATATATAATATAAAATAGAATAAACATGAAGAGCAAGATAATAAATTTTAACTTTGGAGATTAACTCATGAAATTGAAAGGTTTTATAATAGTCGTAATTGGTATATTATTTTTATATTTGCCACCAGGATATACAGACCGTATTGATGTAGATTATGATTATATTTTGTGGGCAGTGGACTATACTCTGGATGATATGGCACCGGGTAGATTTGCACATTTGTATGGTGCTGACCGTGATGGCAACGGATTAAAAGAAGAGGACCATCTTGGACTCTTATCATCAGTATTACTTAACAACTCTCCTCTAATTGACCCGACAAGAGTTATTGCGATTCAAGAAGGTTTTCGCCAAAACATGCAACAGGTGGAAACAGATTTAGATATATATTTGAATGTAGTTGGACAGTCTTTCCATTTTGATGTTATAGAAGAACTTCGTAATGAAGACCCACTTCTTGCTTATGCGGTTCAATATTTTATTGCAGGCTATATGACCTGTGGTGATTCTGTAACTTTTAGTTTTCTCAATAGTTTTTTGAAAAACCTTGTAGTATATTTTGTAGAACAGGAAGGATATGGCTGGGCTCTGGACTATGTCAATTTGAATGATTATATTAATTTTGGACCTAGTCGTTATGTTACATTTGGTAATACAGGTTCGAATTATTTAGGTTCTGGTGGAGATATAGATAAAGATGGGCAAACGAATATTCAAGAATATTATGGTGCTGGAACACGAGAAGTGTGGCTCACAAGATGTAGCCTTGTTCCTCCACCAAGGATTGTGAGTATTTCGGCAAATCCGGGTGTGGTTGATACAGGAGACCAGGCAACATTAACAGTGCAAGTAGCAGGTGGAGATGGTCCTTTAACTTTTCAGTGGTTGAGAACAGATTCAAATGGATATTCATTCCCTTCATCTTTTGAACAAGTAGGTCCAAATTCATCTACATACATTATTTCTTACGCTACTTCATTAGACAATGCTCGATTTTCTGTGGCGGTATCTGATTCTGCATCTATTTATAATTATTCTACTCGATTAGGAGGTAGACAATCCTGGGGAGTTTATCTTGGAGTAAGGAAAGTTCCACTCCAAATATTATCTCAACCAGTAGGGGGATTATACAATGTTGGAGAACAAGCGGTTCTAGAATTTAGGGTAAAAGGCGGAACAACTGTGCCAACTTATTATTGGAGTCATAACGGCGTTGTTTCGGGACCTAATTCTCCTCAATGGATTATTGACCCCATTTCTGGTTCAAGTCAGGGTGTTTATCAATGTAGAGCCGTTTCTGGAAGTGAAGCAGTCATATCCCAAGAGATTTTTATTGATGTTTTTGGTGCAGGTGAAGTAGTCCATTTTGATGACCCCAATTTAGAAGCAGCAGTAAAAGATGCTCTTGGATTTGAACAGACAAAAGATATTTATGAAGGAGACCTCATCTCATTAGAAACACTTGATGCAAGTTCTCGCAATATTCACAATATTACAGGTATCTATAAAATAAGGAATTTAGAAACGCTTATTTTATGGAACAATAGCATCAGTGATTTATCACCTCTGGGTTCTTTATTCGGACTAAAACTTTTAAATACTGGAAGAAACAACATATCCGATATAGGGGCACTTCAAAATTTAGAAAATTTGGAACAATTATTTCTCTGGGATAATCAGATTACAGATGTAAGTTCGCTAATACAGAATGAAGGTTTAGGTTCAGGAGACGAAATTGGTTTAGAAGGGAATCCATTACCTCAATCTGTAATTTGTGAACAAATACCTCAACTCGAGAGAAAAGGTTGTATTGTGGGATATGATGGAGCATGCCCTTCTTCCGGTCATGAAGGAACATTAGAAGGGGAAGGGGAAGGCACACCAACCGAAGGTGAAGGTTCTGTAGAAGGTGAAGGAGAAATTCAGTATCCTGATTGTGATATTGAATTTAAAACAACTTCATTTTCTGCCTTATTAGATGGGGGTAACAGTTTTCTTCCGTTAGATGTTCCTCTTTCGCAAACAATTGAAAATGTAAAAGTATTTATGACTGTGACACATCCTGATGTAAGCCAATTACGAATGAAACTAATATCCCCTCTGGGGACTGAAATGCTTCTTTTTACTGCTGTTCCAGCCGGTGGGGCTAACATG
The DNA here is from genome assembly GCA_964549105.1 of uncultured Nitrospirales bacterium. Taxonomy (GTDB): domain Bacteria; phylum Hydrogenedentota; class Hydrogenedentia; order Hydrogenedentales; family Hydrogenedentaceae; genus Hydrogenedens. Next base: position 40,976 of record CAZJTZ010000001.1, read on the forward strand.
ATTAATACTGTTTTCTCAGATACCTCATCCGTGTCTATAGGGTCAGGCTCAAGTCCCTATACTGGCGTTTTCGCTCCGGCTATGCCATTATCTACTTTAACAGGCGAAAACATGTCAGGAAGATGGACACTTCAAGTAGCAGATATTGTTTCAGGGGATAATGGCAGAGTAGAAGAATGGGGGTTGATATTTAACTCCTGCTCTACTGAGGGCAGCATAGAAGGTATACCCGAAGGAACTGTGGAAGGACAAGTAGAAGGACAGACAGAAGGAGAAGTCATTCCATATCATAGTGGCGACAGCAATCATAACTGGCGAATTGAATTGGTCGAACTTCTTCGCGTCATCCAGTTCTACAATTCTGGCGGATATTCATGTGCTTCAGGAACAGAAGATGGTTTTGCTCCTATTCCAGGTGGTCCTCATAATTGTTTTAATCATTCTGCGGATTATAATCCTGCAGACTTTAAAATCAATATTTACGAAATACTGCGTTTAATCCAACTCTTTAATAGTTATAGTGGCTATTATCATTCTGACCCAACAACAGAAGATGGTTTTGCTCCAGGACCTGAAGTATAAGCAGAATTATAAAATTTGAAATCATTAAATAGCGAGAAGATGAATCTCCCCTAAAGCGAGTGTTATTTTAACAGGGCCTTTAACATATTCATGGTTTTGGAAGGTTTTATCTCCAATTTTTACAAAAATATCGGGATATAAATGTTTCCGTATTATGACTTGAGGAAGGGCTTTTTCCTTTGAGGCTGCAACTACTTCGTCTATTTTCTTATCTATTTCTTCTAATGAATCTTTTATCGTTCTTGCTTGTTGAATAAGCCTTATATAAGCATTCTTTGCATCTTGAGGAAGTTCCTGCCAGCGATTTTGTAGCGGCTGAATCCCTTTTAATATCTTTCCTAACAGTTCTTTCTTTTCTTTTTTTTCCTCTTCAAAAGGTATCAGGTATTTATATAAAAAATAATCCTCTCCGAGAATAAGGGTCGTCTTAATACATGCTTCACTACCTAACTGGTCAGATTTGACTTCTCCTAATGCAATAATTTCACCTCCTACAATTCTCCCTCCTACATAAACAGGTCCTCGTGAACGAACAAAAGACTGGTCAATTTCTTTTGAAATGTAAACACCCTCTTCAGATTCAACAATACTATTCAATAAATATTTTGCTGTAATACTTCCTCGGGCAGTAATTTTTTTCTCGGCAACTCCAGTTATTCCTCCATAAACTAATATCTTCCCATTAGAAGTAACATTTGCTTGTTCAATGTACCCCTTTACTTCAATATCGCCTTCCGCATACACTTCACTATCTACCTCAATATTCTTATCAATCACTAAACAACCTAAATGATGAATATTACCCGTTTCTAAGCCAATATTTCCCTGTATTTCTAAATAATTATCTACATGAATAATATCCTCTTCCAGTCTAAGTCTACCATCAATAGTTGCATAAAAATGTGTATTGGTTTCATCAGCCTTCACATTTCTTCCCACCCTTAAACGAACAGGCTTAGGCCTTTTTGCAGGGACTCGTTTCCCATAAATATCTATGCCATCTTCACCTTCTTTCGGCAAAACAATAGTAGCAAGAAGTTGCCCTGCTTCCACATTTTTCTTTGCCTTAGGTTTACGATAATCCATCATTCCTGTTTCGGGGTCTATCTCATATCCTTGAGCAAAAAAATCCTGTTCCCATTCAATCTTTCCCTCCACGGGGGGAACGGGTTCCTTTCCTCGAAGTAGTATTATGTTTTCGAAAATCTCTTCTTGTTCAATAATTTCTAATAACCGTTTTTTTGCACTCTCAACCAATTCGGGCTGCGTTATTTTTTCTTCCTTAAGTTTCTCGACAAGAATATCAACAAGTTCCTCTTTTTTCCAACCCCTTACATCTCCACTTACAAGTAATTCCATCTTATCATCAGATACTTTTAATGAAAGTGGGACAGTAACCCTATTTTCTAAAAATTGCAGTTTTTCTTCTTGTTCCTGCCCCTGTTTTTTTTCTTGCTCTATAAATTGTTGTTCATCATTCATAATTTTATCATCATATTAAGCCAATTTTATTCTCTTTCATATTTTAGTCAATTTTTTATTTGAGTTCAAATTTTTATATTGTTTATTTATTTTCATTCAGTTTTTCTAATTATTCCTAAAAAATATAATTTGTATCAGCCAAAAGATTTGAAAAAGCCTGTTCAATTTTGTGATAGATAACATATAAACAACAATTTGCTATTATTTTGCACTCTTTTGATGAACATGCAAAAAACTATTTTTCATAAACCTCTATTCAGTTTATCTATACAAAAAAGTAAAATTTTACATTAAGTATTGGGAACTTACAAGAATGTGAAAGTATAATAAAATTTATGGTAAAATATTTTATCTTTACAGAATATAAAAGGTTAAATGTCTCACTCTTAAAAAGATTAATTCTAAACTTACAAATCTAATAGAAGGAGTTTATATTATGGGTTACACTAAAACATTATCATTGGCGTTTTTATTAGCAGTTGGTTCGTTGTTTCTAATCAATTTACCTGCTTTATGTGCAGATGAAAATGCAACTCCACCTGCGGGTAAGACTGAACTGAAACTTGAACTTCCAGAACCGTTCTTTGGTGGGACACCCATTGACTATTACAGTCCCAATCTTGAACTTGAGGATTATAAAGACCGTCCACCTTATTTTATTCCCGAAGGTACTACTCTTATTTCTAAGGACAAACCTGTAACTAGCAGCGTTCCACCAACCCGTGGGCAACTGAAACAGATTACAGATGGCGATAAAGACTATGGGAAGAAAAGTGTTGTAGAACTTCCTGCTGGTTTACAGTGGGTTCAGATTGACCTTGAAAAAGAATCTACAGTCTACGCCATTGTCGTATGGCATTTCCACGAAGGAAAACGAGTCTATAAAGATTTTATTGTAACGATTGGCAATGACCCAGAATTCAAAGATGGTGGAAAACAAGTCTATAATAATGACTATGATAATTCATCTGGATTAGGTGTTGGTAAAGACAAAGAATACATAGAAAACAATAAAGGCAGGCTTATAGGTATTGAGGAAGGTGTAAAAGGAAGATATGTCCGTCTATACAGTAACGGAAATTCCTACAACGATATGAACCACTACATTGAAGTGGAAGTCTACGGAAAATAAGTAATTAATATAATAAGATTTAAGCCACTTTTACTCAATGTAAAAGTGGCTTTTCTTTTTTGTTGGAATAAATCATTTGCCTTTTAATATCAAATTCTCCATAATTAAACAAAAAACTTTGTAAACTATGATTAAAACAAATTACCTAAAATTTTCTTTTATCCTGCTTTATCTTGTTTTTTTGTTAGTAGTTTTTTATGTCCGTTTTCAAGGTATTGCTATTCGTCCTATGCACTGTGACGAAGCAAATCAGGCATATAAGACGGGCATTTTATTAGAAAAAGGCATTTACAAATACGACCCGCACGAACATCATGGTCCCTTGCTTTACTATGCTACATTGCCTATTCTTTATCTTTATAATGTCCATCTTTTCAAAGACACTGATGAAACGATGTTTCGCATTGTCCCTCTTTTATTCAGTCTCCTGTTATTTTTAGCACTTATTCCTGTAAAAAAGCACATAGGGACTATTGCATTTTGGGTCTCCTCAATATTATTAGCGGTATCTCATGCCTTCTTTTTTTATAGTCGCTATTATGTTCATGAAATACCTTTTGTCCTATTTTCATGTCTTTTTGTATTTCTTGCCTGGTATTATCTTAATAATCAAAACCTATTAACAATAATATTTTTGGGCATTACATTGTCTCTCTCTTTTGCAACGAAAGAGACTACTGTAATTGTCCTTTTTTCGACCTGTGTATCCATAATGATTACCCACTTATTTATGTCAAACACTGTCGGATATGTAGAAAATGTCCAGATTCAAAAAGTGTGCACTTTTTCATTTAAAAAAGTCTTCCAACAAACACTATGCTTCTTAATTGCATTTTTAATTCCGTGGCTTTTTCTATATTCATCTTTTTTCACAAATGGGCATGGTTTAGTAGATTTTTTTAAGGCATATCGGACCTACCTTTTCAGAGCATCCGGAGAAGGTTTTTCGGGAATTCATGACAAACCCTGGTGGTATTATTTAGAGATTTTAACTTATTTTAATAAAACAGTGGGACCTGTATGGTCTGAGGGATTTATATTACTTCTCTGTGCAATTGAGGTAATTTCGTTTTTAATTCTGGCATTCAGAATAATCATAAAGAAAAAGTGCACCGAGTATGAGTATCAATTATCAAGTTTTTGTATATTTTTATTCTTTTCCTATTTCATAACCTTTGTTATATTTTCTCTAATCCCTTATAAAACGCCCTGGAATGTTTTGTTTCCGCTATTAGGTATGATTATTTTTGCAGGAATAGGCTTTCAGGCATTGTGGCAAAGGTTTAGAAAGGCATGGAGTCGTTGCATATTGCTTTTTATCTTGCTTCTGGGAACATACCACTTAGGTTACCAAACCTATCAAGGGAATTATATTTACTTTGCAGATATCTCCAATCCCTATGTTTATGCACATACCAGTACCTCGTTAGTAAAAATGATGAACCGTATTTATGAACTGTCTGATATATTAAAAAAAGAAGAGAGAGAACCTATTGTTTTTGTAGTTGACTCTAAAAACGATTATTGGCCTATCCCCTGGTATTTACGCAAAATTGATAGAAAAGGTTTCTGGGCAAATATTCCATCCGACATAAACAAAGTGCCTTTCCTGATTATTACCCCTGACCTTTCGCAGGAAGTTGATAAGATATTGGGTAATACTCCCTATATGAAAGAAATTTACTCAATACGCCCCGGGGTATTTCGTTATCTTTATATTGAGCAACCGCTCTGGGACAAGTTTATTGAATTACAAGCATTAAAACGAATTTAAAATTACGAGGCAAGCCATTGCCGTAGGGTCATCTTATCAATTTTTCCATTGGTAAGCATGGGTAGAACAGGGCGAACATCGAAGCGGCGAGGGATTTTGAAACCTGCTAAATGACGACGGCAATAACTTCTTAATTCACTCTCTTTAATAGTAGCGCCCGGTTTCGGAACAATGAATGCGTGCCCTACTTCTCCATAGATACTATCCGGAACACCTAACACCGCAGCCATCAAAACGGAAGGGTGCATTTCAAGGACATCCTCAATCTCTTTTGGAAACACATTTTCTCCACCAGTTTTATACATTTCTGATTTGCGACCACATACAAATAGATAACCTTTATCATCAATCCAACCCAAATCGGAGGTATAAAACCAGCCATTGTTATCTTTTACAAGCGAAGTAGCAATGGGATTATTTAAATATTCCTTCATAACAATTGGACCCCGAAAAGCAATCTCTCCTATTTTACCTATGGGTACTTCCTTCCGTTCTTCATCTACTATTTTTACTTCATACGGAGGCACAATTCGACCAGTAGCACTGAACAAAAGTTCAACAGAATCCTGTGGAGATGCAAAAGTAGCAAAGCCACATACTTCTGTAGAGCCATAACCTGTAAGTAATAAGAAATTATTTTTCCTGGCTATCTCTGATAGAATTTTAACCATGCGTTCATTTGCAGCATAAGCACCCCATGCCATCAGCCGCATTGAACTCCAATCCATTGTCTTAAATTTTGATGTATTCATCTGCATAAGATACATAGATGGTACCTGTCCTAAATGGGTAATCCGTTCCTTTTCTATTTCGATTAATGACCCTTCAGGTAGAAAGCGGTCCATTAAAACAATAGTAGCACCGTTATATATTGCCGTGTAACCCATTTCCACATCTGCGGCAACATGGTTAATTGGAAAATGAAGTAACACACGACTATCAGAATCCCAGAACATATATTTACTCTCTACCCTGGCACTACACATAACTGCCCGATGTGTATGAAGAACCCCTTTCGGTTTGCCTGTTGAACCTGAGGTATACATTAATAGGACTTCATCATTCTCATTTGCTTCCAAAATTCTTTTTTCTAAAAGTTCTTTTGAGTTCGGGGACTTTCTATATAAAAATTCATTAAACTCAATAAGTCCACTTCCTCTTGGGTCACCGATAATTACAACTTCATGTAAAAATGGGAATTCTTCCTTAAATTCAAGTATCATCTCCAATAGGTCTATATTCATATAATGATCTAATGCTAAAAGCACTTTGGGCTGAGAATCGGACAAGAAATAAAAGATTTCATCTCTTGAAAACTTGGGAGAAATTCCCTGCCAGATGGCACCCACTTTTGATGCTGCCATAAATGAAGTAATAAACTCAGGACAAGCCATAGACAATAAAGCAATGCGGTCTCCTTTCTGCACTCCCATTGCAATAAAGGCTTCTGATAATGAATCAACCTTCTCCTTCACCTGTTTCCAATTTAATCGAATGTCTCCAAAAACTACCGCTTCTGCTTCTGGTTTTACACTTGCCCAATAATCTACACTGTGCCAGAGTAATTCTCTATCTTCACTTGTCATCTTTTCTTCTCCCTGCATAATTATTAATTGTTTTTTTATCCTTATTTTTCAAAAATAACTATACCATTTTTTATAGCATAATCATTCCTCGGTGTGCTCACTTCAAAATACAATCTATTTTCATCTATATTATTTTTATCTTGAAAAACTTTTAGCAACAATCTATCTCCCCCATACACAAAAGACGAAAAACGAACATGTAGATATTCAATTCTTTTCTGGGGTGGTGCATATTCATGCTCAAATATTTTTTGTATGGCTTGAGATAAGGTTGCTGTTCCCTGATACACTGGAGCGGATAATCCTACCTTTTGAGCAAAAGCCCATGAAGTATGAATAGGAAAATGAATATTGCTACACGCATCATAAATATAAGGGTCCATCGTTTTTACCAAAATATTTTCTTCCCACAAAACTTCTTTATCTGCTCTATTCCCTTTACTTCTTCCAAAGAATAATTCCTTTCCCTTACCTTCATCTTTACAATGAATGTCTCGTAGCAAAGCACCTAAACCTTCAACAAATACAATCTCGCCCTTATCATTGACTGCTGTATAGTCTATCCAGAACAGTGTGCCTGAAAGATGTGGAACAATGGCTTTTACTTCGCCCTGAATATGCAAGGTGTCATCTGCATAAAAAGGCTGATACCATTTTATTTCTTCAAGATAATGGACTTGCCGTTCCAATACATTGATGGGAAATTCTGCAGTATCCCAATATTCTTCAAAGTGGGACGAAACTTTCCATGTTAGGGCAACGGCATACATCGGGTGAACCAATAGAGGAACGACCCTGTCATCATAGAAAATTGAGTGGGTTTCATATATCCCTGCGGCGTATTTCATAGATTCATGAGCAGAAACCTTAACCGTCAAAACTCGACTGTTTCTACCTACAAAAGATGAATCTAATTCGTCTGGCATAATTTTTCCTATCCTACGGGTGGTCTACCAACGCTATAGTAACGAAAGCCATAAGAGACCATTGTTTTGGGTGTATAAAGGTTTCTACCATCAAAGATAACCTTTTCTTTCATTAATTGAGCCATTCGTTCATAATCGGGGCGACGAAACTCATTCCATTCCGTCAGGACCAAAAGTCCTTCACTTCCTTCTAATGGGGGATATTGTTTTGAAGCCACCTCAATTTGCTTTCCAAACCTTTCTCTTAATTTAGACCCGGCAAGTGGGTCAAAGGCTCTTACCTGTGCTCCCTGCTTCAACAGTTCTTCAATAATAAAAATAGAAGGTGCTCCTCGAATATCGTCTGTTTTCGCTTTGAATGAAGCACCCCAAATCGTTAATATTTTACCTTTAATGTTATTTTTATAATGTTCCAGAACCATTGCCAGAAATTTTTTACACCGCTCCTCATTTACCTTCTGAATTGCTTCAAATAAGTATGGAGAAACACCTTTTTCCTTTGCAAAAAGAATACATGATTCTACATCACGGGGTACCCATATACCACCATAGCCAATACCCGGGAAAAGGAAGGATTGACCGATTCGACTATCTGCTCCGACTGCTTCTCGAACCTCGCTTATATTTGCTCCCCAAACAGCACATAAATCGGCAATTTCATTAATTATAGAAATCCTGCCTGCTAGCATAACAACCGTAGCATATTTGCTTAATTCTGCACTTCGTAGACTCATCATTAGCAACGGTTTACCTGTCCGAAGGAAGGGACTATATAGTTCCTTCATAATCTCCTGCACACGCACATCTTCACAGCCTACCACTACTCTATCAGGCCGAAGGAAATCATCTACCGCCGTTCCTTGTTTCAAAAAATCTGGATTGACTACAACATCAAAAGGATGCTGCGTATTCTGTTTCATCACTTCCTTTATTCTATCAGCCGTTCCTGGAGGAAGGGTCATTTTATTCACTACAATTCTATATGCTGTCATTACATTAGCAATAATTTTTACAACATCCAGAACAGGCTTCACCATATCATCTATAGTTGAATAAGATATTATCGGGTCCATACAAAGGAAAACGAGAAGACAATTTTGAACCGCCTCTTCTAAGGAGTCCGAAAAGAAAAGTCGTTCTTCTTCAATATTTCGTGAAACAAGTTCACTCAATCCGGGCTCATATATAGGGATTTCACCCTTTTTTAATAATGCAATTCGCTCTTTATCCCAATCAACACAGGTCACAATGTGTCCACTCTCCGCAAAACAACTACCTACAACTAAACCTTGATAACCTGTGCCTATAATTGTTATTCTCATTATCTTGTTTATCCTATAAATTAAAACAAAATTTACATTTTTAGAGTCAAAATATTAATATTGTAATTTAAAAACTTACCAAATATCCAAATATGCTATCAATTTACCCATACTAAAACTAAAGGAAACTATTATGCAAAAAATTGTTCTTTTCTCTCTACTTCTGTTCACAATTATACTAAATTCATTTGCAGAAGAGTTTCAGTTGCCTCCCAACTTTACTCGTTTTGAAACCTATGGTGATGAGGAAGTGGGAAAGGTAATGACAGAATATCTATGGTATCACCTTTCAAAACGACTTGGGAATGGGGTTACCCTTTTTAATAAAGAATATCTTTTGTCTGCAGATACATGGGTAAATGATTTTATTGACCCTCAAAGACAAAAACCTATTCAAGAGGTTCATCGTGAAGACCTTCTCTCAATCCGCATAGATGATGAAGGCTATATTGATACGCACCAGCATTTTTCGCATGCTTACGATGCAGGCTGGCCCTTCCCATTATGGACTCAAACCATGGGACAGGAAGACAAGGGAATTGGCTGGCACTTCCAGCCTCTTGACCAGGTTCCGGGTTGGGTTGGAGATAATCTGCGTCATACAAAAAATGATAAGAACTGCGGTGAAAACGCAATAAAACAATGGGAATTGCAAAATGTAACCTCACAGGGGATTGTTGACAATACATGGAAATTGGAAGCCACAAATGAAGGTCCTCCTATTATGACTTCTATTCCCAATCTTCATTTGACTGCTGAAGATATACCCTTTTTCCAATTGCGATGGAAAAGGGAGATACAGCCTGAAACTCATCTACTACCCTATATAGAATGGAAAAGGGAAGGAGATAAAAATTTTTCTCCGGAAAGAAGGTTCTATTTCTATCTGCAAAATACTGCCTTATGCAAACCCGGATGGTATCATTCTCATATCCCGGTTTATAAACATCCTCAATGGAATGGAACAATTGACCAGATTCGTATTTGTTTATCACCAGAAAAATGTTCAGGAACTTTCTATGTTGATTCTTTCTTTTCCTTGTTTGATACGCGCCAAACTATTAATAACCCAATTTACATTCTTGCCTGCCGTTTTTATTTTAATTGGACAGGTGATATTGATTTTTTAAGGCAGGTAATAAATAAGATGAGGATGGCTCTTTTATATCAGAGGAAGGAATTGGGTGGGGACACTTATTCGTGTATTGTTAATCCATGGGTAGGGCATGATGGTATCCCAGGATTCACAATCACGCCAGACGGGAAAAATTTTAATGTGGGGCATGGAATTGGTAGTAATTATTGGGATTTGCTACCTTTTGGCGGTTATGATTGCTACGCTACAAATCAATATCATGCTTCTATACTTGCTATGGCTGAGATAGAAAAAGCCATTTTGGAACATCCCGAATGGGATATTCCAAGAGGTGCCCTTGCCTTTGCTCCAGATGAATTGTTAAGTCATGCACAAAAAGTATCCGAAAAAGCCCGTTCTTTGTTCTGGGATACGGAGAAAAAACGGTTTTTTGCTTCTATTGACCGCAATGGGGACAAGCATGATTACGGCTTTACCTTTCTAAATCTTGATGCTATCTGGTATGGGATTGCCTCGCCAGAACAATCCAGAGATATTTTGAGTTGGCTGAACGGAGAACGAATTATTGATACGGATACCTCGCAAGGTAATGATATTTACCACTGGCGGTTTGGACCCCGTGCTACAACTTTGCGTAATGTGGACTGGTATGTCTTTTCATGGTCAGGTCCTGAAAAAATTCCCTGGGGTGGACAGGTTCAAGATGGAGGCGCCGTTTTAGGTTTTACCTTCTATGACCTCTGGGCAAGATTGCATACCTTGGGACCTGATAGTGCATGGCAAAGGTTAAAAGAAATCGTGGAATGGGAGAAGGAAGTTAGAAATGCTGGGGGATATAGGAAATACTATGAGGGTGGCAAGCAGGGAACCACATTGCAAGGGTGTAATACTGCTGGCGGATTGGGTATTGATTGTGAATTTTTTGAAAGCAGTCTTTTGCCATCCATACTCGTTTATGGATTTGCAGGCATAACTCCAAAACCAGACATGCTCGAAATTGAACCCAAACTACCAGAAAACATCAAAGAAATGGCTATCAAAAACATAAAATACAAACAAACCGTTTTAAATCTTTTAATTACCAACGATAACATTACTATTGAAGCAACAAACATTCTGCCTGAGTTCCCTATACACTGCAAATATATACAAACAAACAAAAGCACAGAAGAAAAAATTAAAGAAGTTGAGAAGATTATTACCACTGCAGGAGCATTCACATTTTAGTTATTAATCCCTAAAAATAAGACTCTTACTTACAGCAATATTTTCTAAATCCTCTGTTTTATATTGTTGTAAAAAAATAACACTCTTCTAAATTAAACGATTAACTTGTCACTTATTTTAAGTGGTTTATTGTTTATTATATGTTTCATTCTAAAAGCAAATACCGTCCTCACTTTCTCCGGGACAGAGATAGTAATGTCCAATGTTAAATATCTGGATTAAGCGTAAGAGTTCTTCAAGAGAGATTTGCCAATCTTGTGGATTATAGTCTGAAGTATGTGGCTGACAGTCATGGTTACCTTCTATACCCGGTGCATAATTATCTTCTGTCCCTGTTTCACAGTGATAGCCTCTTGTATTAAAGAATTGGATTACCCGTAACAATTCACCTAAACTAATATTCCCATCTTCATTTGCATCTGCTGAATGATGTGTAATAACCTCGCCTTCTGTTATTCCCTCTCCTTCTATAATTCCTTCTCCTTCTGTTACGCCTTCCCCTTCTACAACTCCTTCGCCTTCAGTTGTCCCTTCTCCTTCTACAATCCCTTCTCCCTCCGTAACTCCTTCTCCTTCTGGTACGCCTTCACCTTCAGCGATTCCATCACCTTCTGTTATCCCTTCTCCTTCGTATATTCCATCACCTTCTATTACTCCCTCGGGACAGGGACCATTGGATACATAAATAGTAACAACTGAACCCGTAATTACCTGAGTTTCTGCTGCCGGGTTCTGACTGAATACAATGCCTTCTGCTACTTCATTGTTACATGCCGTTTCAACCTTTGCACTCAATTCATTTGTATTTATTAACGCTTCCGCTTCTGCTTGTGTTAAATTACATACATAAGGCACTATAGTCATACAAGGTCCTTGCGACACTGTAATATCAACAGTAGACCCTTCCGCAACCTGAACATTTGCAACAGGACTCTGGATAAACACAGTCCCGTTATCATATTGATTGGAGCATTGATAACTGACATTTCCTAATGACAAATTTGCATTTGCAAGTGCTGTTTCTACCTGCTCAACCGTTAGCCCTATTAAATTAGGGACATTCGTTGGACATGGACCTGAGGATACAGTCAGACTTACAGGATACAATGGTGCAACTATATTATTTTGTGTGGGTTTCTGTACAAGCACAGTTCCTTCGATATATTCTGAATTACATTGAACTGTTGTATCGCCTACTGATAGGCCTAACTCACTTAAAATATTAGTTGCTTCTTCCTGGTTTAATTCGACAAGTTGAGGAATATTTATGAATTCTAATGTAGGCATATCCCTCAATTGAGGATAACTTTGCAATTTTTCAGGCATAAACCATACATTGTCAAAATCCCAACCTGCATTTGAATAAGTATCTGTTTGTAACATTTCAACTGTGGATTTTCCAGTTCCACCTGCGGAAGTCTCAATCTGGCTGGTGGACAAATTCCAGAATGATGCCGTTGTTTCTCCACCCGTACGAAACCCAATTAATCCTCCCTTATACCCACTTGAACCAGATATTTTTCCTATAGAATAGCAATTTTTAACAGTCCCTCCTGTCAGTGCACCTATTAAACCACCTGAATAAAACATGCCTTTAACAGTTCCAGTTGCAAAAGAATTTTCTACGGTTCCTCCTTCATTCTTTCCTATCAATCCACCCATATAATTCTGTCCATCTAAATATACATTACTCCATGAATTTGATATTGCCCATCCATTTGTTCCAACAATACCACCGCACTTATCACTTGCTTTAATTGTGCCAAGACTTGTGCAATAGGAAATAAATCCTCCATTGGAACCTGCAATACCACCCACTCCATAAGGGGTATTAGTAACAAGGATGTTTACAATAGAAAAACATTGAGTTATTATATTTTGATTTTGTCCTACAATACCGCCTGTGTTGGAATTGTATTGTGAATTATTTAAAACTACATCACTCGAACAATTTGTTATAATTCCACCTTGATTTAGTCCTATGATACCACCAAGGTTTCCTTTACCTGTTATGATTCCAGTAGCAGTAATGTTTTGGATTGTTGCACTAACACAATAGCCGATTAAACCCCCAGTATTATTTTTCCCGCTAATTGATAGATTTTCTAAGTTTAGATTTTTTATTGTAGCATTTTCAACATATTCGAATAGAGCCGCTCCATCTTCAGATGTTCTATTAATCTTTAAATTCATAATTTTATAATTCTTTCCGTCAAAATACCCTGTAAACGGCATATGTAAACTACCAATGGGTGAAAAGCCCAACCCTCCATTCCATGCTGAAGTTTCAGAAGCATCAATATCTTGACTCAACTCATAAATCCCATCCAGAGGAAAGTCACCAGAGTTCCCAATTCGTTGTAAGTCTTCGAGGGTAGATATAACATAAGTAGGTGGAGGACATGCACCGCCTGAAACAACAAGATTTATGGAAGAACCCAGGGGAACTACTGTTCCTGACATAGGTTCAGATGACATGACTACTCCATAAGGGACAGAGTCGGAACACTGATATTCAACTTCGCCCACTGTCAGGAGTGCAGAAGTAATTGTATTTGTTGCATCTTCAAAAGACATACCGATAACAGAGGGTACTTCTGTTATCATCATTAGATAAGGGTAGGTGGTATTGTTATCATTATTCCAAGTAGATTCAAAATTCCAGTTCTCTGATTCAAAAGTAGCACGGTCATACATTTCTGCTGTCGTTTTTCCTGTTCCACCAGCCGAAACTAAAAGCCCAGAGGTCTCGGTATCCCAGAAAGAGTGCACTACCGTCCCTATACCCGCACCTACGAGCCCACCTGCATTTGTACTATGTGCAGGGCTTAAAGTTCCAATATTGGTAAGCGAACCCGTAGAATAACTTTCATTTATAGATGAATAATTAAAGCCTATCAAGCCTCCCACATTGGGATTAGTATCTGCACTATTTTTATAATATGAGATATTTGAATGTGAATAACATTGTTCCGCCATAGTATTGTTCATACCTATAAGTCCACCAATATAATCGTTGTAACCTGTTATTGAACCAGATGTCCAACATTTTTGAACTAATCCTTCATTTAGCCCGACAATACCACCTAAATAGGAATTCCCTTCTATAGCACAATCAGATGAAGAAAAATATATATTAGAAGCAGATGTTCTATTTCTTGAACATATTCCTCCTATGTAATCTCCGGACGAACTTAATACTGTATTTTTTACTTCGCAAAATGAAACCTCTCCATAATTATTAGCAACAATACCACCCACATTACCATTTCCCTGAACTTGAGAATCTTTTACTCGCACATTTGTAATTTTCCCGTAATTTGTAGATACAAGTGGAGCAACATAGTTATTCCCTTGTATAGTAGATGTTGAAATTGTGAGGTTAAAGACTTCACCTGTAGTATCTATTCTATTAAATAATGCCATTTCATCATCGCTACTCTGGTTAATATGTAAATTGGAAATAGTTTTATTATTGCCGTTCAATTTCCCGGAAAAAGAAAATATAGGCTTACATATAGGTAAAAAGCCTTTCCCATCGTTCCATGTTTCTGTTTCACTTGCATCAATATCAGAACCAATAATGTATGACCAATTTGCTGGGAAATAAATATCTTCACCAATTTTTTGTAGTTCATCAATGCTGTTAATAGTTATGGGTTGGTCAGGTAAAAATATTGCTTGTAATGTAGTTGAAGATGACATAGTTAATACAAGTGGAAGATTTGAAGGAAATACTAATGCGTTATCTGTTCCTGAATAGATTTCATATTCTGAGATTTTATAGCCGGAATTGGGTATTAGATTAAAATTTATTACACTCCACAAATGATAAGGAGAGGTAGGTTGCAAATCTATATTTCCATTTTCCGTGCTAATAGTTAGTGTAAGTTCTTCAGAAGTTGGAGAAAAACTACTTAAATAAGGACGGGTAATGCCACTGTTCTGTCCCCAAACAGAACCATCCCATTCTGCAGATTGGAACACATCGGGAGTCAGCATTTGTGAAGTATTCAATGGAGTACCACCCATAGATTGAGATTGTTGGGTTGCATCTAAATCCCAAAAAGATTTTTGAACCTTTGAAGAATCTCCATCACCAACAAGCCCTCCGACTTTTTCTTTACCATAAACAAATCCAGCAGAATAACACTCTGAAATATTTATAGTATTACTTCCTACTAATCCGCCCACTTTATTTTTTCCAAAAGTCCAGCAGATTGAAAAGCACTGAAATATAGTATTTCCGAAAGAACTGGTTGTTCCTACCAGTCCACCAATTTGCATATCTTTGCCATAGACCAGGCCGGTAGAACAACACTGTTGAACAGTTCCTCCTGCAAAACCTGTGATACCGCCCATAGTATCAGAACCAAAAATAAAAATATCCTGTGTAAAACAATTTTGAATTTTGCCTTCATTTATTTTTCCAACAATCCCTCCTAGCAAAGATAATCCTTCTATCTTTGAATTTATTACTGTAACATTTTCAATAAGATGTCTTTCATTATAGCCTGGCTGACTTGTAGAACCAATTCTCTGCGCAATTCCAGCAACACAACCGACATTCTTGCTGCCTGTAATTTGAGCATTAACTATGGATAAATTCTGCACTTTTCCAACATAAAAGTCCGGAGGTGTTGATGAACCATGTGAAACAATATGTGTAGCAACATATCTAAAAATACCCACATTCTCTTCACTGGGTCTGTTTATATAAAGTCCAGTAATTTTATGCCCCTGTCCATCGAAAGTCCCACAAAAAGGTGAACTATAAGAACCTATAGGTTGAAAACCCTCACCGCCATTCCAACTTGATGTGCTTGAAGCGTCAATATCCTGCGTCAAAACATAATTACCATTATAAGTAATTGATTGAAGTTCTTCCACTGTGCTTATCTGTATTTGAGAATATGAAGCACAACAGAAAAGGAAAAATAAAGTGAAGCTTGTTAAGAAATATATATAATTCTTTCCAAACATATAGATAAGTCCCTCTTTTTTTATTGTATTTTATAAAACAAGTGTAATAATACCTTATTTTAATCTTTTTATCAATTTTTTTATCAAAAAAAATTAAATAAAAAAACACAGAGCAAAACAATCTTGTCTCACTCTGTGTATAGAAATTACAGTTAAATTTCTGAAAATTAGCGTTTTGAGAATTGGAAGCGTTTTCTTGCGCCCGGTTTCCCGTATTTCTTTCGTTCTACTTCTCTTGGGTCACGAGTCAGTAAGCCATAGTTCCTTAATACTGTTCGGAAATTCACATTGACTTCTAACAAAGCGCGAGCGATTCCATGCCGTAGTGCTCCTGCCTGTCCAGAAAGCCCTCCGCCATCGCATAATGCACGGACATCATATACTCCTTCCGTACCTGTTACTACAAGAGCCTGTTTAGCGATACGGACTAAAACATCTCTCGCTAAATACTCTTCCACGGGTTTTCCGTTAACAGTGAACTTACCCGTCCCTTGCTTAACACGGACACGGGCAACGGCTCTTTTTCTTCTACCTGTAGTTACAACTTCTTTTGTGTGTGGGTCTATCACGGTTCTTATATCCTCCAATGTTACATTAATCTTTGATTTCCCAAATCTCTGGATTTTGTGCTTGATGATTATGCTTATCGTCTGCATAAACTTTCAAATGTTTTGCTATTTTTCTCCCCAAACGATTATGAGGAAGCATACCTACAATTGCCAATTCCATTGCTCGTGTAGGAAATTTTACTACCATCTGTTTATAGGTTATTTCTTTCAAACCCCCTTTATAACCAGAATGTCTATAATATTTTTTTTCTTCCGTTTTGTTCCCGGTAAGCATGGCTTTTTCTGCGTTAATAATGATTACATTATCACCGCAATCCATAAATGGGGTAAAGTAGGGCTTATGTTTCCCGCGTAATAATCTTGCGGCTTCTGCTGCAACTCTTCCTAAAACTTTACCTTCTGCATCTATAAGATACCATTTCTTTTGAATTTCATTTTCTTTCGGAATAAAAGTCTTCACCGATATTCTCCTTTTCGTAAACCCATAATAAATAAACTTATAAAATTAAACTCTGGCTTAAATACTTTGAAAATGTAACGGGAATAAAATTATATCAGAAATGTTTTCTCACTCTCAACTTTATTTATTCTAAAAATATAACAAACAACTTAGAAATAAAATGAAAATAAATTTTTCTTTATGATATTATATTTATAATAAAAAAAATTTAATATTTTTGGACCGTTTTCAATTTCCTGCGGTGCTCGAAATGGACTGAGAAACGTGGTTCCTTAAAACTAATTTTAGGGAGTTCAAAGCCGAGTGCAATATTCGAGTAGTCTACGACAAACCTTCATAAAGAAAGGAAGTCGGATGTCTACCGTGAGAACACCCACTTAAAAAAAATTAGGTTCACAACGTTTCCAAAAAGTCCGACGGCACACGCGGGATTTTTTTTATTAAAAAATTTTAAAAATTTTTTAAGTTTATTCTTGACAAATCACTTCTAATTTGATATTATTAATACAATTGAATAAAGATTATTTCCTTTGTAAACAATTTTTTTGAAATATAAGGTTGTTTTGATATAATGTTTGACACAATTAAATATAGTGATAAAAATAAGGACGCTTAATGTGTTATTTTCAAGACCGAAAAAAGCATTAGGGATAGACATAGGAACTCACTCTGTAAAAACATTGCAAGTATCAAAGCAGGGAAGAAAGATTTATGTTGAAGAAGCCGGTTATGCAGAACTGGATTATGAATTGCTTAATGCGGACCCGATTAAAGCCCAAACAAGTGCATTACTTACTGCATTAACAGGTTTTGTTCCAAAGCAGTGTTTTGTAGCGGCAGCCTTGCCAGGAAACACAACGGTTGTTCGGTATCCCAAAATTACGCCAAAAGTTAATGAGACATTATCTCAAGCAGTGCAGAGAGAAGCATCACAATACATACCTTTTGACTTAAATGAAGTATTTCTCTCATGGGATGTAATAGCAAAAGAAACAGAAGGAGAACAAACAGAGATATTACTTGTAGCAGCGAAAAAAGACGCAATAAGTAGTAGACTTAATATCTTTCAGATGTGTGATATACAGTGTTCTGTCTTTGACATTGACTCAATTGCAATGTTAAATGCAATAGAAAGGAGCCGATTATTACATCCTGAAGAAACTGTTGCCATTTTCGATATTGGTTATTCTTCTTCGAGTATTCATTTTGTTCGTGATATGAAATCTGTTTTTATCAGAGATTTAATGTGGGGTGCAAAAGATATTCTGGATGCTATTATTAAAGAAAGGAGATGCGACCTTCGTCAGGCAGAAAAAGACTTTCTCCTTTCAAGTAAAGAAGTTAAAACTGAACATCCTGATGCTGTTGAAGTTGAAGTTGAAGTTCCTGAAGTTACCGAAACAGAAGAGGTAATCACAGCAGAGCCTGTGTCGCCACTTGAGCCTTTAGGTGAAGAACTTGAATTTGGGCAGGCATCTGGAGAAATGCCAACTTTAGAAGTCAAAACCGTTCGCGAAATTATAACCTCCCCCATAAATCGAATGATAAGTGAAGTGCGAAGGTCTTTTGATTTTTTTGAACACCAACTTTATGAAAAGCCTGTTCAAAGAATTATCCTTTGTGGAGGTATATCTTGCTATCCTTTAATCGGTAGGACATTAGTCGAAGAATTTAATGTGGATACAGTTGAAGTCGCCGAACTTATAACCAATGAAATTGTATTGTCTAATTCAAAATCATTAGATATTTTTAGAGAACATTCAGCAAATTTTGCAGTTGCATTTGGTTTAGCAGTACGAGGATTATCAGAAATATGATAAAAATTAATTTATTACCAGAAGTATTTCGACCTGTAAAAAAATCTATACTTCCTTATTTTTTGGCATTGTTAGTAATTGTCATTGGAATTCTTCTATTTATCTTCATATATATAACCTCATCCCGAAAAATACATCAATTAGAAGCACAAAGTTCTAAGTTACAACAAGAATATGATTCTCCAACGGGATTAAAAAATGATGAGGGAGAATTTATTACATTAGCAGGTATTGTTAACGAATATAAAAAATTAGACAAGAAAAAGCAAGAACTTGAAAAACGAGTAGCCGTTATTCAAGAAATTTTGAGTGACCGTATTATATGGTCTGAAAATCTTTATCAACTTGCCCTTTTAACTCCTGAAAATGTCTGGTATGAAAGGATCCGTGTTACCTGGCAAACTTTCCCTGAAAAAGTTATCAAAAGAGACCCTAAAACAGGAAAGGCTATTCTTGATCCAAAGACAAAAGAACCTCAGACTGAACAAAAAAATGTTAAGAGACCTATTCTTGAAATTACAGGATATGTAATAAGTGATGAGCATGGAGAACGGCAGATATCTCCCTTGATTGAAAACACCACAGACCCAGAAAAAGCGCCTAATTTTGTTAAACGATTTTCATTGATGAGACCTAAAATTGAAGATACTGAGTTCAATGAATTTTCTGTCCGTAAGTTTACACTAGAATATTTAATTGAAGCCAAACCAGGAACAACAAATGATTGATTTATTTAAAGGCAAAATAACTCCTAAAGACTGGGCAATATTTGGATTTGTAGTAGTGGTAGTCATTGCACTTTTTATAGGTGCTTACTTTCTAATCTTTACATCACAACAAAATAAAATTAGACAGTTACAATCGAATATAAAAGATTTAAACAAGAAAATTTCTGAGGCTAAAAAAACGGTAGAGAATTATGATAAACTGCAGAACCAGGCAAAGAAAATGGATAATTTAGTCAAATTATTTAATGATAGATTACCTGAGAAGCGAGAAGTCCCAAAACTTATGAAACAAATTGAAAGTATGGGGGACAGTCTGGGATTAAAAACGCAGTTAACACCTCTTCCCACCACAGTAGACTTATCCAAAGAGGTCATTCCTTACCAGGTTGTAGCAAGAGGTTCTTTCCATCAAATTGTTGCATTCATTAATTTATTAGAAAAAGACCAGCGCTATCTAAAAATTTCAGACATAGATATTGGTCCTGAAAAAGCAGGGATTTGTGAAGCAAAATTTGTGCTTAGTACATTCCGGTTTATTGACCAAGAAGATTCAGAAACTCAACCAGAGAAGAAGTCGTAAATATGGAAAACAGAAGACAAATAATTATTGCAGGTGCATTATTTATTGTATTAATTGGGGTACTTCTCTACCAATTCGTTTTAAAACCACAAAGTCCAACGCCCTCAGCGACTCCCAGTACCCAGCAAACTTCTACAACGACAAAAACACGAACCCAATCTACAACACCTACGACTACTGGGGATACATCCATAGCACCTTCTATTGAAACTTTAGAACAAAATGTGGATGAAATAATTGAGAATCTATTATCAGCCATACAAATTGTTCAATTTGACTATCAAAAAATTGTCCCCCCACGAAATCCAATGACGCCGTTAGTCGGTATAATTCCAACAAACATGTTTAACCCTGAAACACCTATCCCCAACACAGAAGTCACTCCGGGACAGGTATTGAATAAAAAAATTTCGGCAATTATCTGGGATGAATACCAGCCCCTGGCTATTATTAATGATGAATTAGTACCAGAAGGCTATACCTTCCCAGATAGAATACAAGTTCTTCGCATTGAACAAAAACGAGTTATATTCAAACTGGATGATACAATTTTTCCTGTAAGATTAAAGGAGCAATAAGATGCAAAAAAGGCAAAATTCCTGTCTCGTATTACAAAGAATTACAGGCATTAAATCATGGAAAAATAGGTTAATTGCATTTAATTTTTTGTTATGTATTCTGATTTTTATTTCTGCTCTTCCGTCAAATTCACAAAACAATGAAACAAGAAATATCCAATGGATAGAACGGGATAATGATTTTCTCTTTCACATTAATCCCAATACAAATATCTCTTATCTCATTTCTGAAAACAAGGAAAAGAACGAAATTAAACTTGCATTACAATTTTCAAATAACATTGATATATCAAATATTGATAATGAAATCGTTTCAAATAAACCTGATTTTATAAATATAACTTGTTTAAAATCAGACCCTACTCTCGCTGAATATACATTTGCTCTTGGCAATAGTCAAAATTACAACATTCAGAAAGAAAATGGATTATCTATAATATTTTCAAGACAAAACATGTCTGTTCAGGCTAATAGCAATCAAGGTATTTGTCAAATCACAACAGACCTTAAATCATTAATTATGGCAAAAAATACAGGTGTAAATGTTTTTAGTCCAGATGCAAAGATTGAATCATTGGACCAAACAATTTCTAAATTGCGTGTTGAAAATGAACTAAAACTGGCAAAACAAATAGTCCCTACTTTATCTTTACAAGAGCCCAAACAGGTATTTGCACAAGATACAGATATAACAGGGTCAGGTTCCCTTTCTGTAGGTAATGTTGGAGTCCCTGATAAAAATATAGAAATCCGTGAAGCGGCTCCTGCAGATATATTTCAACAGCCTCAGCCTCCTTCTCCCCCACCTGCAGAAACTGAGAAACAACCGGGGGAAGAGACTACCCCACCTACCGCAATCACGGGAGAAGAAAAACCTAAAGAAGAAACTGAAAACCCTTCTCAAGAAGAAGTGCAACCACCTATGCCTCGTGAAGAAATTGCTCCAGGACAGGGAATTGATGCAACAGCAGAAATCACTAGAGAATTACGGGATTTAGAAACGCCTCCCGAAGAAGAAGCATCAAAACAATTAGTGCCCATAACTAACGAAGAGAAAAAAACAAATGAAAAAGTAGCGGAAACAGAAAAACCAAAAGAGGAAATTTCTCCTGAGGTAAAGATAAAACCATCACCCAAAGGATTAGACACTATTATTGATTTTGAATGTGAACAAATGCCTTTAGCAAAAGTTGTTCCCTTATTAGCCTATAAAGCCAATATCAATGTAATTGCAGGAGCAGACCTCAAAGGCAATGTAACGATGAGTTTAAAGCAAGTAACCTTACGCAAAGCCATAGAAGCCGCTTTAAGAATGAACGGACTGGGATTGTTACAGGAAGAGAATATTTATAGAATTGTTCCTTATGAAGAGGCAATATCAAGTGATAGAAGTACCATCGTTGTCCATTTAGAAAACGCCAAAGCCTCTGAAATACGAAAAGTCCTTGATGAAATTTCAAAAGGAACTAAGGGAAGAGAATACATTACCCTTAGTGCTAATGATACAACTAATGTAGTTATCGTTTCCGGGCCAGAAGAACAGATTCAGGGACTGGCACAAATGGCAAAAGAATTAGACATAGAAAAACCTATTATTCCAACTATAACCACAACTATCAAGTTAAACTATGCAGACCCAGAAGAATTAGTCAAATCATTAGAAAAAATACTTACTCCCAAAACAGGAAATGTATCTGCAGATGCAAGAGCAAGAAACATCATTGTAACAGATATTCCAGTAGTTGTAGAACAAGTCAAAGAAATAGTCAAAAATCTTGACACCCCCGTAAAACAGGTTCTTATTGACTCTATGGTAGTTGATGCAACAATAGGTGATGCGTCTCAAACGGGAATTGATTGGATACTTAAATCTGTGCGTAACCAAAGTTGGAGAGATTTTGTAATGTATGGACCTGAGGGCAGAAAAATTGGTAATGTCCAGCAACTTGACCTTACAGGCTCCACTACATTGGGGGACAGTATTGGTAATCTTACATTTAACATTCTTAGCAGCGAAATTGATTGGAAAGGTGTAATTCAAGCAGAAATTCGCAATCAAAATGGACATCTTATTTCCAATCCAGTTGTGGCAACAATAGAAAATAAACCTGCGACAATAACCATTTCTCAAGAAATTCCATACATTGACCTTTCTCAAACCAGTCAAGGTGGTGCCTTGACAAATACACGATTCAAGCAGGTTGGTACAGTTCTTGAAGTAACACCCCGCGTTACACATGATAACCATATCATTACTGACATCAAAGGTAAAGAAAGTACTGTGGTCGGCGAATTTAATGGCGTTCCCATTGAAGATATGAGACAAGTAACCAGCACATTACATATCAATAATGGACAAACCATTTTTGTAGGTGGGTTAAGAAAACGAAATGATAATGTAACTGCCCAGAAAATGCCAATATTAGGCGATATTCCTGTTCTAAATGTTGTCTTTAGAACAAACCAAAGAAAAGCACAAATCAACGAATTACTTATTTTCTTAACCTGTTCTGTAATAGAACAAGAACTTCCTGAACTTACCGCCGAACAGAAAAAGGTATATAATGATGCAAAACAAGCGCCTATGAATGCTGACCTTGGTAAATACATGGGACACGATATAACTCATCCAAAAGAAATATCTACCCCGCCTTATGAATGGAAAAGAGTAGAGAAAAGCAAATAATTTTCTTTATCCTAAAAAAATAAAATACTTTACTCCCAATATAAAAATTTGTCCTCTTTTCTAATAATACTGCTTTTATAAATATAAAAAGATTTTTACAACTTTCCTATAAGACAGATATTAATCAGATTTTGAAAAATCCTCTTTTGCTTAATATGTTTAAGAAATTTAATTATGTAAATACCATATAAATATTATATAATTTACTGTAATTATAGAAAAATCATATTGTGTAAGTGGAGATATAATTCAATGGAAACAATTAATGTTAAGAAAAATAATCCGACTTTTAAGATGTTAATGTTGATGTTACTAAGAAAAAAGTCTGACTTAAAAAATCTTTTACCCCCTCCTCAGATTCAGATTCATGCTTCTCAATTGAAAGCACCCAATATAAAACTTAATAACTACTTAAAATTGTTTAATTTACCTTCAACGGGTTTTATACCAATAACATACCCTTTTATTCTAGCTATGCCCATGCAACTTCAATTATTTAGCCATCCATCAATTCAAATAAATCCACTAGGACTATTGCATGTTAGCAATTATATGCATTTATATTATCCAATTCCCGAAAATGCTGAAATGGAAGCAAACTGCTTAATAGATTCCACTAACCTTGTAAAAAAAGGAATTGAAATTACAGTTAAAACATCAATAAGTATTGCCTCTCAAATTTATTGGGAATGTGAAAGTACTTACTTAAAGTTCTCAAAAAAATACAGAGATGAAGAAGGAAATAAGAAAAAACAAATTTCTTTTGAGACTTTTGAAGAATACGATAATGAATATAATTGGCATGTATCCAAAAAAGATTCCTTCTCCTATGCCCGGGTTTCTGGTGATTACAATCTGATACATCTTTCTGGACTATTTGCCCGTTTCTTTGGTCTCCCCTCTTCTATTATTCACGGAATGTGGTCTATAGGTAAATGTCTAAACTATTTGAATATGCTTAATGAAAAAAAATTGCATTTCTATCATGCATTTAAAGGCCCTATTCCCTTAAATTCTAATTGCAAGTTGTGCGTAAAAGACACCCATCAAGGTAAAAGATTTGATTTGTTTGTAGAGGGTAATCCACGACCATGTGTGCAGGGAATTTTATCTACCACACCTTTATAAGTACCTTTGGTTTGAAATACCTAAAAAATATTGTTTTTTATTTGTTAAAATAATTTACGATATTCCTATACAATAAAAGATTAAGAGAGAGATTTATTGCTACGCTCAAAATAACAGGAGTGACAGAATAACAGGTGAGGGTTGAAATAATAAAAGAGAACTGTTTGAAATGGCAGAGAATGGGACCAAAAAAAACCTTTTTCCATAACAACACGAAACTACTAATTTTATAAACAAGTATATGAAGAAAAACATAGAATGTAATATAGAGAACTGCTTAAAAAGTCAATATTCTAAGAGTAAGACTCAAGCACAACACTTAAAAACATAAAAAGGTAAGAGTTATAAAAAACTTCTCACCTTGCAAAGGGAAGGTGGCACGAAGTGCCAGAGGGGTCAGATCAGAAAAACAAAAGATAGAACCTTCCTATTTTTTGTATCAACTGAATAAGTTCTCAGAAGTTTCATTACTTAATTCGTGGGAAGTTAGAGGTTAAACAAAAAGGCACAGGAGAATATGAATCTCGCTGTGCCTTTGTTTTCTATTTAATCAGGTTTACATGAATAATGGTGCAAGAACTAATGAAATTACACACATTAACTTAATCAAAATGTTAATAGAAGGGCCGGCAGTATCTTTTAATGGGTCACCCACAGTATCTCCAACAACTGCTGCTTTATGGGCTTCTGAGCCTTTTCCTCCAAAATGTCCTTCCTCGATATATTTTTTCGAATTATCCATTGCACCGCCACTATTTGCCATCTGGATACCTAACATAACACCACTGATGATGGCACCCACAAGGAACCCTGCCAGAGCAGGTGCACCCAAAGTAAAACCAATAACTACGGGAATAACTATAGCAAGTAGACCTGGAACCATCATCCCTTGAACAGCGGCCTTTGCTGCAATATCTACACACTTCGTACTATCCGGCATAACATCTTCTTTGCCTTCTTTAAGTCCGGGTATCTCTTTGAATTGTCGTCTGACCTCAGCAATAATTGCATAAGCATTTCTACTAACAGCACTGAACAAAAGGGAACAAAATACAAAAGGTACCATACCTCCAATAAGACAACCTGCAAGGATTTTAGGGTCAGCCAGAGAAACTTTAGAGGGGTCTAATTTTGTAGATAGCATAAACGCACTTAGTAAACCAATAGCCGCAAAGGCAGCACTACCAATAGCAAAGCCCTTTCCAATGGCTGCGGTTGTATTCCCCACGGCGTCAAGGTTATCTGTAATCTTACGCACACTGGGGTCAAGACCAGACATTTCAGCAATACCACCTGCATTATCTGCAATAGGACCGTAAGAATCTACTGAAACGACCATACCGGTTGTAGCAAGCATCCCTAAAGATGCAATGGCAATACCATACATACCGCTTGCTTTGTAAGCAAGAATAACTGCTATTGCAAGCACGAGTGCTGGTAATAATGTGCTGAACATACCTACTGAAAATCCACCCACAACGGCAACTGCGGGTCCGGATTGTGCTTCCTCTGCCAATCTTTGCACAGGCTTGTATTTCCCGGATGTAAAATATTCGCTTGTAAAACCGACAACAATTCCTGAGACTATACCATAAATACATGCTAATGGGGGACCCCACCAACTATATTCTGTATCACCCTCTTTAAATGTTGTCCCAATAGCATAACCAATTACAAACACGCCAATAATTGTAAATATTGCACTTATATAAGTCCCCCACATTAAAGCACTTTGTGGGTCACTTTTTGCAAATGCCTTAACATAAAAAACGCCTAAAATAGAAGCAATAATTCCTATTGCTGCTGTAAGGAATGGGAAAGACTTGACATACATATCGCTATTTGCAGTCGTTGCTGTAATTGTTACTGCTACGGCAAGACTTGCAATAATAGACTCTACATAAGATTCTAATAGGTCTGCACCCAATCCTGCGACATCACCGACATTATCACCTACATTGTCTGCAATCACTGCTGGATTACGCGGGTCATCTTCAGGGATGCCTGCTTCTACTTTACCTACGAGGTCTGCGCCCATATCTGCACCTTTTGTATAGATTCCGCCGCCAGACCGTGCAAATAGTGCAACTAACGAAGCACCCATAGCGTATCCGTTAACAATCTGTGCTTCACCACCAAAAAGTTTATATACAATAACCAGGAAAAATGTAGCAATACCGACCACACCTAATCCCATCACGGAACCTCCGCTAACAGCCACATCCACAGCAGCCTTTACTCCGCCCGAACGCGCTGCTTCGGTTGTCCTTGCATTGGAACGGGTGGCAATAAACATGCCCAAAAAACCAGCCAAAGCACTTGCCAGAGCACCAACAAGGAAGGCTACCGATGTTTCCCAGCCTAATGGTAAATCAGGTCTTCGTTCACCAACAATTGCAATTAATACAGCGATAACAAGCGCTGTAGTCATCACATAGCGATATTCTCGCAAAAGAAAGGCAAGCGCCCCTTCTTGAACTGCTTTTGAAATTCGAGCCATCTTTTCTGTACCCTGTGATTTTGTTAGTACATACTGAATCATGTACGCAACGGCTAACAGAGCCAATATTGATGTGGCTCCCGCAATCTTTAAATAACCTAAACCCATCAACATAATATTTTACTCCTTTCATCAATAATTAATTTTTATTTACTTGTTTGTCTTACAACTTTTATATCTAACTTTCTCTTTTCACTTCCAAAGTATTTAAAAATATTTACCATAAATAATTCAATCCTTCTTTTGAAGGAGAGATATCGCTTTCTGTGCAGCCATTTGTGACGCACATTTTTTCGATTTTCCCTCGCCAATAGAAACAAGTTCATTATTTATATATGTTCCAACTTGAAACCACTTCTGATGGTCAGGTCCCTCTTCCTTTATAACACAATATTCAGGTAGAGGAAGATGTTTTTCCTGACACAGTTCCTGCAATTCCGACTTGGAATCCTTTCGAATAGAAAAAGAGAGGATTTTATCAAGTTGTGTCTCAAAAATTCGATATATAAATTTTTTAGTCTGATTCCATCCTTGGTCCAAATAGAAAGCACCAATAAATGCCTCCATAGCGTCTTCAAGTATAGAATCTTTACCTCTACCCCCAGCGTTTTCTTCGCCTTTACTCATAAGAATCATTTCAGACAAATGTATATCTTTTGAAACATCACTTAACGACTGGCTCCTCACAATGGAAGAACGCATCAGCGTAAATTCTCCCGGTGAGGAATCTGGACTCGCCTTATAAATATGCTCTGCAATTGCCAATCCTAATACAGCATCACCCAAAAATTCCAATGATTCGAACATACATCCGTCTGCATGTGTTTTTTTACTATATGAAGAATGTGTCATTGCCATTTTGAATAAACTTATATTTTTAGGCTTAAATTTTAATTTTTTCGCCCATTGCAAAAATAAGGTTTCCCACTCACCCTTTTTTTCATTTATATTCATAGAAATACTAAACTCAAAACAAATACAAAGTTGCTATATTTTACCAAATTTACACTCCAATATCCAATTTAAAACCTCTACAAAAAAGTTACCTGTGAGATTTGAAATCCCACAGGTAGTTTTCCTAAAAATATTGCTAATTTACTTTACCCGAGACAACACATATTTAACAGCGTCGCCCACAGTAATAATCTGATTAGCATCGTCATCTAATTGAATATTAAATTCTTCCTCGAGGGTCATCAATAACTCTGTTAAGTCCAGAGAATCTGCCCCAAGGTCTTCTATAAAACGCGCTTCATCCGTAACCTCGTCAATAGAACGATTTAAACGGTTAGCGATAACTTCTTTTATTTTACTAACCAGGGCTTCCATATCTGCCATTTTCACACCTCCTTTCAAATATTTAGTGATTTCTCCCAATTTAACATGACAAATTTTATCAAGATATAATGTTAAATGTCAAACATTTTATCCTCTAACAATTATTTAATTATAACAAGTCTTATTTAGATACATCACAATATAAAAAAGTTTCAATTGTTTTTGCATGTTTCAAATCTTTATTGTATTATTGTAATCATTACTATTCAATAAATAAAACCATATTAAAATAAGGAGTTTTAAAATGAAAAGTTTTCGGTTAGGATTTATTGGGGCCGGTTTCATCGCTCGTTTTCAGACAAAGGCTTTACAAAGTGTTCGGGATGTGGAATTAGCAGGAGTCTATGCACTTAAAGGCGCAGGCGAGCTATCGGCACTTGCAAAACGATTAGGTGTGGGAGACTGTAAAGTTTATAAAAGTATAAAAGACCTCTGTGCCAATGTTGATGCCGTTGCCATTTTTGTTCCTAACTTTGCACGATTAGAAATTATGCAGAAAATTGCTGACGCCGTTAAAGTAGGGGCAACAATTAAAGGAATTATTTGTGAAAAACCGTTAGGAAGAACCGTAAAAGAGTCTATGGAATTGGTAGCCATTGCAAAATCAACAAAATTGCCTACAGCCTATTTTGAAAATCAACTTCACATGAAAGGAATTCGTGCTCAAAAGGCACAATTATCATCTGTAGAATCCGTTATGGGTCCTATTGCATTGGCTCGTTCTTCAGAAGAACACTCCGGTCCTCATGAAGGTTGGTTCTGGAATCCCACACGGCAAGGGGGTGGCGTTTTATGTGATATGGGCTGTCATAGTATTGCTTGTTGCTGGTATATATTAACCCCTCAGGGGAAACCCGTAAATTATTTAAAGCCTATAAGCGTCTCGGCAGAAGTCGGCTTATTAAAATGGGGACTTCCTTATTGGCGTAAAGAGCTATTAAAACGAATGGGCGTGGACTACGGGAAAACTCCTGCTGAAGACTTTGCCACAGGTATCATTACTTTTCAGAATCCGAAAACCGGGCAAATTGTTAAAGGGCAATTTACCAATTCATGGATGTATGACAAACAGGGCTTAAGACTAATGATGGATGGTTTAGGGCCTGGCTACGCATTTGAATTTAACTCACAGATATCTTCATTACAGGTGTTTATTGGTGATTCGGCTGCGGAAGCCGTGGCGGATGCGGAATCTGCTCTTGAAAAATCAACTGCCAGTCGCGGTTTACTTATTGTCGAACCTCATGAAGCAGATTTATACGGTTATGTAGATGAGATTTCTGATGCTGTTTGTGCCTTTCAAAAAGGAAAAGATGCTTTCCTGAACTTCGACTATGGGTTAGAAATCACAAAATTATGCCAGGCTGCTTACATGTCAGCAGAGCAAAAACGAGTAATTGACCTTACTGACAAAAATACTCAAAAAGAATTAGAAAATTATGTATCCCTGATTGCACAAGGGAAAGGCAGAGAAGTATTTCCATTAATAGACTAATATCAAAGTAAAAAAACAAAAAAGACCTCTCTCCGAAAATTCGGAATATAATACATAAATTTATTATTTTTTGTCTTGGGTATTCCTGATTTATTTTTTTATGGTAAAATTATTATACTATAATAAAATAATAAGGATATTCAGATGAGAGTAGGTAGTTTTTCTTTTCAACATCCATTTTATAATAAAACTAAAACTGGACAGGTATTTTTTTCTTTAATATTGTTATTTTTATTAAGTCTTTTTGCTGGTTTAGACCAGACAGCCCATGCAAACGAAAAAGAAGAGACTTTACAAATAACCCAAACTTTATTATTAAATCCTGACTGTTCACCTGGTTCATTTCTTGATGTAACAATTGAACTTTCTTACTCAGGTTTAGACCCCCTATTAAGTTTAGGGTTAAAGGAAACTGTTCCAGAATCTCTTACTTATCAAGGTATCATTAGTGGTACGGCTCCTCCGTTACAACCTTCTGTAGGAAGTTCTGGAACGCTTGAATTTGGCTGGATATTTTCACCTCCGCAAACTACATCTTTTACTTTTCGCTTAAAATTTACAAAACCGATTGGAGGAACACAAGAAATTACAGCAGTAGGAATCTATGGCTCTACGGGTAACATAATGGAAACAGAACCAATTGTATCTACTTTTGATTGCCCTATCGTAGAAGGGCAGGAAGAAGGTGAGGGAATTTTAGAAGGTGAAGGAATTTTAGAGGGTGAAGGAATTTTAGAGGGTGAAGGAATTTTAGAGGGTGAAGGAATGATAGAAGGCGAAGGAGCCAATGAGGATGTCCTTTTCAGTATCATCTCCAAAACAGGTGAATCATACTTATATAACCAGGAAATTGAATTAGAAGTTAATATTTTATACTCTTCTCAAATGAGAATTACCGCATTAGGTTCTAAAATATTTTTGCCACAAAATTGGACTTTTGTAAGGTTTACAAGCACCTCTACCCCCCCTATTTTTTCACAGGATTTAACTGATAACCATCTTGAATTTGGATGGATATTTCCCCCATCAACAGGTACCACCTTTTCTTTTACTATACAGCCATCACCTGAGACGGAAGGAATTCAAGAAATTCATGGTTACGGGATTTACCGAACAACAGGAGAACAAATCAACACAAATACTTCCTCTGTATTATTTACACCTACTTTAAGGGCAGACCTCTCGTTTGTATCTGGTAATATTAATCCAGAAAATCCATTATGGAGTGGTATAGTAAATATAAGTTACACTGTTGAAAATACGGGGTATATTGCTGTTGACAATGAATGGGAAGACTGTATCTATTTATCAACTGACGACCAAATTGATGAAAATGATATAGAATTGTCCTGCAAAACAAATAATGAACCTCTTCCTATAACTACCATGTATTCTAATTCTATCAAGGCAAAACTTCCCTCTACGGCATTAGGGGATTTTTATATTCTTATACAAATTAATGAGTCAAAAACTATTTCTGAAGAAACTCTACTTAATAATTCGGGTGTAATAGGCATTATTCATATCCAACCCCGCGAATATTATCTCCAACTAACTCCACAAATAAGTGAGGGAAATGTTGGTTCTCCTATCCCTATTCAAGTTCTAACTTTTGACCCAGAATCACAACAACCTATAGCAGGAAAAGAAGTAAACCTTAAAATTGAACACCGGGGATTTACAATAACGGAGGATTTGACAACAGATGAGAACGGCGAATATCTATATACATATTATCCTCTACAAACTGAAGGAGGGGTTTACACAATCTCAATAAAAGCACCCAATGAAGAAGATTACCCAGTAAGTCAAAAGGTCGAGTTAAGAGGAATTGTAATTACTCCTACAAATTACAGTTTTGAATTAATTCCCAACAAAACAAAAACAATTCCTTTTGAAATAATCAATTTGGGCGATGTAGAAGAAAAAGGACTATCTCTTCTATTATCAGGAATTCCTTCCGATTGGAATTATGACTATGTCATACCTGAAAATATTCCGCCTCAATCTACAGAAATTTGTCAGCTTATTATTTATCCGAGTTCAACAACACAAGAGAATATCCCCATATCTCTCCAGTTAAGTAGTCAATCAGGTATTTCCACTTCAGTCCAATATAGCATGGATGTAAAACCTTACCAACCCATTATTGAAACAAATCCAGAAGAGATTTCCCTTCCCTTGCTTAACGGTGAAACTACTCTTTATACAATTGGCATAAGCAATAAAGGAGGCAAAAACTCGGGTCCTGTCCAATTGTCCATAGAACCAGAAAATCAGAATATTCATTTCGTAACCCCAACGACAATAAATAACATTCCGGCGGGGGAAAATCGTTTTGCGACTCTCCAGATAAATATTCCTCTGGAGTCTCTTGAACCTATAGAAACCAATCTTGTCATTGGCTTGCAATCCGAAAATACAAAAACTGTCCCTATACATATTCTTCCCCAGGTTCAAAAACGACTTGACATAAATATTTCAAATAGACAAACAAATCAGGGTATTGGCAATGCTTCCTTGTTTGTTCTTAATGAGAATGGAATACTTTATTCCAATGTGTCGGATTCCATGGGAAAAATTAGTATCGAAAATCCGCCTGAACCTCCTTTCTCAATTGTAGTTTTTGTTGAGGGTTATGAAAGTCAAACTTATTATGTTCCTAACCTTAAAGGCAATTATGAAACAATCTATTTAGCGTTAGAGCCCGAGTTGTTAAAGCAATTGTGGTCTTACACTCTTAATGATATGAATCAGCCTTATCTCAAAACGATAACAAACTATTCACCTATAGAATCCGACAATTCACCAAGTTTATCTGTTTCCCCTGCGTATATATCTGTTGACTCTTTAACATCACCCACTCTTTCCAAAATTAAGTTGACTAACCCAGGAAACAAGACCATATATGATGTTCAATTACATCCATTTCAAACAGAGTTATTAAACATCTACTTACCCGTTGAATATTTAGGAAGATTAGAACCCCAAACCTCTATCGAAATACCATTGATTGTTCATTCTGAGAATCAAATAGGTTTGGAACAATTATGTGCTCTATCAACTGAATCAATATCAGGTATCTCCTTTTCAGATAATCCGGACAACAGCAGAATATCTCAATATATATCTATGCCTTTGTGGAACACAGAATCGTTATGTTCTGGCTATACCCCCATACTCGGCAACATATCACAAATAGCCCAGACCAGCCCCGGAACCCTGATAGACCCCATATCTATCCAAATTACTTTACCTACAAACAACAGTAAAAATGCAATAATTACATCCTCTAACCTTTTATTATCTACTGGACAGATGACCCTTTCTCCTGGAGAAATCTTACCTATAGCCGTGAGATGTCCTGACCGTTCAGAGATATCTAACGGAATTGATATCCAATGGAGTATAAAAGATAGAGACAGTAGCACAGATATTACTCAACTATTTCGTATATATGAACCTTTACTTCCGGAAATTAAAATCCAGGAAACAAAGGATAAAAGCATTAATGATTTGGTCTGGTTTATTACTCCTTTAGAAGAACTATGGGAAAATCCACCATTAGAGATAGAGTTAAACGCTCAAATCCATATTACCGGGAACAATCAAACTCTGGATTTTTCATCTCCTTCACTTTTTATAAGTCTTCTTTCACAACCAATCGTTGCCATTCATAAATTTTACCCACAAATTCATGAATTACAAATTTCTTCTAGTGCAGAAAATACAGAAGAAACAATATTACCTATAGCGGTTCAGGTGTCTATTCCTCAAAATTTGCAAAGTAATTCTATACAGTTTGAATGGGAAGAAATACAATATTACAACGAAGTCATAGGAACTTCACCTTTAACTTTAACACAGGTAGAGGTTAATGGTATACCGACTACCCACAGTCAACTTGTTCTCGAAAACAAATATTTTGTAAGAGGGCAAACAAACACCTTCTTGTGGTATTTTTTGTCTCCTCCGATTTCTTCTCCACAACAAATAAGTTCCCAATGGACTTACAAGAACATAAAACAGACAAAATTACCCTTTCTACACAAAGAATACAACCATGATTTGATACATACCGTTAGTGTAATAGGAGAGAATTCATCTGTAAAAACAGGTCTTCTTAGTAATGATGATTGGGATGAACAAAGGGTCCCGGACAATATATATTTGCCGGATGGAGATACGATACCCGTAGTAGAAGCGTTAAATCCTACATGGGTATCTACCCAGAACTCTCCCAAAGAGTATGGCATTGTTTATACCCCTCCGCAAAAAGCAGATTATGTTTATTTACATGTAAATTTCCCGGATGATGTTCCATCAGACGCAGTCATATTGCGAATTAAAAGGACAGACTTGAGTGTTATTCCGACCCAAAATTATTGGGTTAATATACCTACAAATAAGGGAAATAAACATGACCCAGAAAGGAATTCCTTACACTTTGTTGATAAAACAGGTTCTACCTCGTATATCGTCGAATTTCAATCAGTATCTCTGGAAAATCACCCACCTGTGGCTAATGCAGGAGAAGACATTTCCAATGCTTACAGACCTTTATCAGTAACACTTAACGGGATGTCTTCTTATGACCCTGACGGTAATGATATTAATTATTCATGGAAACTTATTAGCAAACCCTACGATAGTTTTGAATATTTACGAAATGCAAATACCGCTACTCCTATTTTAATCCCGGATATGCCCGGTGTATATGTTGCCCAACTTATTGTTTCAGACGGTTTTTTGCAAAGTGAACCTGATACTGTAACCATAACTGTTGTCAACCGTCTACCTGAAATAATCATTGAGGGACCCCATCGTTCCCGTCTCAGAGAACAGGTAATATTAGATGCTTCGAACATAACAGACCCCGATGGAGATACCATAGAATACTTCTGGAAGTTAGTGTCCAAACCCGAGGGAAGCAGGCTATCTATACAGGGAATTGCATCCAGTGCCCTTACTCTTACACCTGATTTATTAGGGAATTATGAAATACAACTTTACATTTCTGATGGTTTTGAAAATGCCTTTACCAGTTGGTCTTTAAATGTTTACAACAATCTGCCTAACATAGTCATTGACTATCCTTCAACTGTCTATTTAAACAGTGCAGTTCCTGTCTCTGCTTTGAATACTTATGATGTTGACAATGACTCATTATCTTACCAATGGCAATTCCTTTCCATACCACCGGGTAGCAATGCGACTCTATCTAGTTTCAATCAGCCCGAAACTGGATTTATCCCTGATATAAGGGGAACCTATACTATAAAACTTCAAGTAGCCGACCCTTATGAAAAAACTGAAAAAACAATTACAATCCAATGTGTTAATAGAAAACCGCAACCTGTTGTAATTCCCAGTGAAATCGAGGTTCCTCATGGAAAAACAGTGTTTTTTGACGCATCTCAAAGCTTTGACTCCGATAAAGATACACTTTCCTACAATTGGGAATTATTCTTGCGTCCCGTATTGAGTAGTGCGGAGATATATCTTGTTCAGGAAAACATTGCAGCACTAAAAACAGATAGCCCGGGTATATATAGTGTTAGTCTACAACTCAATGATGGCATAGACACAAGTAATACTATAACCACAGAAATAACTGCAATAAATAGCCCGCCTATTATCCAATGCCTATCTCCTGTTATTGGTACCGTTGGAGAAATGATTATCGTTTCATTACCTGAAAGTTATGACCCAGAAAATGACCCGCTTACTTATAGTTGGTCTATTATTTCAACACCTACAGGAAGTTCAGTCAATACTCATACCTCTTCTGAACCTGAATTTTCTTTTGTCCCAGATAAAAAAGGAACATATCAAATACAAGTTTCTTTTTCAGACCCATGGGATGAAACCTCATCCTGTATTATTGAAGTGCAAGTTTCGAATCAACCTCCTGTGGCAGTTATTACCGGTGGGACACAAGGCACCATAGGCCAGCCTGTGTTTTTATCTGCTGAGGGAAGTTACGACCCCGATGAAGAACCCATAACAGGTTACCGATGGGCTATTATAAGCAAACCGCAAGAAAGTTTAGCCCAACTAACAAATCCAAATGAAGTTAACACACAATTTGTACCTGACCTACAGGGAAATTACCAGATACAACTTCAAGTATATGATGGCAATATATGGAGTAATCCTGCTTTAATAGATATTTCAACACAAAATCGGGCACCTGTTATAAATATTGTCTCACCGGAATATATTGAGGTTGGTTCTCAATCTATATTAGATGCTTCTGCAAGTTATGACATGGATGGAGATGCCCTCTCTTTTAATTGGAAATTTCTTTCTAAACCTAAATTAAGCAAAACTATCTTAAATAATCCGACAGAAGCAATATGTTCCTTTATACCCGATTATCCGGGGTACTATCGTATTGGACTCACTGTAACAGATAGTCTTTTATCTTCAACAAACA
This sequence comes from uncultured Nitrospirales bacterium, assembly GCA_964549105.1. Classification (GTDB taxonomy): domain Bacteria; phylum Hydrogenedentota; class Hydrogenedentia; order Hydrogenedentales; family Hydrogenedentaceae; genus Hydrogenedens. Next base: position 77,404 of record CAZJTZ010000001.1, read on the forward strand.
CAGAAGTATCCCTTAGAACCCTGAATGTGCCTCCTGTAGCCAGGATTTATGCACCGCAAATTATCAAGGTAGGGGACTATGTCAATATTGATGGAACGGGTAGTTATGACCCTGATGGAGATACCATTACATTTCTGTGGCAATTATCTTCGCGTCCACCTGATAGTCAAACAGTATTAACCAATTCAATTGAACCCACAACACAACTTTATATAGATAAAGAAGGAACATATACCGTTCAACTTCAAGTAAGTGATGGAAAAACATTATCTGATATCGAAGAAGTTTTCCTCTCAACAGGGAATATGCCTCCTATTGCAGTAGTAAATCCAGACCAAAACGCTATCTTAAAAAATAAATGCTATTTAGATGCTAACTCAAGTTACGACCCCAACAATGACGAATTGATATATATTTGGTCATTTATATCTAAGCCTGAAGATAGCCAATCTGTTTTATATAGTGATGACTCTCCAAATCCCTACTTTATTCCCGATGTAGAAGGTGATTATGAAATACAATTAATAGTTTCTGACGGAAAACTATTCAGTTTGCCTGTTACCGTCAAAATAAGCACAACAAATGTTCCTCCTGTGGCTAAACTAAAACAGAATTCTTTCGAGGTGCATATAGGGGATACAGTTACCTTAGATGGCTCTGAAAGTAGTGATGTAGATGATACATTTATCAATTACGAGTGGGTATTAGTGTCCAAACCTGCTGATAGCCAGACGGTAATACAAAATCCAGACCAGTCTGTCATTAATATCTCCATAGACAAAAAAGGATTTTATGAAGGTTATCTGGTCGTTAATGATGGTTCCTTACGAAGCAACTCTGCAACATTCCAGATTACATGTCTGAATCAACCTCCTGTGGCTGTAATAAAAGGTCCGCAAATTGCAAATATTGGTGAAAAGATAACCCTTGATGGAACAGACAGTTTTGATGAAGATAAAGATATTTTAGAACTAAAATATAAATGGAGTATTGTTTCCAAACCATCAGATAGCACCTTGTCTTTGACAAATACAGATACATCTATAATTGATTTTATTATAGATGTTGAAGGTATTTATAAATTTGAACTTGTTGTAAACGATAAAGAAACAGACAGTAAACCCACACTACATAGTATGACGGTAAGTTGTCCGAATCCCGAACCACCAATAGGCATATCTGCAACAGACGGTGTTTACTCTGACCGAATCCTAATTTCCTGGCAAGTTTCTAATGGAGCAAAGGAATATCGTGTCTATCGTAGTGACGAGGACAATTTCGCAACTGCGGTACCTATATCTCCATGGACCACTGCATTATCTTATGAAGATATTATCGAAATAGAACCTACAGAACAAAAAACAAACATCTGCGGTTGCGGTTGCAATATAAACGACCTATGCTCAGAAGAAGAACAAAAAATCACAAAGTATTACTGGGTTATTGCAAGAGTCAACGAGAATTGCATAAGCGAATTTAGCAATTCTGAAAGTGGTTTTATTGTTATTCCGGGAGAAAAAGGTGTTCTACCCCAATTTCTATGTAACATAATAAAAACATTTTCTGAATAAAACCTCAAAACAACTACGGTCAGAATAGAGTTTTTGCACATTAACACATAAGATTAAATTATTCCTGGTTTTAAACAGATAGTAGTAAAAATTGTTTGAATTAGGTAGGAATGAATTGTTTATAATATAACTGTTAGGTATTAAACTATCAGTTATTCCAAAGAGGATTTTTTATGATAAAAGCGCGAGCAGGAAAAACAAATATTTTATTGACAAAAGGTGCTCACTTATTATTATGGTTATTAGGTTGGAAACTTCAGGGACCTCCTCCTCCCTTTCCCAAATATGTTGCTATCTTTGCTCCACACACATCGAACTGGGATGGAGTTGTCGGGATTTTATGCAGTTTTGGTTTAAGGATACGGGGAAATTGGTTAGCAAAAGATTCCATATTCAAAGGCGTTTTGGGCTGGTTCTTTAGAAAGATAGGGGGAATTCCTGTAGACCGTTCTACTCCCCATCGCTTTGTTGAACAGGCAGTAGAACTTTTTAACGATAATGAAAATGCAGTTCTTGCTATTGTCCCTGAAGGAACCAGGAAATTTTCTGACCATTGGAAAAGTGGTTTCTACCATATCGCTTACCAGGCAAAAGTGCCTATTGTTTTAGGGTTTTGGGACTATAGGACAAAACGAGTTGGATACTCTGGAGTAGCCGTTATACCTACAGGAAATATGGAAGAAGATTTAAAAATTATTCGCGACACTTATGAACAATTCCTACCTAAATATCCTGAGAATCGGAGTCTCGTACAGTTTAAAGAAACTTCAAAGTCAAAGTAGTTCCCTTTTACACATGAAGTAAAAATTTGGTAAAAATTTGTAAACGCCCTGTTGTTTTTGTAATATTATTTAAATTCAATAAAAATTATTAAAAAGGGATTTACAATATGGGAACTTCGTCTTGTCCTTTTTGTAAAACTGAACAGAGTAATACAAAAGATGTCATCAAATCTGCTCTCTATTTAAGGGCTATTCTTCCTTGCCTTGTTGACCTTGTTCAATTAGATAAACAAGCCAAAGACCTGATTCGTTCCACAAATGAAAAAATTTACTTCTCACTTCGCAATGGTGAAAAAGCCTTTCTTCAAATAGAAGATGACAAAATAACATATTCTCCAAAAAAGGAAGCAACTCCTTCTATTCATTTGCTTCTTTTAACTCCCACCCATGCAGTTCAGGTTTTTGAACAGGGGAAAAATCCCTTTTTACTCAGAGGGTTTACAAAACTATCTTTTTTGAAAAAAAACTTTGACGCACTTACAAAGAGATTAGAATATTTTTTAAAAGGTTCACAAGACTATACAGAAGAAGAACAAAAAATCTATGTTATCTTGCAATTAAAGACAGCACTTCGTGCTGCGGAAGTTCTTGCAGAAAAAGAAGAAATCTCAAAAAAGATACTTGCAAATACACCGCAGGGAATATTAAAGATTGCAGTTGAAGATATTGATTTCTCAGTGTATTTTGGCTCTCTTCAAGGAAGATGGCAATATATTGATAAGCCTTCCGAACAAAGCGTTAGTTCTATTTTAAGTTTAAAAGACCTTGAAACAGCAAAACTTCTTCTCACTAACAAATTGGATACTTTTGCAGGGTTGGGTTTGGGCAAGGTTTATATTGCAGGCATTATACCTATTGTAGATAATATGGGACTTGTATTGGGTCGAATAACAGAATATCTATCCTAATAAAAAAGGAGTTGATTTTATGCAAGTATATCATTATTCTGAAAATCAAAAATGGTTTGAGCGAGCAACTCGGGTAATTCCTTGTGGCATATATGGACATTTCAGCCCTGCCCCTTGTATTCCTGCTTATAATTATCCTTTTTTTAGCACACGAACAGAAGGTTGCCGATTCTGGGATGTAGATGGAAACGAGTTTATTGACTATATGTGTGCTTATGGACCCATGATATTGGGTTACCATAATCCCGTAATAGATGAAGCGTTTATTAATCAGTCGAGACAAGCAGATATTAACAGTGTGGCTTCAACAAAAATGGTTGAATTAGCAGAACTTATGGTTGATTTAATCCCGGCAGCAGATTGGGCATTCTTTGCCAAAAATGGAGCCGATGTAACCAACTATGCAGTTATGGTAGCCCGAGCAGCAACAGGTAGAAAAAAAATCATTGCTATAAAGGGGGGCTATCATGGGACGGCGCCATGGATGCAAGGAGTTGGCCATCCCGGCGTTACCGAAGAAGATGTTGCCAATATAATACGTATCCCATGGAACGACTTGAAGGCATTAGAACAAGCATTGGAAGAGAACTATGGTCAAGTAGCAGGATTTATTTCTTCCCCCTACCATCACCCTACCTTTGTTGATAACGAATATCCTGCGGAAGGTTACTGGCAAGGTGTTGAAAAATTACTAAAAAAACACGGTGCTATTTTGATAAGCGATGATGTCCGAACAGGATTTAGAATACATTTAGGCGGTTCGAATGAGTTTTTTAAATTTAATCCTGACCTTATTTGTTTTTGTAAAGCCATTGCTAACGGCTATCCTATTTCTGCACTGGTAGGCAAAGAAGAATTACGGGTTGCTGCATCCAAAGTATTTCACACCGGTAGTTATTGGTATTCTGGTTCATACATGGCAGCAGCCATAGCCAACTTAAATGAATTGAAGCGATTAAATGCACCTGAGTATTTATATAATCTGGGCACAAAGTTCAACGAAGGATTAATAAAGATAGCGAAGGATTATGGCTTTACCTTAAAAATCACAGGACATCCTTCTATGGCATATTATCGAATTACTGACGACCCTACAATGCAACTACATCAGAAATGGTGTGCAGAGTGCACTAAAAGGGGGGCATTCTTTACTTCACATCATAATTGGTTCTTATCTATGGCACACACAGAAGCAGATATACAAAAGACCTGGGAAATTTGTGATGATGCATTCAAATCTATAAAATCATCTGTATAGAATTAAAAAAGGAGTTATAGACTATGCCTTTAACAGAACAGGAACACAAAGAATTAAGAAAATTTGCAAAAAAAATCAGAAAAGATATTGTTGATGTTACCCAATGGTCAGGTGGAGCTCATATAGGCGGCTCATTGAGCATGGTTGATTTTATGGTGGTGCTGTATTGGAAGTATCTGCGTATTGACCCCAAAAATCCCCATTGGGAAGAGCGTGACCGATTGGTTTTAAGTAAAGGACATGGAGGTGTCGGGCATGCAGTTATTCTCGCCAACCGAGGCTATTTCGACTTTGAAGTGCTTAAAGACTTCAATCAATTTGGTTGTGCCTATGGTATGCACCTGGATTCGAGAAAAGCCATAGGGGTAGAGGCTTCTACCGGCTCTATGGGACATGGTCTTTCACAAGCATTAGGGATGGCATTGGGCGCCCGTGTATTAAAAAAAGAATGGAAGGTCTATGCCGTAGTAGGAGATGGTGAGTGTAATGAAGGCTCTATCTGGGAAGCAGCCATGGCAGCCAAACATTACAAAACGGGTAATCTTATCGCCTTCTTAGACCGAAACCACATGATGATTGACGGACCTACCGAATCTGTCATGAGTTTAGAACCATTAGATAAAAAATGGGAAGCCTTCGGTTGGTATACACAACTAATTGATGGCCACGATATGCCCAAGATATGCGAAGCCATAGACAAAGCATTAGCATACAACGACGGTCCCTCTATGATTATCTGTGACACAGTCAAAGGTAAAGGCGTAGATTTTATGGAGGGTAACCCTGCATGGCATTATGGCGGGCTAAGTGCTGAATTAGCCGAAAAAGCAAAAGCCTCTATTGATAAGATGTATCCTGATATACCCTAAACATAAACCTTGATAGGAGAAATAATATGAGCCCTGAGGGAGGTCTTACATGGACAGTTTATGACGCGGACAACATGACACAAGCAGAAATCTACGGATTTGTCCTTAGCGAATTAGGAAAGTCAAATCCAAAAATTGTAGGTTTATCTGCTGACCTGGCAAAGTCAACTAAAATCGGCAAGTTCGGAGAAAAATTTCCTGAACGATTCTTTAATTTTGGAATTGCCGAACAAAATATGTTTGGTGTAGCCGCAGGATTAGCCAAAGCAGGTCTTTTACCCTTTGTATCCACCTTTTCCGTATTTGCTTCTATGCGGGCAGTAGAATTTCTGAGAACAGATATTTGCTATCAGAACTTAAATGTAAAGGTTATTGCAACTCATGGTGGAACTTCCTTTGGGTCTGCTGGAACAACGCACCACTCTATTGAGGACCTTTCAATCATTCGTGCTATTCCCAATATTCAACTCATTGTCCCTGCGGATTCAGTAGAAACTGCATTAGCGGTTCAGGCATGTCTCGAAGTTCAAGGACCTGTATACATTCGAATTGGTCGTGGTTTCGAGCCACGGACATATCAGACAGACCAATACGGTTTTAAGATTGGCAAAGCGGTTGAAATGAAACCCGGGACAGATTTAACCATCATTGCTTGCGGTGCAGTAGTCTACCACGCAGTAGAGGCAGCAAACATATTAGAGCGTGAAGATGGCATTTCTGCCCGCGTATTAAATATGCACACGATTAAACCGATAGATACCGAAGCCATCATGAAAGCCGTAACCGAAACAAGGAGAATCATTACCTTTGAAGACCACAATTATATCGGCGGTTTAGGAAGTGCCGTAGGCGAAATCATTGCCGAAAGCGGTAAAAGTTGTGCCTTTACAAGAGTCGGACTTCCAGACCAATTTACACCTCATGGCTACCCTGAAGACCTAATGCACTACTACAAAATTGACACCGATGGTATTATTGAAAAAGTTCGTGAACTGCTTGGTAAAGAGTTTGAAAAAGAAGAGAATTGGGAGGATGAATACTAATGACAGAAAACGAAAAAGAGGTTTTAGTTTCAAAAATTATTTTGCATGCAGTCTTACCTGTCATAAAAGCCCTGTTAGAAGACCATCCTACCTTCCGAAAACGGTTTGAAAACATCAAAGGAACAGTTCAATTCATTGCAAAGAATGGTGAGGAAAATATAGGTGCTTATGTTAAATTTGACAACTTAAATTTTGAGACGGCACCAGAAATATTAGAGAACCCGGATATTACCTTTCAGTTCAGTTCACTAAAAAAGATGAACGATTTCTTTACAGGCAAATTGGTTTTACCTAAAATCAGGGGATGGAAAAATTTCTCGCTATTATGGAGAATATTTAGCGTTCTGCTTACACTAAAATTGCTCATGCCTGATGTTCAGCCTAAAAATCCTCTTGAAAAGAAACTCAAAGTCAAGTTAACCTTATACATGGTATCCACCGCATTAAGCCAGTTAAATAAAGCAGGCGACCCTGACATGGTGAAGTGGACATCCCAACAGCCAGAGCGAATTTATCAGTGGTCAGTAGACAATGAAGATATAGCCTGCTGGTTGAAAGTAAAAGCAGGACAGACAAAATCCGGTAGAGGTATGTATACATTACGGAAGCCATTTATCCACATGCGGTTTCCCAACATAGATTCAGCCCTCCCTGTATTAACCAATTCAGTAGAAACAGTTCAGGCAATGGCTCAGGGCTTAGTAATTATAGAAGGCTCTCCCGAATATGCTGGAAAATTAGGCGATTTCATGCTAAAAATCGCCGACTTATTGACATAACAACCAATCATGATTATGTATTTATAACTATAATGGTAGTGGTGGTACTTTACTCTTATTTTCAGTCTTTCTAGTCCCTTTTGTAAATTTGTAAAGCAACTTTAAAAAACAATACTATAATATACTTTTATTAAGTTTTTATAATCTTTTTGAAACTAATTGGAAAATGACGGAACAGAAAGTTACACTAAAATTAGCCTTAATCCCATGTATTCTGCTTGTTGTTTTGCTCATAATCAATGTCTGGATATTTGGAGATGAGGCAACTTCGGGCCCATGTCAGGTTGCTCTGCTCATCTCTTCTATTGTGGGTGGGATAATCGGGCATAAATGGTTGGGGCTTTCATATAGAGAAATAGAACAAAAGGCTATTTACTCTATTGTGCTCGCTATGGAGGCTATCATTATTTTACTTATTGTTGGGGCAACGATAGCCCTATGGATTCAAGGAGGAATTGTTCCGAGTATTATCTATTATGGAATCCAGATATTAACGGCAAAGTCTTTCCCTATTGTGGCTTGCATTATTTGTTCGATTGTATCATTAGCCATTGGAAGTAGTTGGTCTACTATGGGGACTATTGGTGTAGCCCTTATGGGTATAGGTAAAGCCTTAGGTTATTCGGAACCTCTTATCGCAGGTGCTATTATTTCAGGTGCCTATCTTGGAGATAAGATGTCTCCATTGTCCGACACTACTAATCTTGCACCCGCAGTAAGTGGGACCAATCTGTTCATACATATCCGAAATATGCTTAATACGACAATCCCTGCATATTCTTTAACTTTAATAATATTTTTGTTTATTGGCTTATTCCTATCCAAAACAGGACAGGATATTCATCAGACAGACGAAATTATTCGTGGATTAAGACAAAACTTTTTTATCCATTGGTCTTTTTTTATAGTTCCTCTTATTGTCATTTATTTGGCGATAAGGAGGACACCAGCGATTCCAGCCTTAACCGTAGGTTGTATTTTAGGTGGACTTCTTGCGTTTGTTTTTCAAAACGGTTTTCCTGATAAACTATCTCAGGTTCCTTCGTTTATTTCGCAAAATTATCAGAGAATAATTCATGTAGCGTATCATGGATATACATTACAAAGTGGTATCCCTGTTTTAGACGATTTATTATCCACCGGAGGGATGGAAAAGATGTTTGCTACCATATCCCTTATCATCATGGCAATGCTTTTTGGTGGTGTTATGGAAACTACAAGAATGCTTCAAAAAATTGCAGAAACAGTTTTAACTCGTGTGCATTCATCAGGCGGATTGATGGCTTCCACCGTAGTGAGTTGTATATTTTTCAATATCTTTGCTGCGGAACAGTATCTGGCAATTGTCATTCCGGGTAGGATGTATCGAGAATCTTATGCTGCTCGTAACCTAGATATGCGAAATTTATCACGAACACTGGAAGATGGTGCTACCATTACTTCTGTTTTAGTCCCATGGAATACCTGTGGTGCTTTTGCAAGTTCAGTATTGGGAGTTTCTACTTTACATTATTTCCCTTACTGTTTCTTCAACTGGATAAATCCCATTGTGTCTATTCTTATGTCATTGATGAATTATAATATTGTTTTAGCAGAAAAGCAGAAGGAAAAACAACAATAAATTAACAATGAATTTTTCTTCATTAGGAATAAGAATGGAAATAACCTTAACGGAAATTTATAAACCTATTCAGGAACAAATAGAAAGGGTAGCAGAGGGAGTACGACAAGTATGGGAAGATACCTTAAAATTAGTTGATATAGACACGTCCATGGCACCAAAAGCAAAGGGCAAATTATTAAGACCTGCAATTTGCCTTTTAAGCGCAGGGATTATCGGGAAAAAAGACTTAAATGTTTATATCCCTTTAAGCACTTCCTTTGAATTACTCCATCTGGCTTCATTAACTCATGACGATGTTATTGACCGGGCAATTATTAGAAGAGGGGGACAATCTTTAAATTCGCTATGGAACAATCATGCTGCTGTTTTAGGGGGTGATTACCTTGTGGCACGAGCCACAGAACTTTTAGGAAGATATGAGAGTCACGAGTTAATCCTTAATTCGGTTCAATGTGTCCGAGAAATGGCAGAAGGGGAATTAAAGTTCTTCACAAAGTCCATTAATAATTTTACAATAGACAATTGTAGAGAATTAGCCAGGAAAAAAACAGCTATGCTCTTTGCCTGTTCTGCCTCTACCCCTGCTTTGTTAGAAAATTTACCTGAAAGAGACAACCTATTTCGTTTTGGCGAATCTATTGGTATTGTATTCCAATTTATTGACGATTTATTAGATCTAACTCAGGACTCAAATATATTAGGAAAACCTCGTTATAGCGATATAATTGAACAAAAAGTTACTTTGCCCATTTTATTACTATGGGAACAAATGGAAACAGACGAAAAAGATTTCTTTAATTCAATTTTTGGAAAACCTTTAACAGAAAAGGAACAAAAGTGGATTGAAGAAAAATTAGAAAGATATAAAATAAAAAAGAGTACAATACAATATGCCGAAGAATTAAAACTTCTTGCAATAAAAGAACTGGATAAATTCCCCAATAGTGATTTTAAAAAATCTTTAACGAATCTTTGTCATTTTATTGTTCAACGACAAAATTAGAAATTAATTAAATAAACTAATTGGTTTTTTCGTTATGATAAATAGTGAAAATATATCTTCACAGTCTGATAAAGTTTCAGACAAAGAATTAGTGGAAAAAATAAAAAAAGGCGATGAACAAGCCTTTGAAATTATAGTAACTCGGTATTACAAAATGGTTTTATATATATGCTATAAGAAGTTATCCAACAATGACATAGCCAGAGAGGCTACTCAGGAAGTATTTGTTAAGGTGTGGAAAAAGATAAGAACTTGTTCAGACGGAACTTATTTCGCATCCTGGGTATCAAAAATTGCAAAGAACCATTGTATAGATATACTTCGGAAGGAGATGAATAAAAATCAACGAGAATTGTCGGTAGAAGACCTCGAAAATATCAGAAACATTGTATCCGATGACCCTGACGATGACACAATTAGTAAATACATTGATATTGAATATCTTAATACTATTATAGAACAACTTCCTGAACCCCAACGAATTGTAATTAAAAAAAGGATAGAAGGCTATTCTACACAAGAAATTGCTGACCAATTAAATTGTCCCCTTGGAACCGTTTTAAGTAGATTCTCATTAGCCAAAAAGAAAATTTATCAATATAAAAAGCAATTAAATATCTCATTATAAAATTTTTAGACTTAATACTATAATGGAGGAACTCCGAAATTTGAGAATTAGAGGAATAACCTATGAAAAGATTGAGAGATTTTGATATTCTAGAAAATTGCAAAAAAGAAGGAGAATGTCCTCAATTAGATACAATTGTAGAACAAATTGAAATGACACAAGGGGATGTTTCAGAAGAAGTCTTAAAGCATATTCATACCTGTCCTCAATGTAATGACTACTTCTCTTTTTGGAAAAAGACAGAGGGCTTATTTCAATGGTATGCCACAGAAAAAGGGAAAGAAGGAATATCCGAATGGGAACAACAAATCTCCATACAAAAGATTAAGCAGGAAATAAAGAAAAACAAAAAACAGAAAAAAATAATTCTGTGGAGTTTATTAAGCGTCACAGCGGCGGCATTGCTTCTTATGCTGGCGATGTTTTATTTTGTGCCCTCTACACAGGCTCCCTCTGTCCAGGCAATTGAACAACCTTCTCAAAATGAGATGCCTACCTCCACCTACTCAGGGAGTTCTATCCCTTACGACACCGCACCTGAGAAAAAAATACCAGACAAAGATATGTAAAAGGCATTCTTACACTTTCAAAACCCATAAGAATTAATCATGGGGTCTTCTATTAAAATACACCAATACAGCACCAATAATTCCAATCACTATAAAAATCCAAATGGGCTGTTGTGCTATGATAGTCATTGATTCTGGCAACAAACCCATAAAAACAATCAAAGCAACTCCAAAACCAATTATCATTAAAATAATTCCGACAATAGTCATATTACCACTCCCTATAAACAAAGTATTTAGAATTCAATGGATATTATAAAATACAATATTTTAAATAACAAAAAAATTTTTAGTAAATAGAAATGTAAGATTATTATATTTAAAGGATTAACTATCTATACAAAGGGCAAAAACACAATTTATGAATAAAGACGAAGAAAATCAACAGAAAATATTAGAGACAGGAGCAAGAAAGATTTGTAATATACTACAAAGAAAAGGATACCTTGCATATCTTGCTGGCGGATGTGTTCGTGACCTTATTATGAAAAGGCCCCCTTCCGACTACGACATCGCAACCAATGCCATGCCCGATGAAGTGAACCAATATTTTCCAAATTCTATTACACTCTGGAAAAATTTTGGTGTAGTTCGTGTTTTACTTTCCGAAGGGGAATATGAAGTTACTACCTTCCGTTCTGACGGTCCTTATCTGGATGGTCGTCATCCTTCCTCTATTGTTTTCACTTCACCAGAAGAGGATGCCCAGAGAAGGGACTTCACTATCAATGCCCTATTTTTAGACCCTTCTAACAATCAAATTTTAGATTATGTCGGAGGACAGGGGGATATAGAAAGGGGTATTATAAAAACAGTCGGAAATCCATACAAGCGATTTTCAGAAGATTATCTGCGACTATTACGGGCAGCACGATTCAGTGCTCGCTTCAAATTCACTATTGAAGAAGAAACATTAAAAGCAATGAAGGAACTACATAAGGGCATAAAAAAAGTGTCTGCAGAACGAATTCGAGATGAACTGGTCAAAATTTTAACAGAAGGTAATCCCCAGTGGGCATTTGAAATTATGGAGCAGACCAGTCTTCTTTCCCAGATTCTTCCAGAAGTTGCTGAATTAAAGGGGGTAGAACAGGACCCTACATATCATCCCGAGGGAGATGTGTTCACTCATACGATTCTTGCTCTGCAAAACTTAAAAAAACCATCGGTTTCTTTAGCTATGGCGGTTCTATTACATGATATTGGTAAAAAGAATACCATTACCTTTGCGGCAGACCGAATTCGTTTTCCAAAGCACGAATCTATGGGTGCTCAAATAGCACAAACAATCATGGAACGGCTTCGTTTTTCTCGTTCTGAGATTGATAATGTGGAATGGCTAATAAAAAATCACATGACTCTACTACAATACCCACAAATGAGGGAAAGCACTCGTAAAAAACTGTTTAAAAATCCTCTCTTTTCTCTCCTAATAGAATTAGTCGAAGTAGACATCAAAACCAGTTATGGGGATTTGTCTGCAATTGAAAAAATAAAAAATGATTATCATACATTCTTGCAAGAAGTACCAACATATCAACCTTTACTCCGAGGCAGAGATTTGATTGAGTTGGGTTTTACTCCCGGACCACTTTTTAAGACCATTTTAAACGAAATGGAGAATGCTCAATTAGAAGGAATTCTTAAAACAAAAGAAGAAGCTATCCAATATGTTCTTCATCATTGGCAAACCCTCAAATAACTTTGAACCTCTCCAAACTTTGACCTGCTCAATTTTGTTAAAATAAAAGAGAAGAAGGAAGTATTTTTGGGTTATGAACATTTCACAAATTATAGACCAACTACAACAAAACATTTCATTCAAGCATAATTTAACCACATGGAAGGTGATTCCTGCTGAACCTGCTCGATATGAGGATTTTCCTGAAGGAATGGATGAACGGCTTATCGAGGCACTGGCTCATCAAGGAATTCATCGTCTCTATACACATCAGGCAGAGGCAATAAAGTCGGTTTCACGGGGTGAAAATTTATGTATTGTTACCCCCACAGCCTCCGGAAAAACGCTTTGCTATAACCTACCCGTTTTACAAGCCATATTAGATAATCCCAATTCGCGTGCCCTGTATCTATTCCCCACCAAGGCTCTGTCTCAGGACCAGGTGCATGAACTTAAAGAATTGAGCGAAACCTTACAATTGGGTATCAAAACCTATACCTTCGATGGGGATACGCCCACCAGTGCCCGACAGACTATTCGAAGTGCAGGTCAGATTGTCGTAACCAATCCAGACATGCTACACACAGGGATTCTCCCCCATCATACTATATGGATACATCTTTTTGAAAACTTAAAGTATATCATAATTGATGAGATACATTACTATCGTGGAGTGTTAGGAAGTCATCTGGCAAACATTATACGAAGGTTGAAACGAATCACTTCCTTCTATGGCTCTAACCCACAATATATCTGTTGTAGTGCTACTATTGCCAACCCAAAAGAATTGGCAGAGAAACTTATAGGCGAACCTGTAACCCTCGTTGACCGCAACGGAGCTCCCCGAGGTGAAAAACACTTCCTGTTTTATAATCCACCCGTAATAGATAGAGAATTAGGCATTCGTAAATCTTCTACAAAGGAGGCTACACGAATTGCTTCCCAACTTATTTCCAAGGATATACAAACCATCATTTTTGCAAGAAGTCGTCTTCAGGTCGAAATTGTTACCACCTATCTCAAAGATATGGCACGCAGAATGAACATCAGTGAACATCGCGTCTGTGGCTATCGAGGGGGATACCTTCCTACGGAACGAAGGGCTATTGAAGAAGGTGTAAGAAAAGGAGAGATACTTTCGGTTGTAAGTACCAATGCGTTGGAATTAGGTATTGATATTGGTTCGCTGGATGCCTGCATCATGGTAGGTTATTCGGGAAGCATTTCCAGCACATGGCAACAGGCAGGAAGGGCAGGTAGAAGGCAGGGAACCTCGCTGGTTATTTTAGTATCTTCGAGTTCACCTCTTGACCAATATATTATTAATCACCCTGAATATTTCTTTGAACAAAATGCAGAAAGTGCTACTCTGGACCCCAACAATCTATACATTCTTACCAGCCACCTAAAATGCTCTGCTTTTGAACTACCTTTTACAGAGGGTGAATCATTTGGTATAGATGAACACTCTACTCAGGCTATTTTAGAGTTCCTTCAAGAACAACGAATATTGCACAAAGTAAAGGGACAATGGCATTGGAGCGCAGAATCCTATCCTGCTCAGGATATCAGTTTACGGACAGCCGCACCCGGAAATGTGGTCATTCTTGACACTCAAAATCAGGGGCGTGTTATCGGAGAGGTTGACTACTTCTCTGCACCTTCTGAAATTTTTGAAAATGCTATTTATATGCACCAGAGCGAAACCTATACGATTGAACATCTTGACTTAGAAGACCGAAAGGCTTATGCACGCTCGGTAGAAACAGATTATTATACCGACGCCGAGTTAAAAGTAGATTTAGGGGTATTGAACTTATGCGAAAAGAGAGAAGAGCCTCTCCATAGCCGTATCTGGGGAGAACTAAAGGTAACATGGTTGCCCACCGTATACAAAAAAATTAAGTTTGGCACACATGAAAATGTGGGTTGGGGAGAAATTCATCTACCTGAACAAACCATGCACACATTAGGCTACTGGATGGAACTTTCTGAGGAACTTATGGAAAAGGCTAAAGTTCCCAAAGAAAATATAAGTGATGCGTTGGTATCATTGGTTAATGTATTAAGACAGGTCGTGCCTGTTCAGGTCTTATGCGACCCATCCGATATTCGTGCCCATGCCTTACTACGCGCACCCCTTTCTCAAAAACCTACCCTTTTCCTCTATGAAAGATACCCCGGCGGTGTAGGTTTTAGCGAGAAAATTTTCCATCAGCACTATGACATCATACTCGCAGGACTTTCCCTACTGGAAAGTTGCCCATGCAGAAATGGTTGCCCAAGTTGTGTCGGACCTGCTGTTGAGGTGGGAAGTCAGGGGAAACAACACGCACTACAATTGGCAAAAATATTAGCCCAGACCAGGGAACAGATAGGTTCTATTCCAAAAACAGACAAAGCATAAAATATGGAAGATAATACTCACTTAAATAAATTAGCAGAAAAATTGGGATTAAAAAAGGCATCAGAACTGCCCCCGGTTGAAGAACCCAACAAGAATGTTCAGAACCCAATAAAAACCGATACCTTCCCTGCCCATCCATCATCCTCTCCACAAACAGCAATGGAAACAGCCTCTCTACTCCAGAAATTACGGGAGCGTTTGGGGACACAGGTAGAATCTGCTTCTTCTGTTAATCTTGACATGGAAAACGGGCATAATGACCCTCATCAAAATCTTTTAGGAGGGACCATCATTGGGACTGAAGACTCTCAATGTCTTTACTTTTTAGAAACTTATCCTGACCCTTCTCCTTATGGTGAGATAATACTTTCCGATGCCTTACATTTTTCTGTAAATGAAGCAAAACTTACCTCTGCTGGAAATGAAACCTCTGAATTTGATCTGGATAAAGCACTGTTTATTGATACAGAAACGACCTCTTGCTTTGGCGGAACCGGGACTGTGGCTTTTCTTGTGGGTATTGGTTTTTTTGTTGAAAACGATTTCCACTTAGAACAGTTTTTTATGCGAGATTATGATGACGAGCCGGCCTTATTAAAAGCGTTAGATGAACGGATAAAAACAGCATCTATGCTTATTGGATATAATAGCAAATGTTTTGATTTTCCCCTACTACGGAACCGTTATCTAATGAATCGCCTCCCCTTTCATGGGGAAACACTTTTCCATTTTGACCTGATGCATGTAGCACGGCGATTCTGGAAACGCCGTTTAAGTGATTGCTCATTAAGCACTGTTGAACGATACATTTTACATGTAAAAAGATATGGAGATATACCTGGTTCCTTAATTCCTCAACTCTGGTTAAATTATATTGAGATGGGAAAAGCACAACCGATACCCCGCATATTAGAACATAATCGCCGGGATATCCTATCACTGGCTGGGCTTATGGCATGGCTGGCTCAACGCGTTCAAGTCCCCAGAGGACAGGGATTTGAAGAGTTGTTGGACCGATGTGCTTTTATACAACTTCAAATGAAGTGTGAACAATATGCAGAGGCAGTGGATATTGCAGAAAATCTACTCCAACAAACAGATTACTTTCCCATTCGAACAGAGTGCTGGAAAATGCTTTCTGATGCTTATCGAAAATTGGGGAGAACAGAAGAACGGGTTCAAGCCCTTATTCGATGGGCAGAAGAAGAAAAGGAAGCAATTACACCCCGTATGGAGTTAGCAAAGTTCTACGAACACCAACAGAGGCAATTAGAACAAGCACTCTATTGGACAGAACAGGCGATAGAAATTGAACCACATAATTCCAATCACTTAAAACGAAAAGAACGACTCCAACGAAAAATAAAATGGACAGCAGATTTAGGTTATCCTGATGAATAGTTTAAACAACTCCAATAAATACACATAATTAAAAAAATTACATTCTACTAGATAAAAAGCCCATATTATTCCAGGGACAATCTATACATTGGGGATGAATAGAGCAGCCTGTTCGATACCATTGAATTAGAGCCTGTTGCTCAAAAAATTTAAGTTTTCTATCAGGAAATAAAAATTCTGCATGCGACCTCATCTTCTTTAATAACCAATGACGATTCTCTCCCGGTAGCCGAAAATAGAGTTCCCATATCTTTTCCTCCCGTTGTCCCCATAATCCTTCTTGAATACAAAAGATAAAGAAGGGGAAAAGAATATTTCCCAAAATCGAATAAACCCGTTCCTTCCCTATTAAGGAATGTGGGACTTTGCTCCTTTTCATCTCCCATGTGTTGTAGTATGACCAATAAAAATGATGGATATGAAAAAAATTCTCCCACAAATTCCATGCTGGAACAGCACAAAAATTCCTCTCGCATAGAGAAAGCAAGAACTCTGACAGAGAAGATTCTACCTTCGACAGGATACCCACCATCCAAGCCATACGCGAGGAAGGATTTGCCATGGGATACACAGAAACTACGGAACGAGTAACATCTTCCTGAAAAATATTGCAAGATGAAGTATCTTTTAAAAATTGGTTTTTTATGTTTTCTAAAAGTAAAGCATAGGGGTTCTTTAATTCTACACCTTTCTGCAAATAACCCAGAGAACTTAAAAATACAGCCTCCAGAAGCCGGGGTTCTTCAGCCGCCCAGATAGATGCTTGTGAATAAGGGATTTGTTGAGCTAATTTCGAATAGAGGGGGGCAAATCGGGTACCCATCCCCAAACTGTAAAAAAGAAACTCGTAAATAAGTTCGTCCAGGGACACTTCTCGAAATCGAGAACGCATCTGTTCTACCCTTTGAAAAACCCTCTGTTGAGCCAGAATTCGCACAAGTGTCTCATAGTCATACTCAATCTGTTTAAGGCATTGCGGTATTTTTAAATCTACATTTTTAGACATTACAAATGGTTCTACTCGCGAATTTTGCTGTTCCTCAAAAAAATCACCAATGATGAGTGTAGGAACAGCATGCCCACTTGAAGTAATTGCCCCAATAAAGTCCGTCTCCTTTGACATAATCACATGGAGTAGCACCCGGTCATAGCGTTTATCCCTATGATGCCCATGCTGATACCAATCTTTTCCTCTTCGATGAATTTCAATATCTCCCCGAAAAGGAACCCCATTTATCTCTATTAAGGCATCCTTAAAATCAGGTCCACTATAAACGTTTAAGTAACCTGTGGATAAAATTCTAACTCGATGCCCTTCCTCTGTTTTCCACTCTTTTTCTAAACTGTCTGCTTGAAACCAAACATTCTGAATGTCATATTCCGTTACCCCTTCTTTAAGAAAAAATAGTTCTTCCCCCTCTTCTTCTAATAAAGCGTAACTTGTTTCCACTGTCCGTCCTGCCATTCCAACCTCTCGCAGTGAAGTTGTTCTGGTGTTACCTCATATAAAAGGTAGTGGTGAACCTGACTTTCTATGTCCAAACGGTCCTCTAATCTCGCACCACCACCCGCACTAATAGTATATCTTACCCCATCTATATTCTGTGAAACAAACCCGTGGACATGTGCCATAAGAACCTCTGTAACTTTACATTCCTTCATAAGTGCATAAAAAGACTTCGTATTCCTCCTTACCCCTCTACCTTCCTCTGTTTCCACAAACAAGGGAAGGTCTTCAGGTGGTTTGTGCATAATTACAAACTGATATTTTCTATTACACTTACTTAATGTTTCCTTCAAAAAGTTTAGTTGCTCTTGCGTAAAAGACCAGAAAGAATTGTTATTAAATCCCACAAATCGGGCAGGTCCAAAATCAAAGCAAAAACGGTCTGTCCCATAAATCTTTAGAAAAGCCGTGTAATGTCGGTCAGGTCCCTCTTCATGATTACCCGGGACAGGGATAACAGGGATGGGTTGAATCAACTCTGCCATACGCAAGTGATGGGCTAAATATTCTTCTACCCTTCCGCGTCGAACAATATCACCTGTCATCAGAACAAAGGATGGATTCTTTTCGGCAATAGACAAAATAATATCCCGTGCTACCCGGTAATCTCCCCTTGTATCTCCAAACACAGCAAAACGAAATTTTTCTCCCTTAACAAGGGACTCCTTTTCTAATCTCTCTATAACATAAGGAATGTTATGCCTCTGAACAAAGGGCTCTAATCTTTTTAAATCTACATCAGAAAGGGGCTCTCTCTTTTTGCTCCAGGGGAAGCCCCTCTTCAAAAAATCATACCATCCTGACCAGAAATCCACTGTTTATATTACCAAAATTATGATTAACATTCTAAAACAGCGCCTGTGTCTGCACTGGTAACAAATTTTTGATATCTTTTTAACCAGCCCGTAAGTTTACGGTCGGGTGGAGGGGGCAGTTGTGCCTTTCTTCGTTGCAATTCTGCCTCATCTACCAGAAGGTTTATCTTTCGAGCAGGAATATCAATTTCTATCTTATCCCCTTTTTGAACCAATGCAATGGGTCCACCTGCGGCTGCTTCTGGGCTCACATGTCCTATACAAGCACCGCGTGTTCCACCTGAAAAACGACCATCGGTAATCAAACTTACTGAGTTTCCCAATCCTCTACCCATAATGGCAGAAGTGGGTGCTAGCATCTCTCGCATACCGGGTCCTCCTTGGGGACCTTCGTAGCGAATTACCACGACATCACCGGCTTTTACCTGACCTTCCAGAATGCCCTTCATGGCATCCTCCTCACTTTCAAAAACAACGGCAGGTCCCGTATGTCGAAGAATAGAAGGGTCTACCCCTGCTTCTTTTACCACCGCACCCTTGGGAGCCAGGTTGCCAAACAATACGGCTAAGCCACCTGTGGGACTATAAGCGTTTTCGAGGGTTCGTATCACCTCTGTATTCTTTGAACGACAGCCCTGAATATTTTCCCCTACGGTCTTTAAGGTAACTGTTTTACAATTCAAATGCAGTAAGCCTTCTTTCCTCGCCAATTCACCCAGAATTGCGAAAATCCCTCCTGCGGCACCCACATCTTCTATATGATATGAGGAGGAAGGGGATACCTTACAGATATTGGGCACACGGGCAGAAACCTCATTAAGCCGTTCTAAAGGATAAGAAACCCCTGCTTCGTGAGCAATAGCCAGGGTATGCAATACGGTGTTGGTCGAGCCGCCCATTGCCATATCCAGAGCAAAGGCGTTGTCAATAGCTTCGGGAGTAAGGATGTCACGAGGCTTCAAATCCACCTCTATCAGTTTCATAATTTGAGCCCCTGCTTTACGGACCAGGTCTTTTCTCTCCTCACTTTCTGCGAGATAGGTTCCATTACCCGGTAAGGCGATACCAATCGCCTCACACAAACAGTTCATAGAATTTGCAGTAAACATTCCCGAACAAGAGCCACACCCTGGACACGCCAATTGTTCCAGTTCTGCCAACTCTTCATCTGTCATTTTCCCTTCTTTATAGGCACCAACTGCCTCAAAAAGGCTTATCAAATCTGCTGACTTTCCATCTCTTAATCTGCCTGCACGCATGGGCCCACCCGATACAAAAATAGTGGGAATATTGCAGCGGACCGCGCCCATCAGCATTCCCGGCACAATCTTATCGCAATTGGGTATACATACCAACCCATCAAAAGGATGTGCCTTTGCCATAGTTTCCAGAGAATCTGCAATAAGTTCACGAGAAGGAAGGCTATATTTCATCCCTTCATGTCCCATAGCAATTCCATCGTCTACACCAATAACATTAAACTCAAACGGAATCCCTCCTGCTGCTACAATCGCCTCCTTTACTATCTGTCCCAGAACATTCAAATGCACATGTCCGGGAATAATCTCTACAAAACTATTGCAAACCCCAATAAAGGGCTTCTTAAAATCTGAAATGTCTTTTATCTTACCTGTAGCCCAGAGTAATGAACGATGTGGGGCTCTTTCAAAACCGACCTTAAAAACATCACTACGCATAATTTCATTCCTTATCTTTATCTTTTAATTGCTCTTTTTAATTTAAGAATGGAAACATTTTATCATATAGATAAAGAAAAAATAAAAGGTAAGATAAAAGAAGAGAAATTAAGAATTTTTATAATTCAAAAAAAATCTGTTTAGAATTATCTCAATCTTAAAAGCCATGAGGGAAAAACATGTATGATATATTAGGTAAATTAAAAAATCCATATCTATTACTTATTGTTTTTTTTATTCTCTTATCTGTATTTTTTATTTTCTGGATATTTATTACGCCCTTGTTTTCTCGTGCAACAGCCTATACTCGATATACTCAAGACACCACCGTAGGATATGTCATTACTCAACCCTCAAAAATACAAAAATACATACGCAAACTGGCTCCAACGGCTACTCGATGGATAAAGCAAGTTCCACGATTTACCTCACTCCAACCCGGTCCCATAAGGTTAGATTGGTTTCACAACCTACCACGCGAATTTTCTCTGGTTTTCAATTATCTGCCCGGCACAGGATTTGAAACCCATCTTACCATTCGTGAGAAAAGGAATAGCACCGCCTTTATTGAAGAACTTCACTCTTCCCATTTCTTAAATGAATTCTGCTTTATTGAGTGGAGAAGTCATCAGTGTTCCAATATTCAAAGAGACCTCTGGGTAGATGAAGGCTTTATCTATGGAAAAACGCAATCTGGTTACTCTACACAAGAGATTACACCCCCACCTCTGGAAAACAATCATTTGATTGAATTGCTCTGGCTAAACAAAGAACAGAATGTAGCAATTGTTCTGGAAAGTCTTACTCGTTGCTTTCCATCTCTTAACTCTTCTTACATAACCCCATGGTATTCCGCTCTTGACAATTCAGCATGGATATACCTTTATTTAGACCTCATCGAAGATGATTTGATAGAAGGAACTCTCATCATTTCTCCTGCCACATCCATAGGTACAGAAGGAATAAAAGACGGAATTTTTACCTTACAGGAGTGGATTCAAAACCAACTCCCTTCCCCCCTAAAACTGGAAACAAACGAAATGGAATCCTCTGTAGAATTAAAATGGAAGATTCGCTTTTATGACTTTGAATCTCAATTAAGAAGGGCATTGGGAAATCCAGCAGATTAATTGAAAAGGAAGAGTTGGATTAAGGTCTAAGGCTTCTGTAAAATGTATACATTTATTATACATTTGCACAATTTACAACATAAGGAATAAATAAATGAGTCCTCAGGTAAAAAAAGGTTGTTTGATTTCAATTCTCATATTGTTGGTGGTTTTTATTCTTATTGCGACTGTAGTTATTTGGCAAATCAGTAAAAGTTATGGCTTATCGCAGGCACCCTACATACCCATTCCAGAAAAGATTGCTCCCAATGCCAGTTGCCAGATGGTGCTTCGTATCCCACCAGCTCTACCTATATTAGAAAGAGTCCTTCCATGGGAACAACTCAAAAATCAAACCTCTATCCCCCTACCCCATACAACAATTCCGATGGCTCTCCCCTATGAATTGGGCTTCTGGGCAACAACGGAATTTGCCAAAAGTCAGGTCTCTTTTACAATTGCTGTAAATGAGAAACGACTGGGTCCTATTGCTTACCAATTACTTCAAGATGAACAACCCTGGAAACAAATCTCTCAAATTACATGGGATAAAGAAGGTTTACAATATATTCCACGCGGTTATTTATCTCTCTCCGGGTCAATAAAAATTCCTGACGGGGTAGAAGAACGGATATTAAAAGATTGGACTTCTGAAAAAAAACCTATTCAAAAATTATCCCCTGAATCGAAACATCTCTGTGAAATACAACTTGATTCCACAAGCGGGGATTTTTTAGTGTGGACAGCCTGTATCCTCAATGCACAGGGGGTTTCCTGGGAGGAGGAACTAAAGAATAATCAATATGCAGGTATGGCTTATGAAATTATAAAAAAAATGAAGCAACTAAATATTACAGTAGACCCCTCTACCAATCCAGACGAACTTATGTTAAAGGTAGCACTAAAAGCAGACCCCGAATCACAAGGGACATTAGAATTCTTTATCTCAGGGATGGGCTTGCCTATGGCTCAAGATTATCTAAAAAGTCAATTGGGGATGACTCTGGAAGGGAAACTCTCCTGGAATAGCACAGACAGTGCGTTAGAGGGTGATTTGACCTTAAAAAACTTTGAACCTTTTTTTAAGTCTAAATTATCTTCACTTATTCGATAAGAAAAAAAACTAATCTAAAACTTTTCTGCCCTCTAGAGCCTGCCGAAGGGTATAATCGTCTGTTAACTCCAAACCCGCACCCATAGGAACCCCGTGCGCGATGCGTGTAACTTTTATCCCTAACGGTTTTAATTGATGTGCAATATACATAGCCGTAGCCTCGCCCTCACTTGTAGCACTGGTGGCAATAATAAGTTCCTTTACCCCTTTTGTCACAACCTTATGGAATAGACGGGAAAGTCCCAACTCTTCCGGACCAATACCATCCAGAGGACTTACCAGCCCATTTAACACATAATACTTTCCTCGAAAGGCCCCCGAACGTTCAATGGCTATCACTCCAGACGGTTTTTCAACGACACAAAGCAATCCCCCATCACGCTCCGTAGAATCACAAATAGAACAGGGGTCAGTCTCACTAAAATCCTGACATTCAGAACAACGCTTTATCTGTGAACGAACCCCAGAAATTATGCCAACAAATTCTTTAACTTCTTTTTCAGTAGAGGATAGAATATGTAAGGCATACCGCTCCGCTGTTTTCTTCCCTACACCGGGCAATTTACGAAAAGCATTTACGAGATTTTCAAAAAGTTTATTATTGAGCAACATGACATAGAATTATTAAAGAAATGACACTTCTCAATGAGGCCAATTTTAACCCCGCTGAATTTCAGACAAAAGTTTTTTCCGAATTCTGAACCATTCTTGAAATTTTTCTTCACGGGTAATCACATCAATACGGTCAAGGAAAACGAGACCCTGCAAATGGTCATATTCATGTTGAATTATCCTTGACAAAAAATCCTCAGCTTCAAATTCCATTTTTTTACCCCGAGGACTGTAAGCCTTAACCTTTATTCGAGATGCCCTGGGAACGACTGCATAAACCTGGGGTAGACTAAGACAACCCTCTTCTCCCTCAATTCGTTCCCCTTGCAGGATAAGTGTTGGATTCACAAGGCATATTGGCTTTGTTTCTGGTTCATGCACCACCACAATTTGTTTTAATAGCCCTATTTGCGGTCCTGCCAGTCCCACTCCATCATACGCTATCATTGTCTCAAACATATCTTGGGCCAAATCCATAACATCAGATGTAATATGGTCAAACGGTTCAGCCACAGATGTTAATGGCTCATCAGGATACAAAACCAAATCTAAAATCGCCATTGTCTTATTACCTCTCTATAAAAATTATCAATTCACAAAACAAACATTTATCTAATCTATAAATATAAAAATTGCTTTATATTATAGCAAATTTATCTCCTTAGGTCAATAACAATTTTTATACCTTCATTATTCCGTTTTTTCAAGTTTTTACAACACTATTTTCTGAATTTATTCACCTTTTAACTTTTTTAATAACGATTCAAACACCTTATAGGTTTCACCTTTCCCTCGTAATTCTTGTTCTACCCGCTCACAGGAATGAAGTACAGTTGTATGGTCTTTTCCACCAAATAACTCACCAATATAACTCAGAGAGAGGCTGGGTATAAGCAAACGACACAAATACATCCCCATTTGCCTGGGCAATACATATTGCTTTTTTCGACATCTCCCCTTCAAATCAACCAATCTCACATCAAACGCTTCTGCAACTGCCCGAAGTATCGCCTCTGGAGTAACACAAGGAGTCTGACTACGGTCTTCAATATCCTTTACAACCTGTTCTGCCTGCTCCAAGGTAATTTTACCATTTCCACGCAACTTCATTAACGCAATCACACCTGTTAATGCCCCTTCTAACTGACGCACATTAGAAGTGATACTCCGTGCAATATACTCCAGAATAGTACCGTCAAGTTCATATCCCTTCTGAACCAATTTGCTCTTTAGAATGGCTACACGGGTTTCAAAATCAGGTGGTTGCACATCCGCTACCAATCCCCATTCAAAACGGGAAACAAGACGACTCCCAATCCCTCTAATCTCCTTCGGACTCCCATCAGATGAAATAACTATCTGTTTATGCTGGTCAAATAATTCATTGAAGGTATGAAAAAACTCAATCTGTGTCGCCTCTTTTCCTGCAATGAAATGAATATCATCTATAAGCAAAATATCCACTTTACGATATTTCGCACGAAATTTGGATTGACTCCCATCTGAAATGCTCATGATTAACTCATTTGTAAATTCCTCCGAGGTTACATACATCACCTTTTTCGATGGGTCTCTACGCAACAACTGATGTCCTATCCCTTGCATCAAATGGGTCTTGCCCAAACCTGTCATTCCATAAATAAACAAAGGATTGTAATTCTCCCCCGGTCTTTCGGAAACGGCCTTTGCCGCCGCATACGCAAACTCGTTTCCATGACCTACTACAAAATTCTCAAAAGTATAGTTTGGATTCATACGCACATTATTCTGCGAAGCATAAACCCTTTTCTCGACCTTCTTCTCCTGAACCTTCTTTTCTAATTCCGTTATATCTTTTCGTCCTTCCAGTTTTGAATTGTCCTCCGGCTGAATAGAAAAATCTACTGCAATCTCTTTTTGAAAAACCTGACGAACCGCCGTGTCTAAAGCCTCTCCATAATGCTCCCGAAGCCAGGAAAGGAAAAACTCATTCGGAACGGAAAGAGTAAGCCTTTTCCCATCATATCCACTAAAATAGACATGTGAAAACCAATGTTCACAAACCTGGGGTTCCAACATTTCCCCAAGATAATCCAATACCTGAACCCATAGAGTATCTTCTGTTTGAAAAGACATATATTCTTTCCTTCAAAAATTTATTTTTTTATAATTCCAAAAAATTAATTCCGTATTTTATCACAAAACTAAATTATTTGATTTCTCTTCGCACTTAACCTGATTCCATAATTGGTCTAAATATTCAATTCTCTCCTTCTGACCTTCTGGTAGAACGGTTATCATCTTTTGCACCTTCTCCCATCGCCTACAAAAAGTCTCACAAGCAATATGAAGACATTCTATCGGGTCTACCTTCAAATATTGAGCCAGATGTAAACAAACCAGATACAAATCACCTATCTCTTTTTTTATTTTCTTATGGTCTTGTATCTGTATCTCTTTTTCTATCTCACCTACTTCTTCTCGAATTTTGTCTAAAATCCCTTCAACCTCTACCCATTCAAAACCCATATCACTCGCCTGCTTTTGTATCTCTAATGCATGAGATAAAACAGAAAAGACAAAATTTACATCTTTACAATCTTCATAAGAACCCATTCAAAAAACCTCCTTGACATTCCAAAACATCATTGCCCTAAAAAACTTTATCATGGTATTAAAACTCCCCTTTGCCCAAAACTTTCAATTAAACTTAATTAAACTTATAAACAAATATAGCATGCAAAAACTCAAAATTCAAGATGGCTTTTTTAAACTTCATAAGTAATTAAAAAAGAATAAGTTAAGTATGGAGATTTCGCTGCATTTTCAAATAGCGAAATTTATATACAAACAGATATATATAAATATAAATATGTTTATATATGTGTATATAACTGCACATATATATAAAACATCGAAATATCACTTAAAACACACTAACTGATAAACATATAGTATCAGAGACAAATACAAAAAATTAAAAGAAATAAAAACAGAGTCTGTCTAAAAAGTCCTTTTTGAAAAATTTATGCAAAAACCAGTGTCTTTTGTATTGATATATGATTGTTTGCATTCGCATTTGTTTGTTTTTAAATCGCCAGAATTGGCTTAAATTGACTTTTTAGACAGACTCTTAATTTTCTATTGGACAGAGGTGTTGTAAATCTATTGAATATGGTTTGCCATTTTCTTGAATGGATTTATGGGCTAATTCGTCGATAAGTTCGTTATAGTATGAATTCTTTGGTGTAGCAATAATTCCAAGTTCATCTATATTTTTAATCTCTTCTAACTGTTTTTCTCTATCCTCAGTTTCGTCAATTTTCAAAACACAGTTTATCAGTTCTTCAATAGAGGTATACCCATATCCAACAGGTCTCAAGCCCGGACCGTTCCAGGGAATTAATTGAAAATAATCTGTATTTATAGTATAGAACTTCTTTGGGGGTTGTGATAATTCTTCATTGATACAATATGAAACACCACGGGACTGGTCGTCATGCCGAAGGGTTGCTGTGCAATCTGGATTTTCAAAATACATTTCTAAACCTTGCTGATTACTACCTCCGCCCATGTCTGGATAGCCCAGACCATTTATAACGGATAAAATCCCTCCGTTTTCGTAAGTTACCCTACCATGCGACCACATATACCCGACCTTACCATTAGGGAATGGCTTCTTTATGCCTACAACAGATACAGCCGAAGGTTTTAATCCTGTAATGAAACTTACAAGGTCTACATAATGACAACCTACATAGGTAAAGGGGTCTGTCGTATCGCAAGTAAACCAATTCTGGAAGTTGCTATGCCGATAATAATATGGCTCAATCATCTTTGCCTCGCCTATAACGAACTCACCATATAACCCTTTGCGATAGTTTTTCCTCGCTAATAGTGCACGGGTATCAAATCGCTTGTGATATTCTACGCCGACAAAAAGTTGTTTCTGCTTTGATAATTTTTCAATCTCAACCAGTTGGCTATAGGTTTGAACAAGGGGCTTGACACAGATTACATGCTGGTTTGCGTTGAGTGCTTCCATAATTGCAGGGTAGTGCAGGTGGTCAGGTAAAGCGACAAAGACGCATTGCCTCGGCGGTAAAGACTGAACCGCTTCCTTGTATAATTCTGGATAATACTCGGTTTCTGGAGTATCAAACGATGGAAAAGGAGTAAAAGCCTGACCTGGAAAGGATTCATTTATGACTGCACTCTCTTTTAATGCTTTTAAGGGAGTTAAATGTCGGGCACAAATAGAAATGTTCCCAATTTTCCCCATTCTTTGCAAATGATATAAACTGGGTAATATCTGGTCATGAACTATCATCCCTCCACCCAGAATGAGAACTTTTTTTTTGGTCATAGCAAGTTCCTGCGTTTTAATTCTTGTAATAATAAGTAACAGTTATCTCTTTTTGTAATTTTTCTAATTCTTGCTGCAATATATCTCTGACCCTGTCACTCACCAGCCTTTGTTTAAGCCCCTTCTCCATTTTATTAAATGAGATAGTCCCACCAACAGTATTTTTTGCCAAAATTTTTATAATGTTCCACCCGTTTCGGGTGCGAAAAGGTTGGGATACACTCCCGACAGGAAGCATTACTAAACAATGCTTTATTTCAGGTGATACTTGTTTCAAGGGCATTTCATAATAGGTATAGTTTTGTTTTGACGAAAAGGGGTCCTGAGAATATTGCTTTGCGAGGAGGAAAAAGTCCTCTCCTTCCTGAATACTTTGATAAATTTTATATGCTTTTTTTTCTGTCTCGGGACTACCTACAAAATCAAGAAGTAAAATGTTTGCAAAATCATAAGTATCCGTAGTCCTCTTTGCTGCACCTGAACGGGCAAGTTTTTGATATGCTTCTTCAACCTCTTTGTCAGAGACTGAAACCGTTTCTTCAATCTTTTTCATATATTTTTCTACAATGATTTTTTTCTTTATTTGCTCCTTCATATAATCGTCAGTTAAATTGAATGATTTTAACCAGCGTTGATATTCCTTGTCTCCACCCAATAGGTTTATCCCGTCATCATAACTTTTTTTAAATTCTTCATCAGAATATGAAATATTTTCACGCGTAGCCAGAAGAAAAACCAATGTCTGTTCAACAATTTCATTCAGAACCCTCTTTTGAAAACCTTCGAGAAATTGTGGAGACAACGGATAACTACTTTTCTGTAATTCCAACTGACGATATTGGAGATAGGACTGGTAGTCTGCCTCAGTGACTTTTTCAGGACCTACCTGCACAAGAACTTTCTCATTAGGCGATTGAGAACTGCTTGTTTCTGCTGAGGCAGGATAAAAACATGTTAATAGGACTATGACATAACAAAGATTGAACAATATAATTCTAAAATATAACATATCTAAAAGACTATTTCCGAAATGTTCTGAATTGGGGTAAAAGGGAAAAGTTTACATATTGATAGGTTTTCCAAGTCGAGCCGATTTATAAATGGTCTCAATAAGTTCAACAGCATGTCTTCCTTCTCTACCATCCACAGTGGGTTTGCAACCTTTTAATATTGCTTGAGCAAAATCTTCAATCTGGCGGCGATGTCCTTCAATTTTTAAGGCGGATAATGGGTCACTTGCACCGGAACCCAATTCAGTTTCTTGAGCCATTAATTTCTCAACTTTTATATCAATGGGTTTCTTCTTCATAAATTGCCAGAAGATAAGTTTGCCATCTTCAAGAACTGCACTTCCTTCTGAGCCATGGACCTCAATCCGTGCAGGATGTCCGGGCCAAGTAGCCGTACTACCTTCGATAACACCATACGCACCGTTCTGAAATTCAATAGTTGCCGTTGCTAAATCTTCCACTTCTAAACCTTCATGGACTATACACTGGGTCTGTGCAAATACCCTTTTCACCGGTCCCATAAACCAGAGAAGCAAATCTATTTGATGAATCCCCTGATTCATCAGAGCACCTCCACCATCTAATTTCCATGTTCCTCTCCATGACGCACTGGCATAATATTCCTTAGAACGAAACCATTTTATATAAGCATCACCCAAAACCAATTTGCCAAACCGATTTTGCTCTACAGCCTGCTTGACTAATTTAGAACCTTCGGCAAAACGGCTCTGGAAAATACAACCTAAAAGAACACCTGCCTTGTCAGCAGCGTCAATAATACGGTCAATCCTTTTGGTAGTAACTTCCAGAGGCTTTTCAGAAAGGATATGTTTCCCTGCCTTTGCACAATCTTCGGCAATTTCTGCGCGTAATCCACTGGGAACACAGATACTTACTGCTTGTATATCTTTCCTTTCCAGCATCTTTCTATATTCGGTATAAGGCTCTACATTATATTGACTTGCTAATTTTAAAGCATTCTTTTCTACTACATCAGAAACGGCAATTAGTTTTGCATGAGGAGCCGCATGAATTGCAGCCGCATGAATCGGACCAATGTTTCCGCAACCAATAATCCCAAATCCAATCTTTTTCATATCGTTTACTCCTGATTCTTGTAAAAAATTAACTTTTTTCTATATCCATTTGCACATTAAATAAATGTTCAGAAAAACGAAATACATCATAAATTATAACTATGCTATAATAGCAAATCCAACACAAGTATAGCAGTTTTATTAAAAGTGTAAAAGTGTAATAAGGATATATTAATGAAATTGGCTTTACAATTTGGTGCGGGAAATATTGGTAGAGGCTTTTTGGGACAACTTTTTTATGAAAGTGGCTTTCATACCTTATTTGTAGATGTTATCCCTGAAGTGGTTGAAGCAATAAATAGTAGAAAAAGTTACCCAATAACAATCATCGGTGAAAAAGAATATACAATTACTGTGGAAAATATAAGTGCAGTTCTACTTTCTGACCGAGATAAAGTAGTAAAAGCCATTGAAGAAGCCGAAATTGTAGCAACTGCCGTAGGCGCTAAAGGTATTTCCGATGTTATTTCCGCACTTGCAGAAGGAATAGCCAGACGATTACAAAATCCAATTATAAAACCCCTAAACATTATTATTTGTGAAAACTTGCCAGAACCAGGGCAAACATTTTATAGGGAAATCGTTTCACACTTACCACAAAATTTAATAAAGCCTTTTGAAGAACATGTAGGGCTGGTTGAAGCGTCCATTGGCAGAATGGTTCCTATTATGAAAGACAAAAACAAACAAGAGCACCCTCTGTTAGTTCGTGTAGAAGAATATTGCGAACTGCCTGTGGATAAAGACGCTTTTAAAGGAGATATTCCTCAGATTAAAGGTTTGAAGTTATGTAGTCCCTTTTCTGGTTATATTCACCGCAAATTATATATACACAATTTAACTCATGCTATCTGTGCTTATCTTGGCAGACTTAAAGGTTATACCTATATCTGGGAAAGTGTTGAAGATAAAGGGATTCGTCAAATAGCAAGAGACGCAGGACAGGAAAGTGCACAAGCAATAAATAAGTTAGATGGATTACCCTACAAGGAACTAATAGATTATATAGATGACCTGCTAATTCGATACAGCAATCGCCATTTAGGAGACCAGATAGAGCGTGTTGCACGCGACCCTATTCGCAAGTTAAGTCCCGGTGAAAGGTTGGTAGGTTCAGCGACCTATTGCCTCAAAGCAGGGATAGAGCCTGAACATATCGCATTAGGGATAGCAGCCGCAATATATTATGACGGAGAGGATGAATCCAGTCAAAAATTGAAAGAGATAAGAACGAAATACGGGGTGGAAGAGGTTTTGAAGACTATCTGTAAAATAGAAGCGTCAAGTTTTTTATTTGCTCAAATAAAAAAATCTATTGAAAAATTACAAGATATGAAATGGCTAAATCTTAAATAAAAAGTAAAGTAAGGAATACCACCATGTTTGAAGTAAAGATGCCCAAATTAGGACAAACCGTTGAAGAAGTATCCATTGTTCAGTGGTTAAAAAAAGAAGGAGATGATGTTAAAGAGGGTGAACCCTTATTTACTGTCCAGACGGATAAAGCGGAGATAGAGTTTGAATCACCTGCAAGCGGAACCTTATTAAAAATATTGGTTGAGGCTGGCGTAGAAATTCCGGTATTAACGGTAGTTGCCCTTGTCGGAGATAAAGGTGAAGTTATTCCACCTGAATATGCACAGGGCACACAACCTGCAACTATGGAGAAACCAAAAGTTGAGATACAAACTCTTCAAACAGCAGAAACACATACAACTCCTGCACCTGCAAATGAAGTGCCAATAGCCACAGGTATATCAGGGGAAGTAATTGCGTCGCCACGCGCCAAAAAAGTAGCAGAAGAATATAATATCCCGTTAGAAACAATTCAAGGGAAAGGAGTCGGAGGAAGAATTATGTCCTCTGATGTTGAAAATGCTGTAAAGACACAACCTAAAACAACTCCCGTAGCACGGAAATTGGCAGAGCAAGAAGGGATTGATTTGAGGCATGTTCAAGGCACAGGGCCACAAGGTAAAATAACAAAAGAGGATATAGAACTTGCTAAATCATCTCCAAAGAAAGAGCCTTCTCCAACTCCTGCTTCCTTGCCCGAAACCGTTCAAAAAATTCCACTTACGCCTATGCGTAAAATTATTGCAGAACGAATGAGCCATAGCATACATATTGCCCCACATTATTACATAACTGTTGAGATTGATATGACAAACGCAAAGTTATTACGAGAGAAACTGCCCTTCAAGGTTTCCTATAACGATATTGTTCTATATGCAGCAGTGAAGACACTACGAGAATTTCCGCTGGTAAATGTTCAATGGGGTGGAGATTGTGTTATTCAAATGCCTGATATTAATCTGGGTGTGGCTGTTGCTTTACCACAAGGACTGATTGTTCCTGTAATCAAAAAGGCTCAGGAATTATCGCTGGAAGGGCTTGCTAAAGCGGCGAAGGGACTTGTTACCAAAGCACAAAATAACAAGTTGCTGCCTGATGACTACACAGGAAATACCTTCACCGTATCCAATTTAGGTCCTTATGGTGTTGACCATTTTACGGCAATCATCAATCAACCTGACAGTGCTATACTTGCTGTAGGACAGATGAAAGACCGTCCTGTTGTAATCAACGGCGGCATCTTTATTCGACCCATAATGAAGGTAACAATGTCCTGTGACCATCGCGTTATTGATGGTGCATTAGGCGGCCAATTTATGGGTAGATTCCGAGAAATATTAGAAGCGGCAAATTTCATACAATAACTTTGATATAAAAGGAGAACAATAATGGCAGATTTTGATGTTGTAGTTATAGGTGCGGGTCCGGGCGGATATGTTTCAGCCATTCGTTCTGCCCAACGCGGTGCGAAAACAGCCGTAGTTGAAAAGAGATATCTTGGCGGTGTTTGCTTAAACATCGGTTGTATCCCTACCAAGACCTTAATTCATACGGCTAATCTATTTCGTAAAATAAATAAAGGTGGCGAGTTTGGGGTTAAGGTAGAAAATCCACAATTAGACCTACAACAACTGAAACAACGGAAAGATAAGGTTATAGCACTTAATACAGGCGGAATTGAACGTCTTTTTAAGTCTTATAACATTGATTGGATTAAAGGGGAAGCCACAATAAGCCAGCCCAATGAAGTAAATATAGATGGCAAAAAAGTCACGACAAAAAATCTCATTATTGCAACAGGTGGAAGACCAGTCGAATTGCCAATTCTATCCTTTGACAGGGAACGGGTCATTGACAGTTCGCAGGCATTG
Organism: uncultured Nitrospirales bacterium; assembly: GCA_964549105.1. GTDB lineage: Bacteria > Hydrogenedentota > Hydrogenedentia > Hydrogenedentales > Hydrogenedentaceae > Hydrogenedens. The sequence goes on from CAZJTZ010000001.1 coordinate 110,460, forward strand.
GAATTAACCAAAATTCCAAAACGGATTGGTATTATCGGAGCAGGTGCAATTGGTTGTGAATTTGCCTGTATCTGGAATACTTTTGGAGCTGAGGTTCATCTGATTGAAATGTTACCACATATACTTCCCAAAGAAGATGAAGAATTAACAAAGCGACTTGAATCTATATTTAAGAAAGAAGGTATTCAAATTTACACAGGTAGTAAATTAAAAGAGGCAAAAGTAGAAAAAAATAGCGTAATTCTTTCTATTGAAGGCAATAAAACGGCTCAGATAGAAGTTGACATGGTTCTGGTATGTGTGGGTATGAGGTGTAATTCGGAATGTATCCAGGAGCCTCTACGTAGTGCATTAAAAATAAATAAACGGGGAGGAATTGGCGTAAATGAAAAAATGGAGACAGGTGTTCCCGGCATATATGCCATTGGAGATGTTATAGACCGAACATGGCTTGCACATGGTGCCTCTAACGAAGGGATTGTTGCGGCAATAAATGCAACAGGCGGAAACAAACGAATTAACTATAATGTTCTTCCTGCATGCACATTTACTTTTCCTGAACTTGCCAGTGTTGGGAAAAATGAACAGAAGGTTAAGGAACAAGGGATTCCCTATAAAGTAGGACGATTCTTATTTGCGGGCAATGGTAGGGCACATACCTTAGGCGAAGCAGAAGGAATGGTAAAAATCATTGGGGATAGCCGAACAGATGAAATTTTAGGTATCCACATACTAGGACCAGAAGCAGGCGAAATTATCGCAACGGCAAGTGTTGCAATGACATTAGAGAGCACAGTAGAAGAACTGGTAGAGACAATATTTACCCATCCTACTCTATCTGAGACACTTATGGAAGCAAGCGAAGATTACTATGGCATGAGTATTCACACTCCTCCAAAGAAAGCATGATACAGTGTGGAATATCACATATCTTAAAAATTAAAATAATAATCAAAGACTTTTTATCGTAAAACATAAAACATCTATAATATCCAAAAAATTAACATTATGAATAACGATTTAACAAAAAATTCGCGTAAAGACCGTCTATGCGTTTGTCTTTTCCTTTTGTTATTTCCTGCAACAGTTTTGGTAATTGATTTTTCGCAGAATCGAGTACCGGGAAACTATCCTGCACTATATAACAACCCCATCTGGGTAGATGGAAAGTCTATTTCTGATTCTGATGTGAACCAGAACATAGATTCCACCACAGACGGTTCTGAATATTTATCCAATTATCTGTATATGTCAGAAGTAAGGAGTCTCTCTTCTATTTTGTGGGATAATACTTCAGGAGGAGGGACACCTGCTCTTGCACGATGGAAAACACGATTCTTTTCTATATTTAGCATTCCTTTTTATATCTTTCCGCCAGTAACGGCTTTATATTCAACTATTTGGTTAAGAATGATTATTGCTGGCATAGGCATTTATTTACTCGCAAAATTCTATGGTTTGCTTCCATCAACGGGATTATTTATCGCTATACTTTTTCAATTCACAGGACCTTTATTTTATACCCCAATACACCCTATAACAGATGTAATCGCTTGTTTTCCCTTTTATCTTCTAATACTCAATCTCCTTTTTTACCGTTCTTTTAGATACTGGGTTTTGCTCAGTCCTATAATTGCACTGATGGCTCTCGGAGGTGATATTGAGACAATTATTGTAATCTTCCTTTTTACCCTGATATATATACTTTTCTTATTTTGGATTGCAAAGCCAGAAAGGGTTTCTTTTACTTCATCTATTTCATTTGTGCTATTAGCATGGATAGTAGCAGTTGGAGCAATTGCTTTCCAACTACTCCCCTATCTTGAATGGAATAATTATCGGGCTTCTATTCCGGGAGTTGATTCATCTACAAAACTGTCATTTAAAGCCTTAATAGGTCTATTTTTACCAGCAGGTACATCTCCTGACCATATTCATCTACTTTCTTTAATTCTTCTCTGCTCACCGGGAATATGCTGTATCTTACTTCTACCTTTATGGGTTAGTGCTCATTCTCTTATAAAGCGAGAAATCCGTGGAAAAATAGATTCTTTTTTTGCTGCAAGCATCATCCTTTTCGTTATTTTATGCTCACTCATTTGTGCTAATTTGCATTTGCCATATTTGAATAATTTTTCGTTAATACATGTAGGCTGGTTATTTATTCTCTCCATTGGTTTTATAATCGGTTTATCTGTCGAGTCCTGGAATTTGTTTTCGCCTGACGAATGTCGTATATGTGTTAAAAGGCTTTTATTTGTAGCACTCTTATTCTGGACAGTCTTATTTTTATTAGCAGTTATTGGCAAAGTTACTAATTTTATAGGTGTAGAATTTTTCTGGAAGGAGTTTGGGATAGCGTTAGTATTCCTGATTTTGACCTTTGCTTATTTACTCATAAGCCTTTTTTCCCCATCGCCAAAAAATGCAGGCTATATACTAACGATTCTTGTCTTACTTTCAGTCGCACTTTTGTATCTACCCTATAGGAATACCGTTCCATTGGAACTATTAAGACCTAATGATGAAACTATTGCTAAATTAAAGGAACACGGAATACGATTTACAGGTCCAGAAAACTTACAAAATAGTTTTCTACCACCATCAGGATTGACCTTGATGGTTATACCCCCTGAAAAATGTACTGAACGATATTATATGTTTATGAAACGAGCACTGGAAGACCCTCAACTATGGCTCAGAACCGGCACATCCAGTTTCCTCTTTATCTCTACGCCAAACTCAGGAAACATATCTGATTCCTTTTTCAAAATTCGTCCTAAAACGAAATTGGTAGATATATTTTCATCTGGAATGGCAATTTTTAAGGTGGAGGAAGAGGCTTCGCGTGCGTATGTAATATACAATGGAAAAAACATAAATAAGGTTGAGCCTCATTTGTTAAATTCTGCACTTCCTAACCTGGTAGAAAATGCACCTATACCCGAAACAAAACCTATACCTGAACTAACAGCAACAGTCGAGGACATTTCCTCAACCCATGTGCGGGTTAAAGTTCAAAAGACAAAACCAGGTATCCTTGTATTAGCAGATACTTATTATCCTGGCTGGACTGTAAGTGTAGATGGAGTCATAAAGGAAATTGTTCCTGTAAATATTGCCTTTCGAGGTGTAGAACTTAGCGAAGGGGAGCACCAGATTGATTTTGAATACCAATACACAGGTCTCTGGTGGGGACTAATAATTTCTGTAATTACTTTTCTTTTTTTCCTTATTATCATAAATTTTTCTTTTCAATTTTCTCAAAAACTTTCTTAAAAGAATAAGCCCTTTATCCTTTCTAATAGGACGAAGGGCTTGTTTTTTTACCTGAATTATACAGGGTTTATACCTTTTGTGCTTCTTTCTCTACTTTAAACATAAACTCATTGTTTTTGTCAACATCAATGTATACATGACTACCTTCTCCAATCCCCTGAGATAGAATCTGCATGGCTAAGGCATCCACAACCTTCCGCTGGATAAGCCGTTTCAAGGGTCTTGCACCATAAACAGGGTCATAACCTTCTTCTGCAAGGGCATTTTTAGCCTTATCACTTATTGAAACAGTTATCTGTCGTTCTGCTAATCTACGCGAAACCTGAGTCAACTGCAAATCTACAATTTGGGCAATTTCATTTCTTGTCAATGGATGGAACAAGATGATGTCATCTACACGGTTCAAGAATTCTGGACGGAAATGAGAATGTAAAATATTAGTTACATACTCTACCTGTTTCTCATAACTCAAATCCGTTTTCTGGAACACTTCACTTCCTAAGTTTGATGTCATAATAATAATGGTATTACGGAAATCCACAGTCCGTCCTTTACCATCGGTCAAACGACCATCATCTAATAATTGTAGCAATATATTAAATACTTCAGGATGTGCCTTTTCAATTTCGTCCAGAAGCACAACACTGTAAGGTTTTCTACGAACTGCCTCGGTAAGTTGCCCCCCTTCCTCATAACCGACATAGCCGGGAGGAGCACCAATAAGCCGAGCCACAGAGTGCTTCTCCATATACTCAGACATATCAATACGAATCATAGCGTTTTCATGGTCAAACAAGAGTTCTGCCAGAGCACGTGCTAACTCTGTTTTTCCTACACCGGTAGGTCCAAGGAATATAAACGAACCAATAGGACGATTAGGGTCTTTTAAGCCAGCACGGGCTCTACGCACTGCATCGGAAACAGCACGAATTCCTTCTCTTTGTCCTACAACTCGTTTCGCCAGTCGCTCTTCCATATTTACCAACCTCTGCATTTCTCCCTCTAACAAACGGTCCACAGGGATACCCGTCCAACTGGATACAATTTTTGAAATATGTTCTTCTGTTACTTCCTCACTTAGAAAACTCCCTAACTTTTGTATCTCTTCTAATTCCTTTTTCTTCTCCTCCAACTCCTGGTTAAGTTTATTTAATTCACCATAGATAATTTCAGAGGCTTTATCTAAATTACCTTGCCGTTGTGCTATTTCTGCCTCTCTCTTTTCTTCTTCAATCTTTGTTTTAATTTCTCTAATCTGGTTAATAACGGCTCTTTCTGTTTGCCATTTTGCTTTTTTGGCATTCAATTCTTCTCTTAATTCGGCTATTTCTTTCTCGATTTCTTCGCGTCTTTCTACACCAGATTTCTCTGTTTCCTTTTTCAGAGCAAGATGTTCAATTTCCAGTTGGCGAATTCTCCTATCCAGCATATCAATTTCATACGGCATACTATCTATCTCTATTCGCAAACGGGATGCCGCTTCATCTATCAAATCAATGGCTTTATCAGGCAAAAATCGGTCTGTGATATACCTATGACTTAAATAAGCAGCGGCTACAATTGCGTCATCACGAATACGAACACCGTGGTGAACCTCATATTTTTCTTTTAATCCACGCAGGATAGCGATGGTATCTTCCACATCTGGCTCATCCACCATAACAGGCTGGAATCGCCGTTCTAGTGCCGCGTCTTTTTCGACATGTTTCCGATATTCATCCAGAGTAGTTGCACCGATACAATGCAGTTCGCCACGTGCCAGGGCAGGTTTCAACATATTGGAAGCGTCAATTGCACCTTCGGCTGCACCCGCACCAATAAGCGTGTGCATCTCATCAATAAATAGAATAATATTCCCTTGTGACTCCTGAATAGCAGAGAGAACTGCTTTGAGTCGTTCTTCAAATTCGCCTCTAAATTTACTACCTGCAATAAGCGCCGATAAATCTAATGCAGCAATTCGTTTATTTTTTAGACTTTCTGGTACATCACCCGAAACAATCCGTTGAGCCAGACCTTCAACAATGGCTGTTTTACCTACACCAGGCTCACCAATAAGAACCGGATTATTCTTGGTTCTTCGGGACAATACCTGTATAACCCTTCTTATTTCTTCATCTCTACCAATTACGGGGTCTAATTTTCCTGCACGGGCTAATTGAGTTAAATCTCTGCTAAACCGTTCAAGTGCGTCGTAGGTGGTTTCTGCATTGGGGTCATCAACTCGCTGATTTCCTCGAACCTCTTTAAGGGCAGTAAGAATTGCATCTTCTTTTATGCCTAATTCTCTCAAAAGTTTTCCTGCATAATTGGTTTTATCACGAATCATCCCTACCAACACATGCTCAGAACTAAGATATTGGTCTTTCAATGTCTGTGCAAAATTCCATGAAACTTCTAACAATTGCTGAAGTTCATTTGAAAGGTTTGGATTATGAAGACCTGAAATTTTGGGAAGTTTGTTTAATTCCCGTTCAATGGAATTCTGCACTTGACCTTTTGAAACACCCAGTCTTTGTAGAATTGGAACAACAGCAGAGTTTTCTTTTGTAATTAAGGTAGATAATAAATGTAATGAAGTAAGTTCAGGATGCCCTTTATTTGTAGCCAAATCAAGGGCTTCCGAAAAGGCATCTTGTAATGGAATAGTTAATCTATCAAATCTCATAGTTTTACTCCTCTTTCTTCGTAGTTTTTTTGTTATATCTAGTATTAAGCAACTACCATGCCAATAAAAACCACGATTTTAAGATACTCTCCCACCAATATTTGTTTCAAAAACAAACATCGGTTCTACCATATTTCAATATCAAACAAAAAAGATAGACTCTGCTTTACAACAGGGTCTATCTTTATTTAAATTATATGTGAATTATATGTGCGTTAATTAAAATTTTAATACTGTCATCCAGAAGATATAGCCCGCATTATCATTATCCGTTCCACCGGCAAATTCCGTTCCATTTGCTTGTATATAAGAACCTTTCGCTAAACCATCTCCCATAAATAGGTAATTACCATATAACTGAAACCATAAATCCTTGGAATAGTTGTATCTAATAAATGCTGCAATTTCCCAGCCAATATCGCTTTCCCCTTCATCCGTCCAAAAACTTAAAGATGGTGCTGCATAAAATCTTCTCCCAAATACATTAAAAGATTTTGGTGGGTCAAAGGGAGAAACGATACCATCATACGCACCATGCACATGAAGTAATATTTTATCTGTGGGCTTCAATTCAAATCCCAATTGAACCTGCCAGAAGTTAGACATCCAGCCATTATCATTGACCGTAGGCAGATAGTTTTTATCAGAAAAAAGACGATTAAAGGAATGGCTTGCTTCAGGTTCGTAGAAGGGATTAAGCCAATCGGAAAAACTAATACTACGGTTGTCATCTCCCTGAAAACACACACCCAGCATATAAACACGAGGCGACCATTTTACATCACTAAAGGTATAACCTACTGTAAGTTCAACGCCCAAATCACCCCAGTTCGCATCATCATCACCGTAAATCATTCCAATAGGTTTAAAAGTAGCACCTAACGAATCTGCCTCACCAAACTGGTAAGCCAATTCTAAATCGTAATCAAAACCTGAAGACATACCAAAAGCACGAATACCTACTGTGTGTAATTTCGTAACACCATAATCGTCACGATTTAACATATCTCCGTAAAATTCCACTATGGGGTCTCCTGTTGTATCATGAGGACTTAACCCATCTCTTAAAAAATACCAGTATGCAGAAATGGTTAAGGGTTTCCATCCAGTATAAGCCCCATAAACACCATAGAAATCAACATCTCCATCTTCTTCAATCAGGTAACGCTCGTTTAATTTGGAAGCAAAAGCATCCACTGTCCAATCGTCCTGTTTGTAAGTCAATCGAATTGCATCGTGAGATGAATATTGAGAAGGGGTTAACATATTGGTAACCAACCAACCTTTGCCCATAATTAAGTCCTGCCGTCCTATCCTCAAACTCAAGGGTGCACCGAATAATTCTCTTATCTCAATATAGGCTTGTTCTATCTCTACATCATCTTTAGAATCTGCCCTGATGTCTGTGCCAGTTGCATAATCACGAGAACGAAAATCTTCTCCCCAGATATGCCAGTCATAAAATTCTATAAACGCAGTAACATTATCCGTAAAATCTGCCTTGAAGTTTAATAAAACAGATGACTCATACCTTGTCCAATCTGGGCCTTCATTATCCCATTTATACTTTGATGTAATCTTAGTACCACCAACAGGCCTCTTTTGAACAAACGCGGCTGGAATCCGTTCATCTACGGGTGCAAGAGTATTAATATACCATCTCCCTCTGACTCTCAACTCCCCACCTACGGATACACTTTGTAATTCAGCAATCGCTACCGATGCCACCGTAGTTAATAATAAAGACAAAAAAACCCCACTCAACAAAACTGTTTTTCTCATTTATGTACCCTTTCACCAAATTATAGTTTTACAAATTATAAACAACAACTATACCTAAAATCATAATCTAATAACTATAATAAATTTTTTTAAGAAATTCAAACAGAGCATATTGGATAAAAATATGGAATACCAAAATATATTCTTGGGACCTCTTAAACTCATAAAACTAAAGATAGAGTCTCTACTATTTTTGTGTCTGTTAAATTAATTTTCCAGAATTTTAGCATAAACATTTTCTTTATAATTGCTTTCCTTTTTTGGTAATATCCTTATATCTATAATTCCTTAATTACATATAAAGGAAACGAATATGGAAGAAAACGCTCCTGCCCCTAAAAATGAGTCCTCCGTTATTAATTTATTTAAGCACTCTATGGAAATACTTGCACTTATATATCTTGCTGGTGCTTTATTCTTTTTCTTTATCCCTGATGGTGTAAATTATATTCTTAATTTTCTCCCTATTTTCTTTAAGGTATTACAACCCTTGCCCGAGAAGAATACGGATTTCTTCTGGCTACCTCTGGTCGCCTCTCTTATGTTCGTATTAGCATATATTGCATACAAATCATCAAGAGACCCTGATAATAAGACCCTGATAAATATCCATATTGCTTCCAAATTTATCTCTTCAATGGGGTATCTCTATTTATTTTTATCACATGCCTTTATATTTGGATATTTAGTTGGAGGGATACTTGACCTTATTATTTGTGGTTATGTTCTTTTATTGAAATTCAAGGTGCAAAGGTTAGGAAAAGAAGAGACCCCACAACTTAATTTATAAACCTTATGAAATTCCCCTATACGATAACAAACACATCTTTTCTATTACCTGATTGTCATGATAAAGGGTATGAGGTCTGGTATTGGAAATTAAATCCGCAAGATGAAGCATGGTCTTTTTGGTTTCGTTATACCTTGCTTAAAAATGAGTCAAAATCAGTGGCAGAGGTCTGGGGAATTTTTACACGCAGAGGACTTCAAGAAAATGGAGGAGAAGAAAATGTTCAAAATATAGCGATAAAAGAGACCTTCCCAATTGAACTGTGTAAGTATGAAACCTCTGAAAATAGTAGTAGCATTTCTGTTGGTAACAATTTTGTTGATTTTATTTGTTGTAAGGGTAATCTCCACAAAGGAGATAATCAGTTTTGTTGGGATTTAAATTTAACTCCAATTTTTCCTCAATCATCATTTAATTTTATCCCTGAGACATTATGGAGATTGGGGATTGTCAAAAATTATACAGTTACAGTCCACGAAAAAATGCTCTTCCACGGAAGCATAAAAGTAAATGAGGATTCAATTCGTATACAAAATGCGTTAGGTATGCAGGGGCATCTGGCGGGTTCAAGGCAAGGACATTCCTGGTCCTGGGCTCATAGTTGTATATTTTATGACGAAGAGACAGGTGAGTCTGTGCCAATCATTATTGATGTTTTAAGTGCTCGTGCTCGGATTGGAAAAAAAATGACTTCACCGCAACTTACTACACTATTTTTATATTACAATGAAAACCAATATTTCCTTAATTCTATTAAGAACATTTTATCTACAAAGTCCAGATATGTCCCTTCATACTGGGAAATAAAAGGAAAAACAAACGATTTCCTCTTTTCTGTCTCAATTGAAGCAGATATGCCAACAGTCGTAGGGGTTCAATATGAAGACACCGACGGAAGCATGTTATATTGTTATAATACAAAAATGGCAACGATTAAACTAACAATTCAGGACTTGAAAGATAATAATGAGAAACATTTTTTATCCTACCAGAAGAGTGCTTTTGAGTGGGTGCAGAGAAAACTATGGGAAAAGGTGCCTCTCTATATACAATGAGTAAGTAATGGAACAATTCATTAAAAAAAATAGTTATGCAATATTAACAACTTTGTTTGGAGACGATTCGTTCTGGACTGAAAATGTATCTGCTGATGACTTCTGGAAAGAATTTAAGGAAACATTACTGTCTTTACCTAAAATTTACAGATTATCTATACCTTTAGGTATTCTGCTTTTATCTTTAGTTCCACCTCCTTATAGTTTTTTTTCTATCTTGTATCGTTCTCCATTATCTGTCCGTAAGAAATGGCTTGACTCGTGGGCATATTCAAAATGGACATCGCGTAGTTCTATGTTTTTAGGAATACGAATTTTAATATTAGGAAGTGCCTTCCAACTTCCTCAAACAATGGCAAATACCAATTACAAAGCGATTTTAGAAGCGAGAAAAGAACATATTTGCTTGAGAGTAAATCAAGTTGAACATGAATGAAGAATTATTTGAAATTTACAATCAATCTAATGTAGTCAATTTGGCTACCAATATAAATTCCAATACTACAGAACAAATATTTGATTTTATTGTTGTCGGTAGTGGCGCGGGTGGTGCTGTTGTTGCTAAAGAACTTGCAGAAAAAGGGGCGAAAGTTGCCCTTGTAGAAGAAGGGGCTCTTCCCTTTCCCTATCAAAACTCTGCATTTCGGTCTTTACTAAAACTTTATCGTGATGGCGGCGTTACCGGGACAATCGGTAAACCTATGATTTCCATTCCATTAGGTCGCTGTGTCGGGGGAACCACGGTTATTAATTCAGGCACCTGTTTTCGCACCCCTAAAAAAGTCCTGCAACAGTGGGAAGAAGAATTGGGACTACAAGAGTTAAATTCTGACGATTTTCAAAAATGTTTTGATAAAGTAGAACAAGATATACATGTGGAGGAAGCAGATTGGAGTGTCATGAACAGGTCCAGTGCGTTTATACGGAAAATTTTTACGAATAAAGGTTTGCCATGCTATCCATTGCGAAGAAATGCTCATAATTGCCAGGGCTGTGGAATGTGCTGTTATGGTTGCACTTCGGGTGCTAAAAAGAGTATGGAACTAACATATATTCCTGAAGGGATTCGTTCAGGACTATTTTTATTTTATAATGCACGGGCAAATCGGATATTGCTTTCAAATAGAAAGGTTGGCAATGGGGTATTAGTAGATGTTTTAAATCCAGTGAATCGTAAGGTCATTGATAGAGTTGAGTTAAAATGTGGAAAGATTATTATTGCCTGTGGAACGCTGCTTTCTCCTGTGTTATTAAAAAGGAGTGGTATTGCAATTGATAATCCAAATTTAGGTGCACACCTGACGATACATCCTGCGAGTAAAGTGTCTATTGAATTGGATAATGATATTTCCTCATGGGTAGGGATACCGCAGGGTTGTCATAGTCCTGTGCTGGAGGAGGAAGGAATTGCCTTTGAAGGGATAGCCATGCCACCCGATTTAGGACCTTCTGTATTTCCCTTTTCAGGAGAGGAATTAACTCATTACTGGAAAAATTACAAGAACATAGCCACTTTTGGTTTTATGATAAAAGACAGTAATGAAGGTTCGCTAATATTTTCAATAAAAAATACACCCATTTTTTCATATCATTTAACAGATATTGATGTCTCTCGTCTAAAAAAGGCGTTCACCTTTTTGGCTGAATTAGCACTTGAAGAAAATCCCAAACGCATTTTTATCATGTCTACTAAACAGCCCAATATCATTAGGACAAAAGACGACCTGCATAAATTTATGAACGAGAAACATACGCCTTCTGATTTTGAATGTATGGCATTTCATCCATTAGGGACCTGTCGTATAGCGGATTCATCTGATAAAGGCGTGTGTAACCCCTACCATAAAGTATTTGGCACTGATAATATTTTTGTATGTGATGGCAGTTCAATTCCAACATCACTTGGCGTTAACCCACAACTAACTATTATGGCATTAGCCACGCGATTGGGGAAGATACTTACGAAAGATTTTACATAATAAAGACATCAATTGGGGTGCAGGGTAAACGAATCAATCCAGATAGTCACATTAGACACATTACAGGGGTCAATTCGAATGGCTTTAATTCTACCTGTCCAGTTGGGATTATCTCGCAGGGTAAATGTATAGGTGTAGTATCCCCCATCTATACGAATTGGAATTGTGACTGAGTTTTCCTCACTAAAGGCTAAACCCTTTTTAGACCAATATAATTGAGCCTTACTTTCTGGCGAAGGTGGACCATCTACACGAAGTCGCAAGGTCGCTCTTGGGTATTGAACCGTTTTGAGTCCTTTTGTTTTATAGAAGAAAAAATAAACAGAAGAGTCTCCTGAATTGACTCTCCCTGTTAAACTGCCCTCTTCAATTTTAATATTATCCATTCCTGCAAATATTTTCCATCCTGACAGGTCTTCGTGGAAATCCCATGAAGTTTGAAAGTCGGGTACAGGAAAATCATACGGACCCAGACCTACATCGGCAGGGGCAATATTGGTCGGCAAAGGTTGAGAATTGGATTCAGTAAACACATTACGAATGGCTTCATACATAGCAAATCCAAATTCGGTGTTAGGCTCGATATAACTACCTTCACCCCATTCATTTATAGGACCCAGCACAATTATAGGTTTATTATTCTTTTTTGCAAAATCATGAGAAGAAGAGAGCATTGTTTTAAAGAGTTCTGGGGTTCGCCCTTCAATAACCAGTGCTTTTGAACCATGCCAGGGTCTTGAATCCCATCCTGTTTCTACTAATGGATAATAAGTCATACCTTCGCATAGATTACTTTTCTCTTCCCAGATAGCAGGTATAGTAGATACAACATCTTCATACCTTGCATAGTTAGGGATTTTACTCATATATACGGCTTTATTAAATTCATGATAATTGGTAAAGCATGTATATCCCTCTGCTTTCAACGCTTGCAATTCAGTTGCAGTTTGGTTGTGGTTAATTGCCATAAATTCTATACCGTCATAGGAGGCAGCCTTTGCCCAGTCTTGAGAACGGGTTAATAATTCTTTTACTGCGTCAGAACTACCAAGGTCACTTCGTAAATTTAAAGGCGACCAGATACAGACAAGAGGTTTATTGTTAATCTTATAATAGGAAGGTAATGAGAAATAATTATTAATCCACTCTTTGTTGACCTTTTCCCAATCTTCTGCGGAATGGGTTTTAGGTGGATTGTGATTTGCCCACATTATTGCGACCTTCAGCATATCTCTATATCTTGCGGTTCGGTATGCCTCAAACCAATGCGTCAATGATTGATTGCCTGCAATCCAATACCAATCTACGAGGAAACAGGTTATCCCGTTTTCAACAGCCCATTTTATCTGCCAATCAACACATTCAGGATTTCCTTCGTCATAATAACCTAATATAGGTTTTCTAATAGGTGCTATGGTCTGAATACAATCCCATTTTTCTGGCGTATCCCAACCGGGAAAATAGAAAGCGGCTATATCTAATTTGGTTTTAATTGGTTTAGGTTCTGGAACATAATCACTTTCAGTAATTTTTATCTCGGGAAGGACCTGCAATTCACCTGTGTTTTCAACAATATTGTTACCCTTTGTTGAAGCAACAATTTTTATAGGATAGCGACCTGCTTCCTGAGCACTTACTGTCCAATAGACATCAAAAAAGTCATCATATCCAATTTCATAAGGCGGTTCTGGAGCAGGACCTTTCTCTATCTTGAGATTATCAGGGCAAATAAAATTCACTTTATCAATATAAACAATACCTCCACCTCGATTGGCAAGTCGCAATAATACAGGAAAATCTCTACTTGCTCTATTAGCACCTTGCTCTGCACCAAAATATTCAACTGTAAGTTCCGATTGGGCTATTGGCTCTTCGCCGATATGAATAGAATAAATTTTCAAATTAGATTTTTCAGGAACCTGAAAACCTAATGCTACTATAGTTTCCTTCCATACTGAATATTCTGTCATGTTAAGAGCAACAATATGTTTTTTGCCATCGTTTTGTAGAGATATGGAACAGGTTTCCGGAGCGGCTGAATTTTGAAATGCCCAAATGAGGTTGATTAAATTGATTTCTCCCGAAACAGAATATTCTATTGTTAAATATTCTTTTTTGCCGATGGGTAAAGAAATGGGTTTTGCAAAAAAATATTTATTATTGTTATCGGCGATTTTCCATACCGAAATATCCCCGTCAGGAAATTGCCAGTCATATATATTTGTAAGTGGAGCGACACCGTTATCCCACGATTTTATAGATATACTTTTTATCTCAAATTCAAGGTTATCATATAAATCTAACCTTATCTTTCTAATTACTCCCTCTTTATGCCAAAAGGGAAAAACATATATATCTTGCCAATCACTTTTCTCTTCAATATTAAAGAATGTAGATTTTTCATCTGATAATCCACCGTAAGGACCTTCTACTGTTCCTGTCCAAAATAATTGTCCTTTCCCGCCACAACTTGTTTTCATTATAATATGTATATATTGATAAGGAGAAGCAGGTATTTCTAATCCTTCGCATAAAAAAAATGGGTCAGAACCTTGTATCTTTCCACACAATCTGCCCTCTTCTACCTTTACATTTAAAACTTGTTCGTTAGGTACCCACTTTTGCAGAATATTTGGATTATCAAAATTCCACTCAGGAAGTTGAGAATTTACAAAAATCATTAACAAAAAAGACAATAGCATACATGTCTCCACAAAAATAGAATTTTTATCTATAGTTTAATTAGGTTATTAACAAATTACCTGACCGAACCGACCAAATTTGAATAAAATTATAACATAATAAAATATATCCGCCGAAATTCTAATAATTTCAGCGGATATAAAGCTATCATTTTTTGATTTGTTTCTAATTTAGACCTGCGCAGAAATGATCTTCCTCGTCAGGGCAAAATCTATAGCCACCTATATTAAAAAATTGTATCGATCTTAAAAGTTCTCTAAGGTCAACACGCCAATCCTGTGGGTTGTAATCACTCGTGTGAGGTAGACAATTTCTTAGATTTGTATCTGTCCCTGGAGCAAATCCATCTTCGGTAGAACTATCACAATGGTATCCAAAGGAATTAAATAACTGAATTACACGGAGCAATTCTCCCAAGTCAAATTTCCAGTCATGATTGGTATCTGCTGAGTGCATTCCCTCTGGAATTTCACCTTCATTTACACCTTCAGGAGTGCCTTCAACTACGCCTTCGGAAATACCTTCAAGCGTTCCTTCGACTACACCTTCTGGAGTCCCTTCAAGGCTGCCTTCAACCACTCCTTCGGGTGTGCCTTCTGGGGTCCCTTCAACTATTCCTTCGGGAGTCCCTTCAAGGCTGCCTTCAACTACGCCTTCGGGTGTACCATCAGGAGTTCCTTCGACTATGCCCTCTGGAGTTCCCTCAGGGATGCCTTCAATAACACCTTCCTGTGTTCCTTCGGGAGTCCCTTCAAGGCTACCTTCAACCACTCCTTCGGGGGTGCCTTCGGGGGTACCTTCAACTATTCCTTCGGGAGTCCCTTCAAGGCTGCCTTCAACCACTCCTTCGGGTGTGCCTTCAGGGATACCTTCGACTACACCTTCTATAACACCTTCAACAGAACCTTCACCTTCAATAGATGGAAGGAAATCTTCACAATCAAGGACGCCATTTAAATTCTTATCTACTGCATTCAGTTGGTCTGCTGTAATATTTGAATTTAAACCATGTAATTCGTCTAATGTAAGGATATTATCATTGTTTGAATCTAAACCCGGCAATAGATTAAATATTGACTGAACTTTTACAAATTCATCCAGAGATAGTTGATTATCCTTATTAGAATCTACCAAAAGCCATAATGGAGCAATAATAATATCACTCCAACCTGTTATAGACTTTAGTTCACTTTTAGAAATCATACCATTATTATCCGTATCTCCAAACATAATCAGGATAGCGTAATAGTGGGTTATATCATCAATATCACAAGAAATAGGCTCACCCTCTACCACTCCTTCAGGGGTTCCTTCAAATACACCTTCCCCTTCCACTATGCCTTCAGGAGTGCCTTCAGGAATACCTTCAATAACACCTTCGGGTGTCCCTTCGGGAATGCCTTCAACTACGCCTTCGGGTATGCCTTCAGGAATACCTTCGGGGATTCCCTCAATAGTGCCTTCACCTTCCTGGAAGTAAGGTTCAAAATCATAACAATCTAATAAGCCATTTTGATTAAGGTCAACAGCATTTAATTGCTCTTGTGTTATTGAAGAATTTAATCCTTGTAATTCACTTAAAGTTAATATATCATCATTATCAGAATCTATATTAACTAACAAATCATATATCCACTGGACAGAAGAAAATTCATCAAGACTTAACTGATTGTCTCCATTAGAATCAACCAGTCCCCATAGAGTCAGAACTGTATCACTCAATCCTGTAATAGCCTTAAATTCTTCCTTAGATAACAGCCCATCGCCATCTATATCGCCAAACATTATCAACACATAATAATAATGTGCATAATCACTAATATCGCAGGGTGTTTCCCCTTCGTAAGTCCCTGGACAGGGAGGGCAACCACCACCATTAGTAGTTTGGTTTATATCAAGAGCAGCAAGGACAAAAGCATCATAGTTCTGCGGGTCGGTTACTATTGCGTTATATTCACCCAGATTACAGACTTCATCAAAATCTGGGTCGCCATTGGAAGCAAGGTATTGACCTGCTGTGAGGTCATATTCATCAAGAGTCAATGTTCTACCAATAATCTTTAGCAATTGATTAATGACACCTACTATGCTATCAATGAAAGATTGTTCACCTGTCGTTAGAACACCTGCTAAAACATTAATAAAAGTGTCACTCGAAAATACATAACCAATAAGCGGTATGGACTGCCATTTATTTTGTGCCACTACACGATTATTCATATACGCATTCCGAACGCAGCAGAACATGGGTTGTTCTGGATGTGCAAGAATATAGTCTAATAATCTTGCCTGTGCCACATCGGCTAATCCATTGCCATCTAAATCTACTGTATCCGGATTCACTCCGAGGAAAGAAGCCAGATTGTAAAGACCACGAAGTGCAGTCTCAAACCCCGAACTTACAGGCGTTGAAGAACAGGTTTGCCAGCACCAATCTGCATAGCACGAATCAGGAACAGGTCCGCGAATATCCACACAATCTAAATATCCATTATCGTCAATATCAAACTCGTCAAATGTTGCCTGTGTGATTTTACTACTTAATTGCTGAATTTCTGATAGCGTAACCTGATTATTTCCATCTTTATCCAAATCCGCAGGAAGCAAACTACCTAAACGATAACTACCAGCAAATTCATCGAAAGAGAGATAGCCGTCGCCATCTTTGTCAATCAACCGCCAGCCTAAATCTAACAAAAAACCAGTTACAAACGCTTTTAACTCACTTTTTGATAATTTTCCATCCTTATCCGTATCACCAAACATCATTAATAAAGCATAATAGTTTTCATCGGAACGCATATCACAGGGAGGTGGTCCGACACTGCCCTCTTCTTCTCCTTCGACAGTTCCTTCTGTGCCACAAGAAGGACACCCACCATAGTATTCCGTTACACCTGAATTAGTTGCTGCATTGACAAAAGCATCAAAATCTGCGGGCGTATTAATCACCCATGCCTTATATTCTCCAATATTACAAATCCCATCTAAATCGGCATCACCATTAGCATTCAAATACACAATATTTGAACCATCCAGTTCTAACAAGGATAAATCAGGCAAATTAGGGATAATCCAGCCTAATGCTGTGATAACAGTATTAATAATCCCTGTGTTTCCCATCGTTGATAATGCAGCAAAGAAGGTCTTCATTCCTTCCAGGTTTGGTGGTGAACCTAAATAAGAGGGCCAGCCAGCATTAATAGCCAATGCTAATGCTTCAACCTTTACACGATTTGCTACATAAGCCCAGTAAATACATGTCTGAGTAGGAATCCCATAAATACCGGGGATAGATGGTGTGCTCATAATCGTATCGAATAGTCGAGCCTGTGCTGTATCCTTCATCCCATCAAAATCCAAATCTAAATTGTCAGGATTTCCTCCAATAAACGGAATTTTTGCATACATTTCTCTTATGGATGTCTCAAAACTCTCTGTATACAGAGGACCTGGAATGATATTGTTACATGAAGGAATATTACAATAATCCACTTCTGTTTGAGCGTAAGATGAATAAAAACTAATAAAAGATATACATAATAGGATGTAAAGATATCTTTTACTGACATATTTCCTATTTTTCATTTTTTGTTCTCCTTATTTTCCTAATAATTATCTTACCATAAAAATCTAATATTGTGAAAGAAAACGAATCAAGTCTGGAAAATAGGGTTAACAACGAAGGGGTAGGATATTAAAGGTAGGAATCAGAAATTTTTCTTTTGATTCTATCAAGTTATGGTAATCAATAACTGAAGGTTCATCTTCCTGTTTATCATTTAGTTGTAATATTTCTATTTTTTTGTTATCAAAAGATTTAGACCCCAATAAAATCTTATCTCTCAATATATTGATACAGAAGTAATTGTTTTTTATCATTCCAGACTTTGGCAACTTGCTATTGTTATTTTTAATCATATCTGCAATGATACATAAATCACGGACATCAACGATAGAATCCCCATTCATATCATTTATCTCAGAAACATCAGGTTGATTTGTATCAGAGAGAATAGAAAATAAGGTGCGCTGCCACACTACTATGTTAGTGCTATTGACCGACCCTACTATTGTTGCCGGATACACTATCACACCTACAGCACTAAGAAGACATATATAAAACCTCATAACATCATTTCCTCAAGTTATAATATAATAACATATTTTTAATCAAATTCAATACCCACTTTTAAAAATTTTTTGATAAAATATTTTTTTATTTTATCACCCTGTTCTTTTATACTTTTTACTCATCTCTCCTATTGATGTCCATTTATTAAACATATAATCTGTTTAAAAACATTCTCCTGATTAGGACTATAGTGCCCTTTATTTTTTAGCAATCAACAGTGATAAAATATCTCTAATTTAATGACTATTTTGTTTAATGGGACAAATATGTTATCGTTATAAAGAGAAACTTATGGGATTTTTTTAATGAAGTTAGAAGCGAAACAATTTTTACAACAAAGGCAAGAACTACAATTATCTCTTTTTCAAACACAGGCATTACAAATTTTACAAATGCCCACTTTTGAATTAGCAAAGCATATTCAACAGGAGGCAGAGGCAAATCCTGCTATTGAGTTGGTCTATCCTTCCTCAGAAGAAAAAAAGGATACTACGGAGCAAGAAGACACTGAAGAGTCGTCAATAGAAACAATAAATAAAAATATTTTAGATTCAGTTTACGAAGAGAACTCTTCCAATTTTGAGGAAACTGAAGGAGAGATAGAAGAGAAAGAAGAAAATATTGATAATTACAGAGATGAGCACTTTACGGATTTAAGTCGTAATCCTGATATAGACGAATGGATAGAAGATAATTTTAGTAGTATTAGATACCGAGAAACATTAAGAAGCCATTTAATCACACAATTACATATTGAATTTGATGACCTTAAAGAGATAGAAATTGGTGAAAGTATAGTTGCAAGTATAGATAATCGAGGGTATTTTGTAGGAAACCTTAGTGAAATTGCAAAAGAGTTCAATACCTCATCCCAAGAAGTTGAACAAATCCTAAAAAAAATACAAAGTTTTGACCCACCGGGTATTGGTGCAAGAAGTTTAAAAGAATGTTTGCTGATACAACTCGAAAGGCTATATCCGAATAACGCACTTCTGCGAAAATTAATAGACCAATACCAAGAAGAGTTAGTTCGACGACAAATTCCTAAAATTGCAAAGGGCTTAAATATTAAACCTCATGAAGTAGAGGAATTGATTAAAATTCTTAAATCCTTAAATCCTTATCCTGGATACTTGTTTGAAGCAGAGCCCGAATATATTGTTCCGGATGTTATAGTAAGAATTACTGAAGATGATAAATTATCTATTGAATTAGTAAACAACTACTTGCCAGAGATAGTGATTGTAGAAGCCGTGCCCAAAGACCAATCAAAGCGTCTTCCCAAAGAAGAAAAAGCACAAATAAGAAAATTCAAAGAATCAGCTATTCGCCTTAAGAGATGTGTAGATTTGCGAAACACAACATTGTATAAGGTTGCAAAAGAAATTGTATTAATGCAAGAAGAATTTATGAGAAAGGGAACTCAATATTTGAGACCCCTTACTTATAAAGATATTGCGGAACGGTTACAAATCCATGAATCAACTATTTCTCGTTGTATTGCGGGGAAATATATGCAAACACCGCAAGGGCTTTTTGAATTTCGGTATTTTTTTTCAGGTGGACTAAAAGCGGAAAAGGGTGAAAAAGAATTATCTTCCCGCACAGTAAAAGAAATCATCAAAAAGATTCTTGAGAAAGAAGATAAAACGAAACCTCTTAGTGACCAGCAAATTTCTGAATTAATCCAAAAACAAGAGGGGATAAAAATCGCCCGAAGAACCGTCTCTAAATATCGAGAAGAGTTAAATATTCCTAACGCTTTTGAACGAAAAAGTTATTCAAAGTAAAAAATAACAAATCAAAAATCACCTCGCTTATATTTCCTATATACCTCTCGAAAGTGGGATTTGGTCCCAGATTTTATAGGGACAATTACAAATTGATATTGGTATCTTTGGGGTTTAATTAAATACTCTTCATGGGGTAATGCTCCCCAACTGTCATCTCCACCCACACCCATTTGCATATAATCAATATTTAGTGTCCAATTCTCTCTCTCAGGAAGTTCATAGTCATGCAGGCTGTTTTCGATATCCTCCATTGAACAATGCCAGACACTAAATGCCATTGGTTGCAATCCCACTATCATAAAACCATTATCTTTCTCATCAAGCAAGGAGAACCATCGGACATCTGTCCGATTCCCATTCTCCTGTGGACGAACATAATGATGGAACACATCTTTTAAGGGTAAGGTATATTCCCGGATAGCGGCTCCCGTTTTCCTATCGCAGTAATTTTCCTGCGGTCCACGACCATACCCTATAACAGTAGAAAGTTCTCTGGAAACATTTGTTTGCAGACCAATTCTTGGAATCTCTGGCAATTCTGAACTGTTCGGCACAAACTCGTAATTTACAAGGATTTTCCCCTTATCATCAACAATGTACTGAATTGACACATTCGACTTTGTTTCTGGTAATTCATGACTGAACTTAACTTCAATCCTGTAATCATTGCGTTTATTAATATTTCTAAATGTTAGAGAACGCTCATAAGTAGATTTTCTCCATGCTTCAAGCCTCCATGGCATATTATTACCACGGTCGTTATCGGTAGGGGGTCTCCAGAAATTAGGCACTAACGGAGCCGTAATCAAAGACTTTCCAAACACAGAATAAGAATTTAACAGTCCATTGGCCCAATCAAATATCAATTCAAAATTCTCATTTTTAAGGGTTAACATATCCTCCTTCTTAACAATTTGAATAGGGCTTTTTTTATCCTGTTCTTCTTTGTCATCCCCTTTTTTGAGGGAATTATTACCTACCCATGGCAAATCCAATTGTTCCCACGCAACAATATATCCTGCCTCTGCCCACTGCGTAGACTCTTTTAATTGAAATTCCAGAGTTAAACGGTATTCCGATTCCGAGGCTACATCCACCTTTTGAAAAGGCATTGTAACTTCACATTCCGATTGTGGAGGAATAGAAAGAGATGGCAATTTCCCTTCCTGAATAGGCACTCCATCTTCTTCAATTGACCAATGCCAGTCAAATTTTTCCAGATTGAGAAAGGCATACTGATTAATAACCTTTACCTTACCTTCATGCAAATCAACAGGCTTGACCTTTATATATTGATAAACCTTTTTGACTTCATACAAACCCGGATTCGGTTTTCGGTCAGGTAGAGTTATCCCATTACAACAGAAATTTCCATCATTTGGTTTATCTCCAAAATCACCGCCATACGCCCAGAAAAATTGTCTACCCGTCTTTTTCGCCATATCCTCAGGTAAAGGTCTTTTAATCCCCTGGTCCGAAAAATCCCAGATACAACCGCCAATAAGTGATTTATGTGCTTCAATTACATCCCAATAATCCTGCAAATTACCTGTGCTATTTCCCATAGAATGGTCATATTCGCACAAAAAGAAAGGTGTGTCAGGATTATGGTCTACAAACTTGAGCATGTCCCAGAGTGGGGTATACATTTCACTATGGACATCCGCAACTTCATTCATTCGCTCATAATGAATTGGGCGCGATGAATCTAATTTTCTTACCGTTTCTGCACACTTTTCAAAATTACAACCACTACCGGCTTCATTTCCCAATGACCAGCAGATAATACAGGGATGATTTTTATCCCTTTGCACCATAGATTCGACCCTTGCTACATGGGCTTTTTCCCATTCTGGCTTATTACCCAGTGTCCGTTCCAGTTCATACCCCATCCCATGCGATTCGATATTCGCTTCATCAATGATATAAATCCCCCATTCATCACAGAGGTCATACCATATAGGCTGGTCAGGGTAATGAGATGTCCGAACCGTGTTTATATTGTTCCTTTTCAATATTTTCAAATCCTCAATCATCTGTTCACGAGTCAAAACATGTAAAGATTCAGCACATATCTCGTGGCGATTTACACCTTTGAGTTTGACTTCTCTACCATTAATAAAAAGAGCACCATCTTGCAACTTAACTTCCCGAATTCCAAATCTCTGAGGATAGACATCAACAGTTTTTTCACTTTCTGACAGGGTTATATATGCTTGATATAAATAAGGTGTCTCCGCTGACCACAAATCTGGGTTTTGAATCTCCTTTTGCCAACTGAAATAAATTTCGTTTACATCTCCACAATCATTAACTTTTACTTTTTCTAACTTATCTGCAAAAAGTTCCTTACCCATAGAGTCCTTTAACTTAATTGAACATGCTACTTTATCAATTTTCTGTTTCGGCGTAGTGACTTTGACATCACACATAACAATCGCTTTTTGATAGTTCTCCGATAACTTGCTCTGAATAAAATAATCCTCAACATACACATCCGGTAGCGCATACAGAAATACATCCCGATAAATTCCGCTTACTCTCCATTTGTCCTGGTCTTCCAGATAACTTCCATCACAATATCTATAAACCTGAACTGCAAGAAGATTTTGTTTATCTTTTACAAAAGGGGTAATATCAAATTCAGCAGGTGTCATGCTATCTTCACTATATCCCACAAAATTTCCATTCACCCAGACATACATTGCACTCATAACACCATCAAAAACGAGACGGATTTTTCTGCCTGCCCATTCTTCTGGAATATAAAACAATTTTCTGTAAGATGACACAGGATTGTCATCATGTGGAATAAATGGAGGATTGATAGGCCAGAAGGGATACTGAATATTCGTATATATCGGCTTTCCATAGCCCAACAATTCAGGATGCGAAGGCACAGGGATATCTATCCAACTGGAATCATCAAAATTAGGTTGATAAAAATCCTTAGGTTTTTGGTCTGGAACAGGGACCCAATAAAACTTCCAATTCCCGGTAAGTGTTTTATAATAAGGCGACTTTGTCCTATCGTTGGTAGTTATCCCCTCTGAAGGGAAGGGCATAAAGGTACAATGAGGAGGCAATTTATTAATACCAATTATATTTGGGTCTTCCCATTCTTCCGCTCCAGATTTAGAAGCCATACCCAACATGACTACAGAACATAACATTAAAATTATAATTTCAAGCATAAAGTAACCCTTCTTATGTTTCCCTTTGGTAATACAGACAAATGAATGTTAAAATGTAATATATTAGAAAACTTTTTGATATTCATTATCAACCATAACGACTTTATAGGGGAAGATATGATTATAAAAAATACTAAACCCAGCCAATTAAAAGGCGTTATCTTATTTGAAATTGGTAAATTTGAAGATATGCGTGGTTTTTTTACAGAGTTATATCACTTAGAGGAATTAAAAAAAACAGGATTTTCAGAAACCTTTGTTCAGGATAATTTAAGTTTGTCCCAGAAAGGGGTATTACGCGGGATGCACTACCAGTTAGAGCCTCATGGGATGGGCAAATTGGTTTGTTGTATATCTGGTGAAATTTATGATGTGGTAGTTGACCTTCGGAAAGGCTCTCCAACCTTTGGAAAGTGGGAAGGCTTTTATTTATCTGGTAATGAGTTAAACCTTTTATGGGTGCCGATAGGTTTTGCTCATGGTTTTTTGAGTCAGTGTGACAATACAATAGTTCTCTACAAGTGCACTTCTTTCTATAACAAAGATGCAGAGCGTTCTCTTTCCTATCGCTGTCCCAAAATAGGAATTGATTGGCACAAAGAACCCCTCATCATTTCAGAAAAAGATAGAAATGCACCCTTTCTTGACCAGGCAGAGTATAATTTTGTATATAAAGAATGTTAAAGTCGGATAATTTTTAAGAATGCCTTCATTATTTCAATTTTCAAATAGATTTTTCTACAGATATGAACACTATTTCTACTATATAGTCATTTTACTATTGCTATTTATCTCGATATTGTCTGCTCTGATGCCTTACCATACCCAGGATTTTGTCAGAAAATATATACTTGAAAATTTATCTTTTAGAACACAAAACTTGAAAATTGTAATCCCTGATAATACAGAAGACGACAAAGCCTGGTTAGAAGCATTAAAAGACACACTTGGCAAAAGCAACAAGAGAATAATTGTTAAGGAGATTGAATGTGATAAAAATTCTTCTCCTATTGATATGATAAGTCGTGGAAAAGGAGACATTACTATCACATCTTCTATATCCTGTCTACTAAACAATAACACAGTTTTGCCTATCTCTACGGCGGGTGAAAAGGCGATATACATTATTGCACCTAAAAACTATGGCATTACAGAGTTTCAATTACTTGCAGATAAAAAGGTAGGTTTTTTTGGCGATGTCTCTCTTGGAAAGTATGTTATAGAACGGTTAACCCACTTTTACAGTTTTGATTTACCTCCCGAATTAATTACAACTCGAATTTATGACATAGACAAGGCATTTTCTAACGGAGAAATAGAAGCCCTTGTTTGGTCCGAAGGGATATATTCTACTTCTATTCGTAAATTTTTAGATAAATCATGGTATCAAATCGTTCCCATTAGTCAATCTGAAGAATTTGTAAAAACAGTTCCAGGTTTATACACCCAAACTATTAATTACTCAGATGAACCCATTAAACTTATTTGTATTAAAAATGTCCTGGTCACTTCAAATAAAGTATCGGATTCAGTAATTCGTTCCGTTTTGCAGGCATGGTTTTCCCCTGAAACAATATCATTATCTCCTGAACACACCTATAGTATAGAAGCATTTCTACCTCCTGCCTTTTTGAAGATTCATCCAACGGCTATAGCGTTTTTTGAAAAAGATAAACCTCTGACACAAAAAAATCTTGTTACATTAGGAATTTCTCTTCTGTTGATAGTTTTTTCTATTTTATTACTGAAACAGGTTATCTCGATATGGAAGAAGGATAGGAACAAACCGTATTTAGAAGAACTTGAAAAGCGTTGGGAAGAATTAAGATTTTTAAATTATCAGTGGGATATAGACCTCTCCAACGAGGAAATCTTGCTACGACTTCGCAAAATTAAATCTATTTATAATTGGACACTGCAAAGTCATAAGCAGAACTTTATTCCTGAAAAGGCAGTCATCCTCCTCTTTACCAATCTTATTCACCAGTTGATTGAATTTCATGAAAGATATTTTGAATGGCAGGGAAAGAAACAGATTGCCAACAATTTATCAGCAAAGGAAACAGAGAAGGAACAGACAGGGCAAAAGGATGAAACTTTAATCATGAAAAGTATTTATCAGTCTCTCGTAGATGAAAAAGATAAATACCTAAAACCTTCTCCTGAACTTTCAACGAAAAAAGAAGAAAATCAGATGCTCTTGTTCAATCCAGAAGAGGAAAATAAACAATAGTCACTTTTGAAACATAATAAGTAGGAAAGGGAAATATGAAAAATCAATACATAGCCAATTTGCAGGAAGGTGACGAGGTAAACGACTATTTTATTATCACACGAAAAGATTTAAGAGACCAGCCTTCAGGAGATAAGTTTTTAGGCTTTGTAATCCGTGATAAAACAGGCGAAATGGGAGGGGTATTGTGGGAAAAACCAGTAGAAATTGCCCAGAGGATTGAGGTAGGAGATGTTGCCGTAGTTAAAGGAACAATTAGAATATATAAAGACCGTCTTCAGATTCACGCTACAAACATAATCCCTTTAGCAGATGAGCAATATTCTAAGGACGATTTAATTTTGCCCGAAATGCCCAACACAGATAATTATATAAAAGAACTGTGGACAATTCTTGATTCTATGAGAGACCCATGGCTAAAAAAACTGGTGAACTCTTTTCGTAATGATTCAAAATTGATGAGTGCGTTGGAGAGTGTTCCTGCTGCCAAGAAATGGCATCATGAACTACGCGGAGGATTGCTTCGGCATTGTTACGAACTAATTAAACTTGCTCAGGCAATATGCGATTTGTATCCAAAAGTGAATAAAGACCTACTCATCACCGCTTGCTTTTTACATGACATTGGCAAAGTGCATGAACTTTCTGCTGACCAACTATATATTGACTATACAGATGCAGGAAAACTTATTGGACATGTTGTAGAGGGTGCACTCATTGTTTCAGAAAAGATAAAAATGATAGACGGATTCCCTGAGGATTTAAGACTTCATCTTCTACACTGTATCCTATCCCACCATGGAGAATACGAGAACGGTTCTCCTGTTCTGCCAAAAACATTGGAAGCCATGATACTACACCATTTAGACAATCTCGATGCACAAACCAACGCCCTGACACGAATTGAACAGGACACCTTAAAAAAAGGCGACAAATGGTCCGAGTTCATAACCTTAATCTCACGACAAATCTGGACCAAGAGACTGTAAAAGCAATAGAACAGCATTAGATTCTAACTTTCTACGAATTAAGTCAAATGCAATCTAATTCTTTATTGGTATAAATGATGTGTTCAATATAATTGCATTTTGTAGGGACATGTATAAAATATCATTTTTTGTTGGGGTTTTTGTAGTGTAGCAAGTTTCTTCTATATCTTTGCTATTAAACTTGCTAACGATTTTGGGGGGTGTCAATTTCCCAATTTCACTTTTATAAAAATCATGCACTTTTTCCATTAATACCTTGCTGGAAGGGTAATAAAAAGAGGGCATATCGCCATACGCCCCTACAAAATACTTTGAATAGTTAATACCCCTTTGTGGTTTTAAAATTCCCCTCTCGGAGAGGGGTGTCCCGCAAGAAGGAAGGGATAAAAAACTCTCCCCCTTTGCGGAAGGGGGAGTCGTTATAGGGGGTGTTTAAGAGAATTTGACCTCTCCGTCGTTTATACTACACTTTCCCTTTGCAAGGTAAGGAATTTTTTTATTTACATCTGCTCATACATTTGCATTTTAAAGGACACTGCTGGCATCCATGCTCGCGGAAAATGGTCAATCTCTTAATTAAAAATCTTGGCTCTTAAAAAATCTTATTATCCTATGGTAATTTTACTACCCTGTGCCTACTTTCTAATCATCTTTTATATTACTTAATTTTTGAGAAGTTGGGGCTCAATTTTTGAAAAGTTTTATTAAGGTAGATTGTATTCGATGGGGGTGCAGAGGGCTTTAAGGTTTTCTCTGGGTGTGGCACTGGGGATTTCGCATCCTGCACCAATCATAAGTGGAGGTCCCACCTCTTTATACATCTCTCTCAATTCTCTATATATAATATCAGGAGTAGATTCCATCACCTCGCTGACAGGGTCAAGATTTGTAACGAGCACGGCATCTCTCCCAAGAATATCCCGTGCCTCTTTTAATGGAACAAACCAATCTAAATCGTAAACATCACATGGCAAGTCTTTCCAGTAGGGCAATAAATGACGGGTATTCCCACATATATGCAATCGAACAAGCCCACCCGCCTCTTTGATAGCCTGCATTAACCGATATTCATGAGGAAAAATCAAGTCATGATAAAGTTCAGGTGAAACCTGACTTGCAATGGCGTCACCAATCCCGATGGTATCTGCTCCCTCTTTTAATTGGGCAAGGGCAAAACGAATAGCCGTATCAATACAAAAGCCCATTAATTCGTAAGCATAGTCAGGTTGAGTTAGCAAATCTGTTAAAAATTCTGTAACCCCTCTCAAATCTGCGGCTTCAGCAGCCGGTCCTTCAACCCAACCCATTACTGAGTATTCATCTTTTGCACGCTTACGCATTTCTTTGACAGCCATAATACGGTCTAACATACGCTGGGCTTGATAGGGGTCAGGGACTTGCAAGCGTGTAAAATCCTGGTTATCCTGTAAGATAGGTTTCACACATCTGGGGACCGCATCTTCGGGATAAATCAGTTCTGCACCCAATCCCGAAGTCTCCCGGAACGGGTCTGAAATTGCACTCCATTGGTCATAACCAAAGTCGTTGATACAGACCTCGTTTGCCTGCACAAGCACACGATAATCCGTTACAAACTGCTTGTAATTAGAACCTATATGGTGTGTAGCAAATGCCATAAGGATAGGGATACACGGTAGAAAATCAACTGACTCATTTTTTATAGTCCGAACATACCTCTCATAGGAATTCATATTCGTCTCCTGTATCTTTTGTATTTGCTACTTTATATTAGCATATTTCTTTGAGAAAATATTATTTAATTTTGATTTCAAATGTTCCCCTGTATATGATTCTTTTACTTTTATAATCTCTTCCGGAGGACCTTCTGCTACAATGTATCCGCCTTTATCTCCACCTTCGGGTCCGAGGTCTATAATCCAGTCTGCTGTTCTAATAACTTCAAGGTTATGCTCGATTACAATCACTGTATTCCCAAAATCTACAAGCCGATGTAGAACACGAAGCAGTCGGTCTACATCAACCGCATGTAGCCCCGTCGTAGGCTCGTCCAAAATATATAAGGTATTCCCAGTATGCCTACGCAGTAATTCAGTGGCTAATTTAACCCGTTGTGCTTCTCCGCCTGAAAGGGTCGTGGCAGGTTGTCCCAAACTCATATAACCCAATCCCACTTCGTAGAGTGTTTCCAGAGAGCGTGATATTCGAGGAATGTTTTTAAAAAACTCCAACGCTTCCTCAACCGTCATATCCAATACTTCAGCAATATTTTTCCCTTTGTAATGAATCTGTAAAGTATCGCGGTTATACCTTTTCCCATGACAGGTATCACAGGGGATATACACATCTGGCAGGAATTGCATTTCAATCGTTAAATAGCCGTTCCCCTGACACGCCTCACAACGACCTCCTTTAACATTAAAACTAAATCTACCCTGTGTATAACCACTTGCCCTCGCTTCCGGTGTTTTGCTAAACAATTCTCTAATATAAGTAAACAGACCTGTGTATGTGGCAGGATTGGAACGAGGTGTGCGGCCAATGGGAGATTGGTCAATGTCAATCACTTTATCAACATTTTGTATCCCTTCTATATCAGAGTAACACAACCTGTCTTCACTTTTTTTGTGATAAAGTTTATTTTGAACTAATGGGAACAAAGTCTCGTTCACCAGACTCGATTTCCCTGAACCCGATACTCCCGTAACACTTATAAATAAACCAAGTGGAAATGCAACATCAATATTTTTTAAGTTATTCAAAGAAGCACCACGCAATATCAACCATTTGTCCTTTGGTCTTCTTCTCTGCTGAGGGCAGAACACTTGAAACTTGCCAGAGAGATATTTACCTGTCCATGAGCCAGGCGATTTAATAATTTTCGATGGCGGTCCCTGTGCAATAATCTTTCCGCCATGGACACCTGCGCCGGGCCCCAAATCTACAACATAGTCAGCAGAACGAATAGTAGATTCATCATGTTCAACGACTATGACCGTATTGCCTAAATTCCTTAATTTTTCTAATGTTTCAATGAGTCGGTTCGTATCGCGTGGATGGAGTCCAATGCTGGGTTCATCCAGCACATATATCACTCCAACCAGACCTGAACCAATCTGACTTGCCAAACGAATCCTCTGAGATTCTCCTCCAGAAAGCGTTCCGGCAGACCTGCCCAAAGTTAAATAGTCCAATCCCACATCTACAAGAAACAATAAACGCAAATGTATCTCTTTCAATATACGTTCTGCAATTTTCTTCTGAAATTCTGTTAATTGAAGGTTATCAAAAAAGGATATTGCCTCTTTGATAGACATCTTTGTTACATCTACAATATTTTTATCACCTACCTTAACTGCACGCGATTCAGGCTTTAACCTTGTTCCTTGACAGGCACGACATATTTGCGTAGTCATGTATTTTTCTATCATTTCACGGGCACGGCTGGAATGTGTTTCCCTATATCTCCGTTCCAGATTTGGAATTACACCTTCAAACGGTTTATAAGCTTCATAAGCGCTGTTTGCCATACGATACGAAAAGCGAATCGGTTCATCTCCTGAACCATAGAGAATAATTTCACGGAAAGATTCGGGCAAATCCTTCCATGGAGTAATTGGGCTCTCACCATAATGTTCACAAACAATACGAAGTGTTTTCCGAAACATAGAATCAAGAATAGGTCTTTGACTCCATGCTTCAACTGCACCTTCTGCGATTGATAATTCAGGGTCTGGAATAACAAGAGCCGGGTCAATTTCTGTAACCGTGCCTAAACCTGTGCATGCAGGACAGGCACCTCGCGGATTGTTGAATGAAAACATAGAAGGTTCTAATTCTTCGACAGAAATATTACAATCAATACATGAGAGATGTTCACTTTGTATAATTTCTTGGGGTTGTTTATTTGGGGTTTCATACCATATCCGAACAAGCCCATTACCTAATTTTAATGCTGTTTCTATAGAGTCTGTCAGTCGCTTCTGTATCTCTGGCTTAACAACGAGTCGGTCTACCACTACTTCTATGTCATGTTTTTTATATCGTTCCAACTTGATTTCATCGTCAACATGGTAAATAACCTTATTCACACGAACCCGAACAAAACCCCATTTCTTAATCTCCTCAAACAGTTTGGTGTAATTCCCTTTCCTTTGACGCACTACTGGGGCTAAAATTTGCACCTTGGTCTGTTCAGGAAATTTCATAATATTATCAACAATCTGCTGAGGTGTCTGTGCGGATATAGGTTTTCCACACTTATAACAATACGGTGTGCCAACACGGGCAAAGAGCAGACGGAGATAATCATAAATTTCCGTTACTGTCCCTACAGTAGAGCGAGGGTTTCGATGGACAGTTTTCTGCTCTATAGATATAGCAGGACTCAAGCCTTCAATCAAGTCTACATCTGGCTTTTCCATCTGTTCAAGGAACTGTCGGGCATACGCAGAAAGGCTTTCCACATATCGCCGTTGTCCCTCTGCATATAAGGTATCAAAGGCAAGAC
This sequence comes from uncultured Nitrospirales bacterium, assembly GCA_964549105.1. Classification (GTDB taxonomy): domain Bacteria; phylum Hydrogenedentota; class Hydrogenedentia; order Hydrogenedentales; family Hydrogenedentaceae; genus Hydrogenedens. Next base: position 141,549 of record CAZJTZ010000001.1, read on the forward strand.
TCGATTTTCCCGAACCACTTAATCCTGTTATGACAACAAGTTTATTTCGAGGTAGGTCCAGGTTAATGTTAGCGAGGTTATGTTGACGAGCCCCACGAATAATAATAAATTCTGAATTGTTCATAATGCCTTATTTAAAGTTCCCCATTGCGAAATTGTCTTATTTTTCTACTGATTCATTCTGCGTGTTCTCAGACGGATTTGTTTGAATATTAACAGATGAAGCATTGGGAATATTCCCATCAATAATAATATCCCCTTCATTTGCTTGTAATAAAACAGAAAATTTCCCTTCCTTTAACTTTGTGCTGGCTTCCTGCCTTGTTCTTGAAAAGACACCGTTCAATGGAATGGCAGAATCAACAACCCCACCCTGAGAAATAGCCTTTATATTACAATCTGCTTCAGGAGATAGTAGAATGCTGATATTACCTTTCTCGGTTTGTATATCTATGTCTCCATTAATACCATTTAACGCTAAACAGTGGACATCTCCACTTTGAATCCTTGCAAATATTTTGGATTGAATATCCTCTAAATTTACCTTCGCCTGAACCGCAGTTATGTTTACAGGCGCAGTAATATTTTTTAATGACGCTAACCCCCCTCGAATTTTTATCTCACCACTATTTGTAACTTCTTCTACTTTTACATTGCCCTTTTGATTGGAAATGGAGTAAGGACCTGAACATTTTAAGATTGAAACGGCACCTGAACCTTGATTGACTCGTAATGGACCAGCAATGTTTTCACATGCCGTCTGTCCCTCATTCGATTCAATAGAAATATCCATGTTGGGAGGAGAAAATATCTGGATATCCACCCTCCAATCTGACAGACTTTCTGGAAGAACATCAAAATTCCCCCCCGTAGTAATATATATCCTATTCTCTGTTCTATGTAGATTTGCATAAATTTTTTCAAGTGATGAGGTAGCTTTATCTGCGGAAGAAACCCAGACCAATCGTGTCGCCTTCACTTTTATTTTAGGTTCGTCTGCAGGTAGTATTCGCACATCTCCCTTTTGATTATTAATTATCAAAACATCACCCTCGGTAACCCCTTCTTCCCATGAAAAAATTTCGCTATACGGCTTATTAGAAATAACTGCTGATGAATTGGGAAACATGTTATCTGTCTTGAAAATAGATATTTCTGAAAATGTGCCCGTCAATTCAATTTTCTGTTTTGCGTCCGGATTGGTTAACTCCAGCACATTCAACGAACCAGTAGTCTTCTGGACTATCGGCAAATCACTATTTAGTTTGCCACCCAGTAAACTCCCTTTTATCTCAAAAGCAGATGCTTCCTCCAATTTCAAGTTTAACCTACCACTATCACTATGTAAGACAAATTTTCCCTGACCTAATTTTTGTAGACTTACCTCTCCTAATAAATTGTAAACATTCAATTCCCCTTGAACATCTATTAGTTCCGCATTGGTCCTCGAAAGATAGAATGTGCCCCCGTTCAATATCTTGTTTGCCTTCAATGGAAATTCGCCCTGTGTCCGTATAGAAACTTTACCAGTGATATTTTCAAGTTCAATCGAACCGTATTGCTCATTTATAGTTACATTACCCTCTATGTTCGATACTCGGGTATCTCCAAAAAAATTGTCCACCGAAACAGCAGCAGAACGCGGAACCGTAACTACATGGTCTATCTTTATATAAGATACACTTGGTTCAGGAAATTGGTTTTCAACAGATATAATATTGTTTTCATTGATTACTTTGGGCTGAAAAGTGTTTGCCAAATTTTCGAGGTTGTCTTGATTCTGTCCTCCAATAGTTAATGTCGTTTCAATATGCACTACCGGCTCATTCCACGATTTAATTTCAACCAGACCAAATTCATTCTTTATCAAAAAGTTTATATTTTGCGATACAGAAAACTGATTTTCATATTTCCTCGTCGTAGTATAAGGAACGGTTTGTTCGTTCCCATATAAATTAGAGCGCAGAATTTCGTCAGCATAGGAGCCTATTTGATGAATACCTTTTATAACGGTATCAAACCCACTCTTAACACCTTCTATCAACTTATTGTCCTGCCCATAAGAGGTATAAGTGAAAAATAGAACGCAAGCAGTAAATATATATGTTTTTTTCATTTTTTTATTATCAACTCTAAATTTCTTATTCTTTTGTTTATAAAATCACTTATTCAAAACATAATCAAACAATTTCTTTATCATTTTTAATATACTTTCATGGCCATTTTGTTCCCCAAGATTAATTTCAGATGACGCATTTTTATATACATTTTCAACAATTTTTCGCACTTCAGATTCTACCATACCTCGCAAAGGCACATTGGCTAGCATCCCATATACAGGAGCAGTCGCCTGTTTAGCAAGTTCTGGATTCGCCTTTACCTTTTCAACGGCTTCCTTTAAATCATTTAGATATTCATCAATAATCTTTCCATGTAGCGGATTAATCATAAAATGGATACTTGCAGGCTTCTGTTGTCGGTCAATATGCCATCCTTTCCCTTCCAAAACATCTGCCACAGCATATATGTTCACCTCTGGACTCCTACTATAATAAGCGAACAAAGGACCTTGAGGCTCTCCCACTATATCTAGTTCTGGAATGTTTTTGATACCTTCTTTAATTTTTTTTACAATCTCGGATAAATATTTTGCATTCTCCATGTATTTTTTCTGTCCCAATCCCATGAGAGTAGCCCATGCGGCTGCAATAGCACCTCCGGGTCTTGTCCCTGTTAAACCCGGTGTCATAACAATTCCACCAGGAAAATTTACAGAGACAAACAATTGATGTTTCATAATCTCAATACTTCTATATAAAATCACAGAAGCACCCTTCGCCGAATATCCGTATTTGTGCAAGTCTGCTGAAATAGAAGTTACTCCAGGAACACGAAAATCAAAAGGAGGAATTTCTTCTCCTAATTTTTCCAACCACGGAAGGATAAATCCGCCAACACATGCGTCTACATGGAGATATAGTTGATATTTATTTGCCAACTCACCTAATTCGGAAATGGGGTCAATCGTTCCATAAGGATAATTCGGTGCAGAACCTACCAATGCGATAGTGTTAGGAGTAATTCTCCGTTCAACCGCACTTACATCCACCTTCCCAGTCTTGGTCACAGGAGCATGCAACATTTTTATATCAAAATATTCACCGGCTTTGTCAAAGGCAACATGGGCAGAATCCGGAATAATAATTTCAGGAATAAAATAGCGTTTCCTTCGCTCCTTCCGTGCTTTGTCTCTATAAGTTTTCATCGCCAACAATATACTTTCTGTTCCGCCCGAAGTCATACAACCCACAGTCTCATTATCTCCGTTAAGTAACGATGTGGTCATTTGAACAACTTCTGACTCAAACCTATGTAAACTCTGAAAAGCCATAGGGTTTAAGCCATTTTCGTGAATATACATATTGTAGGCTTCTTTTATAAGTTCCGAATGCTCTTCAGAAAGATGGAAAACAAGACTGAATAACTTACCTTCTTCCCAACGGGCATCGTTTTGCTGGGCTATCTTCAATTCACTTAATATTTCATCTCTGGATTTACCTTCTTCTGGAATCATCATTACCATTGGTTAATCCTTATTCGTTTTGTTTTATTTTATTTAAAAATACCCCATATCATTATATCAATCTTTATATATCAGAAAGACAAATTATCTCGCTATCTTTCTGCAATCAACTTAAGGAGAAAGTATAAAGAATCAATAAGGAGTTAAGAACAAAGCCATTATATAAATTTTCTTATCAATGCAAGGGAAACCTTATTACACTTTCTTGTGTCAATATATAATCAAAAAAATCATCTTAATATCAAAAGTAGACAGAGGATAGCAACTTTTAGCCAAGAAGAAAGGTTTTTCTGCTATTTGCTCGAGAGTTTATATCTCTAATAAAAATTCTTAAAGAGTCTATTGTTATAATTATAGACAAACAGATAAATTTAGTTTGATAAGTATTATTCATAAAAAAAATAATTTGTGAAATGTGGACATAGAATTTAATATAATTCTTTCGCAAAATAAGCCCAATAAAAAAAATAAGGTTTAAATCTATGAATACCCTAACAAAACTTCAACTTTTATTTCATATTGCAAAATGGAGAGCCACCTGGGACTGGAGAAATACAAAAAAGGCGGTCCGTGTTCCAGGAAATCCGAAATTCATGAGTGCACGCGAAGCAGTGTCTTTAATAAAAGATGGCTCAGTGATTGGGACCTCAGGCCTTGCTGGTAATCAGCGTGCTTCTCTTATATGGTGGGCTATTAAAGAAATGTTTGAAGAAACAGGGCATCCTCGCAACTTAACTCTTATTAGTGTTGGCGGTCAGGGTGGAAGAGGTAAAATCCCGGGAACATTGGAAGAATTAGGGATACCCGGACTATGCACACGATTCTTTTGTGGGCATTTGGAGACATATAAATCTCTCTTAAAATTGGCTGACGCAGGACAATGTGAGATTCAAGTTATTCCGCAAGGAACACTTATACTTATTCTAAAAACAATGGGTGATGAAGGCAAAAACTATGTTATCAACAAGGTTGGCATTGGCACTTTTTTAGACCCTCGAACAGGAAGAGGAACTCCTTTATTAAATGGCAATCAACCGCAATATGTATCCGTAACCGAAGACGGTTCTCTGAAATATGAATGTCCATGGCTTGATGTTGCAGTGTTTAATGCTCCTGCTGCGGACAGGGAAGGGAATATATATGTTAAAAATTGTGCAATGATTGCTGAAAGTTATGAAATTGCCAAAGCAGCCAAAAGAAATGGCGGAATTGTTATTGCAAATGTAGGCAAAATTGTTGAAAAGGGATATGATGATATATTCCTTCCAGCCTCAGATATTGACGCTGTCGTTGCCTGGAAGGGAACTGAACAAACGGGAGGTGTGAAACATATCCATTATTGGGATTTATTTACCACAAATAGTAAAACGCCCATCGAAGAAGGGATTGCTCGGGTTCGTTTTGTCAATAAAATTCTTAAAGTTACCCCTGTAAGAACTCAACAGGATGAGGTGTTAGCAAGACTTGCAGCCACCATTTTTGTGCATAATTCTAAAAAGGGAGATTATGTTGACATTGGGGTTGGACTACCGGAAGAAGCCTCCCGACTACTTTTTGAGAGTGGAGCAATGAAAGATGTAACTCTCTTAACAGAAAGTGGAGTTCTCGGTGGTGTGCCTGCACCCGGTATATTTTTTGGTGCCTCAGTAAATCCTACTAAGATTGTTTCATCTGCCACTGTCTTCGACCAGATAACAAAACAATTAGACAGCGTTATGCTTGGTGGATTACAAGTAGACCGCGAAGGAAATGTAAATGTGTCTAAACGCGGTGAAAGGGCTATTAATTATGTGGGTCCAGGAGGATTTATTGAACTTACCACAGCCGCAAAGAAGATATTTTTCTGCGTTGCATGGGGACATCAAGCAGAAATTAAAATCATTGATAATAAGGTAAAGGTAATAAAACCCGGTAAACCAAAATTTATTGAGAAGGTTGATGAGATTACCTTTAATGGCAGAGAGGCTATAAAAAACGGAAAAGAAGTATTCTACATTACCCATGTTGGTGCTTTTGTATTAACCGAAAAAGGGCTTGAATTGCGTTGGATTATGCCGGGAGTTGATGTGGAAAAAGATATACTTAATGTTATCAAAATCCCCATTGTAATTCCTGAAAATGGACCTACAGTTGTAGATGATTCTATTGTTACAGGCAAAAATTTTAAGTTAGAATTTGAAAAATGATTGAATTGTTTATATGAAACCTATTAATCTTTTAAGTAATTCAAAAGTCTGAGTGGTTATTTAAGATAAGCGGTAATTTTTCTATATATTCAAGCCAATCCTTGAATATATAGTCAGCAGTAGTAATAGTCATATACTTTAAGTTTACACCTGTAAAGAGTCCTGCTTTGCCACCTACTTTCTTTATCCCTACAATATCTGTTGGTTCTAAGTCTCCCAGGTGTAGAAGTTCTTCAGTTGTAACTCCTAATTCCTCGGCGGTCTTTTCAAACATTATAGACTGGGGTTTTGAAACACCTTCCTCATCAGAAAAACGATATACAGAAATAAATTCTGTAAAACCGTGAATTTCAAGCAACTTTTTTAATGATGAACCTGGAGATATTCCTGTATCAGAAATCAACCCCACTGGAACAAATTGAGATGTATATTTAACAGCGTCCAGTGCATTTTCTATAGGCTCTGGTTGAAAGACTAAAACAGCCGTTGCAAATTCTTCCGCAAGAGAGGAATACTCTCTTTCTTCCAATTCCATTCCTAACTGTAAAGTAACCATATCTACTGCGTCTTCAGGTGTTAATGTTCTGTGTTCTTCAATATGACAGCGTGTAAATTCTTTTCCTACCATTGAAAGTAATTCAAAGGCATCTTCTAATGAAACACGCCCTTTGAAAGTATTAACAATTGCCTTTGCTCGATATTCCTGTCTTTCTTTGCTGAATACATCTCTAAATAATGTTCTCCAAAAATCAAAACTTACTGCCTTTATCATTTATAAACACTTTCTATATTTTGATAATACTTTTTTTAGTTTGACCGTAATATTTCTCTAATTTGTTCTCGAACCGCACTTACCGTTTCATCCTCTACCGTAGGAGCCCAGGCTACTGGAGAAGCATACTGCTCCTGTATCACTCTTGCCTGATATATATCTAAACGAATAAGTTCGCGCGTAGGTATATATAAATTATGTTCGCCCATATATGCAAATAGCATAATAGGATACTCATTGCGAAAGGTATCTTTAATCCGCATGCCGATAGGAGCACATACCTCACCCTGTAATGCGACAAAAATCAGATTTCCTATTTTAGCAACAATTGATTCTTCAAACCTACAGGGATACTCTCTCCCATCAGGATTTTGTTCAACTAAAAATCCATCGTCAGTACATATTTTATCTGAAATTTTTTCAGGGAAAGGGATATTCTCTTTATAGTGTTTTAAAAGAGAACGAACCCAGTTGGTTCCACGGTCTGGGTGAGGATAAGGGACATAACCTATGTCTGTAGGACAGTAGATAGATATGCGTTGTGCTTCTTTCTCAGGAATAGGTTTACTCAACGATAGAGGGACTACCTGAAAAGAACTCACGATATTTCCTTCAATATTTCTTTGTTTTTCCTTAACAATACGAATGACCTCATCCGCTAACTCTTTTCCATATTGTTGGACAAGAGGTATAGGGGCTTCCATCATACTCTTTGTGAATTGATTTCCCCCACAGGCATCAGCAAATAGTGCCATTGCTCCGGGAAATTCTTTCTCAATATATTCTATGGCATAACCAAAGTGCCCCGTATCAATAACACTATTTTGACCTTTAACCTGTAAAGGATGTGTAGGATGATTAAAAAGGATAGCCATCGGTTTTTCTGTCTGGTCTAAAACCTTTAGCACCTGAACCTCATAGTCCACAGGAGCATCACCCAAACTAAATAGATGATACACATATCCCAACCCAAATTCTAACGAAACAGGCCCTGTTTCATTTTCAATGGCTTGCTTAATTAATCCATAAATTTTCTCTGCTAACCATTTTCCGTATTCAAAATTCTCAGGAACAATCTGAATTGGTGCACAATGGTTATGTGTAGCAAGAGGAATAAAATATTCTGGAGAAATACCCAACTCTTTTTTTAACCGTTCTCGGAGAATAGGCGTTGCCACATCAAGGCAGTTTAAATCATTTGCCACAATTACCATTCTTTTTGAACCATCATTAAATACAAGCACTCGTGAATAAATGTCCCTTCTTACTTCGTTCATCTTATCTCCAAATACGCCTATGGGTTCTTTTGATATGTCGGGAGTTATTATCCCTTTAGAGACACCCACAGTTAGGGAATAGGAATCTACATAAAATTGAAAAATAAAAATAAAAAATAAAAAAATAATCCGAAACTTAATTCTAAAATAAATAGATATTCTCATTGTTAATCACCTCATAATAAAATTTCTAATTTTAGCATGCACGCAATTTCATTTTTATTTCTAATATATATATAATACCAATTGAAGCAAATTATTTAATATGTTGTTTTTTTATTGCCAACAATCTTTATATTTTGACAGGAAATAATTAGAATGCCACCTAAAAAAGAGAAGATACTTGTTGTTGATGACGAATTGATAATCAGAGAATTGCTTTATGACTTACTTACAGATGAAGGTTTCTCGGTTGAAATGTCTCCCGATGGAGAAACTGCCTTAAAATTAATTCTTGAAAATAATGAGATTGTAGTTTTATTCACAGACATAATGATGCCCAAAATGGATGGAATAACTCTAATTCACAAAGCAAAGGAAATTAATCATGATATAGTCCCTATCATTATGACAGGGTATGCTACGATAGAAACAGCAAGGGCTGCGATAAAAGAAGGGGCTTATGATTATGTATTAAAACCGTTCAATATTACTGAAATTAAAACTGTAGTCAATAATGCCCTTGAACGGAATCGGCTCATTAAGGAAAATACACGGTTAAAAGAAATTACTGAATTATTTAAAATCAGTGAGAATATATCCTCAATGAGGAACGAGGAACAACTTTTCAGGTTTATCTTAAATGCTGCTCTGGAACATACTCAGGCAAAAAGAGGTTCTATACTTACGGTTATGGAAGATGGAAAAAATCTTAAACTTATTATCAGTATAGGACTTCCAGAAGAATTAAATGGAAAACTTATTCCTCTTAATTCCTCAACTATTTCAGGAATGGTTGTACAAAACATTGAACCCTTACTCATTGAAGATACAAATCAAAATCCTGAATTAAAAGAATACTTACTTGGATTAAAAAACAAATCCTTTATTTCTGTTCCACTTCAAAGAAAAAAATCGGAATTTATAGAATCTCATCCGTTAGCCATCAACGAACAGGATGTCATTGCTGTTCTAAATATAACAGATAAATCCGATGGTGAGGTTTTCTCAGAAACCGACTTAAAAATATTAAGGATTATTGCAAATCATGGTGCGGCTGCAATTGAAAACGCAAGGTTGATTAATGAAATAGATTCAGCACAAAGAGAGATTGTTTTTACATTAGGTGAGATTGTGGAAACACGCTCTCGTGAGACAGGGAGCCATGTAAAACGAGTCGCAGAATATTCAAAATTACTTGCATTAAAATTGGGACTTTCATCTAAGGAATCGGAAATCCTTCGTCTGGCTTCACCTCTTCATGATGTTGGAAAGGTCGGAATTCCCGATGCCATTTTAAATAAACCCGGTCCTCTTACTCCTACAGAGTTTGAGGTTATAAAAAGCCATACCAATATTGGCTATGATATGTTATGTAAAGCAAAAGGGATGGTCCTACAATCAGCATCAATTATAGCCTTAGAACACCACGAACGTTTTGATGGAAATGGCTATCCTATTGGGAAAAAAGGAAAAGATATTCATATTTTTGGGAGAATTGTAGGTATAGCCGATGTGTTTGATGCTTTAGGAGTGGAACGAGTATATAAAAGGGCATGGACTCTTAACGAAATAAAAGAATATTTTTCAGAACAAAGAGGAAAACAATTTGACCCCGATTTAGTAGACATCTTCTTCTCGAACATTGAGGAAGTCCTCTTGATTCAGGGCAAATTCCCCGAAAAAAACGAATCTATTGCTTCTTGACTTTTAACAATTATTTTTAATATTCATAGGCTCCTATATCGTAATTAGAGCCATCTCCAGTAATATCAGGAAAAGCATCTCGACCGCGAAGGTTACCCTCAATATCTGTTAAGACATTTCCCCACTCATCTGTACTTGTATTCATTCCTCGGTCTATACATGGCGAACTACCGTTTAGTTTTAAGTTGCCCCCACTCGGAAAGATAAATAGTGGGTCACTACTTATATTCCCTTCGCCATTTTTTGTTTGTTGCGTATCACAATACATGAAAAGAGCATCATTTCCAAGGGAATAAGTGCCTTGACCGGAGTTCTGCCATATAATCGTATTGGCAAACATTACATTGCTATAGTAATTAAAAACGGCTCCTCCATGATTGGAATTAACTAAATCTATTTGATTGTCATACAGAGTACAATTTGAGAGCACCACTTTTTCACATAAATCTAAATGAATACCTCCAGACCTTTCCTTAGAAGAACTGAAATCGTAGGCTTTGTTTCTAAAGCCAATTGCATTAACAATATCTCCAGAACTTCTTGTCATATACAACATGCCTGCACTTGCTCTAGAAAAACCATTGTGGTCATTAGTGGATACATTATTGTTCCTAAAGTCTGAATTTCTCAGGTCAAGATTTCCGTACCAGATATAAATAGCACCACCTAATGCTTTTGCAGAGGCACCATACAAGGTACTCCCTACTACTCCGTCCCCTACACCCTCTGCTGTACAGGAATTGGAATAAAATGCTGAATCATTCACTACCACGGAAGAATTGTATACAAAGACACCTCCTCCTGCTGAAATTGCAGTAATATTCTGGGTCGAATTTTGCCAAACGCTTTTCGAGGAAATTCGATTGGATTCAAACCTACAACCTTGAATATTAAGAACACTATCCGTTGCATAAACAGCAGCACCATAATTATAATTCGAGACAGATGAGACATCTTCTATGCTATTTTCGATAAAATTACAATTATATACAGATAGTTTACCGCTTAAGCAGCATATCCCTGCTCCAACCCCTACTGCCTTGTTCTGGTAGAATGAGCAATTTTTTATAACAAATTTTTTACCCGGTAGATATAGTCCTCCTCCATCCTGAGCATCACTATAAACAAGGTCTAATTCTGCATCTCCACCTGTAATAACGAAACCATTAAGTTCACTATAGTTTTCACCAATAACTACATGCCACGCAGGCTGCCCATATCGAGCGGTGGCTCCATTTATGATAGTTACATTGGTTTGAGGGTCTCTTTGATTTAACTGAGTCTCAGTCCCACTAAAACCCCCATAAACATTAACTAATTCACGAAGCAATAAAGACCCAGAAGGATTGGAACGAACCTCATCATAGAGACCTCCTGCAACCCATACTTCTCCACCGCCCGACTGATAAGCCCTGTCTATACCCTCTTGAAGGGTGGGGAAAGCAGTTTCCCATGTTAATCCATCAGGTTCTATTACCGCTTCTGTTTTCTGTTTCTGTGCAGGAGGTTTTTTAACATAAACCCGCTCACCCTGGATAATTTCAATATAGTTTGTTTTCTGCTTTACACTCTGCCCAGCACTTGTTGTAACGGTCAAAGTAACTGCATAAATACCTGGCGATTGATAAGTGTGAATAGGATTTCTTAAAACACTAAGGTTTCCATCGCCAAAATTCCATAACCAGTTAGGTTCCGTACCATTACCCATTTTACTTTCATCTCGGAATTCTATTTCACTATTTACAAGGTTTTTTACTGGTGTTGCAGAAAATTCTGCAGAGGGAGGATAAGGAGTGGAACTATATATTCGAATATATCCTGCCAGAACAGAAAGAGGAAAGATTAAACCATCAGGGTAAGTTGTCGCTAAAATACTCTCACCGTAAATGGAATAAATATCATTAAAATCTGCATTTTCCAATACTTTAAATCGAAAAATAGCAAAAATGCCTGTTGTCATTCCTGAGGAAGAAGATGAACCGGAAACAGTCAATCTCAATTTACCCGGAATTACCTGACCAACCGATAAAACTTTGCCAGCATTCAGAACTGCAGTACCTTCCATAAAATCCACATATTGCACCTTATTAGAATTAAAAATAAGGTCAAATTGGATATAACCTAAAGATAGATTATCGGTTTCAAGATAAAAAGGTATATTAATTTCAGTATTCGGAACTGTATCTCTTCTGTCAATAACGATACGGGCAAAAGAATATGACTCTCCATCAACGGTTCCTTCCCCTTCTTCTGTTCCCTCGCCCTCAGTAACTCCTTCAACTAATCCCTCTACTTCTCCCTCAAGGTTAACGGGACAGAGAACCGGTCTGAAGCCATCCTCCCTCGTAGCATCTTCTTCATATCCACACACATTATAGAACTGAACCAAACGAAGTAGTTCCGTCAGAGATATTTTCCACAAATTATTTGATTCATAATCACTGTCGTGAGGAGTGCAAGTTTGGTCGCCCGGGCCCGGATTATATCCATCTTCTCCATTCGGGTCACAATGATAGGAACCTTTATTAAAAAACTGTATCACCCGTAACAACTCAGATAAATTTATTTTATTATCATGGTCTTGATCTGCCGAGTGAAATCTATCTTTGGAAACCCAATCTACTGCATAACACTCATTACAGCAAAGCCCAAAAAAAGAAAAAAACAACATTATCAACAAGCATAAATAAACTATTCTATTTCCATACGAATACACCTTATAACGCATAATATTCCTCATGTCCAGACCCCTTTTTCTAGGAACAAAAATCATTCTAAAACATAATACTCATATAACCTATAATATTTTAGCATATAAAAATAACATTTTTATAGTATTTTTTGCAAAAAAATTACTTAAAAAAACTCTATTTTACTTTGCAGGAACCTAAAATATTGCCACAATAGTTTCTATTTATACTTTTTATATAATTTTCAAGTTCTTCTCTTGAAATCTTCTGGTCTTTATCTGCATCAATCTCATCAAAAAATTCAGGGGTGATTTGGGGATACTTTTGTAAGATTTCGGACAAGGTTAATAAATCATCCCCATCTATGTCGCAATAACTATAGGTTGAATATATCTGTAATGCAAAAAACCTTTTAGTTTCTTTATCAAATTCTTCAATTTTCTGATAACTTACATCAATATTTATATACAATCCATGGGGAATGTAAATCTGCTTTTGTGAAGGGCTGATATATCCTTCTACACTTGAAAATTCAATGTTGCTCCAACCAACAGGAAGAATGAGTAGTTCCCCTGAATTTTTCCATTCATCACGGACATTGGCCTTCCATCTGGCATTTAACTGAACCGCTTCTTCTGGAAATATATTAACCACAATTCCACCTGATTCCCAGTATTTAATCTCAATAACCTTATTTTCATGTTCACCGATTTCTACCTGAATATATTCTGAAGTTGACCAACCTATCGGTTGAGTAAAAAATACTCTATAACTACCTGCATATAGATTCTCGACCTTATCACCACTATTATAAAGATTTGTATCCCCCTCAATTTGCCATTGAGCACCATTAAGTATTGCTTCTTCTGGCATGATTATAACAGTCAGAGAACTAAAAACTTGAGGAGACTCGCCTTCTCCTTCTATGATACCTTCGGGAATACCTTCTAAAATACCTTCCCCCTCAGGAGGTTCGCCTTCGCCACACCATACACAGCCACCCCCATCACCTCGCAACAATCCGTCCAATACACTCTCCTTATATCCACCTATTCCATAACCCCCTATCAAATTCCAGCGATATTCACCATAATTGCATATCCCATCTAAATCCGCATCTCCTGCCTTACTCAAATATCGTCCCATACTTAAATCAAATAACTCCATGTCCGGCATTGGCACCTCTATCGGCAACTTATCTATCATACCTAATAGCATATCTATCGTTGTCTGCTCTCCTACCGTCGTCAAACCGGATATCACTCCCTCAAACTTCACCCGGTCTATCAATAAAAATACTACCGGCTGAACTGACTGTATCTTATCCGCATACAATCTCGCTGACTCTACATTATGCCGATAAGCATTCTTCACACAACAATGTATACTATACCCTTTATCCCTCAATACCTCGTCCAATAACCATGCTTGAACTACATCTATCATCCCATTCTCGTCTAAATCTAATTCAATCGTATTGCTCATACCAAAACTCTCATACAACCATGCTAAATCCTCCTCAAAATGGCTCTCTCCCAATACATCATCACATTCCTCATCACAAGATTCAATACAACATGGGTCAAATACCCCTTCTCCTTCGACTACACCCTCTCCCTCTACCATGCCTTCTCCTTCTATGATGCCCTCAGGGGTACCTTCCAAAATCCCTTCTGTTACACCTTCCATCGCCCCTTCGACTACACCCTCTCCCTCTACCATGCCTTCTCCTTCTATGATACCTTCGGGAATACCTTCTAAAATACCTTCCCCCTCAGGAGGTTCGCCTTCGCCACACCATACACAGCCACCCCCATCACCTCGCAACAATCCGTCCAATACACTCTCCTTATATCCACCTATTCCATAACCCCCTATCAAATTCCAGCGATATTCACCATAATTGCATATCCCATCTAAATCCGCATCTCCTGCCTTACTCAAATATCGTCCCATACTTAAATCAAATAACTCCATGTCCGGCATTGGCACCTCTATCGGCAACTTATCTATCATACCTAATAGCATATCTATCGTTGTCTGCTCTCCTACCGTCGTCAAACCGGATATCACTCCCTCAAACTTCACCCGGTCTATCAATAAAAATACTACCGGCTGAACTGACTGTATCTTATCCGCATACAATCTCGCTGACTCTACATTACGCCGATAAGCATTCTTCACACAACAATGTATACTATACCCCTTATCCCTCAATACCTCGTCCAATAACCATGCCTGAACTACATCTATCATCCCATTCTCGTCTAAATCCAGTTCACTCGTATTTCCTAAACTAAAACTCTTATACAACCATGCTAAATCCTCTTCAAAATGACTCTCCCCCAATACATCATCACATTCCTCATCACAAACCTCAATAAAACATGGGTCAAACAACCTTTCCCCTTCTACCATAACTTCCTGGCTCATTGCTAATTCTTGTTGTGAACAAACAAAGACAGGAAAAAGAAACAAAATAAAAAAAAGATACTTATTCATAAAACTAAATACATTAACCATAATTTTTAAGTAATACTATAATTATATCTAAATTATACCCGATTATATTCTTTAAGTTCTTATTATTCTATTAAATTAAACCCATTGAATAGCAGATTTATTTGTTTGAACAAGATTTGTCTTCAAATTTATCTTCTTTGATAATTCTTCACCTTCTTTTTTTGACTCTACTAAAACAAAAAAGGTTGAGCCACTACCGCTCATCCCTACATACGGAAAACCCATTTTTTTAATTTTTAGTTTTAACTCTTGCAGTTCTGGAACGAGTGCAAAAGCAGGAATCTCTAACCGATTATATATGACTTTTCCCCAATCTTGTTCCATCAGGGCTGATATTGCCTTTCTAAATGTCAGACTATACTCGTCTTGCTTTTTATGGTGGGGATAAAATACTAAAGAGGGATGTTGGTAAACTTTTGCTGTTGAGAGTGCTATAGGGGGATGGATAAGCAGAACCCATATTTCAGGCATAGAAGGGAGAATGTGCAATCTCTCTCCTTTTCCAGTTACAGATTGGGTTCCTCCCTTAACAAAGTAAGGAACATCAGAGCCCAACTCCGCTGCCATATTTTGTAACATGGACTCATCCCAATCCAATTGCCACAGCAGATTTAAGGCATGTAAAGTCCCCGCAGCATTACTTGAACCACCACCCAAACCAGCACAAATAGGAATATTTTTTAAAATTTGGACATGAATCCCCTTTTTTATATCAGTTTTACTTATTACCTTGTTTATTGCTTTATATACAATATTTCTATCATCAACAGGCAAGGAAGGCTCGTTTGTAGTAATTTCAATACCCTCTGAAATTTCATCAAAAATAAGTGTATCACTCAAAGTTATTGTTTGAAAAATAGATTCAATTTCATGGAAACCATCTGGATATTTTCCTACCACATCAAGATAAAGGTTTATTTTTGCATAAGTTTTTATTTTTAATGAAGAAGTCATAAAGAAAATAACCGGTTATAGTCTTTTTGAAAAAAGTACGGAAATAATTAAATAAATTCCAAGAATACCTGCCAGAGCAAAACCGATAGTTCCTAAATTTTTCGTTGTTGAGGAGGTGGTTACCAAAAGACTTGAACCGACTATTAATGCGGCTGTGATTAAACTAATAGATATTCGGTCGCTGGATTTATCTATTATATTGGCTAATTGTTCAAGATATTCGTGATGGACATGAATTTTCAGTTCACCAGAACGCATTTGAGCAGTTATACTTCTTACATTCTCAGGAAACTCAACCAAAAACTTCCAGAAAGAATTAATTTGCTGGGTAAATTCTCTTCTAAGATTAGGCAATTCATACTTAGACAAGATAAACCGCTCTAAATAAGGCTGAATTATAGAGACGAAATCAAGTTCGGGGTCTAATTCTCTTCCTACACTTTCAATAGTTGCCAGTGCTTTTAGTAGCAGGGTAAAACGGGATTCCAATTCCAACCCGTAATTTCGCAATATTTCAATAGCCCGTTCTATTCCCTTTCCAACCTGTCCTTGACTTATGATTAAATAGGATTCAAAGGTAATGAAATCAGAAAGTTCGCGTTCAAGAGACTGAACATCTTTAAAATCAGGGCGAGAACAAAGTGCCAGAACGGCTTGGGTACATTCATAAACATTCTGTTGAAAAATTGCCATAAGTAGATTAGTCATTAACATTACATCTTGTGAATCCAAACTTCCAGCCATTCCCAGGTCAAGAAAAGCAATTTGATTATTATAGGTAATAAAGATATTTCCGGGATGGGGGTCAGCATGGAATAAACGGTCTTCACATACCATTTTACATAATATTTCACACCCTAACCGTGCTATCGTTTTTCGGTCACAATTTCGTGCTTCATATTGGTCATATTGGTCAATTCGAACACCATCTACCCAATCCATGGTTAACACCTCTGGTGTTGAGTGAGACTTGAAAACCCTGGGAATAAAAACTTTTTTTTGATTCATCATATTTTTTCTAAAAAGTTGAATAGACCTTGCCTCAATCGAAAAGTTAAGTTCTCTCTTTATTGACCTGGCAAATTCATTCACGATGCCCACCGGCTTCAAAAATGAGATTTCTGGCCGCTCTTCCATCCAGGTAGCGATTGTCCTCATGAGTTCAATATCGGAAAAAATGATGCGGTCAATTCCTACCCTTTTTACCTTGACTGCGACAGGGATTCCATTGGGTAGAGTGGCTTTATGAACCTGACTTAATGAACCTGCTGCTACGGGCTCGGGGTCAAATTGAGCAAAAGCAGAGGCTACAGGTTTTTTTAAGGCATCTTCAACTACTTTAGCAATCTCTTCAAAAGGTAGAGGAGTAACACGGTCCTGGAGAAGACTTAATTCCCTGGCTATTGAGGAACCGACAAGGTCGGGGCGTGTGCTTAATACCTGCCCCATTTTGATAAAGGTAGGGCCCAATTCTGTCAGTGCTCGTCTTAGCCGCTCTCCCCAGGTTATGTCAATTACTGGAAAACCTTCTTTAATCTGTCTATATAATGACCAGGGCAATCGTTGAAGCAGTCCTAAACGGGAAAGAACATCATAGAATCCATATTTTGCAAAGACCTGAAAAATTTCAAACAATCTTATAGTATTGGTTGCCTGTTTCTGCCAAAAGGGATAAATGACGAGACTCCTTTTAATAATTTTTAGTTACTATTTCTCTTTTAATATTGTATTAACAAATAAAGCATGATTTAAAGACTAATTGGCAAAAAACTCTACCTTTTCGGTATTAGGTTTTAAAGGTATAGAGACGACATTTTCGGCAAGTTTGACATTTTTTAGAGGTTTCTCATCAATAACAATTTTTCCAAGACTCAACGCTTCTGGCTTATAAAGATATAGTGTCCCAGGGAGATTGACAGACTCTTTAAGCAAAATTTCCATTCTCTTCTTCTCATTATCCCATTTTGTAGAACTTATTACTTCCATTCCACATAAGTTAGAAGTCTTTACTCCGATAATAGACGGAACTTCTGTTTTTGCAACTATCCCTATAAATTTTTGTTCCGAATTGTTTTGGATTGTCTCATTATCAGCAATAAATTTTTCGCTATTAAAATCCCAGAGCATCACTTCAGGGTTAATACTTTTCAGGAGGACAGGAGACAAAGGCTGCGCATCTTTTGAGATATAGACAACTGAATTACTAAAACTATCATGGTTGGAATAACTCCGAAGATGCCAGACATTGGGTTCTTTTTTATCTGAATCAAGAGGAACAAAAACAGTTTTAGTGTTTTTTGCAAATTGGACCATTTTACTTGTTATATCAGGGTTCTTGAACTCGCCTAACCAGACTAAAGGTCCCGGAAATGATTGAAGCAAAGTGTTTGTGAAAAAATTTTTTGTGTTCAATATTTGATTGTCTACTTTCACAGGACCAATTCCACTATTAAAACTTGCCATTGCTCCTACAATTGTGCAAAATCGGAATAACTCCTGTTCTGAATTTATAAAACGGTCAGAATACATAGGATAAACAGGGATATTCTGGAAGAAATTTGCAAGTTCTTTCATACCGATATACAGAGTTTCAGTTCGAGTAGTATTGAGTTGCTCTAACACTTCATCCGAAGTTCCAATGTTGCAAACCAGGAAATCAGGATTCCATGAAAGAATCTTTTTCCACCGTTTTTGGGCTACACTTAGTCCTTCAGGTGTATTAAATTTTGAGAACGCATATTCATTAGAAACAGGAACGGAATATTCATTCCCCACAGGCACAATCCATGGATTAATAGTTAATCCAACTTTTGTAGCACCATGATTTTTAAGTTGGTCAATAATAGGCTTCATATCTCTTGATAACGAACCCTGAGGTTGTTCCCAACCATCAGGAATAAGAATTGCATTCAATCCTATATTACTTGAATATTTTGTAATTTTTAAAAGGTTGTCCAAGGACATCTTACTCGGGTCACCAACAAGCCATCCTCGAATAGGTTTTTCAATAGATACTTTTGAAGGAGACGGAGATAGATTAGAAAGCACCCATGTAGAAGTGGTCAACAGTTTGTAAGCATCATTACTAAAAGAGACAAAAACAGGGTCACTTTCAATAGTCTCTCCTGGTTTTAACACAATAGGAGGAAAATATTCGCATTCAACAGCGCCTGTCCAATTATCACCTTCGCCTGAGATAGAAAATTTTGAACAGGCTTTTCCTTGAGGAGAAACTGCAAATATTATTTTTTGACCTTTTGTAGCGGTAACTATTTCCAAAATTTGTGATTCTTCATTAGAAGCATAAGTCCAATATCCTCCTATATTTGCAACAGGTCTTAAAATTTTTTCATTGGGAAGTCTTGTTATTAAACCTGCTATAGGTGGAAATATTATAGGTTTAATCTTTGATATAGATACTGGATTCGTCCCTTTATTTGTTATTAAGGTCGAAAAAAGGACAAAACTGCGTTGTTTAAAACTTGTTGCACGCTGTTGGATAAGCAGGTCATTTTTTGATGGATATGTAGCAGTAAAATGAATTGCTGGTCCGAATACACTGTCCACGGAGACCCTGTCCGTTATAGCATTTCCGAAAGATTCTGCGGTAATTTCTTCCCCTGACTTTAATTGAAAAGAGGGGCCATAACCCTCAATTACTGTATTTTCAATGTAATTATCTGGTGTGGTATAAAAGATATGCCAATCTCCATTCATTTCATCAAAATCTATACCCATATCTTCCCACGAGAATGTATAGCGATGTCTTAAAACCCAGGGAGAGGAACGAGGCGCAGGAACTTCATCTTCTACCTTTTTTTTCTTTTTTGTGGCAGACCAACCATCAATTGAAATTAAGATAATAAAAAGTAATAAAATAAAGAAGGAAAAAGAACACTTTAACTTTCTTTTCATGTAAAATACTCCATTTATGGGTTATCTTGTATTAATATATACGCTCGATAGTAATAAACATTAACAACTATCTAATAGGATTACTTATTCCATATTATTAAAACGAAGGAGTAGAATTGTGGTAAAATAAGGTTTAATTTTAACAACCTAACCATTTTTATAATATCTATGGGCTTTACAAAGTTTATATTAAATAATAAAACAATGTCAATTTTGTGCAGGCAACTTGCGTCTGCTTATGAAGGGGGCATACCTATAACACAGGCACTTCAAATTGTGGGGGACGGTTTTCCATCACGCAAGGTTAAAATGATTCTATATCGCTGTGCAGATGACCTTATTCAAGGTAAGACGCTTAGCGAAGCATTGAGCCGAAGGGAGGTCTTTCCTGATTTGTTCGTTCAATTAATATCCGCAGGAGAACGCTCAGGAAAGTTAGATGTGATATTAAGAGACCTGAGTTCTTATTATGAAGATTTATGGAAAATGAAGCGTTCAGCAATAGTGTCATTAACCTATCCAACCATTCAACTTATATTAGGCTGGTTTCTGGGAACTTTTGCATTAGGAATTGTTCGTCAAATAGGCATTAGACAGTTTTCCTTAAGCACATACTTCTCCTCTTATATATCTTTCCAGATAAAGATATGTATTCTATTTGCCTTTATTGTTTTTATCTCTATTTTTTTCAAAAATACAAAATTTTTCCAGACATTTATATACGGGATTATCAGGCATATATGGCCCTTTAGTTTTATCATCCACAGATTTTCTTTAGCACGGTTTTTCAAGTCGCTTGCTTTACTTTATGCAAGTGGAATTCCTATTACAGAAGCACTTTTGAAATCTTCTGAACTCTTAACTACTCCCAGTTATAGGCGGGACATTTTTACTGTTGTCAGTCTCATACGAAACGGAAGCAATCTTGAAAAATCATTTAAAACCCTTCCGTGGGTAGGACGAATAGGACAAGAGATGGTTGCCATTGGTGAACAGTCAGGCAAATTGGACGAAGCACTTCAAAAAGTGGCAGAATACTTTCTACTTGACGCACAACAAGCACTTCAGGTTACTACTAAAATTTTGAATATATTAATCTTACTCATAGTAGGAGCAATTATAGGTTTTATTGTGATAAGTTTTTATGCCAATCTTTATGGTAATATGTTTAACCAATTAGGAATTTAAGTAGAAGTAAAGTGGTGTATTGTTATGGATGAAATAATATATAAAGAAGAGAAACCAGCAGAAGAACCACGCGACTGGACAAAATACATCTGGGGCGGAGTTATTTGTTTATTCGTTTTAATGGTGATTTTTATTTGGCTTGCTGGGCAGGTAAAACCTAAAACCTCTTATGTTCGGGTTAAACACATACTTATCAAGTTCAATCCCAATGATGCGGCAGACCGTCAACGCGCCTTTCAACTTGCAACAGACTTAAAGGAACAAATTATGCAGGGAGAATCATTTGAAAAACTTGCTAAGGAATATTCTAATGACCCGGCAAGTGCACGACGCGGTGGCGATTTGGGCTATTATGGAAAAAACTCTTTTGAACCCAGTTTTGAAGATTATGTTTGGTCTGCACCCATAGGACAGTTAAGTGATATTATCGAAACTAAATATGGCTTTCATCTTGTCATTGTTACGGATAGATACTTAACAGATGTAGACCGCTATGAATTAGAACTGGATGAAAAAGCACGGAAAAGTGTGCAGACAGATAAATAGATTTAGTCTCCCTCCTTCAATGTTTATTTCAAAATCACAATTTAACAAAATAAATAAAGGACTAAAAAATGTTAGAAAAATTTATTATGGCACCACCAGACCCCATTTTGGGACTTACAGAAGCCTTCTTAAAAGACAAGAATACAAATAAAATCAATTTAGGGGTAGGAGTATATAAAGACAACTCTAATAAAACTCCTATTTTTAATACCGTCAAAAAAGCAGAAAATTTTTTATTAGAAAAAGAACAATCGAAAGCCTATCTTCCTATCTCTGGTTTACCTGAATTTTGTAAAAAAGTACAGGAATTAGTGCTGGGTAATAAGAATGTATGTATAAGCGAAGAAAGGGTTGCCACAGTTCAAACAGTAGGTGGCACTTCTGCTTTACGAATCTTTGCTGATTTAATCAGGACAAATCTCGGCAATAGAAAAGTATGGTTAAGCAACCCTACATGGGAAAATCACAGCAAAATTTTCCAATCAGCGAATTTAGAAACTGAGACTTATCCTTACTATAACGCAGAGACTCACAGTCTTGATTGGGATAAGATGTTATCAAAAGTGGATACCCTTCCTGAAGGAGATATTTTATTACTTCATGGATGCTGTCATAATCCCACAGGAATTGATTTGAGTATACAGCAATGGGAAACATTAGCAGATATTATTAAAGAAAGAAAAATATTGCCATTAATTGATTTTGCATATCAAGGATTGGGTGATGGTTTAGAAGAAGATGCAATGGGTGTTCGGAAAATTGTAGAAAAAGTTCCTGAAGTATTTATTTGTAGTTCTTATTCCAAAAATTTTGGATTATACAATGAACGCTGTGGTGCTTTAATATCTGTTTGTGCTGATAAAGAAACCTGCGAAAAGGTATTGAGCCAGATAAAAGCAACTATCAGGACAAACTTTTCCAATCCCCCAGCACACGGTGCAAATGTTGTGTATACTATTTTAAGTTCCGATGACCTTCGCAAGGAATGGGAACAAGAGGTCAAAGATATGTGTGCACGAATTAAAGATATGCGAAAGTTGTTCGTAGAAAAATTAAGGGAAAAGGGAGTTTCCCAGGATTTCAGTTTTATAGAGAAACAAAAAGGTATGTTTTCTTTTTCAGGATTAACAAAGGAACAAGTCCTTCGTTTGAGAGAAAATTATTCAATATACATAGTCAATTCTGGAAGAATTAATGTTGCGGGAATAACTACTAATAACATAGACTATCTAATAGAGGCTATTAGTAAAGTCCTATAATATTTTTAGGAAGCATTGCGAGCGAGTATATAGATGTAAACACAGATAAAGTGTATTACACTCCCTCCTAACACGAACAGATGCCAGATAACATGATGGAAAGGCAATCGTTCCATGAGATAGAAGAGTGTTCCGCTTGTATATATAATACCGCCGATAAGCATAAGCCATATTGCGCCCATAGGAATCATTTGTAGCGTAGGTTTTATGGCTATAATTGCAATCCAACCCATAAGGATATATATCACCGTTGCAAGACGATTCCATTTTCCAAGAAAGAAGAACTTAAATATGAAGCCTAAAAAGGTTAATGTCCATAAGGCGCCAAAGAGAGACCAACCCCAGGGTCCACGCATGTATACAAGCAGAAATGGCGTATAAGTACCAGCAATAAGAACATAAATAGAACAATGGTCCATCAATTGAAAGAAACTCTTAACCTTACCCGGAGGAAAAGAATGATACAGTGTCGAACTTAAATAGAGTAAGATTAACGCAATACCAAAAGTGAGGACACCAGCGAGGATAAAAGGGTCTCCTCTTTGTGAGGCTAATACTAACATAACCACAAATCCCGCTATACTCAGACCTGCCCCAAGTCCATGAGTAAGTGCGTGGAATATCTCTTCAACAGTCGTATATACTTTTTTCATTATGTTGACCTATAATGTTCGATAATAATTAAATTAAGGATTAAATTATGCAGGTTATTATCCAACCCACTTCTAATCAAGCAATAAATCTTGTTGCTTATATTATCTCAAAAAACTTAATAAGAAAGCCACATCTGGTTTTAGGACTTGCCACCGGTAGAACAATGGTTCCACTTTATAATCGGTTAGTCGAAATGCACCAGGAAGAGAGCCTGGACTTTTCACTTGCCGTTACTTTTAATTTAGATGAGTATATTGGGATACCACCGGAACATCCCGGTTCGTATCATTATTTTATGTATCACAATTTATTTAAACACATAAACATTGATTTGAGGAACACACATATCCCCAATGGAATGGCTAAGGACATTTCAAAAGAGTGTAGAGAATATGAGGAAAAGATAAAAGATTTTGGCGGAATTGATTTACAACTATTAAGCATTGGAATATCTGGACATATTGGCTTTAATGAACCCTTGTCTTCAATGTTTTCGCGAACCCGAGAAAAGGCTCTATCCCCCGCTACATTAGAACAAAATAAACATCTGTTCCCCAATCCTGAGGAAATGCCCAAAAGGGCTATTACTATGGGCGTAGGGACTATTCTTGAAGCAAGCCAATGCGTTGTGCTCGTAACGGGCAGACATAAAAGTAAGATATTAGCAAAATCGGTTGAAGGTCCTTTCTCAGCAATGGTTTCTGCAACGGCTTTACAATTACACCCCAATTGTGTATTTGTTGCAGATGAAGAAGCCGCTTCTGAGTTGACTCAAAAGGAATATTACCAATGGATATTTGAGAATGAACCAGAATGGGAGTTTTATCACAAGAAAATGATGGAAAGATAAAGTCAGAAGAGAAAATTTTTAATGCTGGGGATGGTCTTTTTCGGTCATAATGTCATCTAAAATTAGTAATCGTTCAAACCATATCATTAACATTGTGCATAAGTATCTTCTTCCCATCTCGTGGAGTTTCAGTTTGGATTGTCCCCATGTTCTCCCATACCATGCAATGGGAATCTCTGCAATTTTATATTTTCGAATTAATGCCGACAGAGACATTTCAATAGTAATATTGAAATGAGCCGACTGTAATGGACTCATACTCTCTATAACATGTTTCCGATATACTTTGAATGCGTTTGTCAAATCGTTAAACCGAGTCAAAAAGATAATTTGTAAAAACTTGTTTACTATTCGGTTGGCTATTAATTTTACTTTGGGGTAATGTGTGATAATACTCCCTTTTCTGAAGCGAGAACCGAATACACAGTCATAGCCTTCTTCAATTTTACGATAACAATGGACAATATCTTTGGGGTCATCGGAACGGTCTGCCATAACTATTGCAATTACATCTCCTCTAACATGTTTCAACCCAACCCTAATTGCCCTGCCTAAACCACCAGGGAGAGGATTATCAACTGGAATGACCTCTGAAAACTGCTGGTGAAGGTTCTGGATAACATGTAGCGTATTGTCTGAACTATTATCATTAACCACAACAATCTCAAATGGAATCTGTTCTTTCCGAAGTTCCTGGACCAACTCTTCGACAGTAAAGGATATGTTATTCTCTTCATTATGAGCAGGTATCACAACAGAATAAAGAAGCGTATTTTGGGGAACAGGACATAAGTTAGATTCTGCCCTGTAAGCCATAGTAAATCTCCTCTAATATTTTTGGTACATTATATGTAAACTTCCATTCGGGATAATGTTTCTGAAACTTTCGAACATCACTTATCCACCAGATATGGTCACCTTTTCGAGGCTGGTCCATATACACATAGTTCATTTTCTTCCCTGCAATTTCTTCACATATTTTAACTGCCTCTAAAAGGGAACAATTGCTATACCTGCTACCACCGATATTATATACTTCGGCTATTCGTGGGGCTTTATAGACTTCCCAAAAACATTCGACTAAATCGTTCGCATGTATATTATCACGCACTTGTTTCCCTTTATAGCCATAGACACGATACTCCTTACCCGTCATCGCACATTTCATTAAATAAGCAAGAAAACCATGCAATTCTGCGCCTGAATGTTGAGGACCCGTCAAACATCCACCGCGAAATACCACCGTCTTCATACCAAAATATCTACCATATTCCTGCGTCATCACATCCGCAGCAATTTTAGAAGCACCAAAAATAGAATGAAGGCACTGGTCAATACTCATTGATTCATCGATACCGTGTTCTGCCCAGGGGTGTGTAGTTTCTACTTCCCAACGGGTTTCTTGTTCAACGAAGGGTAAATAATTGGGTCGGTCTCCATAAACTTTATTTGTAGATGTAAAAATAAAAATAGCATCAGGAGCATAATGTCGAGTTAGTTCTAACAAGTTCAATGTCCCAAGGGCATTAATTCCAAAATCAGTAAAAGGTTCCTTAGCCGCCCAATCATGACTTGGCTGTGCTGCCGTATGAATCACTATGGATATATCTTTTTGATACTCCTTAAAAATTTTTTCCAGTTCAGTATAATTACGAATATCCGTATTATAACAATGATAATTTGCCAACTCGTTTTGTAATTTTTCCACAGACCAGTGAGTGCTTGCTTCTTTCCCAAAAAAATATGCCCGTGAATCATTATCAACACCTACCACAGTAAACTTCTCTCTTGCAAAACGCCTAACTGAAGCAGAACCGACAAGTCCACCAGAACCAGTTATAAGGGCTACATTCATTTGAACACCTCATTTAGTCGAAATTTTTACTATCCAGCCGATAAATAATAACTATACTATAAAGACCTTTCCATTATTCAACATTGCGGTTTGGTTTCTTTTGAAGTTTATTCTCCCAATATGCCTTTAATTTATCTCTTTGCTTCCATCTGCGGTGGAACCAGAGCCACTGCTCTGGATGTTGTCGGATTATATTTTCAATTGCATTCTGGCATATCTGCGTATTTTTTAATATATCTTCTTTCAAGTCTCCAGTATGAACTAATTCAAGTGGAGGAAATATCTCGAGTAGAAGCGTTCCATCGTTATTTCTTGTCATAGATACAGGATGCACAGGAATCCTGGTTCGAGCATAAATATAAGCAGGACCAATAGTAGACCAACAGGGTTTGTCAAAAAACAAAGTAGGGGCTCCGTTATCCCTCGGGGATTGGTCTATAAGCATTCCCACAAACCACCCTTCTTTTAATAATTTGATAATCTGATTTGCTGACTGGTCTTTAGGTATTGTTTTAATTTTTGCTCCTGTGCGAAGGGCATCAATTACTTTATTTAATTGGGGGTCATCAAATTCACGAACAATTTCTGCTACAGGATAGTCATGACTACCTATTAAGGAAGCCATCATTTCCCAATTTCCCAGATGAGCACTGACAAATAATGCACCCTGTTTGTTCTTTTTATAATTTTCTATAAATTCAATACCTCTACAAGTAGCAATCTTCTCATATTTTTCTTCTGCTAAACGAGGTAGATGCGGAAATTCAAAGGCAACAAGGAACATATTCTTTGTTGCGTTCCATAATATTTTTTTCTTTTCTTTTTTACTAAGGGTATCCCCAAAGGCATAATCAATGTGTTTGTATCCATCTCTCTTAATTCGTGGAACAAGATAAAACGCCAGAAAAGCAAAAAAAACAGCCATTTTACGGGAAAAAGATAAAGACATCCGTTGAAATATTTTTAAGGTAAGTATTGAAAAATCGGCTACTATTTTTCTTTTTGTTTCTTTATTAGGCATAATTAAAATTCTAATGTAATTTTGGAATTATTTTGAGGAACAAAACATTTGAACTTTGAATTTATATTTTCCTTCATCCAGTCTAATGCGGGGGGGTCTCCATGGACAAGGATAACATTCTTTGGATGTAATCGTTCTATCAACTCTAATAGTGCACTTCTATAAGCATGACCACTGAAATGAAACCGCTTTATATTCCGAAGTTTAACTTTCACGGGTGATGTATCCAATTGAAATTGCAGTTCATCTCCTTCTTTTGAATGAAGAAGTTTATAGCCAAGGGTATCCGGGTCTATGTAGCCGACAAAAAGGATACCGTGCTGTTTTGATTTGACCATTTCTTGTGCAATCAATGCAGAAGGGGTATTTTCTACCATCATCCCAGATGTGGCAATAATAATTCCGGGATTAGATAATAACTGCTTTATTTCTTCTGGCTGCCACACATTTCCTAACTTGCGAAAACAATTTAAAGGTCTCAATTTATTAGTTGTATCTAAATATTCTCGGAATTGTTCATAAATCTCATAGATGGCTCTTCCTAAACCTGAGATATAGATAGGCACTTTAGCCAGAAGTCCTTTTTCTTGAAATCGCGCAAGCATATTCGCAATTTCTTGTGTCCTACCAAGTGCAAAGGCAGGAAGTAAAACAGAGCCCCCCTGTTCAATAACTTGATTAATGGATTTTACAAGTTGTAATGATTCTTCATAGTAGGAATTTACCTTGTTTTCATCAACGGCACCCTGCGTACTTTCAACAATGATAGTATCTACCTCATCTAACCCATCCATAGATTGATAAGGTCCTAATAATTCCTGATTACTTGCAGAAATATCACCTGTATATAAGATTTTGTAACTATCCATTTCGAGTAAAATGCTTCCACTGCCCAATACATGCCCCGCTGGGTTAAATAAGGCACGAAATACATTTTTACTGCTAACCTCAAAAGGTGTATTAAAAAGATGGGCTCGCGTAATCTCCATCAAATTTTCAACATCCTCATGCTGATAAAGGGGATAATCAAAAATACCTCGTTCTTTCCTTAATGTGTTCATTACAACCACGCTATTGTGAAGCATTCGCTCTATAATTCGTAGGGTCGGCAAAGTGGCGTGAACCTTAAAACGAGGAAATAATTTTGTCAGATATGGAAGAGAACCGCAATGGTCTACATGTCCATGAGTAATCAAAACAGCATCGGGAAAAGATTGCATCAAATCCAGATGGGGAAGGGATTCAAATCCTTCTTTTTTAGGGTGAATTCCACAATCTAATAAAATATGTTCGCCCATATAAGATATTTCAAAACAACTTGCCCCTATTTCTCCACCTCCACCTAAAATAGAGAGACTAATACATCTGTCCATACTCATATCTATATTTTACTTTCTGTTCTTTTACACGAGATAAATATGTAACAACAAATAAAACTACTATTCATAATTATCTAATATTTTAGTATAATAGAGTATATTTTATCACCATTAATAATAAAGGAAAGCGTATGGGTTTAGAAAAAAACCGATTAATGGAGATGTTTAAGAAAAATTTGCAGTGGCAGGAATGGGGACCCTATTTGCCCGAACGGCAATGGGGAACGGTTCGGGAATGTCTATCACTTCCTAAAAATGCGTGGTTATACACAACATTTGATATAGCCAAAACACATAATTATCTGCTGGGAGATGATGGCATATTCGGATGGTGCCATAATTCAGGTAGATTGTGTTTTGCATTAAGTTTTTGGAATGGAGTTGACCCATTCTTAAAAGAGCGTTTTTTTGGATTAAGTGCAATTGAAGGAAATCATGCTGAAGATGTAAAAGAATATTATTTTTATTTAGACGCCATTCCAACTTACACTTATGCAAAAGCACTGTATCGTTATCCGTGTGAATTGTTTCCTTATGAAAAATTAATATCTGAAAATCAAGCAAGAAGTTGCTTTGACCCAGAATTTGAATTGTTGGATACGGGAGTATTTAATGACTCGCGATATTTTGATATTGAAGTTGAATATGCTAAGGGAAACATTAAAGATATAGCCATACAGATAACCGCATGGAATAGGAGCAAAGAAACAAAACCTTTACATATTATTCCTCAATTTTGGTTTCGCAATACCTGGCAATGGTCATCATTACTTGGAAAAATTGAACGCAAACCACAGATTTATTGTGCAGGTCCCAACCATGTTGTTTTTATGGATAATCAATTAGGTGAATATCGGTTAGAAGTAGGTGAAGGTTCAAGTGAAATAGTTCCGCAGTTGCTCTTTACTGAAAACGAATCAGATTTGATAAATTCACAGGGAAAAGATAAATCAATCAAATGGCGGCGTGATGCATTTACCCAGCATATTATATATAACAACTCTGAATTTATTTCGCCAGATGATAAAGGAACTCGTGTTGCAGCCTGGTATCCTTTTAATATTCCACCCGAATCAAAAGTCTCCCTACAATTGAGACTGTTCTCAGTTCAAGAAACACCATCTGAACCTATTGGGGACAGATGTAGCGAACTTATTGAAGTACGGAGAAAGGAAGCAGACGAGTTTTATCAGGAAATTTTGCCTGAGTCATTAACTCCTATTCAGAAAAAGATTATGAGACAGGCTTATGCCGGGCTTCTCTGGTCTAAAATGTATTACAAACTCCCTGTGAACGAATGGCTGAATGTGGCAAAGACTACAAATGGCTTAACTTCTCATATAAGTTTTGAAAATTGGAAACATTTGAACGCAGATGATATTCTGTCTATCCCTGATAAATGGGAATATCCATGGTTTGCCTCATGGGATATCCCTTTCCACCTAATAAGCATGTTCCGTATTGACCCATTATTTACATTAAAACAAATAAAACTTTTTATTTCGCCAAGGTATCAAAGTCCCACAGGACAAATCCCTTCTTCAGAATGGAACTTCTCTTCTGTAAACCCACCTGTAATGGCTTGGGGAATAAATAAAATTATCCAATATATAGAGAAGTCAAAAGGAGATATATCAAAAGAAGATTTTTATGAAATGTTTCTCATAGAATCCTTCTGTGGCTTATTTGCAAATCTGACATGGTGGGCAAATCAAAAAGATAAGGAAGGGAAGACCTTATTTAATAAGGGACTGATAGGTCTTGATAATTTCGCTATTGCTGAAAAAAATTCAGATGGCATAAGATTAATTGAAGAATCTCAAGCCATTTTCTGGATACCATTTTTAGTTGGAAATCTACTCGAATTAGCATGCAAAACAGCCATTATATTCCCAAGTTTTGAAAAAATTGCTATTCGGCTTTTAGATTATTTTTTGAAATCAATAGATTTATTACAAAGTAAAGAGTCCTATTCTTTCTGGGATGAAACAGACTCCTTCTTCTATCCCGAATTAAGTATAGAAGGAGAAAAAAATAAAATTCCTATTCGCTCATTTTCAGGGCTTGTTCCACTCTTTGGTATTGTTCATTTACCTATACATGCACTTCCTGAACTTGCAAAAGAAGTGGAAAGGTTAATTCAATCAAAAATACTTGCAACTCCATTTTTCAAAAAATTTTCCGATTCACAAACAGGAAAAGAATATATTTCCCTATCCTGCCTTACAGAAGAACAAAGGAATTCACTGCTAAAATATGCCTTAAATGAATCTGAATTTTTGTCTTCTTATGGTTTGCGTTCCCTATCACGATATCACCGAGAAAAACCAATATATATCCATTCATCACGCCAACATATCGAGATAAAATATTGCCCCGGAGAACTGGAATCAAAGATGTTTGGAGGCAATACCAATTGGTTTGGTCCTATCTGGTTTCCACTGAATTATCTCTTCATTGACAGCATGGAAAAATGGGGAATTGCATACCCAGAATATAAATTTTCCAATTCAGACTATATTAAAGATTTTTCATTTACCAGAATTGCACAAGAAATTAGACAACGACTACAAAACTTATTTATTCCAGACACACACGGCTACATCCCCGCTTTAGGGACTCTTTCAAATATAAGAGATGACCCCCACTGGAACAATTATTACTTATTTTTTGAATATTTCAACGGCGACACAGGCGAAGGTATAGGTGCAAGCCATCAAACTGGCTGGACCTCCCTTATCACAGAAATTATCCACGAACTAACCAACAGCCAGTAAGAAAAAATTCTAAAGAACTAATGGTGCTTGTTTAAAATAAGTCACCTGATAATAGAAATGCAAAGAAAGAGAAATTTGTAGAATATTACAGTAATCTCTTTTCGTAAAAACTGGGCTTATCTAAAAAGTCAATTTAAACCAATTTTAGTGGTTCAAAAACCTATAAAAGCAGTTTAAAACAATTATATACCAACATAAAAAAACTGATTTTCACATAAATTTTTCAAAAAGGACTTTTTAGACAACCCCCATTTTATAATACCCATGAGAGGAATCCCCCTTTTGTCATTTTGACCCCTCTCTCATTTTTGCAATCTTCTGTCATTTCGAGCGAAGCGAGAATTCTTTCTTTCCCTTAATCTTCATTCTATAAAATAAGAACTATTTTACATACCTTACCTTTTATACCGTGCATTTATTTGAACATACTTTACGAACTTGCATTTTTCAATTCTGAAGGACTTTTCATGTTGGCAAGGGTATCTTCGTATGAAATAAGGTCTTGTAGATATAACTCTTTTAAGCATCTATCAAATGTCACCATACCGTCTTTGAAGCCTGTTTCTAATACACTATAAATCTGGTAATTTTTCCCTTCACGAATTAAATTGGAAATGGCATTGTTTGCTCGTAATATTTCATAACTGAGTATTCGTCCTTCACCATCTTTGCGGGGTAGAAGTCGTTGTGAAATCACAGCCAGCAAAACCATAGACAATTGGAATCGTATTTGTTGCTGTTGTCCCGCAGGGAATACATCTATAATGCGGTCAATGGTCTGAATCGCATCGTTGGTATGTAGTGTTGCAAAGACAAGATGCCCTGTTTCTGATGCTGTTAATGCTGCCTGAATTGTTTCCAGGTCTCGCATTTCGCCTACGAGAATAACATCAGGGGATTGTCTTAACACATATTTCAAGGCACGGACAAAATTTTGAGTATCTCCACCTACTTCTCGCTGGTCAACAATACTTTTTTTATGAGTATGGACATACTCGATAGGGTCTTCAATTGTAATAATATGGCATGCTCGTTCATTATTGACAATATCAATAAGAGAAGCAAGGGTAGTGGTTTTCCCACTCCCTGTGGGTCCTGTTACAAGGACTAAACCCTGTCTTGCAAAGGCTAAATCTTTTATGGTTTCAGGCAAACCCAACTCGCTTAATGATGGAATCTTTTCAGGAATAGGACGCAAAGCAGCCGTTATACACTGTTTCTGATAATAAACATTCACACGAAACCGATGTTTTCTTCCGACTGCAAGGGAAAAGTCTAATTCTTTCTCTATTTTGAATTGTTCTTTTTGTTCTTTGGTAAGAAAACTAAAAATCATTTTTTCAGTCATTTCAGGGGTAAGTGTGTCCGAACGGGTTCTATATAACTGTCCATTCACTCTTAATATAGGAGGGGCACCTGCACTAAGAATAAGGTCTGATGCCTTCTCCTGAATAACGAGGTCAAACAAATCTTGAATGTCCATAAAATAAAACTCCATATTATCAATTAATAAAAACAGATAATCAGTCTATAAATAATAAATTTACAAGGGGGTGTGCTTCAAATAGTGCCAGTAAGGCGTTCTCAAATAAAGGTTATTTTTTCCTATCTCTGGGTAAAATTCTTCCTACTTTTTATATATAAACCTATAAAAAATTTACATAACTTATGGTTTATCAAGTTATTTTGTTTTTTGCCGATAATTGGTATAGGAATTGCTCAGATTTATCCAAATATTAATAATCATGGTGTATATAAGGAGATAAGTGTGGGAACTTTATTTAGTGCTCTGGATATAGCCCGTGCGGGGATGTTGGTATCTCAGGTTCAACTGGATGTAACCGGGCATAATATCGCGAATGTAAACAAGGAGGGCTATTCTCGACAGCGAGTAGAAGTCACTACCCGTGTTCCCAATTACAGACCTTATGGGGCTATTGGTCGGGGACCTACCATATCGGATATAAAAAGAATTCGAGAGACATTCCTTGACCAGATATTTCGCGAGCAGAATCCTGCATTGGGCAGAACGGAAACGATTGCAAATTATTTTGAGCGGATTCAAGATATTTTTCAGGAACCTGGCGAAACAGGGCTTAGTTCTCACCTGTCCAGTTTTTTTGATGCACTTCAAGATTTTACAAATAATGTAGAAGAAACACCTGTTCGAGTGTCTTTAGTCCAGGAAGGTGAAGCCCTGTCTCAATCTTTGAACGAAATAGCAAGACAGATTTATCTTCTGGAAAGTAATGCAAATGAAGAAATTCGGAATACCGTGCCTGAGATTAATTCGCTTCTTTCCAGAATTGCAGAACTTAATAAAACCATAAGGGACACTGAAATTACAGGCAAGTCTGCAAATGATTTGAGAGACGATAGAGATTTACTTGTAGACCAACTTTCCAAAATTGTCGCTATAACTACACGCGAGCGAGATGATGGGCAGGTAAATATTTTGTTAGGAGGGGTTGAAATAATTAGTGGAGACAACTATCGAGCCCTCAAAACAACAGCAGACTCAACAATAGACCCTACACGACCTGACTTTCTTTCCGTCGTATTTGAAGACAATTCAGAAAAAGCGATTATACCGGATGGCTCACTTGCAGGTTTGTTATATATCCGCGATGTTGAGTTAAAGGAAATAAAAGGACAAATAGATGAAATTGCTCGAGCCGTTGCAGGTTCTATTAACCAGATTCAGAGTCAGGGAAGAGGATTAGTATTGTATACAAATATGATAAAATCAACTATTGCCGTGGCAGACACAGGAACAGCATTAACAAGCAATAACCTCCCTTATTCAATTAATGATGGCTCTTTTCAATTACTTGCTTATGATAATGCAGGTAATATCGTAGAGACTCTTACTGTTCCCATATCCAGTGCTTCCACTACATTAACAGATATCGCAAATCAAATTGATGGGAGTTCCTTTTTTTCTGCGGTAGCAGATGCAGATGGATATTTAAGCATAACCCCTACCAGTGGATATTCCTTCCGTTTTGCCAACGACACTTCAGGCGTTCTTACGGCTATCGGAATGAATCCCTTTTTCACCGGTTACACAGCAAGCACTATCGCTGTGAACAGGGATTTAGTAAATAATCCAAGACTCATTAGTTCGGGATATAGTCTTGACTTAAATGAAACGGGGGATAACAGTGCAAGTCTGGATATGGCCAGCATTCGTACCCAACGCATATTATCTAACAACACACAAACAGCGGATGATTATTATCAATCTATAATAGTGCAAATTGGAATTAATGCCAGGGCAAATCTTGATGTATTGGAAATGGAACGTTCGTTTGTAAACGATTTTAATAACCGCAAACAGGAAGTCTCTGGGGTAAACCTCGATGAAGAGATTTCAAATCTAATATTGTATCAAAGAGCCTTCGAAGCATCGGCAAGAATTGTCACAGTAACAGACAGTATGTTAGAAACCCTATTAAACACAATCCGATAATCTCGCCTTACATCTGATTAAAGAAGAAACAAACTTTTTATTCAGAGTTTTGAATTATCCTCTCCTTCTCTTCCTTTATCTTTGTATATAAACGAGGACAGACATTTAAATACCCTGTTGTTTTACTTTCCGCATCTGCAAAAATTGCGTTTCCTATCAATTCCTCTTCAATTACGGTTTGAATCCTTGATGAACCCACAAGTCGCTCAAAATGTTCGTTAAATTGGAAATATTCTGGATGATATTTTTTAAAGAGATGCAAGAGTTCAATACCCAGATTGAAGGGTCTAGCGGCATACGGGTCTTTCACCTTGATATGTAATCCCCTACATTGCTGATTCATATATTTAGGCTCTACTGCTTTACCCGGTATAGAAGTGGGAACAAACGAACAGGGTGTTATATCAAATCCTTTTATAACCTCTTCCGAGAGATTAGAAATTATCAAAGCGGGATTGCACCAGGGCGCTCCTATAATCTGAAAAGGCTCTTTCGTTCCACGCCCTTCACTTACATTTGTTCCTTCAAATAAACAAGTACCCACATAACATAAGGCAGATTCAAAAGTGGGGATATTAGGAGATGGGGATACCCATGGCAAATCCAAATCAGGAAAAAGCAAATCGTAAAACCAACCATCCATTTTTATTACAAGCAAATCCAATGACTTCATTTCTGGAAGTGTATTTTTCAAGAATAAAGCGGCTTCACCAATAGTTAGGCCATGTCGCACCGGAACCCTTCCCCAACAAACCTCATCTAATAACCCCGGCTCAGGAAGTATCCCTTCTATAATTTCACCCCCTAACGGATTGGGACGGTCCAGAACCATCATTCGTTTATTATATTTACTACATATCTTCATCAGTTGGGATAAAGAATAGATATAGGTATAATAGCGACTACCAATATCCTGTATATCAACAACAACCCAGTCTACTGTCCCTAATATCTTCTTCCAACGAATATCTGCATTTTTTAAATAAATATCAATGAGTTGAATATTTTTCCACTGTTTTTGTTGTTCTGCACGACCCGCCTCTTCATCTAACTTTAAACCATGTTCCGCAGAAAAAATATATTTCAATTTTATCTTGTCCGACGAAGATAAAATTTCTAATGTGCTCTTTCCTTCAATGTTTGTTGCAGAAAGATTTGTAAACAGGGCAATGGAATTGTTTTTTAATGGTTTAAAGTCGTCCCGCATCAAAACATCAATACCGCAATGAACATTCATTTTTTGTGGTTGTATTAACAGTGCCACAGAATTAAAGAAGGTTTTCCTCAATTTCCGATTGTCCCTTTTAACACGACTGGGATGACAGGAATTGCTTAACAGAATGGCATAATAACCTGTCTGTCTATCCCACCATAAACAAGTCCCTGTAAAACCTGTATGGCCCAGAGCGGAACGGAATGGAAGTTGTCCTTCAATGCTTTCCCAGAACGGGTCGGTTTTCCATCCTAACACTTGCCATGGATAATCAGGAATAACTCTACATGTTGACATCTCCTCTATAACATCTTTTTTAAGAAGCATTTCAGAAATTAAGCCTCTACAAAAACGCGATAAATCTTCAGCAGTTGAAAACAAGCCTGCATGTCCTGCTACACCTCCAAGTGCATACGCATTCTCGTCATGCACTTCTCCTCTAATTATTTTATTCCTCCAACTGCATTTTTCTGTGGGTGCACACTTGTTTTTATATTCTTCAGGAACACAGAAAAAAGTTGTATTCATGCTCAACGGCAAAAAAATATTTCTTTTGCAATATTGGTCAAGGCCAATTCCAGAAATTATTTCAACAATGTATCCAAGAATCATAAACCCAAAATCAGAATATAAATGATTTGTGCCTGGTTCAAACAATAGTTGCGTTTTAGATAGATTGATAATAATATCTTCAAGAGAATAAATTTCTCTATACCATTCATATCCAATCAATCCTGAACTGTGGGATAATAGGTGTCTAATAGTGAAATTGCGAAAAAGAGGAACAGGGATATAGTTATAAACAGGGTCATCTAATCTCAGTTTGCCCTGTTGATACAGAAGTAAAATCGCCGTTGTTGTGGCAATAACTTTTGTTAAAGATGCAAGGTCAAAAAGGGTTTCTTTTTGCATATCCTCTTCTATTGGAATTAATGCACATTTTCCAACGGAGCCAAAAAATAATCTTTCATTATTTTTACCCAGATAGGCAACCGCACCCGGAGCCGAATTTTGAATAGCATCAGATAAACATCTTTCAAGTATTTTTTTATATTTTGGTTCAAACATAGAAAGGTCTCTTCTCAAATCACATTTTTTTATTAAACAAAAATGAAGATGGCCTACAATCTATTCAATTGTAGGCCATTTAAAAGTAACTGCTTTGTGATGATTATACACATCACATTTTAAACTACTTTTTCTTTGCTGCCGGTTTCTTTGCTGCCGGTTTCTTTGCTGCCGGCTTCTTTGCTGCAGGTTCTTTTGCAGCCAGTTCTTTTGCTGCCAGTTCTTTTGCTGCCGGCTTCTTTGCTGCCGGCTTCTTTGCTGCAGGTTTCTTTGCAGCAGGTTTCTTTGCAGCGGTTTTTTTTGCAGCGGGCTTCTTTGCAGCGGCCATGTTTTATCTCCTGTGACTTTTATGTTAAGAGGAAAGATTCTTCAATGACGACTGGTCATTGAACTTCCCTCTTCTTAACTATTCAATTATAACTTACTTGATAATGAACAAAAATATATTTAAAACGCAAATTTTTTTTTAGTATTTTTACAAAAATGATTTCAGCCTCAATTTATAAGGGTCTTAGAACAATTCTATATTAAATAATTTTAAACACAAAAAAATTTTTAATAAAAAGTTATAAAGTTTCAACAGTTATATTTTCATTTGTGTAAATACAAATTTGTGAAGCAAGTTTTAATGCTTCAGTTGCAATCTCCTCCGCCGACAAATTTGTGTACTTCATTAAAGCGCGTGCTGCTGCTAATGCAAAACCCGAACCTGACCCGATAGTAAGAATATCATCATCGGGTTCTATAATTTCTCCCGTCCCTGATACCAACAGAATTTCTTCTTTACTACAAACAATAAGCATTGCATTTAATTGTCTTAAATATTTATCTGTTCTCCATAATTTTCCTAACTCAACAGCAGAACGAGTTAAACTTCCCCGGTATTCTTCCAGTTTTCCTTCAAATCGTTCAAACAACGCAAAGGCATCTGAAACAGAACCAGCAAAACCAGCAAGAACTTTTCCGCCATATAATCTCCTTATTTTTGTTGCGGTTCCTTTCACAATGGTTTCGCCTAATGTAACCTGGCCGTCGCCTGCAATGGCTACTGTTCCATTTCGTCGAACTGCAATAATTGTAGTCCCTCTAAATTCATTCGTCATAATCATTCACCTTTTCAGTTTATTATATTTTTAATGAACGAGCTGCCCTTTGTGGTTTATATTGTGTTGGGTTGATTCCTAATTTTTCCACGCGCAAACCCATTATTCGTTCTGTAATTCCCAATTCTCTCGCTGCTTTTGCCTTGTTCCCTTTCGCATTTTTCAATGCTTCAATTATCATCTCCCTTTCCACGCGTTCAAGAGTTTCTTCCAGTTTTCCTTTCATTACTGTGTTGGAAGCCTCTGCCGTTTGAAGGGTAGGCGGCAAATGATGGCCGTGTATTACATCATCTGTTGTTAAAATCACAGCACGCTCAATAATATTTTCTAACTCACGCACATTCCCGGGCCAATGATAACTTATAAGCATATCAATAGCAGGGGTAGAAATTCGACGGACATATTTGTTGTTTTCCCGACTATATTTTTCCACAAAATAATTGGCTAATTCTAATATATCTGTTTTCCGCTCGCGTAAGGGAGGAACAAAAATCGGAAACACATTTAAGCGATAATATAAATCCTCTCGAAACTTTTCCTCTTCAACAAATTTCTCCAGGTCGCGATTGGTTGCAGCAATAATTCGGACATTAACCCGAACCGTTTCTGTGCCCCCTACTCGTTCTAATGTTTTATCTTGTAATACACGAAGCAACTTTGCTTGAATGGTTAAAGGCAAATCGCCAATTTCATCTAAAAATATCGTTCCACCATGAGCCATTTCAAACCTCCCTTTCCTCTGCTGATATGCACCTGTAAAAGCACCTCGTTCATGTCCAAAGAGTTCACTTTCAACAACAGATTCAGGCAGTGCTGCACAATTCACTTTTATAAAAGGACCCGTTGCTCGATGACTATTAAAATGTATTGCATAGGCTACCAATTCTTTTCCTGTTCCACTTTCACCTCGGATAAGAACCGTGGCATCGGTCATAGATACCTGTTGAATTAGATTATATACCTGCTGCATAACTCCAGAACTACCAATCATATTGGAAGGATGAAATTTCCTTTTTAGTTCCTCCTGAAGCCGTGTATTTTCAAGTAGCAGGGTTTTTCTTTCTTGTTCATTTCTCATTCTTAACCGAACTGCTCGTGCTATCATAGACGCGATAATAGTCAAAACTCGTAAGTCCTCATCTAACGACACATCATTAGAATAAATCCGGTCAGCACTTAAAGTCCCTAAAACCAGATTCTCCACTTTAATAGGAACACATATATAGGATATCTCCTCTTTTTGCAAATTTTTTCTTGAACCTGTTTTATTAAGGAACATAGGTTCAACAGATACTTTGGGTATTATCATGGGTCTCCCCATTTGAGTCACTTTGCCGATGATTCCCTCCCCTACTTTATAAACACCTCGTTCTGACTCCTCACTGGAAAGACCATAAGCGGCTTCAATTTGTAATTCTCCTTTGTCTTTGTCAAGCAAGGTTATAGTGCCTCGCAACATTCCTGTATGATTTGAAATCGCCTGTAATACAGGATAAAGTTCTTCACGAAGGTCATAACTACGGTCTAATATTTCACTTATTTCCAGAAGAAGTTTTAATTCTTCTACTGCTCTTTCAGACTGTTCTTTCATTCTTGTAATTTTATATCCTATTTTAATATTTTTTTGCCTCTATATTTTAAAAAAAATACGAATTTGTATATAGTGTATTTTAACTTATGGGACAGACTCCTTTCAACGACTTATCCTGTAAAAAACTATATAAATTACAAATAATTCATAAATGTAGGAACTTGTATTTTCCAGTTTTAAATGATACGAGCGCTATAACACTTCCAATTTTTTAATTTTGATTAAAAAGAACAACCCTTCAACTCTTTGTTTTAAATATATCTCTTGTGTCAAATTTACCTTTTGTAGTTTCAGATATGCTTCTTACTATTTTAAAATTGTCCTTTTAAACAAACGATAACAATTCTCTAATATTTTAGCGAAATAAAATGATTTGCATTTATTGAAATTTATTTGATTAATACTAAATTATGTAATAATACATCTATAAAAAAATAACATAATTTTTTTTGAAAGGGATATTTTATGTTTTTCTTTTCCTTTTTGTGTATCACCACTATACAATGCTTTTCTTTTCAGCAACTGGATATAAATGCAAATGCCTCTACCTTCCCCAAAACGATTCTATTCTCTGCGTCACCAGACCAGATATTAAATGATGCGCAAAGATGGAAGGAACAGGGAGTTGATGCCTTTTTCCTCGATTATGTTGCCCGTGAATGGAGCGATAATATCTGGGCTACGGATAAAAAACCATGGACTATAGGAAAAGATGATGAAACATTCCAAAAAGCATCTCAAGCCAATACCCTTTGCAAAAGTCTGGGAATGGAAACTTACTTAAAAATTTCTTTTGACCATCATCTGGACTGGTTCAATGATATTCAATGGGAAAATGTTCTACATAACTTCCGACAATTTGGAATTTTTGCTAAACAGACGGGTTGCACAGGATTTGCTATTGATATTGAATACATTGGTGAACAGTATAATTTTGATTGGGAGGGATACAAATATGACGCTTACACCCGAAAAGACCTTGTAAAGAAGGTAAGAGAACGAAGTGCTGATATCATTAATACGGTATATTCTGTATTTCCGGATATGGTATTTCTTACATTTCCCGAGCAGGGTCCAAATCTTGGTCTCATTATTCAGTTAACATGGATTGAGGAATTGGCTAAAAAACATGCTGCGGGTGGACTTCATTATTGCATTGAGCATACTTATCGTCTAAAAAATCCGAAGGAAGTTTTGGCATATATCGCTGGTATTGACCAGATATTTTTGACCTATTTATCACCACAAGCAAAAAAGTATTGGAAAGAAAAGTGTTCAGTTGCACCAGGAATATGGCCCTTCGGATTTGACTATGATAGTGGTCATAAACCAGGCTACACGGTAGATGAATTAAAAGAGATATACGCTTTGCATATTGCTACATCGCCAGGATATAACTGGATTTATAGCCACAACTGTTATGAACAATTATTAGGTCGTCAGTCTGAGTCATTTGAATCTACTGAACCTTTACAAAAATTTTTAGATGTGTTAAAAGAAAAAAAGAAAATAACAGACCCATTCTTGCAAGATAGTATTAAATTGTTAAGAGAAAGGGACTTTGACTCATTACAGAAAAAAATAGGTTTTGCATTAGTTCTATTTCCTGCGGACCCTTATGATAATCCTCGATTTCAAACTGTGCCTATTGACAAATATGAAAATCAATATGATATTTTCTGGAAAATAGGAGAAAAGTATTTAAACGGAGAGGAGGTAGACTTTCAAGCAATATTCCATCCAATAACCAAGTGGAAAGTTGCAGGTCCATTCCATTCT
This sequence comes from uncultured Nitrospirales bacterium, assembly GCA_964549105.1. Classification (GTDB taxonomy): domain Bacteria; phylum Hydrogenedentota; class Hydrogenedentia; order Hydrogenedentales; family Hydrogenedentaceae; genus Hydrogenedens. The sequence continues at coordinate 183,070 of CAZJTZ010000001.1, forward strand.
GGAAATTTTGAGGAAACCCATAAGCAAATATTCAGTCCTGAAACCGATTTGAACTTTAACGATTGGAAAACCGTCTCACTTAAACCGAACAAATTATCAATTAACTTTATTGATGTTTTTGGGCCTCAGGAAGAATCGTGTGGATATGCTACATGCACCTTTGAAGTTTCTCAATCTACCTCTGCACAGATAAGATTTGGATTCAACGATGCAGTCAAAGTATGGCTAATAAAAGGGACAGAAAGCAATTTAATTTATGACTACTTTGGAGAATCTTCCGTAGTACCGGATAAAGTCATACTTCCTGTATCTCTTGAACCCGGGGTATACAGAATTTTAACAAAAGTAACAAATAATAAAAGGTTTTGGGGATTTACTTTACGACTTACAGATGAAAAAGGAAATAGTATTTCTGACAAGTTTATAAAAGTTTTAGATTAGATTGATTTTACGAGTTTAGGAATAAACTATTTATGTTAGACACTGTTAATCTTGATTCTCGTCTTTCAAAAGAACAATTTGATGAACATATCCAACCATGGACATTCACCTTTGGAAATTGTCAAAGGGAATTGAGGCAAAAAGGAATACCTACGGTTGTATTAATCGAAGGATGGGATACCTCTGGAAAAGGAACATTATTAAATCGTTTGCTATTGAATCTCGACCCACGAGGCTATTGGGTTCATAACATTACAAAGCCCAATCGAGAAGAAAAGTTACATCCTTACTTATGGCGGTTTTGGAATAAATTGCCGCCTTATGGAGATATTGCGTTCTTTAATCATAGTTGGTATTGGCATATCGTATTAAAAGCACAAAAGGAAAAATGGAGTATTTCAAAGATTTGTGCAGAATTGCAAGAACTTAAGACCTTTGAAAGACAACTTATAGAAGATGGCACGATACTTATCAAATTGTTTTTGCATATCTCACAGAAGGAACAAAAGAAACGATTTGAGAAACTTGAGAAAGACCCTGCTTTTAAGTGGCGAACTCAGGGCGAAAACAAAGAATTGCTTAAATTATATGGTGAACTTTATAAAATTACGGATATTATGCTGGAAGAAACAAATACAGACATTGCCCCATGGTATATTATTCCCGCAACAGATAAGCGATTTTGTATTTCAGAAGCAGGGGATATTCTTCTGTCTCACTGGGATAATGTCTTAAAAAAGGGATTGGAAACAACTAAATACACATTAGCCTCAAAAGACACAGAACCCTTAAAAGAGGTTGACCTGTCAAAATCGGTATCACGGGAACAATATGAAAAATTACTACCTAAATATCAGAAAGAACTTAAAAGATTACAGTTCCTATGTTTTAAGGAAAGGGTACCGGTTGTAATAATGTTTGAAGGTTGGGATGCGTCTGGAAAGGGAGGGGCTATTAAGAGGTTGGTGCGTGAATTAGACCCAAGAGGATATGAAGTAATCCCTATAGGTGCACCTCAGGGAGAAGAGAAAAGGCATCATCATCTATGGCGTTTCTGGAAAGCCTTACCCAAAGCAGGGCATTTCACCATATATGACCGCTCCTGGTATGGTAGAGTTTTGGTTGAAAGAATTGAAGGATTCGCAAAACCCGAAGAATGGATGCGTGCTTACAGTGAAATAAACGAGTTTGAACTTCAATTGGTAAAATGGGGAGCCATTATGATTAAATTCTGGCTACATATCTCCCCTGAAGAACAATTACGAAGATTTGAGGAACGGCAATCGAACCCATATAAACAGTGGAAAATTACAGAAGAAGATTGGCGAAATAGGGCAAGATGGAAAGAGTATGAAGAAGCCGTATCCGATATGATTGATAGGACTTCTACTGTGTATGCTCCATGGACAATTGTTGAAGGAAACGATAAACTATTTGCCAGAATAAAGATTTTAGAATCCGTTATTAATGGCATAAAGAAAAGTGTTAATAATAAATAGAAGATTTCTCAGATTTTGATTTCCATTTATTCACAGTTCAAACTATTTATAACTAACTTTTTTACAAAATAATTTTATAATTTTTTTATCCTTTTTATACATTTAGCATATATTTTTATAACTTGTTGGTAATAAGTTATTTACATATATCACCTTTAACTCTATATACTATATCCTTAATAATAGAGAAATAGTTGAAACTTTTATCAAACTTATGGTATATTAATAATGTTGGTGGCAGAGCTGTGAATGTGTTCCCTATGCTACTACACACATCAAGGTCCAATTGAATCCAACACATAGTGAAGCACATAAAATGCTGCCAGTGGTTGTCCTCCCATTACCACTGCAGCGCATATCTCTCTCTCCGGAATAACTGATATCCCGGTTTACCCCGGCCGGGAATCCTCTCTTCCGCTTCTCCGCAGCTCTGCTACCCTTTTGTGTTTTGACCCCTCAGAGCACGAAATTCTATAAAGGTGGCGGTTTCCCCTACTGATACCTTATTTTTTTATTAGCATCAGAATACATATATCCTTAAATCAATTATTGTAAAAACCACTAAATTAGATAGGACAATTATCAACAAAACATTTCCTATTTCAACTTACAAAATTAAGATTATTGATAATAAAACATTCTATTCCTACATTCTGGATTTATAGTATTTCTTCTGAACTTAAAGTAATAGTTCTGATTTGTTTTGATAAATCGAGGAAAGTGCATTCAATTTCTGTCCCAGAAGACGGGTTCAACAAATTTATAATCTGTTCTGCACTTAATCCTTTAATCTCCCATTCGTTTATTTTTAGCAAGGTTTCACCACCTTTTAAGTTTCCTTCCTTCCATGCAGGAGAATCTTCTACAACGCCAATAACCCAACCCTTCTCATCGCAATAGTCAAGTAATATCCCTGTTCCTATCCATTTTTCTTCTGGAACGATATTTCCCTTTAAAAAACAAACTTTGGCCCCTTCATAGTTGAGATACATAACAAATTGACGCAAAAAACGAGTCCCTAAACTTATGTCTTTTTCGCCGGGTACCGAAACGGATAGCAAGTTGTCAAACTTTTGATTTCCTATTTTTAATGAAGTCAGACGAAAATATTGAACTGCCTTTCCCCCATAAAAATGGGCAATTTTATTCTTTTCTGTAATTAAACCTTGTTCATTTGAAAAACCCATAGGAACAACTATGTATTCACTTTTCGCCAGGTCTATATTGGCAACGGCTGCTATTTTTGTGTTCAGGGTAATTGAAACTTTAGGACAGGGCTGCTCTGCCGAAAAATAAAGCCTTTCACATAGCATATCTTTAGTCTTTATTGTTCTTTGGGGAGATATTAATTGCCACACAATCCTTTTGTTTCCAAAGTCTATATATATTTCATAACCAGGATAATGGAGTGGAACTATTCCATTGATGAGAACGCCCATATTCTTTGATATTTTTGATAAGTCTGATAACAGCACCTTTCCTTGATAATCAGGGATAGTTGAAATATTTAATTTTTGATTATCCAACACAACATTATCACCTGAATATTGTTTTTCTTTATTAATAATACTTGTAAAATTTTTATCAAATACTGGGACTGAAACACCTGTATCTACAAGAAAGAACGAGTTTAATATGTCACTGTTTCCTGAGTTTATTAAAATTGTGCCTCTATTTATAATAAAATCTGTGTGAAATTGTTCCTGTCCTATAGCAAAGTAAGGTAAAAAATACACAAATCCTATAATTACAAAATAATAGGATAAACGGATACGACTTCGTTGTTCTTTCATAATAGAGCGGATTAATTCTGTTTTTTTGTAATAGTTTCTATCCAAAGTTTAATCTGTTCTCTCGCGTGCATGGATGAATAGAGTAAATTAAAACTATGCTCATCTGTGGGGTATGACCTTAATTCACAAAAAGAACGATTTTTCTGGTATAACTGTAAAGAGAAGTTATATGATTTTTCATCGTTCTCACCCACTACAATTAAGGTAGGGAAATAAAACAATTCTGTAAGATTACTGTTTGTGATTAAATTTTCATTATTGCAATAAGGGGAAATTAATATTAAGCCTTCAGAACAATTTGTATCTGTTTGCAAACAATAGGATACACATGCCAACTCATCTGTCATCATTATAATACTTTTTTCATCTTTTTCAAGCAAAGATTTAATCAAAACACATGTTGAATTAATATTTCCCCTTTGTTCGGAAGAATTTAATGTCGTATTCAGAATGGTTCCCCAATCTGCTTTTAAAATAGCAATTTCATATCCGTTATATAAAAAATCTTCAAAAACAGACTTAATCTGTTCCAGGTCTTCATCTTCTTTTACAAAAAGGATTACCTTTATTCTTTTTAGTTCTGAACTATTAGGAGTAAGTTGCTGAATAAAGACAGGGATTTTATCAATAGAATATGTATGCTCAGAAAAAGCAGGGGCACTATTTTTCTTACACTGCATTAGAAAGATAATGGTAAAAATAACTATATAAAGGAAATATATTTTCTTTGCCTTAGACATACGATACCTGGCAGGAAATACTTACCGTTAAGTATTTCCTGCCTAAAAAGGATTTAGCCCAGATTAAAAATGGACTGTAATTTTAATGCAAGGGTCATATCTCCTTGAATCTTTAGTTTGCCTGTCAAGAATGCTGTCTGACCGTTTAGTTTCCCAGCCACTAAATCAAGAAAATCACTTGCAGAAATTGTTAATGTAATATTGGATTTTTCTGCTTTTCCTTGATTTACAGAAACCTGACCATCGTTAATAGCGACTGCCCACTCTCCCCCATCATCTCCAGTAACGACGAACTGGTATGTTACATTCATCCCTTTGATTTTTGTAGGTTCGATTTTAGATGGAATTTGATTAAAAAATTCTGCTATCTGGGACATAGTTATAACCTCCCTCGATACGGGTTAAATTTTTTCTGTAAGCCCATGCTCACAGAATTTACAACTTCTTTTAATGTAAAACATACTTCTACTAGATTTCAAACTGTGAAATACTTTCATTTATAAATATTTTCAAAAAAATTTTTGAGTTAATTAAAGTTTCTTCTATATCTTAATTTAAATAAGGAGTATCCATACCATACAATATTAGTGATAGCGAGTTTTTTAATTTAGGAAGAATAAATATGGCGATACAAGTCGTACCGGCTGATGAAGATATTCGACACCCATTTGATTCATTTTTTATACCTCGTACTGTTGCAGTCATAGGTGCAACAGATAAAATAGATAGCATTGGTAGGACACTTCTATGGAATCTTATCAGCAGTCCCTTTGGGGGAACGGTTTATGCTGTAAATCCGAATCGTCATCAAGTTCTGGGGATGCTAGCCTATCCGGATATTAAATCTATTCCTGAACCGATAGATTTAGCGGTGATAATCACTCCTGCTCCAACCGTGCCCGGTATCATTCAAGAATGTATAGATAGTTCTGTTAAAGGATGCCTTATCCTATCTGCAGGTTTTAGTGAGACAGGTGAAGCAGGAAAGGCATTGGAAGAAGAAATACGGCGAATTATTTATCCTAACAGAATACGAGTTATTGGTCCGAATAGTTTAGGGATAATGAACCCTATTATTGGCTTGAATTCTGCATTTGCACCATATCTTGCAGAAAAGGGAACAGTGGGATTTTTAACACAAAGTGGTGCCGTAGGCGCGGCAATTCTGGATTGGAGTTTTCGGGTAAAGGTTGGTTTTAGCAAGTTTGTGTCCTTTGGAACGATGGTAGATGTAGGTTGGGCAGATTTAATTTATTATCTCGGCGATGACCCGAATACAAAAAGTATAGTTATTTATATGCAAGCACTTGGAGATGTCCGTTCTTTCATTTCAGCAGTACGCGAAGTGGCTTTGCATAAACCTATCATTTTGTTAAAAGGCGGCAGGACAGAGTTAGGGGCGGAAGTAGCCCGAAATACACCTTATTATGCAAATGAAGAGTATTGCAATGACGAAGTTTTTTCTGCGGCTTTAAAGCGATGTGGCGTGTTTCGTGTTGATAACATTCAACAATTATTCGGCATGGCTATTGTTTTAGGGAAACAGCCACAACCCAGAGGAGACCGTCTTGCCATTATCAGTAATGCAGCAGGACCAAGCATACTTGCCACAGATGCTCTTGTTTCTTCAGGTGGAAAAATAGCAACGATTAGTGAAACAACAATAAACGAATTAAACCAGATATTACCTACCTATTGGAATCACAATAATCCTGTTGATTTATTAGCTAATGCCGGGCCTAAGCAGTATGCCCAATCTGCAGAAATTGTTTTAAAAGATAAGAATGTAGATGGTTTGCTGGTTATTTTAACGCCGCAAGTCATGACTAAACCATTAGAAACGGCAGAAGAGCTAGTAAAGGTATCCAATCCATTTAAGAAGCCCATTCTCGCAAGTTGGATGGGAGGCTACAAAGTCGAAGAAGGGCAGCAAGTGTTAAATAATGAGGGAATACCTACATTTGATTATCCTGATATGGCAGCAAGAGTTTTCCATTCCATGTGGCATTATTCTTATCAATTAAAAGGTTTGTATGAAACACCAAGTGCTCATGAAGAGACAAGTGAACATGTATCCCAAAGACTGCTTGCAAAAACTACAATCGAATATGCAATACGCCAGGGACAAAGGGTTTTGCCTCCATCTGCAACCAGAGATGCTCTGTCCGCGTATGGTATCAATCTGATTGAAACACATATTGCTCATGACGAAACAGAAGCCGTGCATATTGCAAAGCATATTGGCTATCCTGTAGTGCTACAACGAGTTTTTCTTTCAGAAAAAATTCATAGGGACCCAGGCGGTGTTCTATTAAATTTACATGATGAAGATGCTGTCAGAAAAGCATTCCATACTTTGATTAACTTCGTAACTAATGGCAAAGAGGTATGTGCCTTCCCGGGTATTGCCGTTCAGCCATTAGTCCCACAGGATGGAATTGAAATTTGTATTGGAAGCAATATTGACCCATTATTTGGTCCCTATATCTATTTTGGTTCAGGGGGTAAGATGTTCTCTATATTTGAAGACCGTGCAATAGGATTACCTCCATTAAATACAACCTTATCCCGTAGAATGGTTGAAGGAACAGAAATCTACAAAGCACTGAAAGCAGAGAAAATATGTAAAGGATTCCAGATTGAAAAATTGGAGGACTTACTTGTCCAGTTAAGTTATATGATTTGTGAATACCGACTAATACAAAAGATGGAGATAAATCCAATTGTTATATCTCCAAAACGAATTGTAGCCTTAAACGCTTCTATTTCACTTTACCCTCTCGATACGCCCATAGATACCCTTCCCAAATTAGCAATTCGCCCTTATCCTAATGAATACACATACAGTTGGACATCGCGGAAAGGTGATGAAATCATACTTCGTCCCATTCGTCCTGAAGATGAAGCACTTATGATTCGGTTTCATGAGACGCTAAGTGATAATACGATTTACTTCCGTTATTTTCAGTTGCAACCACTACATGTTCGGACTCAACATGAACGACTGACTGAACTCTGTTTTATAGATTATGACCGTAGCATTGCTTTAATTGCAGTAAAAAAGGATAAGGAAACAGGAGAGAGTTCAATACTTGGGGTTGGCAGGATAGTAAAGATACACGGCACAACAGACGCAGAATTCGCTTTAATGATTAGCGACCTTTATCAAGGGCGTGGATTAGGAACAGAGATGTTGCGACGACTTATACAAATTTCCAGAGCAGAAGGCGTACACCGGGTATATGGAACAATCCTGCCTGAAAATCGCTCTATGTTACGAGTATGTGCCAAATTAGGTTTTGTCTTAAAAAAGCCCACAGGACAAGAATTCATCGCAGAACTCATCTTGAATTAAAGAGTGTAGTCATCAAAGCCTTTAAACACCTTACTTATTCTGCTTTTTCTTGTGTAGAAACCTTTTGAATTGTATTGAAAAGGAAAAATTGTTATCTTCAATAAGAGGGGCAACTGAACCTCCAAAAGAAAATAAAATTTCATCTCGCTCGTTCAAAGGTATTTCAAGACCGATGTTGGTATCCAGATTAACTGTATGCCAGGTTTCAGAAGGACTTATATCAACAATAGGTAAAAGGGGTAAAATCTTTGCTTTTACTTTTGTGTCATAAGTAAGATAAGTATAAACAAGAGACATAGAAATATATGGACGGGCAGATTTCACTCGTTCTTTCCAATTACTAAACTTCCGATGTTCAGGCGAGCCCCAGGGAGAATAATAAGCACTTGTCCCACAATATAAATCACCGCACTGTATCACAAAATCTGTATGTAATGGCATTAAGAATATAGAAGGGTGGGTTTGTTTGGTCCGAAGTATTCCTCCTTCTCCACCTCCTTGAACAGTTACTGCCCACTTGCGATTTATTTGATAGCCAACTCCTACATAAGGCGCCCAAATCAAAAAATCATCTTGATAATCGTTTACCGTTTTAACCGGTTTTTGTTCTGGAGCAATAAAACTCATAATTGGGTCAAATAGTTCTTTAACAGGTCGTTCTTTTTCTTCCAGGTCGAGATAAGGATTCATCAGGTTTACAAACCAGAACCAACGACTATTTTCGAATTTATTTGACTCTAAAGAAACTATTTCCTCTTCTTTTACCTTAGCCATATTATCGGAATTATGCTCCTCCGTCAAGTCCAATTGTGGAGAAGAAAAAATAAATACATTTGCATAAATTACTAATACAATGTCCAACAACATTAATATATTACTTCCTAAAAGGTAGGTGGCACAGTCTTTTGAACTGTCACTTTACCATCAGGGAATTCTGACAACAGTTGTGGAATATCATACTCCTGCAATACACCATGAACAGCACTGGTTATCTGCCCTTGAATACGCGGGTTCTCTATCATTTCGCTCCAACTGATAAGTCCTGTTAAATTCAATTCAATACTCTGCGGCAAAAGTAAATAAGCAACATGTATAGCAGGAACACAAAGAATCCCTGTGGCATCAATCCCTATCTGCACCTCATTGCCATACTTCTTTTTCAAATATTTGATAGTAGCGAAATAATCGGAAACTCGCATACCAACATAGGATTTACCCATCAAATACGCACCAAAGAAATCTTCCCAGCCTTGACCCACGATTTTGCTCATATCATTTTTACTGTGAATAGGAGCAGTCTCTCCTGTCCCTCGTAAATCCACAGCACAGACATATACTCCCTTCTTCAAGTAGTCCTGAATGCGATTTGGGTCATATTCCTTTCCTTCTGGATGTGTATAGATAATCACACTGGTAACAGGCTGTTCTGATTCAAACAGAAAACCAGGTAAAACAATATTTTCTTCGGGCTTAATTATGAAGGGAATAATTGACTTTGCCTCAGGGATTGGTTTTGAGTCTACCCTCTCTAACTCATCAGCAACAGGTTCAGGCGTAGAATTAAAATCTGCAACATTGATAATCTCTCTGACCTTTGACTGTTTCTCTGTTAAGGAAAATGAGTTCCAACGACTCTCCCTAATTTTTGCATATTCCTTCTCTTTCTCTTGATTTATACTGACAATATTTGTAGCATTGGGTATTTCATTAACATTTCCACTCTTGCAGACTTGATATTCTTCCTTGGTTAGAAGTTCTGCGTCATTTATTTGTCCCTCAACCTCTTTATTGATACCTTCTAACCATAAAAGCATTTTTTCTGTAATCTCTTCGCAAAATTCTTTACCAAGTCCATGTTCAGCGTCCACCTCAATCAAATCGCAGAGTTGATTTACCCCTAATTTTGAATAAAGCCTTTTTGCTTCACGAAAAGTGTCCCAGGTCCCAGAAATATCAAAAAAATCTCGCGTAGCACAACAGACTAAAATAGGATTGGGGGCGTGCATAAAAATATAATCAGAATGGTCATAGCCATATTTTATTTGCGAAAAAATATTTTGTTCGGCGTCTTGCGGGCCAATAGTATTTAGCAACCTTTCACAGGAGGTTAAATAACAGGAAGGTGCCGCAGCATAAATTCGGGGTTCCAGAGCCATGAGATAAGTAGTTTGAGTCCCTCCTCCCGAACAGCCTGAGCAACCAAATTTTTCTTTTTTAATGTCTTCCCTCGTCTCTAAATAATCAAGGGCTCTTATGCCATTCCATATCTCGTATTTGGCATAATTTGACCCTAAAAGGATACATCCTAAGCCAACAACTGTATGTTCCGTAGTTCCCCAAAATTCAGGTTTACCATCTTCCTTAACAAAGGTAATACATTCACCCTGTCCAGGTGGGTCGTATATTAACGCTGCTATCCCATTTTCGGCTAATAAAATACCTAATCTCTGATAATCAGGACTACCTTTGGCTTCTAATGAATGCCCACAAGGAAGAATTACACCTGGATAAGGCGGTTGAGAAAGGGGAAGGAATAAAACAGCAGGGACAAAGAAGTTAGGTAAACTTTCGTAATAAAGCACTTCATATCTATAAGTAGGCTTTGTCTCTTTGCGAACAATAACGGGATTGAGCGGTGTCAAAGAAGGTTTGCCACCCAACAAATTCCAATATAGTTCCCTTCTTTCCTTCTTATAGGTTTCTATATTGTCTTTTCCAGGAAAACGGTCAGGGTTCTCCTCATGAGACTTTAAGAGAGCAATTGCTTCTGTGTTCAAATATTGCTTCATCATTTCTGAGGGATTAAAAGGAATATTTGTCTTAGGTAGGACTTTCCAATCAATCGGCTCTGAATATATTGATAATATAATTAAGAAGAGTGATGTCAGCATCATTAATGGTTTCAATTTACTTAATTCATGTTTCATTTGCAATCTCCTTTATTATTGGGAAAACAACTCACATAACAATAGCAAAATAGTAGAATACATATAATATGATATAAGTATAAACAAAAAAATTGATAAATATAAAGGTAATGTTAAATGCCGATAAATTCTTTTGAACCGTTTCCATGGCGATTTTGTGCTGAATGCGGTGAGGAACTTATGCTGGAGAACGATGGGGAACAAATGCGTCCCTATTGCCGTTTATGTAGCCGATTTTATTATCACAATCCTACACCAGCAACATGCTGCTTTGTAACAAGTAATGGGAGTGACCTTTTATTAACAAAAAGGGCAATTCATCCTGCATTTGGTGAGTGGACATTTCCTGGAGGATATATGGAATTAGGCGAGACAACAGAAGAATCCGCATCACGAGAACTCCTTGAAGAGACAGGGATTGTGGCGAAACAAATACGATTATTAGGTGCTTCTGCTCAATCAAGCAAAACAGCAGGAACGATTTTAGTCCTTGGTTTTGTCATTGAAGAATGGGATGGAAAAATTAAAGCGGGAAGTGATGTATCAGAAGCAAAGTTTTTCAAGCACGACCAACTACCTTCGCTCCCTTTCACAGCCCACGAAGAATTATTACAACTTTATCTTAAAGAACACCTTGCGTAATATTCTCAACCTTTCTATCATTAATAAATTAAACATTTTTAGGAATAATAAATAATGAAGGAAAAGGAATTAATTCAAATAGGATATACATCGGCAGCGGCTCGTGAAATTGCTTTACAAATATTCAACAAAGCAGTGAAGGAAGGCTTTTCTAAAAAGGAGGCTAAACGGATGCTGCGGGTGGTTATTCGTAATCCTGCTGCTTTCGTTCAGGATTCGCTTTGGGGTGAATTGGCTCGCATCCTCCACGAGAAAAGCCCGGAAACGGTTCGAGAAAGAATAACAGAAAAGCACTTCGACTATCAGCAAATTTCTGAAACAAAAGCACCGTTTAAGATTTGGGGTACTGATATTGACCCAGAGTCTATCCAACAAATTGTAAATGCTTGTTCTCTTCCTGTTTCTGTTCGAGGTGCATTAATGCCTGACGCCCATGTAGGTTATGGGTTGCCCATTGGTGGTGTTTTAGCCACAGATAATGCTGTTATTCCTTATGCTGTGGGAGTGGATATTGCGTGTCGAGTAAAAATAAGTATACTTGATTTACCACCTAAACTCATTGATGATGACCCATCTCGATTAAAAAGAGCCATTGAGCAGGAAACACGGTTCGGTGTAGGTTCAACCTTCAAACCACATAGACAACATCCTGTTATGGACTTGAATTGGAATATTTCGCCTATTACAAAAGAGAATAAGGACAAGGCATGGGACCAGTTAGGCACAAGTGGGAGCGGAAATCATTTTGTAGAATTTGGAATTTTAGAAATCATGACAGATGAACTACCTCTACCCAGGGGCACTTATTTCGCCTTGCTATCTCACAGTGGAAGTCGTGGAACAGGGGCTCTGGTTTGCGAATATTACAGTAAAATAGCAAGACAAAAACATCAAAAACTTCCTCATCCGTTACAACATTTAGCATGGTTATCTTTAACAGATTCTGCTGGCCACGAATACTGGGAAGCCATGCAACTCATGGGCAAGTATGCACAAGCCAACCATGAATGTATACATACTCACATAAGTAGAAATTTAGGTGTTCCTGTCCTATGGAGTTTAGAGAATCATCACAATTTTGCATGGAAGGAAAAACATGACGGTAGAGAAGTTATCGTCCATCGCAAAGGAGCAACACCCGCCGAAAAAGGGCAATTGGGAATTGTGCCCGGTTCCATGGCAAGTCCTGGTTTTATTGTTAAAGGATTAGGAAATGAGGCGGCCTTGCGTTCCGCAGCCCATGGTGCAGGTAGGTTAATGAGCCGCTCACAAGCCAAAAAGACCCTTTCCTGGAAAAAGGTGGAAGACTTACTTAAAGAACGCAAGGTGTCTGTCATTACCGCAGGGATAGATGAAATTCCACTTGTATATAAAGATATTCATAAAGTTATGAAGGAACAAGAGGACCTTGTTGTGCCTCTGGCGATGTTTTATCCGCGAATAGTTAAAATGGCACCCGCAGGCGAAAAACCCGAAGATTAAAATTTTTACCCTTTTTATTTGGAAGTTACACCCACTCATTGGTAAAATTTATCAAATATAATTATCAATAGAATGGAAAAGGCACGAAATATGGTGGCTGAATTTTCTGATATTAAAGCGGGGACAATATTATTTAACGAAAATATAATGAAAGATTTGATACATCTATTAGCACAGCAGATAATTAATGATAATGAGGTAGAAGAACTGGCTTTTATAGGGATTTTGCGTAGGGGTTATCCATTAGCCCAACGAATTGCTCAGGAGATATTCAAAATTTGCAAAGTATTACCACCAGTAGGTGCCGTATCCACCACATTATTTCGTGATGATTTGAGAATAGGTAAAGGGGCTGCACAAGCCCATGGAACAACTTATATCCCATTCGATATTAACCAGAAAACGATTATACTGGTAGATGATGTCCTTGCCGCAGGTAGAACCATACGAGCCGCCATGGACGAAATCATGTATTATGGTAGACCCAAAAAAATATTACTGGCATGTTTGATTGACCGTGGAGGAAGAGAAATCCCCATTCAGCCTTCTTATTGTGCATGGAGACCTACCGTTGAATCCATTCCTTCAAACTTATGGATTTCTGTATGGCTAAAGGAAACTGATGGGAAGGACATGGTCATTATTGAAGAGCATGAAAATAAACCTAAACCCATATTGAAAGAAACACCCCCCAAAGAGCAGATATTTAGTGCAGACCATCCTGCCTTGAAGATATGGAAGCATAAAGATTTGTTGGGATTGCAGTTCTTAACCCGGGATGAGATTATATCTATACTGGATATGGTTCCTCCTTTCCTCGAAGTAATGTCCCGAAGCACAGGGATTAAAAAGGTTCCCCTACTTCAAGGGAGGGTAGTTGTTCACTGGTTTCATGAACCCAGCACACGCACTTTTGCCTCATTTGACCTTGCTGCAAAACGATTGAGCGCCGATACTCTCTCCATTTCGGCTTCCAGTTCAAGCGAGAAAAAAGGAGAGACGCTTCACGATACTCTGTATAATATTGAGGCAATGAAAACAGATATTCTTGTAGTGCGACATCGCTTCTCTGGCGTCCCAAAACTGCTTGCAGAGAATCATCCTTCACATGTCATTAATGCTGGTGATGGAGAGCATGAACATCCGACACAAGGACTATTAGATGCTTTTACCATGCAGCAGTTTATCCGAGACTATAGACAAGACCCCACAGCAAGTTTAGAAGGGGTGCGTGTGTCCATTATTGGGGATATTGCCCACAGTCGTGTGGCACGAAGTAATATATGGGCTTTGTTAAAGTTAGGAGCACAGGTTACCCTTTGCGGACCTCAAACCTTATTGCCAAAAAGTTTTGAGCAATTGGGCATTTACACAACTACTCGTTTAAAAGAAGCACTTATTGACACGGACATTATTTATGCACTGCGTATCCAGTTAGAGAGACAGGCAAAGGGGCTTTTCCCGAGTATTCGTGAGTATATAAGGCTCTACCGTATAGATAAGGATACCCTTCGTTATGCCCCGGAACATGCTATTGTTATGCACCCGGGACCTATTAACCGTGATGTTGAATTAGCCACAGAAATTGCAGACAGCCCACGAAGTTTAATCTTACAACAGGTGAGTCATGGAGTTGCTGTTCGCATGGCGGTTATGCACCTTTTAGCAAATAGCCAATATAACAAGGTTGGAGTGCAAATATGAAAATAGTTATACAAAAAGGTTGGGTTATAGACCCCGAGTCAAGCAGGTCAGGTGAAGCAGATATAGGCATTGAAAACGGAATAATATATGCAGTGGGAAATGAGTTAACGGGGGATGTTTATATCAATGCAGAAGGTCTAATTGTTTCGCCCGGTCTTGTTGATATTCATGCCCATTTTCGCGAACCTGGTTTTGAATCGAAGGAAACCATAGCCACAGGTGCTCGTGCAGCAGCCCACGGTGGGGTAACCACGGTTGTTACCATGCCCAATACCATGCCACCAATTGACAATGCAGGTATGGTGGAACTGGTTGTTCGCCGGGCTCAGGACCTTGATGGCATACATATCTATCCCGCAGCATGCGCCACCAAAGGAAGAGCAGGAAAAGAATTGACAGAGATGGCAGACTTGCTGGAATCGGGTGCCGTTGCCATTACAGATGACGGGAATGATATAGAGTCTTCATCCGTGTTACGGCATGTATTGGAGTATTCGGGTATGGTGGGTCTACTCTATCTTGCTCATTGCGAGGACGAGAGTTTAAGTGAAGGGGGAGCTATGAATGAAGGGGTTGTCTCTACCCTGCTGGGCATACCGGGAATACCCCGCGAAGCCGAAGAAACAAGGATTGAACGGAATATCCGTCTTGCAAAATTGGCTAATGTGCCAATACATATACAGCATGTGACTACTAAACGGGGGGTTGAAATTATCCGCAATGCAAAAAGGGAAGGAATCCCTGTCAGTGCAGAAACATGCCCTCACTACTGGATGTTGACAGACCGCAATATAGAAAGTTACAATCCAAATATGAAGATGAACCCACCGTTGCGTGAAGAGGAAGATGTCCGCTCCATTATAGAGGGGTTGAAAGATGGCACAATTGACTGTATCGCTACCGACCACGCACCTCATACCCGCACAGAAAAAAATATGCCCTTTCAAGAGGCTCCTTTCGGAGTTATTGGATTAGAAACACTGCTGGGTTGTGTCATCAAAGGATTAGTCCAACCCGGACACTTAAAAATAGAAAAAGCAATCCAACTCTTAACAAAAAACCCCGCAAATATATTAAGGCTAAACGCAGGTACTTTGACTACAGGTTCACCCGCAGACATTACCATTTTCGACCCTGATGAAGAATGGCTTGTTACAGAAAATTACTTCTACTCAAAAAGTTCCAATTCTCCCTTCACTGGTGTAAAACTATGTGGAAAAGTGAAATACACCTTCTGTTGCGGCAATATCCTCTATTATGACAAAAACCTTTCTATCCCCGCAGGTGTCCCTGTCTCCCCAAATTTTACAGGAAATATTCACTAAATATAACGAAAAAAACTGCAAAAAATGTTCTTTTCCGAAAGAGAGGGGGAAGATAAGTCGTATATGTCTTATAAGTCATATATGACAAATATGGTGTTTTGACAAAAATATCAAGGGTATAAAGTCATAAGCCCATTATTTGAGGGAATAATGGGCTTATTTGATAAGAAAAAGTCTTGTGGACTTTTTGTTATGCTTTTTGTTGACGGTCGTAAGGGGCTTCTAAACTCCAACCGTTGAGGTAGGGGCGATATGCCCATTCGTTTGCTTTCTTCGTTGCGTCATCGTTGCCTATGAACCGCTCATTTGCAGCATCCCACATTAATCTGGCACCAGCGACATACGCACAGGTTCCGATATGACATACACGCGTTGTGTTGTGTAGGGTCTCTACGGTAACGATGGGGTCTTTGTTTTCACGAATGCAGTCTACAAAGTTTTGCCAATGCGGCTCGTTTAATTGTGATGGACCTGACTTTTTAGGTTCACAGCCGTCACCATTGTTCGGGACAGGGAAGATTTCGTAACCACCGCGGTCAACACGCATTGTGCCTAATGTGCCATGGAATAGGATACCGTGGTCAGAATAGCCTTTGGGTAAGTATTGGTTATAGACACGATTTGTAAAGGTCAGGATATAATCGTCAAATTCCCAAACTGCTTCTAGGGTGTCAGGGGTAGTTCTATTATCGGTAAGAACATATTTTCCACCGATAGCACTTACTGAACGGGGTTGTTTTTCTTGACCCATCGCCCACAGGGCGATATCAATAAGGTGCGCCCCCCAGTCTGTAATTTTGCCACCGGAATATTCGAGGAACCAGCGGAAATGGTAAATCCAGCGGTTGGTATTAAATGGTCTATGTTCTACCCAGCCTTGATGGAAATCCCAATCTAAACCTTCTTTTTCCCATTTTCCCTGGTCATTGTCCCCTAAACCTATTCCTTCGATGGGCTTATCTTCATGGTTAAATGTTTCTACATGGGCAATTTTGCCAAGATAACCGCTTTTGACCAATTCTACGGCTTCCTGGAAATGTTGTCCGCTTCTCTGCATTGTCCCACCCTGGAACACAACTTTATTGCGACGGACTGCTTCAACCATTTTACGCCCTTCAACTATAGTTGTAGAAAGGGGTTTT
Organism: uncultured Nitrospirales bacterium; assembly: GCA_964549105.1. Classification (GTDB taxonomy): domain Bacteria; phylum Hydrogenedentota; class Hydrogenedentia; order Hydrogenedentales; family Hydrogenedentaceae; genus Hydrogenedens. The sequence goes on from CAZJTZ010000001.1 coordinate 200,120, forward strand.
TCACAGTAAATATTCTTTTTAGCATCAGCGGCATATAGCACACATAGGCAATGCCAGTGGTCAGGTGTGGCAATAACCACAGCATCAACATCTTTATTGTCTATAATTTCACGAAAGTCATGGTGCGTAGTGAAGTCAGAGAACTTCTGTCGAACCATTTGAGCACCGCGTTCAAGATTTTTGGGATACAGGTCGCACAAGGCTATAGGCTGTATATCATCTCTTTGTAATACAAACCCGATATTGGAACGGCCCATACCACCAGTACCGATGTGTCCTGTTCTTATTTTTTCATTTGCACCTAATATTTTTGAAGGTAAAATAGATTTGTAGACCTGTGCTTGCGAAACACGCGTTAAGGCAGAACCCACAGTAATTCCTGCTGTAATTTTTGCTGCCTTTTCCATAAAACTTCTTCGGCTTACACTTCTGTCTTTTTTTTCTTCCATAGTTTAACACTCCTTATTAAGTGATATTTTTTTAGTTTTTTATATAAAAGACTCTATAACAATTAGACTCTAATATAACTCTAATTTGTTTTATATTTTAAGAAAAATTTATTTATTAAAAATAGTAATTATATATAGACTATAGAGTAGTATAATATAGAAGAGTAATACATTTCGAAAAAGGATTAAGTTTATGAAAAGACTTATTTACTATCCAATTATAGTTTTAGCCATATTGGTTTTACTTATTTACAATATGACTTCGTGTAAAAATAACCCATCGAACAATCCCCCGTCTGAATCAGGTAATTGTCAATATATAGAGGGAGAAGAAGGCAGTGAAGGTGAAGCGAAATATATAAGTGCAGGGGTTTATACCACGCGTAATTCGGAATATGCACCCACAACTACAACGGATTCTGAAGCGGGGAATGTAGGTGAAACGGAAGACGATACAAGGGAATTGATAGAACCTGATGTTTATCGTGTAATTGGAAATCATTTGTTTGTATTAAATCAATATCGTGGGCTAACTATTGTTGACATGGACCATAAGTCTGTTGTTTCAAATGTTCCTATTTACGGTTATCCGAGAGATTTATATATTAGCAATGATAGAGCCTATATTTTGATTGGGTATACAATTAAGCATACGATTGAAGAGGGAAAAATTAAGAAAACTACAGGTTCCCAATTATATATAGTTGATATTGAAAATTTAGAGACTCCTGAAGTAGTATCTTCACTGCCGTTACATGGTGATTTTATTGATAGCCGTTTGCTTGGGAATATTTTATATGCGGTAACCTCCGATTATCAGTATTATTATGTAGATGAAACTAATTCTGGTGATGGAGGGACAGTTTCATCAGGAGATTCGTGGACAGTAAATTCGGGGAGTAAATGCTGGATAAGTAGTGTAGATATAACGCAGATAGATAACCCCAAAATAACCGACCAGGTAGAGTTTCCGGGCTATGGTACGGTTATTCAAGCGTCCACCTCTGCCATTTATGTTTGTGCCTCTATTTGGGATAAGAATGAAACCCAAATAACCTATATAGACATAACGGATGCAAGTGGGACGATTGCTGAGTATTTGCTGGGAAGTGTTCCCGGCTATGTGGCTGACCGCTTCAAATTAGATGAATGGAACGGAATATTGCGGGTGGTTTCCAATACATGGTGGTCTGACCGCCAGACCTATTTGACTAATTTTGATGTTTCGGATTTACAGAATTTGCACCCGGTTTCTCAAATAACTATTGATGCTTCGGGAGAAACGCTATACGCAACGAGGTTTGCAGGTCATCTGGCATATTTAGTTACCTATCTGACAAAAGACCCGCTTTTTGTGATTGATTTGTCAGACCCAGAAAAACCTGAAGTCAAAGGGAAATTGGAAGTGCCGGGCTGGTCTGTGTATATAGAACCGATGGAAAATGACCAATTAATTGCACTTGGAGTAGATGATTCGGAGGGGCAGCAAAGGGTCAAAGTAAGTTGGTTTGATGTGTCTGACCCGAGTAATCCTACTGAAAAATCTGTGGTTTCTATAGGAGAGGGATGGACATGGTCTTCTGCTTTTTACGATGTAAAGTCGTTTGCCGTGCTTGATAATCTGATTATTGTTCCGTTTAGTGGCTGGAATGGAAATGAGTATAAGGAGCAATTACAATTTATTAGACTGGACACAGATTCGCAGACACTAACCCCATTGGGCTCGGTAGATATGAAAGGGCAGGTATCCCGAACTATTAAGTATAAAGATTATTACTATGCAATTACTTCGGAATATCTTCATGAAATTCAATGTGATGGAATCAATCCACCAATTTTAACAGATAATATTATTCCTCTTACGGAATATGTTTCGGATGTTATAGAAACAGGGCTTGATAACGAAATAGTGGAAATTATAAGCCATGGAGAAGATAAAAATATTGAAATTCGATTGGTAACGGCAGATACTGTTAACTCCCTTCCTATAAACACAACGGGTCAATATATGGAAGGGATTAAGATTAATGAGAACAGTTTGGTATTTGTAATAAATGAATGGAATTATGAACCTACTTATGAGAGTTATTATAGGTTAGTATTTATTAACATTGATGAAAATTCTAATTTGTCAATACAAAAAGATATTAAAGTGCCCCTTACCCCATACTACTCTTATTGGTGGAATGGGTGTCGTGGATGTGAATATATGCCTATGGTAGAGGGTGATAATTCTACTGATGCCGTTCCAGCGTCGGGGATAGTATCAACAGATTCACAAAAAATGTTTTCCCCTTACTATTATTGGTGGTCTCCATCCACGGATATTCAACCTATCATGGTTTGCGGAGAATATATTGTTTTAAGAGGCTGGGGAAACCAATATGATATTACATTAGGCAAAGATACACCTAACGAAGGTTTTGCTTTAATCCCGATTTCTAATCCTGAAAATATTAAACGGGTTGGTCTGGGATATAATGTTGTTTCTTTGTCAAAGGTAGGTGAAAAACTGTTCTTAACCACTCAGAAATATCTGGATAAAGAAGATAGCAATTATTTTTTTGTTGCCTATTATCTGGGTGAAATAGATTTGAATACTCTTATTGAGCCCAATTTAGTTAATGTTCCGGGTATCTTGCTTACCGCCAATGAAGAAGGAAATATTCTATTCTTGAAAGATTGGCAGTATGATACATCTCAAGAATATTACAACTACGAGTTATGGATTCGGAGTATAAATTGGGGAGAGGGTCAAGAAGTCTCAATTATTGATTCTGTAAAAATGGCTTATCCCTGGTCCAATGTTTATGTCCAATCCCCCTATCTATTTATCCTGTCAAATAATGGTAGCCTCGTTCTTACAAAAATGGATATTAATAACGAGGGCAAGTTTATCAATTCGTCGGAGACAATGATTGGTGAGGTATGGGGTGATATTGTGGGTATAGGTGCTAATCGGTTATATATTACTATGGATGGGGCATCCATCTTAACAGTGAGTATAGGTTATAATACTGTCCTTACATTAGAAAATGTTTTTCCCATACCTACTTATCCACAAAAAGTCAGAACGGGGGATAAAGGGATCTATATTATATCTGGATATTCTGGCTATTCTCTCATACCTTTTTAGGTCAATAACCAAAAGTAAAGTTGAAGGCTAATAATCTTTCTAACATTCTTGGTTAAAGAATTAGCATAAGACGAGAAGTAATTTTATATCGGACTAAAATAAAACAAAAGACAAATAATCTAAAAAAATTATAAAATGCCCATTGATTCTAATGAATTGGATTCTTGTTTTGATTTTTGTCCCTTTTTATACTCGTCCATTAATTTTGTAAATTTACGGAATAAGTATCTACTATCATGTGGTCCAGGGGAGGCTTCAGGATGATATTGGACACCGAATATAGGCAATTTTTTATGGGCGAGTCCGGAACAGGTCGTATCGTTAAGATGGACATGAGAAATCATAACCTCGTTTAAATCTAATGAGTCGGGATTAACTGCAAATCCATGGTTTTGAGAAGTTATCTCTACCTTTTTCGTTTCCATGTTCATAACGGGTTGATTTGCACCACGATGACCAAACTTTAGTTTGAAAGTATTTCCACCCAGGGCATGCCCAATAATTTGATGTCCTAAACAAATCCCCAGAATAGGGATATTTCTCTCCATAACCTTCTGGACGATTGGGTAGATATAGGTTAGAGCGGCAGGGTCACCCGGTCCATTGGATAATACTACACCATCAGGATTGTAGGATAAGATTTGTTCTGCAGTGGTTGTGGAAGACACTATAGTAACGGCACAACCGTGTTCTCTTAATAGCCGAAGAATGTTGTATTTAACTCCAAAATCCATAACTACGACTTGATATTTAGGTTTTTCTGGTAATTCCCATTCATAAGGTTGGGACACAGTTACTTCTTTAACATAATCACTACCTGCCATATCGGGTGAATTTTTTGCCTTTTGCACAAGGGATTCAGGATTTAAATCTACTGAACTGATAATTGCCTTTTGGTTTCCTTTAGTTCTTAAAATTCGTGTAATTTTCCGTGTGTCTACCTGGTCTATTGCTACCACATTATATTTTTTGAAAAATTCAGGGAGGGACATTGTTGCTCGCCAGGAACTGGGGGTAAAACAGCATTCCCGCATTACAAAGCCACGGGCATAAACCGATTTTGACTCAACATCTTCAAAATTACACCCGTAATTTCCGATATGTGGATAGGTCATGGTAATAATCTGTCCTGCGTAAGAGGGGTCTGTAAGAATTTCCTGATAGCCTGTCATACTTGTATTAAAAACAAGTTCTCCAAACGATTCACCATCAGCACCTACGGACCTGCCCCAGAACACAGTTCCATCTTCTATAGCCAAAATTGCTTGCTTTTCTTCTTGCATATCTTTTCTTTCATTGTATAAAATTTTATTATATTATTTAGCAATATATTATATAGGATAAACATTTTTTAGTTCTAATTTATTTTATTTGATAGGTTTTCGATGTAGGAATTATTTCTTTTTGATATTTGTTATAAAAAAATGTGATTATAAGTAAATAATTTGGAGTCAGTAATGGAATAATGAGTCAAACTGAGAAAAAACTAAAGAAAAGCGATTTAAGTCTGGAATTGCTTGGATTTCCAAAAACTTTATTCAAAAAGATTAAAGAATGTTCTAAATTGGCAGAATCTGCCCCTAAAGATATTGAATATTTATGGATACGAATTTCTAAAGAGTGTCTTCCCACAGAAAAGAAAAAGCCGTGTTGCACCTTAAATTTAGACGATTGGCTTAATATTATTGATGAAGCGGTTGTGGCAGGGGCAAAGTGGTTAGTTTTAACCATTGATATTCCATTAGACCAGATGTATGAGGTAATTGAGATATGTAAATGGGCACAAGATACTTATAAAATGAAAGTAGGATTATTCTTGTGTAGAGAAACAATAACTGAAAATGAACTGCAAGTATTGGGTCACCTTAAGAAAAACTTAACCCAAATTTTTGTAAAGAAAAAAGCGTTTGAACAGTTTAAAAAGTTAAAAGAGATGGGACTGTTTTTAGGAATTGCAGACCCGCAGGAATATGGTGATAAACCAAATTGTGAAGGGGCATCTAAATTATTATATGTAGATAGTGAAGGGTCAATATATACTTGTGGGCTTGTAGCTGGAAAGAAAAGCTATAAATTAGGGAATGTTTACGAACGCAAGTTTCACGATATAGTGGAAGACCCATCCTTACCTCATTCCGTTGCAGAAAAAATTCATAAAGTAAATGAAGGCTGTGACGGCTGTCCTTCTTTGCTGATGAAATACTTAAAAAAATAATTTTTCCCTCTCCCCATCAAGTCAATATAAATTAACCGAGAGCCTTTACAACTTCTCTAAAATCCAGTCCAAGGGATTGAATACTTTTTTCTCTCACTTTAAGTGCTTCTCGAATAGCCTCGTCGTGGACAGAATCCCTGCCATATAAACCTGCTATAGATGAAATGAAGAGGATATGAGCTAAATCTTTTGATTTTCCGGGTGCTTTGTAAGGTTCAAGATAGTAAGCTAAGGCATGCACCATAATTTCCGGAAAGTTCCAGCGACTTGCTAATAAAGATGCTGCAATTGCATGGTTGATTGTAAAATATTCTGTTTCTCTTTTTACTCGAATTTCAGGGAAACTATCTCTCATAATTTTTTTATATTCCTCTGGTCCTGCAATATACAAAACAGTAGCACCTATTTGATGAATTAAGGCAGATGTATAGGCAAGAGAGGGGTTTACTCTTTGAGAATTTTGAGCCAATTTTTCTGCAAGTTTTGCACAAAGTTTCGACCTTCCGCTAATGGGCAGAACAGGATATTCAGATACAATGGGCTGAGAATCTTTTATATGGTTTAATAATACCTGCACTCCTTTCTGGCCTAATAATGCCAAAGCCATCCAGATATTACCTATTCTTCTTTCTTCTAATACTATGGATGTATTTGCCCAACGAAGTAGAGCGGTTGCTAATGAAGGGTCATCTGCAAAAATAGAACTTAAATCCTCCATATTAATCTCATTATCATCTAACACCATACTGAGAGCAAGTTCTGCTGTTGGAGGCATGGGAAGGTATTCCAGTATATCAATTACAGGCCCTACATCTTTTCTCTCTCTTTCCATCGTTTCTTCTGGAAATTGGACGAGGGATGACGAATATGTCTCTTCCGAAACAGATTTTGTTTTTATTGTTTTGCTTTCACCCATTGCAGAGGTAGGGGTAGAAAGACTTACAGAATGAGGCTCTTCAGAAATTGATGTTGTTTTTGTTATCTTACTCTCACTGGTTGGAATCGTAGATGGAGAAGATACCGAATGGGGTGTACTTCCCGTTTTGCCTTTAGCATAATACCTGGCTATGGTCTCTTCGATTTCTGTTATTCGTGATAGAGTGGGCTTAACTCTAAGTTGAGTCAGTTGTTCCACTAAATATATCGTTTCCTTATCAATAGGACATGCCATTGCCAGAGTTAAATTTCGTCCTAAACGGTCAATAGGGAAAACGAATCTTTCTTCACATAGTTGTTTGGGAATTATTTCTACAATCTCTCTGTCCACAAACAGCCGATTCAGGTCTATTTTTGGGGATTCTAAATTCCGTGATAAAACTTCAAACAAGATTTCTTCTGGTAACTTTGAATTTCTATGTAGAATTTTTAATAGATACCCACCCTGCTTTCTTTGAATTTCTAATGCCTCGTTTAAGTCCTCATTCATTACTATACCCGAAGTTACTAACCATTGAGATAAAGAACCTGTAAAATCCCCTATGGAAACTCCGGTAGAAGTTGAACTAGCCTCTTGAGTAGCAGGTATGGTCTCTGAAACAGCAGAAAGATAGCGAATTACATTCCCACAGCGAACACATTTAAAAGTCTTCCCACTTGCTGAGGTCGGCACACGCATCTTTTGACCACACTTTGCACATATAATTATATCGTAAGTTTGGTCACTCACTAAACAAGTCCCAGTGAATTTAATTTACTATTTTTTATATAAATCTTTATCACTATTTTACCATAATATATTTATTTTTTAAAGTATAAAAAAAATAAATTACTATTCTCTTTATATTTTTAATTATGATAAACTATTAAAAGAAAAAAAGCAAGGATTAAATATATTTTGTTGACAAAATATTATATTAATAATAATTATACTACACATCTAAATATAGAAGGGCATTTAAGATGTTGCTTGAAGAATTAAATAAAACGGTAAAAAGGACTCATGAACTGTTATTTCGTCATGACTTTTATAATGCGGATAACAATATAGATTCACTTCCTCCAGAGTTTGATAATTTTATAAATATTCTTCTTATAAAGGCAGAATTGGCATTAGCAATAGAGAATTGGGATGAATTGACAATACTAATCACAAATCTCGAAGAACTCATTACCAATTTGGAAGAGAGAGTTTCATGGTTAAATATCCATTTTGATGAGGAGGAAAAAAAATATATAAGTGAAATATTGGCTAATTATAGAGAGCGATTAGATCAGATAAAGGAAGAGTTTAATAAGCAGAGTAAAAGAGCTGACGAAAAAAAATTTTTAGAACAACAAATAAGGGACTTAAAAAGTCAACTTATTCATGTAAAGGAAGAAAAAGAGGAAGCAGAGGCTGTTAGTAAAGAACTCTCTATTGAATTAAGTAAAATAAAAGAACAGGAAAATGAAAAGAATAAAGAATTACTTCGAGCACAAGAAGAATTAAAGGTTTTGAAAGGTTCTCTTGATGAAAAGGAACAAGAGATTCAAAATGCAGCATTAGAGAGGGCACAAAGGGAAAAGACTGTAGCATTGATGGAGTCTGAGATAAATACACTTCAAGGAAAAGCGGAACAAGCAGCCCAGTTTCAATCGAATTTAATTGAAGAGTTGAGGCAACTTAAAGAATTAAGTAAAACAAAAGAAAATGCACTGGAACAGGCTCAAAATCAACTTCAGGAATTAAAGTCCATATTAAAATCTCGTGAAAATGAAATTTCAGTATTAGAGGGTGAAAAGAAAGAACGAGAGAAACAAGTTCATTATTTAGAACAAGAGTTAGGGAAATTACAAGAACAGGCAAGGGATGCAGAAAAATCCCAAGAGGATTTGCAAAAGCAGATAGAGGACCTTCGAAAGGTTGAAGAACAAAAATCAAAAGAATTAGAGCAAACAAGAAATGCTCTACAACAAATACAGCGACAGCTTCAGGAAAAAGAGCAACTTATACAAATATTAGAACAGCAGGCATTGGAAAGTAAAACAGAGGCTGAACGGATTCGAGAGGAAATGGGTGCGACTCAGGCTCAAGCAAAACAGGCATTAGAAGCAGAGCAACAATTGCAAAAAGAAATTGAGCAATTCCGAAAAACAACATATAAGAAAGAAGAGGCACTGGATAATACTCGTGGCGAATTAGAGAAAGTAAAACAAATGCTGGCAGAACGAGAATCATTGCTTCAAAATGCAGAAAAGCGAAGCATGATGACGGAAGAGAATCTTCAGCAGATTCAACAGGAGTTGGAGCAATTACGGTCAAAAGCCACACAATATATGAATACCGAAGAGACAATGGTCAAAGAGTTAGAATTATTGCGACAGGGGGAGAAAGAAAAAGAAAATGCTCTTTCCGAAGCACAAAATAAAGTCAAAGAGTTACAAGAGGAATTAAAGGCACGGGAATTGGCTGTTCAGGAATCACAAAAAACACAGGAACAGTATATTCAGCAGATACAAAAGTTGCAAGAGGAATTAACCGCTGTCCGTGAAAAAGCACATGCGGCAACACATTCAGAAAGTAAAATTGAAGAAGAATTAACTGCCTTCCGTGGAAAACTTACATCGAAGGAAAGAGAATTTATTGAGTTACAAGAAAAAATAGACCAGTTATCATCATCATTAAGTGAAAAAGAAACAGCCATTAAAGAAGAAATAAAGAAACGAACAGAAAAAGAAGAGTTGTTAGGCAGGTTACAAGAAGAACTCGTTTCTTTGCATGAACGGACTCATTCTGCCCAAACACATCAGGAAATACTTGAACAGGAAATTCAATCGTTAAAGCAGAGAGAAACAGAAAAAAATACAGAGTTAGATAAGACACGAAAACAGCTCGATTCTTTACAGCAAACATTATCTGAGAGAGAAGTAGAAATTGCCCGTATTAATGAGGAGAAAGTAAAGAAGGAAAAACAATTAGAAGAACTTATGGGTGAAATGGAATCTTTACGCTCCCAGACATCCATGTTGCTAAATTCACGGCAGGCAATCAGACAAGAGTTGGAGCAGTTAAAACAGAAGCAGATTCACTCTATCTCAGAACCTAAACAAAAATCTGATTTGATAAAAACAGAACCCGCAAAGAGTATATTTGAAGAGATACCCGAAGCCATATTGACATCTGCTAGTATTACTATTAAAAAAGAAAGCAGTAAACATGTATTTTTAATTACTCTCATAGGAATTGTTGCTGTATTGGTTATAGGCATTGGAATTGGATTTTACTTTTCCAGAAGTGGAACAGAACCAGTGTCAGATAATACTCCACAACAAGAGGTTGTTAATGAACAAAAACCTGTTCCCCCAACTCTTCAAACATCCTCAGCACAAGCAGAGGCAAAAACGGAATCAACACCTACCCCGGTACCGGAACCCGTATCTACTCAAGGTTCTGAACCTGAAAAGGAAAAGATTTTTCTAACCTTTCAAGACGCTTATCCCGTAGGAACTTTGTATTATCAAGATAGCAGTCTTGTTGCAAAGAATGAGTGGGTACGACTGAAAGAAGCACAGGGTAAAATAGAAATTAATCCTGAGTGGACAATCCAATTAAGAACAAACGAAGACTTGATAAATCGTTTAATAAAAGTGGAGCATGAAGTTATAGAAAAAATTTCAACATTGACTTTAGACAGTTTTCCTAAAGAGAATAGCACTCTTGAATGGTTATCTCAACAGAATTTTAAAACGGTATATATAGATAGCGATGTGCCAGAAGGTATAATAAACGGAGTAAAATCATCTTACCCCAATTTAAATATTGTTTGTAAAAATATTATTCCGGACATTCCTGTAGACCAGCCTTTACCTGAACGAACTATTGTGTTTCCAGCAAATAAGTCACTGGGAAAAATTCTTACCCATGTTTGGGGTGAACCTGTGCAAGTAGATTGGAAACCTTTCTCAGATGCAAAAGGAACTATTACTATTCCCAAAAACACAGAAGTAAAATTACAAATGGATGTTGATAGTGCAAAAGAAATGGAATGGTTATTAAATTTAAATCCAAACGACCTTCAGGCGTTAGGATTGGTGGGATATAATGTGAATGATGAAAGAATTGGTTATATTAGTCATTTAACAGGTCTAAAAAGTTTGCAATTGGTTCAGTCTCGTGTTACAGATATAGGTTTTATAAAATTGAAGAATTTGCGAAATTTAAGGGAATTGAAACTTTATACAATTAATATTACAGACAGGGGTTTTGAGATTATAGAATCTTTCCCACTGTTAGAGGAGTTGTGGATACAACAAGCAAAAATCACCAATGCAAGTATTGGTAAGATGAAAAACATGAAAAACTTAAAACGATTGAATTTGACAAATACAGGAATTTCACAGGAAGGATTAATACAACTCCAGTCCATCTTGCCTCACTGTGAAATAACTCCACGCCCAGCAGGAAGTTAAAACACATATTTAATCAATTATGTTGGCGATTAATTATCCTTTTTTAGCCAACCTTGTTCACAAAATACACGGTCTAGAACCCCATTAATAAATCGCGGGGCATCTTCAGTACCAAAAATTTTTGCGAGTTCTACCGCTTCGGAAATAGCGGTGCGAGGACTAACTGATGGTGTTATACCTGCCTCATAAGTTGCAATCTTTAATATAACCCGTTCAATAAGTCCAACTCGTTCCCAATTCCATCGTTTGAGCGATTTTTTTATTATTCCGTCAATTTCGTCTTGTTTTTCCAACACTCCTCGGATAAGTGTTTCTGCATAATTTCTGACAGACTTTCTGTTCGGATTACATTTCCAGAAATCTTTTAAGTCTTCTTCACCATCAAAAGGTCGAAATTCTAACCCAAAAAGGAATTGTAGTGCGGCTATTCTTGCTTTTCTTCGCTGTTCAACTAACGGCATGCATCCAGTTGCTCCATCAGGGAAACCATTTCTAATGCAGATAAAGCGGCGCCGGCCCCTTTGTTGCCTGCTTTCGTTCCTGCCCGTTCAATTGCCTGTTCAATGCTGTCTGTCGTTAACACGCCGAAGATAACCGGGACTTTTGTATCCAGAGATACCTGCCCTATTCCTTTTGTAGTTTCGGCGGCTATGTATTCAAAGTGGGGGGTCCCACCACGAATTACACAACCTAATGCAATAATTGCATCAAATTTTTTAGATTCTGCCATTTTCTTTGTGGCTAAGGGTATTTCAAAGGAACCGGGAACCCATGCAACAGTAATAGATTCATCGGGAACACCATGCCTCTTTAAGGCATCTAAAGCACCATCTACTAATTTTTGGACAATGAATTCGTTGAACCTTGAGGCAACAATTGCAAATTTCTTGTTCTGAGGAACTAAATTTCCTTGAATTATTCTTGGCATGATACATCTCCTTTATCTTCAGGGGTATTATTTATTTGTTCATCTTCAATAATGTCTTCTTGATTATTTTTAATATTCTCATCTACTATTTGTTTTGCTTGATTATAATCTGTTTCACGAACCATGACCAAAGCATCTGCACTGACAGGCCAGACAGAATGTGGAATATTTGTGTCTACAAAGGATTCAATGCCATTTTCTTCAAGTAAATGGACTATTAATTCTGCTTCCATGTCGGTTACACAACGAGCCAAAATACATAAGTTATGTTCTGATTCATCATTTATCATTAAATTCAAACTCCTTTTTATAGTAAATGTCCTAACTTTTCTTTTTTTGTCTTTAAGTATGTATGATTATAATCGTTTGGAGAGATAACGATGGGCACACGCTCTATGACTTTTAAACCATATCCTTCTAATCCCACTCTTTTACTTGGATTATTTGTAATTAGACGCATCTCTTTAACACCTAAATCAACTAAAATCTGGGCACCCAAGCCATATTCTCTGGGGTCCGGGTCAAAACCAAGATGTTTGTTTGCTTCGACAGTATCCAGTCCCTGGTCTTGTAAGGCGTAAGCCTTAATTTTATTTACCAGACCAATACCCCGTCCTTCCTGACGCATATAAACGATAACCCCACAACCTTCTCTTCCTATCATTTTCATTGCTTCATGCAATTGTGCACCACAATCACATCGAAGCGAGCCTAAAACATCACCCGTAAAGCATTCGGAATGAACGCGCACCAATACAGGTTTTCCAGAAGTAATATCTCCCTTTACCAGGGCAATATGTTGATAGGTATCAATCATACTTTCGTAGACAATAATACTGAAATCTCCATATTGAGTGGGAAGGCTTGCTTCTGCAACCCTTTTTATTAGTTTTTCGTGGGCACGGCGATAGCGAATAATTTGTTCGATGGAACAAATTTTCAAATTATGTTCTTGTGCAAACTTTTCAAGGTCAGGAAGTCGAGCCATTGTGCCATCGTCTTTCATTATTTCACAAATAACTGCGACAGGTGTCATGTTTGCCATTTTAAGCAGGTCAATAGAGCCTTCGGTTTGTCCTGCACGGACTAATACTCCACCTTCACGGGCACAAAGTGGAAATAGATGACCTGGCCGAACTAAATCTTTTGCCTGTGTGTTAGGATTGGCAACTAAACGGATGCTATGGGCACGGTCATAAGCACTGATACCTGTCGTTATTCCCTGAGCCGCATCAAAAGATAAGTGGAACGCTGTTGAGAAAGGGGAAGTATTATGGGTTGTCATAGGTGGCAATTCTAACTGTTTGAGACGCTCTTTTAACATGGGGACACAGATTAATCCTCTTCCATATCTTGCCATAAAGTTGATAATTTCCGGAGTTACCTTTTCTGCTGCCACGACAAGGTCGCCTTCATTTTCACGGTCTTCATCATCAATAAGTATTATCATTTTGCCATCTTGTAAATCTTTAATAATATCTTCTAAAGGTGCTAACATTTTTTTATCCTTATCTTTGTTAAAAAATCATTCCCAAAAGCCATGTTGTTGTAGGAAAGATTCTGAAATTTGTGTTTGTGAGTTGTAAGGCTGTAATAATTTTTCAATATATTTTCCAAGTATATCCGCTTCAAGGTTAATTTTATTGCCCACTTTTAAGAACTGCAAGTTGGTATGGTTCTTAGTGGACGGAATAACTGCCACGGAAAAGACATCCTCTATACATTCAACTATTGTTAAACTTATTCCATCTACAGCAATAGAACCTTTCGGCACTATGTATTTAGTGGTTGCTTCAGGAACTTTAAAATACCACAATGCAAACTGTCCCTGTTCAACCACACGGTCAACAACTCCGACACCGTCTGTATGTCCTAAAACGATATGTCCCCCTAACCTACCATTTATAGACATAGCCCTTTCCAAATTCACCTTTTGACCAGCATGTATATTCGACAGGGTAGTTTTTAACCTTGTTTCAGGAGAAAGTTCGGCAGAAAAAGATATAGGAGTTTGTTCTATAACGGTCAGACATACTCCATTCACAGCGATACTTGCACCTAAAACGAGGTCTGACAATATTTTTTGTGCCTGCACGGTTATTTTTTCGTTTGTATTTTGTTTTACAGTTCCTAATTCTTCAATGATACCTGTAAACATGTTTTTTGTTTCCTATTTTATTATGTATGATTCAATTAAAATGTCATGGTTCAACTTTTTAACGGACGATATTCTCAAATTTACAGATTCATTCACCTTTTGTGCTATACCATCACCAGCCACAGGGGTTATGGCATGTTTTCCCCCAAAAATCATTGGACAGACAAAACAGTATACTTTATCTACAATTTGCTGGCTAAACGCAGAGGATAAAGTCTCTCCCCCACCTTCTATTAGAAGAGAAGAAATTTCTAATCTTCCTAATTCCGTCATTAAATCGTTTAATGGGACATATCCCTTTTCAATAGGGTCTAATTCTATTATCTTATCTGCAAAAGGATAATCTCGATGATAAGGTGTAACCACCCAGGTTGGAGCAGAACCTTTGTCTTTAAAAATATTTAATTCTTTGGATAGGGGCTCTTTTGTATCTAAAACGATACGAATTGGATTTTTGTAATTATCCTGGATATGACGAACTGTTAGGAGGGGATTATCTTTTGTCACTGTCCTTCCACCAACTAAAATAGCATCTACTTCGGCTCTTAACTGATGAACTCTTTTTAACGAGTCTGATGCACTGATATATTTTGAATCTCCTGAAATTGTAGCAATTTTCCCATCTAAAGTCATAGCCCATTTGGCAATTACGAAGGGGGTTTTTGTCGTAATAAATTTTACAAAAATCTCATTCAAGTTATGGGCTTCCTCCTCCAAAACACCTACCTGAGACTCTATTCCAGCGGCTTTGAGTGCCTGTATCCCTTTCCCAGCCACAAGAGGATTGGGGTCTTCCATAGCGACAACAACTCTTTGTGGGTGTGATTCAATAATTCTGGTTACACAAGGAGGTGTTTTCCCAAAATGGGCACATGGTTCGAGGGTAATATATATAGTAGAGTGGGCAACATTTTCTTTTGCATTATTAAGAGCAATAATTTCAGCGTGGGGTTCACCTGCTTTTTGATGGTAACCTTCCCCAATAATCATGTCATTTTTGACAATTACACAACCCACCATCGGATTAGGTGAGGTTTTACCTCTTCCCAATCGGGCAAGTTCTAATGCTTTTCGCATGTAATATATATCTTTGTTTGCTTCCTTACTCATCATAACTACTTGAAACGGATATAAATTAAAAAGCCCTGATAGGTTTCCTATCAGGGCTTTTGGAAAAAGCCGCAAATGGCCGCTGCAAAGAATCCCATTGCGACTCAGTAATATTCATTTTCCTACCAACGCTTCTTCCGTCCGGACTGTAACTGTCGGCTTCGGAGTCTCACCGAATCAGCATATTGCTCGCGGGCTTTTACCGCCGGTCGGGAATTTCACCCTGCCCTGAAGGTTGATATTCATTTTATTGTTTTATTTTAACACAGAATAGGCAAAAAGGTCAAGTGTATTTTATCTTTTTGAATCTGGAGTAAAACACAAAAAGGTGTATACAATCAATAATAATCACAAACAACTATATACAACTAATTGTAAATATATAAATACCATTAAAAACATATAAATTCACAATTGAATACAAAAACATATATAATTTGGTGCTATTAAATGATTTTTTTGAATTTATATTTAATTTTCCTTTATAATTAGATAATAAGAGATGCCGGGGTGGCGAAATCGGCAGACGCATCGGACTCAAAATCCGACGAGGCTTAACCCCTCGTGAGGGTTCGACTCCCTCTCCCGGCACTTGTTTATTTTAAAGGGGAAATATGTCATATAAGAAGATGAGAAGTGTGTGCTTTATTTTATCTCTTCTATCAGATTTTGCCAATTCTGCTTTTTACTGAGTAAACCTTCAATAATTAAATCCGTTGATTCTTCTTCTGTTAAGCCATGAGCCATCAAGGTCACTAACTGTTTTATATCTACACTTCCAATGGCTGCTTCATGGGTAACATGTGCGGTAGGGTGTTTTACAAGGACAATTGGAATGGCTTTTGCCTGGGAATTTCCGACGACAATCTCTTTGCAATCTACATGACCGCGAGAATATGGACCCTCTGCAATCAATGTATTTTCCACGATTGCTTCTGCGTTCTGTTTCAAGGCTATATGTGAAGTAATCACCCCTGCTGAATATTCACCTAATAAGTGTGCTTCTTCGTGTAATTGTATCCGGTCGTTCTTTGTGCCTGAAATTCGTGCATTCATTTCGGTTTTACTTCTTGCTTCGGCATTCACCTCGTATTGGAAGTTGATATTTCCTGCTGAACCTTTGATTAGTTCAAACTCTGTGGAAAATTCCGCTCCTTCACCAACATAAATTTTTGCATGAGGTATTACATTTACCCCTCCATCTGGACCGTGGACATGCCTTTCAAAATAGGCATAGCGGGCATTTGCGTCTATCTTTATGTCCGCTTCCATAATGTGTTGGACTTGTTTTGCATTAGGGAAGGTGCAATGTGCAAGAATCATGGAATTTGAATCTTCTTGTGCTTGGATATGTAATTTAATTAATTGCAGTCCGTTCTCTGGCAACACCCCAAAACATATATGAATAGGTTTCTCAATTTTTGCTCCCTTTTCTATTATAATTTGTGCCTCAACTCCATCGCTTAATTCATCTGCTTCTACTTTTAATCCTGGAACAAGGTGCAAGCCTACCACTTTATTCTGGTGAATCTGTATTTTTGCCACATTATCTATGAATAAATGCTCTAAATTAATTCCTAACGATTTCAACATCTCCATAGCCAAATTAGTTTCTGTCATCTGGGTGTTCCTTTAATTCTTTATTTTAATTCTGTAGAGTTGGTTCATTTGATATATCTACTACTTTTCCATGAGTACACGGGATACATTTATTCTGGAAGTATGACGCTATCCTTTCTACATTTCCTTTGTCTAATACTTTGCCACAGCACATAAGAAAGGCATGGTCAGCCTGATTAAGCACAGCCAGACTATGTGTAATTACGACGATGGTAATACCTTCCTTCTTTAAATTTTTTAATAGTGAAAAGATTTTTTCTAAGGCATCAATATCAACCCCGGAATCTGGCTCATCTAACAAGATTAGTTTTGGCTCCATTGCAATAATAGAAGCCAACTCTATTCGTTTTCTTTCTCCACCACTTAAAGTTTTATCTACGGCTCTATTTAAATATTTATCGGGTTCCAGTCCTACCATTTCGAGGACTTCTTCTGCCCGTTTATGAGATTTGTTTGTAGCCCCTGCTAAAATAAATTTTTCTACCAGGAGTCCTTCAAAACGGGCTGGTTCCTGCCATGCTAATGTTAGACCTCGTCTGGCTCTTTCGTTTATCGGCATATTTGTTATATTTTCGCCCAGAAATAAAATTTTTCCCTGTTCTGGTTTATATCCCGGCAAGCCCATAATGGTAGAAACTAATGTAGATTTTCCTGCACCATTGGGTCCAATAATAGCATGGATATGTCCTTCCCAGATATTTATGTCAATACCTTTCAAAAGTGTTTTGTTTTGTATTGTCAGGTAAAGGTTGTCAATTGTAAGAATAGTTTTACTCATATTTTTTATATCCCCAAATATTTTTAGTTTACAATTTTTTTGCTAAGACAGGGTTATAGAGTTATATTATAGGAATACTTTTATCCAATATAAAAATCTTTTAATTTATGGAACTTTTTCAGTGAGTTTGTCATTATAAATTACGAGAGTATAAAAACTTTCAAATTTGTATTTTTAGAATTATTTCATATATAATAATAACACCTTCCTTGATAAAAAAATTGCATTATCAGGAGAGTGCTATTAATATAAAAAATACAAAAAAACAAACCTAATAAAAGGAGGTTCTTTAAAATGAGTAAGAAGAGTTTTCGTTTTACACTTTTAACAATTGTTCTGATTTCTCTGGTTGCTTTGGGCATGGGTTGTAAGCATAAGAAAAGTGCACCCATTGAAACAGGAATGGAAACACCCGCGACAGAAAAAACAGGTGGAGAAGGACAACCCAACTTAGATTTAGAGAAGTTGTTATTCACACCCGGAAGTCAATATGGATTGGAGACTATCTACTTTGACTTTGATAGTTCTTCTTTACGCCCGGATGCGATAGCCACGCTTCAGAAAAATGCAGAAAAAATTAAGCAGGTTCCGGGTGTCATAATTCAGTTAGCAGGTCATTGTGATGAACGCGGAACCCAAGAGTATAACCTGGCTTTAGGGGAAAGAAGAGCCCTTGCAGTTCGCGATTATTTAATTAAGTTGGGTATCCCTGGAGAAAGATTGGTTACTATCAGTTATGGTGAAGAATTTCCAGCAGACCCGGGACATAATGAAGCCGCATGGGCAAAAAATCGTCGCGTAGAGTTTAATCGTGCCCAGTAGAAGTTCTATAATTTATTGATATGTTTAGTTGACATGAAATTAGGAGATTAGATATGAAAATTGTATGGCGGTGTGTATCTTTTGGGCTTGTTATTTTATATGTATGTTTATCTACTTCATGTGGTACAACAGGTGGAAAACAAGTAGAGACAGTTATCTATGATATGCACCGCCGTGTTACGAAGTTGGACAAAGGGTTCGACGGAATGAATACTACTTTCGCTGACCTTTCTGTAAAACTTGAAAACAACGAACAAACGATGAAGAGTTTGCAGTCTGTCATCGAAGAGAACCAGGTTAAAATTAATCAACTTGGGAAAGATTTAAGCGAATTAAAAACAACATTATATCGTCATTTGAATTTATCTGTTGGTGGAACGGCTTCCACTCCTTCAGCGATAGGTAGCCCTTCGAGAGAAGTTACGGGTAATGTTGAGATATTGCCTCCGAGTTCAGCGCAGGCACCTTCGATACAAACAGCGCCCGCACCTCAGAGTGTAACTCCACCCCAACCCGTTCAGACTACTGTCCCTCCACAAACAGTAATTTCTACCCCTCCTCCACCTAAAACCACAGTACCACCTCAACCTCTGGCAGAGGCTCCTACCGAGCAGATAACTGCAACTCAAGAGCCGAAAGATGACTATATGGAGGCACAGAGGTTATTTGCCAATGAGAAATATGAGGAGGCTCTTGCCCGATTTGACAGACACATTAAAAACTTTCCGACACAGGAAACAACGCCTAATGCTCAATTCTGGAAGGCAAAATGTTTGTTCAATTTAAATAAATACCAAGAAGCCATTCAAGAATTTGAAACATTAAGGAATAACTATCCCAATCATGCAAAAATACCTATAGCCTTACAAAATGAGGCTGTAGCCTATTCGAGATTGGGACAAAATGATAAAGCCGTTCAATTATTAAAAGAAGTAATTGAAAAATATCCTTTGTCTCCTGCTGCTGACCAGGCAAGGTCGGACCTGGACAAATTACAAAAATCTCCTCAATAAACGAGACCTCAGTTTTATCTATAAAATTGCTAATACAGCACGCGCAGGTAAATGAAAAATATCTGCGCGTTTCTTATATAAAGAAAATCAAAAAGAGAGAAAGGATTGAATATGAGGTATTACATGGGTATTGACGCTGGGGGCACAAAGACTTTTGTGCTTATTGCGGATGAAACAGGAAAGGTTCTCGGTTTTGGGAGGGCAGGAGCCGGAAACTATGAGGTTTATGGGATAGAACCTGCGAAGCAAGAAATACAAAAGGCTGTTTCCACTGCGTTAGAAGAGGCAAGGTTAAATCTTTCAGATATAAATGGAATTGGGATGGGGATTGCAGGTGCAGATATTCCTGATGATTATGTAATGTTAGAAGAAGAAATTTTTACGCCTATGCTTGGCAATATTCCTCGCTGTTTTCGTAATGATTCCATGGCTGGACTACGCGGAGGCACTCAGAAACCTTACGGGATTGTGATTGCTTGTGGAACGGGGTGTGTTTGTGCTGGTAAAAACAAAGAAGGGAAAGAAGCACGAGTTGGGGGACTGGGTGAAGAGTTTGGGGATATGGTTAGTGGTTCAAGTATAGGACAGGAGGGTTTACGGTCTGTATGGAGATATAGAGATAAAATTATTGGACACACAAAATTGGTGGACAAATTTTTAGAAAAGTCAGGTTGCAAGGATGTGGATGAATTGTTTTATAGGATGTATAAACACAATATTACCTACTCTGATTTAGAGCCTATGGCAAAGTTGGTTTTTGATGCTGCTTATGAGGGTGATGATATAGCCTCGGATATTTTAGAATGGGGTGGGAGATATTTGGGGAAGATGGTAAATGCGTGTGCACGCATATTGGATATGTCTCGTGATTCGTTTGAAGTGGTTATGGCGGGCAGTGTTTTTAAGGGAATGAGCCCTGTGTTAAAAGATGCGATGTTGTCAGTTATACATAGAGAATGCCCTCTGGCTATAACGGTTATGCCTATTTATGAACCTGTAGTTGGAGCATTACTGTTAGGGATGGAATTGGATTTCCCTATTACAGAAAACATTTACCAACAATTAGATATAGCACTTGAAAATCTTCAGCAAAGGCATAAAGTAATTTTAAAATTATCAAGGAAATAAATATTATGAGAAGGGCTCAATACCTTATATTTGGTATTGTATTTTTATGTTCTATTTTTGTTCTCTGGATGGTTTTCAAATCGCAGAATCAGGATATCGAACAGAGACAAATAGAAGAGCCTTACTCCCCATCTTTGCCGCCTATGGGTTCCAGTCAAGAAAATACGGCAAGTATAGAATTGGAAACGGGAGCTATTTTTGATATGGGAGTTGTTCCTAATGAGAGAGAGACAACAAAGAAATTGAAGGTATTCAATAGAGGAAAGGGCACTTTAAGTTTGAAGGATATTCGTAGTTCGTGTGCATGCACGCAGGGAACAATTCCAATAAATCAAAATGCAATACCCCCGGGAGGAGAAGGATATATTCTCATTACTATTCATCCATCAAGGGTTGCTGGTTTTTACTCCGAGAAAACATTAACTATTTTTTCAAATGATTTTAAGAAACCTTCGTTAGAACTCAAAGTCAGGGCACATATTGAACCAGAATTTGTATATGAACCAGAAGAGGTTTCCTTCGGTTCTTTCCAAAAAGGAACAAATGTTGAACAGAAAATACATATAACTCAAAAAAACATGAAGAAGCCACTTGAAATTACAAAAGTATATGAAATGAATATTCCTGATGATATTGAAAATGATTTGACTGCTGAAATTACAAAGATTAAATCGGATGAACCTGTCGAATATTTACTTACGGTAAAAGTAAACCCAAGTATTTCTCCCGGTGAATTTATTCGTGAAATATTTTTAAGCACAAATATTGACCGCTTTCCAGAAGTGCCTATAAGAGTGAAAGGAACTGCTGTGGCACCTTACAAAATTATCCCTGCCTTTCCAAAACCTTTTATATCATTTCCTTCAACTTCATCGAATACAGCAAATACTCATGCCATTGAAATCGTTCCTCAATCGGAGACGAAAAGGGTAGAATTAGTCTCATACAAAATTGTACCCGAGATTTTTACGGCTCGCATTATTTCAGATACAGGTCCTTCAAATATTAAAATAGAAGTAACTCCAAAAACGATAAAAAAAGATATGGTAGCCGTTTTGGAGTTAAGTCTTCGTGTCAATGATACAAATTACTTTGACCATGTATTACTAAAAACTATGTCCCTTAGTAATTAAGGATAAAATGGATATGCCACTATTTGGTTGGGGAAATTCTGAAAAAAAGACTTCCAAAGAAGAAGTAAGGCCCATTCCGGGAAGACAGGTTTACTGTCGGATTTGCAACGCAGACCGTATGTTTTCGCGTGCGTGGAGACGGGTTTCTTACATGAATAAATGTCCGTGCTGTGGAATGGAATTCCCCAATCCACAGGAATTATACAAACGATTCCAGCCGATTTGTCCAAGATGTGAAGAACCATTAGAACAACCTGGTTTTGATTATGGTTTTTGTGATGGATGTGGTTCAAAATATGAAATTACGGAAGGCTGCAAGCCGGGTTTACTTCCTAATTATAAACAGAGGCAAGAAATGAACAAATACGGAAAGATATGGAGTCCCTATTGGTAATATGAAAAGAGGTGATGAATTGCAATTTGCAGAAGGAATAGAAAAGGAACTTTATAAAAAAGTTGCTGATTTCGGGCAAGAACATATTTTTCGATTCTGGGACAAATTAACCGAAAAAGAACAGAATCATTTATTAAATCAATTACAGAAAATAGACTTTGAATTGATGGCAAATTTAGCCCAAAAGTGGATATTTTCCTCACCAGCAACGGAAGTATTTCAGCAGATTGTTCCAATCCCCGTAATACCATTAAGAGGAGTAGAGCACCCTACGGAACAGGAAGCCTACCAATATGGAGAAGAGATGTTACGCAAAGGAAAGGTAGGGATATTTCTCGTAGCAGGTGGACAGGGAACTCGATTGGGATATGACATGCCCAAAGGAACTTATCCGATAGGTCCCATAACCAAAAAATCAATCTTTCAATATCATGCAGAAAAGATTATTAACCTCCAAAGAAGATACAACTGCGTGTTGCCCTGGTATATTATGGTTAGTGAGAGTAATAAGAGGGAGACACAAGTTTTTTTTGAGAAACATAATTATTTTAGCCTGAATTCTTCGGATGTTTATTTCGCAACTCAACCGATGGTTCCCTGTCTTGATGAGCGAGGTAAGTTTATACTTAATTCTCCTTGTTCTATAGCCATGAACCCGAATGGACATGGAGGCACAATTCAAACAATCATAGAACAAAATATTATTGATAATGCACGAAATAGAGGCATAGAAGTATTAAGTTATTTTCAAGTAGACAATTGGGCTGTGAAGGTAGCTGACCCACGATTTATCGGCTATCATTTTCTAAATCAATCAGAGATGTCATCAAAAATTGTAAGGAAAAATTCATTAAGAGAACCTGTAGGGGTCCATTGCCTATGTGATGGGGTCTACCGCGTAATTGAATATTCAGAACTGGATATTTATCCACAACTACTTGAATTAGATGAAAACAAAAACATAAAGTTTTTTGCAGGTAATCCCGCAATGCACATTATATCCCTTAATTTTGCAGAAAAGGTTTACCACAGATTTCGGGAATTTCCATGGCACAAAGCACACAAAAAAATATCTTACATGGATGAGCATGGAAATTTAATAAAACCAGAGCAGCCCAATGGATACAAATTTGAAACATTCATTTTTGACGCACTCCGATTTACAAATCATGAACCTGTTGCGGTTGAAATTGATAGACTCGGAGAATACACTCCAATAAAGCAATATGATGGTGATAATAGTGTTCTCGCAGCCAGAAAAAGCATGACTCGATTCTGGGGAAAATGGTTAGAAAAAGCAGGCTACCCTGTTAAAGAACTTTCAAAGGATAAAGAAAATTTTTATATTGAAATTAGCCCTGCTTTTGCACTTACAGAAAGTGAATTTATAGAGAAAAGTAAGTTTTACAAATGGGATATAACCGAACAAGGAATTGCCATTGAAAAAGACGGATCAACAGTCCCAATGAGCCCCTCAACACCATAATTTGAAGATTAGTGAAGATATATAATATAATCATAATATAGGTGGAGACGTAGTTCAGTTGGTTAGAACGCTGCCCTGTCACGGCAGAGGTCGCGAGTTCGAGTCTCGTCGTCTCCGCCATTTTTTTAATCTTAGTTGTTAAGTATATTTAACAAGTTATGGACATACATCGAATAAAATATAACAACTTAAAATATCTTACGCATTCAAGAGTCCACTATCTCTGGGCTATTAATGAATTGAATGAACGGAAGAGATTTGCTCGGGCTACTGATGTCGCATCGTTGTTGGGAGTAACTCGAAGTGCGGTGTCAATTGCTCTGGCACAGTTAAAGTCACTCCAATTGGTTGAAGAAATTCTACCTGAACGTTTTCTTCAACTAACACCTCAAGGAAAGAAAAAATTAAATGATGTGGATAGCAATTTTATTACGCTATCCCGGTTTTTTCAATCAGTTCTAAAGTTAGATGAAGAAACGGCTACAAAACAAGCCTGCCTTATTGAACATCTTTTGTTGGAAGAGGTGGCAGAAAAGATGAATCAATTAATTGATACAAAATTTAAAGCAGAAAAAACACCTGTTTTGAGAGAGAGGGCATATGACTGAATTTATAATAGTCTCTATAATTGTCTTAATTGCCTTGCTTTATGTAAGGAAAACATTGCAAGAGACTGTTAACAAAGAATCAAATCAATGCAATGCTTGCCATTGTAATAAGTGCCCTTACTCTCAACCCAAAGAATGTCCCATACATATTTTTCCTAAATATGATGATAATTTAAGAATTTTTCTACCCAAGGAAATAGATATAGATGGAAAAACAAAAACAATTATGTAATATGAAAAACCTTTCCAACGCTGAACGACTTAGCGAACTAAAAGAAGGGGCAAAAGCACACATAATCGGTATTAGGGGAGGACCACCTATATACAGACAAAGGTTATTAGACCTTGGATTAATTCCGGGAACAATAGTCAAAGTAACCCGAGAGGCTCCATTAGGAGACCCGATAGAAATAGAACTTAAAGGTTATTCTCTTGCATTACGGAAAAAAGACGCATGGCATATTCTCGTCGAACCCCTTCCAAACGACCCCGAGTAATTATTGTTGGCAATCCCAATTCTGGGAAGAGTTCTATCTTTAATAAAATTACAGGTGAGTTCCAAGAAGTAAGCAATTATCCCGGGGTAACGGTAGAACGAGCAGTAGGATTTTTACAGACAGACGGAACTAAAATACGGGTTGAAGATTTACCCGGAATTTATTCATTAACGCCCTACACCGACGAGGAAAGAATCGCGAGGGAGGAAATTTTAAGTCCCGATATAGACCTAATCATTAATGTTGTTGATTCTTCCAACTTAGAGCGTAGCCTTTACCTTACTACCCAGATTGTGGAATTAGGGAAGCCTTTTATTATTGTCTTGAATATGAGTGATATAGCGGAAAGAAGGGGAATTCATCTTAATTATGAACTATTATCCCGTATTTTGAATGTTCCCATAATTAAAACAGTCGGGAATAAAGGTGAAGGGATTAAAGAATTAGAACAAATTATTCTTATATGCCTTAATGGACAGCAAAAATTTATACCGAACTGGATGACTTATGGGCATGAAGTTGATAATGTAGTGGATTATCTTTCTAACTTGTTATCGAACCAATTACCCGAAGATGAGAAGAGAAAGTCTCGTTGGTATGCCATTAAATTATTAGAAAAAGACATTCAAACGCTTGATGAACTAAAAAATAAGGTTGCAGATTTTCCTTATCTTGAAAAAGAAATTGAAAACCAAATTAACGAAATTGAACAACACGAAAATGAAGACTCGTCAGCCGTAATTGCATTGAGGAGATATGGTTTTATTTCTGGTGCACTTCGGGAATGTGTGAGTTATACAAGGGAAGTAAGACAAAATACCACAGAAAAAATTGACGATATAGTTTGCAATCGTGTCATAGGACCACTAATCCTTATCGGTGTAATAGGCTCGATGTTTTTTATTGTATTCAAAACGACCCAGGAGTGGGAATGGATACCCTTTACAACGGGTTGGGTAAGTCCTGTCGGATTGTTTGAAAAAATATTTGAACTCACAGCCTTACTGTTTTCCTTCCTTGAAAAAGATTATCCTGCACTTCATTCTCTTATCACTGATGGCGTTATCGGTGGTGTAGGTGCTGTTTTATGTTTTATACCCTTAATCTTTATACTTTTTCTACTTATTTCCTGGTTAGAAGACACAGGTTATATTGCACGGATTGCTTTTATAATGGACCGCTTAATGCGAATCTTTGGCTTGCAAGGGAGGTCTGTATTGGCTTTAATTATCTCCGGTGGGATTGGAGCTGGCGGATGTGCAGTTCCGGGAATTCTGGCTACGCGGACATTTCAAGAACGGAAAGATAAAATTATAACGATGCTGGTTGTTCCCTTTATGAGTTGTGGGGCAAAATTACCAGTTTATGCCCTACTTATTGGGGCTTTTTTCCAGCATAATCGGACACTTATCATGCTGACTTTGTGGGTAATATCCTGGCTGGTAGCACTTATCAGTGCTTTTCTATTGAGTCGTTTTGTTATTCGTGGTGAACAGATACCGTTTGTTCTTGAATTACCGCCGTATCATGTTCCTGTCTTTCGCAGTGTCTTACGGCATGCGTGGGGAAAGACTTGGCTATATATTCGAAAAGCAGGGACATTGATTCTTGCTGTAAATGTTATCATGTGGGCATTAATTTATATCCCACTACCTTTTGGCAATAGCCCACAAGCAAATGGGGAAAACAATATTGAGTCCAGTGTCGCAGGAATATTAGGTAAAACGATAGAACCTGTTACCCAATATGTTGGATTTGACTGGAAAGTGAATATAGCACTTATCGGTGGAATGGCTGCAAAGGAAGTAATCGTAGGAACATTAGGGACCGTGTATAATATGGAGATAGTGAATGATGATGAACAAAGTTCATTATCCACTGTTATATCTAACGACAAAGATTGGTATCCTCTCCGTGCTTTTACACTTATGATATTTGTTATGTTATATGCACCTTGTGTGGCAACTCTTGTAACAATCTGGAGAGAAACAGGCACTATCCGATTGCCCTTGTTTTCACTATTTTTTTCTACAACGGTAGCGTTTGTTGTGTCATTAATTGTATTTCATATTGGTCATTTATTATCATTTGGAACATAATATTAACATCTTATTTTCAGGATATTTTTGTGTAGACGATGGACAATTCCAGAACATTTGATAATGACAAAGCATTGTTTAAGCAAAAGCAATATCAAGCAGGGGGAATTTTACTTTTAATTGCCATAAGTGTTCTGCTTTTTTCAGGAATCTGGCAAAAAGATTTTATTGGTAAGGATGAAGAGGTATTCAATAACATACCTAAATATATTGGAGAGAATTTAACCTTTTATCAAACACAACCCCACACACCATTTTCTGCCCTTACCTTTATTCTAACTCAAAAATTTTCTTTGCCACCGTTCTATCATTACTTTTTTAACTGGCTTATTCATACCCTTAATACAGTATTGCTATTTTATTTGCTGACATGTTTTAGCAAAAAACTATCACAACAACTGTTAGCGTTCTTTTTATGCTATTTATTCCTCATTCACCCCTTAAACTTATATTCGACAGCATTCCTCATAAATAGAGGAGGATTGCTTGCTGGACTTTTTACATCCCTGTTATTAATTCTGGCTTACATGAAATATGAAAAATCATCCATAAGTTTATTAACTATTATTGGTTTATTCGTTTTATTATTTCTCGCAACATTTAGTCATTTCATAAGCATTGTATTAATTATCCCTATTCTCTACATTGTTTACTCTTTTTCAAAAGAAGAAAATAAATTTTCTAGTAGGGTGCTTTTTTTATACGGAAGCCTATTATTATCTGTATTAATCAGCCTATTTGTATTTTTGACTATCTATCAAAGTTACGAACAGAAAGACTTATATACGACTCTACCCCCGTTTAATTATATAGATACAATCAGCAGTTTATACATATTTACCTTTTTCCCAATCAGTTATTTTCCTTTACGGTCTCTTGAAATAACATCCATTTTGAGTGTGCCCATTGCCATAATAATTATTTTGTTTCTTTTAGCAATGGTTGTCTATTTTTATAGAAGTGGTAAAAAGTTTTTACTACTTTCATCTCTTTTACTACTAATAAGTACCCTTTATTTCCCTGTTTTTCAAAGATTAGATATTAATATGTGTAATGGCGGATATTTTATTCTATTGAACACTATTGTTCTTATATTTTTTATTTCAAAATACATTTACGATACAAATGCAAAAGTTGGTTCGATTATCTCAATTTTTTGGTGTATTATCGCACTTATACTTTCTTTATTTAGTTTTCAACTTATTCGTGAATTAAAAGACCCAGAACAGTTATGGTTAAGTTGTACAGGAAACCATCTTTCTAATAAAGAAGCATGGGAATTTTTGGCAAGAAGTCTTACAAAGAAAGCAAAAGTAGAAAAGGATATCCATCAGAAAGAGATTTTGTTTGATAAGGCAGAACAAGCATGGGATACTTTACTGCAACTATACCCGGAAAATACCGAAGCATTAATAGAGAAATCGCTTATCTATTTAGATTTAGAAAGAAATGAGGATGCGAAAAGTTGTATCGCAAGGGCAATAGGGCTGGACCCCTTTAATCCACTCTACCTACGGACTCAAATAGTGATTATTGAAAAGGAGATAGAAACAGCAGGCGAGTCTAAAGAAAAACTACAACAATTATACAACGCATATATGAATTTGTATTACATAAATAAAAATTTGCAAGAAAATGAACAAATCAAGTTTCTAAAAGTTGCACAGAAGTTGTCAAATAAAGAAGAGGCGTATGCAATATTAAAGGAGAATCTTGAACAGTTAAGCAAAAGAGAAGATACCCGACAAATGGTCGAGTCCTTATATAAAGAAAATGATGAACTTCAAAAAATCATGAAGAATATTCCTTCTCCTATCTTAAATAACGGGGATACTTTTCAGCCTCCTTATTTGCAGTTAGCAGATTATTACCAATATAAGGATTTACTTACATTAACTTTGGCGTGGCTAAATTTTAGTTTTCAAAAAAATCAGAATGACCAGGAGACATTACTTAAAATTGGAGTAATATATGGTAATTTGGGTAAACCTAAAGACTTTATAGAAAAGTGGGGAACATATCTACAGAATAACGATTCATTGTGGGAAAAATTAGTCCAGAAATGTATAGACGAGAATAATTTTGAAGTTGCACAGAACTATATGGAACAAACCTTATATTCAGCAAGTAAAAAATATATGCTGTTGGCAAATTATGCAATAGAAAAAGGAAACCAGGAACAGGCAAAGTTATGGATAGAAAAAGCCCGAAATAGTGAACCTAATTCGGAAGAAGCAGAGGAAATAAATAAACTTATAAATAAAATACAATAAACCTAGAACAGATTTAAGGAGTAAGATTATGAGTTACATTGCAGAGCGTATGAGTCGGATTGATGCAAGTGGAATTCGCAAAGTATTTGCATTAGCCGACAAGATGAAGAATCCGATAAACTTGAGCATTGGTCAACCGGATTATGATGTTGATGAAGTTTGTAAAGAGGTAGCTATAAATGCTATAAAAAGCGGTTTTAATTCATATACTCAGACCTGGGGCATTGAAGAATTACGGGAGGCGGTTCAAGAATATTACCAGACAAAATTTGGAGTGAAAATATCAAATGTAATGATTACTTGTGGCGTAACTGGAGGACTTCTTCTGGCTCTATTAGCAACAGTGAATCCGGAAGATGAGGTTCTCCTTATAGACCCATACTTTGTCATGTATAAACATTTAGTAAACCTTTTAGGCGGAAAACCTGTCCTTATAGATACTTACCCGGATTTCCACTTAACAGCAGAAAAAATTGAATCTGCAATAACAGAAAAAACGAAGATTTTAATTCTTAACAGTCCATCGAATCCTGCTGGAATAGTCATATCAGAAGAAGATTTAGTCAAGATAGCAGAATTGGCAAAAAAGCATAAGTTATTAATCATTTCAGATGAAATTTATGAATCGTTATATTATGAGGGAAAACCTTGCACAATCGTAGGTAAGTATGACCAGGTCCTCCTGCTGAACGGTTTTTCAAAAAATGCGGCAATGACAGGCTGGCGGATTGGTTATGCAGCAGGACCTGAAGACATTATTCAACAGATGAATACCTTACAACAATATACCTTTGTATGTGCCCCTTCATTTGCACAAAAGGCGGCTGTTCAAGCACTGAAAACAGATATGACAGAAAAAGTAAATGCCTATCGTAGAAAGAGAGATTTGATTTACGAAGGATTGAAGGACAATTTTAATGTTGTGAAACCGAAAGGTGCATTCTATATCTTTCCTGAAGCCCCAGGAGGAGATGGCGATGAATTTGTTAAAAAGGCAATAGAAAATAACATATTAATTATCCCGGGAAGTGTATTTTCCGAAAGGAAAACGCATTTTAGAATTTCCTATGCAGCAACGGATGAGACGATAAAAAGAGGTGTGGAAGCCTTAAACAAATTGGCAAAACAATTTTAATAGATTATAGACCAACACACTTTAGCAGTGTGCATTCACAACTGTTTGCTAAAAGTTTTGATAAAGATTATTCGTTTTTGTGATAGACGATACACAATATTTTTTTACAAAATATTTAAAGGCTGGCTTTTGGGGGTAACCACAAATCTTATTGTGGGAATAAATGGTATCTTTTAAAAACATTTTTATATATAAAAATAATATTATAAGATACTCCTTATGAAAATTATTTTTATATCTATCACCATTTATAAGTTAATATTTTTAGATTGTTTCCATTATATTTTTTCTTTACTGCATTTAGAATTTCTATCTTTGAAAGTAGTAATATTAAATTATTTGTATTCAGTTCTAATCATCTTTTTGTAAAATAAAGTTGTGATTTTAGCATAAAATATTGCATACTGAAACAAAACATATAACAAAAGAAAGAAACTATGAAACTTCAAACTACACGATTTGGTGAGATAGAAGTAGATGAAAATCAAGTTCTTACATTTGTTAAGCCAATTTTAGGTTTTCAAAAGTATGAAAAATTTATTTTAATTCCGGGTCCAAACGAGAGTCCCTTATGGTGGCTTCAATCGGCGGAAGATGGTGCTTTAGCATTTTTGCTATTAGAACCCCATCAGGTCCTACCTGATTATCAAGTCTCTTTTACTCCGCAGGACCTACATGAACTTCGGGCTACATCTTCAGAAGAGATTTCAATATATACTCTGCTTGTAGTTCCTGAAGACCCCTCAAAAATCCGGACTAATTTGAAAGCCCCTATTGTAGTAAATATTAAAACACGGTTAGCAAAGCAAATGGTATTGGACAGAACGGATTATCCTGTCCAATGGTTCCTTGCGCAGCCCCAACATAAACAACCAACCAACAGACAGGAGGTCTAACATGCTTGTACTTACGCGTAAGGAAGATGAAAGCATCATGATTGGTGATAACATTGAAATTAAAGTTCTTGAACTGCGTGAAAATCAAGTCAAATTAGGTATCGAAGCACCTCGCTCCATTCCTGTTCATCGAAAGGAGGTATACCTATCTATCAAGAATGAAAATGAAGAAGCAGCAAGAATGAAATCGCCCAGCGGCGAAATTCCTGTATTTCCATCTAAAAAAGGAGAAAAGAAAAATGGAAATAATCATTGATGGAATAAAAGGGTTTACTTTTACGAAACCTTCTAACACGCTCCAATCTGCCCTTAATGAGATAATGGATTATTTAAATAAAGAGCAATTGGCTATGGTAAAGTTAAAGGTCAATGAGCAGGAGGTATATCCAGGGAAATCGTTAGAGGCTATTCAAGATATGAACACTTCCAATATAATAACATTGGAAGTTAATACCTATCCTATTCTCCAACTTATAGAAGAAAGCATTGCTGATTTGGAATTATACACCCCAGAATTAGGTGATTTATGTCGTGAAATTGCGAAGGTGTTCCAGAGTGAGAAACCAGATGAAGGTTTTGACCCCTTTCAGAAACTTTCAGGTATTTGGGGGGAAATAAAAAAACGAGAATCATTAATTATAAATTTGCTTGGCTCTCATTTAAATAAGACTGACCCTACAGTTCTGAAGATACAAGAACATCATGACAAATTAAATCAAGTGCTTGAAGATGCTTATAAATCGCTTAAAAATGAAGATTGCATTGGATTGGGCGACTTGCTGGAATATGAACTTGCTCCTCTTGCAGATAAAGAACCTGAAATCGTCAAGCAACTAAAACAACTTATATCAAACTATATATCAAAAGAAACCTGATTTGATTTTACCATCTTTAATTCTTAAAAGAAGAAAAATATGGGTCAACCGAGAATATTAACTTTTAACTTTCATGAGCCCTATATGTGCCTTATGGCGAAAACCGGGTTTGAAATGGATTTAGGGCTATATAGCGAGGGGCTGCTTGCAAGAAAATGGAAAACAGAATTCCGTCCTATACCTGAAAATCTGCATGAAATTCCTGAAAGGGAATGGCGGGAACGATTATTTCAGGGGGGATATGACCTTGTTATTGCTCACAATGAAACTAATGCGTGGGATATTCGGGAAGCACCGTGTTCGAAAATTTTGGTATGCCACAATCGAAAAACCTTTTTAAAGACCACTTTACCTAAAAATGACCCTGCTGTTTTTGAAAATTTTGAGAGAATGTTAAATTATCTGTCGAAACTGTTTACTTTTGTATTTATTTCGCCTTCCAAGAGAGATGACTACGGCTATCCGGGATATGTTGTTTTACCTGGAATAGATGTAGAAGAATATGGAGGATACCGAGGGGAGAAACAGGTTATCTTGCGAGTTGGCAATTATATGCAAATGCGGAACTGGATGTTTGATTTTCCCCTTCAAGAAGAACTTTGTAAAGGACTGTCTACTATAATTGTTGGAGAAAATCCGGGAATAGAAAATTCAAAGCCGTCTAAAAGTTTTGAAGAGTTGCTTGAAGCCTATCGTTCCCATCGGTGTTTGCTACATATTACAAGACAAGAATTTGAAGATGGCTATAATCTTTCTACATTAGAAGCAATGGCTTGTGGTATGCCTGTGGTTTCGATAAGCAACCATTCTTCTCCCATCACCAATGAAGTAGATGGGTTTACATCCTTTGACTCTGCACGACTACGAAAATATCTTGAACTCCTTTTAGAAAATCATGAATTAGCCACCGAGATAGGGACACGAGGCAGGGAAACTGTTAAAAAGAAATTCCCAATCTCACATTTTGTTGAAAAATGGCGAAATATTATTTTGAAACATAGTGGACAGGAAACCTCAACGATTCAAATTACCCAGCCTGAGGTTCATAAGAAGCATTACCAGATATTGTTAGATTATGTATCCTCACCCCATACCACAGCACGGTATTTTGAGTTCGCCTTTGAAAAAGACCACTATGTTGTTACAGCGGGTTATCGTTGTCCAGAAGAAATTCTTCATCGTTGGGGATTTCAAAATCCTCCGTCTTACCCTCCGCAACGGATACCGACCTCTTTCGACGAAAAGAGATTTGAACAGTTATTAGCCGGGCTACCCAACGGATATAGTGCAGACTTTTATTTATATGTTGATTCAGGGCTTAAAACAGTAAGTCCTACATTAGATTTACTTAATATCCCCCGAGTAGCCTATTTTATTGACACTCATTTAGATTTTCAGACACGACTTGAAATGGCAAAACATTTTGATATTGTGTTTTTGGCACAAAAAGGGCATGTGGAATTTTTTAAGGAGCAGGGCATTCGTTATGTATTCTGGCTACCCCTTGCCTGCGACCCTGAGCTATATCCCAAAGAGGTACTGCAACGCGACATTGATGTCTCGTATATAGGTAGCCTATCGCCGGATGAAGGGGATAAAAGGAGAAAACTCTTATCAAAAGTTGCAGAGATATTCCCCAATAATTATATTGGCAAAAAATGGCCACTTGAGATGGGTGAGATATACTCAAGAAGTAAAATTGTGGTCAATTCTGCAATTAATTATGATTTGAATATGCGTGTATTTGAAGGTATGGCTTCAGGTGCTTTACTTATTACAGACCCAGCAGATAGCCTACAAGAACTATTTGAAGATGGGAAAGACCTTGTCATTTATCAAGACGAAGAAGACTTGATTGATAAGATTCACTACTATCTCGAACACGATAACGAACGCATAGAAATTGCAAATCGAGGGCAGCAAAAGGTTCTCCAACACCATACCTACTACCATAGAGCAAAAGAAATTGTCAAAAAAGTAGAAGAGATTTTTAAGATTCACACTACAAAGTCTCAACAATTAGAAGTCAAATCTATTAATTATTATTCTTCTAAACGAACAGAGGTATTATCTTATGTCCCAAAAGATACAAGAAAAGTTCTTGATGTAGGTTGTGCCGGTGGACATTTTGGATTAGCCTTAAAACAGGAGTTGGGAGTAGAGGAAGTAGTAGGAATTGAGGTAGTTCCTGAAATTGCGGAAATTGCGAAAAAGAATTTAGATAAAGTTTTGGTTGGAAATATTGAAGAAAATGATTTTCCTCTTGAAGAAAACTATTTTGACTTAATAACCTGTTGTGATGTTTTGGAGCATACGGAAAATCCAGTAAAAGTATTAAGGAAATTGACCCAATACTTAAAGCCTTATGGCCGTGTAATTATAAGTATCCCAAATATCCAATACTGGGGCACTATTTACAATCTGTCTTTTGGTAGATGGGATTATCGAGACTCAGGCATTTTAGATATAACCCACTTAAAATTTTACACAAAGAAGAAATTGCGAGAGTTTATAAGAGCATCGGGACTGCTTACCAATAATATCTTCTCTTTAACGATAGCACCTAAAGAATATGTGCCACGCGATAAAGATGGAAAAATACAGATAGGAAAAGTAGCCATCGAAAATGTATCTGATGAGGAATATGAGGCATTCCGGACATTTCAATATATTGCTACTGCACAAAAAATGCCTTCGGACCTAAATGAGATTAACGAACAGGTACGTGAACTATTAAATAGTAGAAATATAGGCATGTTATTTGAACTGGCAAAAGTAGAAGGAGATATACCCCTGTGGAAAAGGAAAAGTATTGAAGGAAAGGCTTATGCCTATTCAGGGGACTTTTTAAAAGCACAGAACTCCTATTTGGAAGCATTAGAGATTGAAGAAAATAGTGAATTACTGGTTGAGTATGGTTTACTTTTGATTGCAATGAATCAATCCACCACAGCAATAAATTACTTATTGCAAGTATATGAAGATGAACCTGAAAATATTAAACTTCGTCTGGCTATGGGACAAGCCTATCTGCAAATGGGAGAGATTCAGAAGTCTTATGAACATTTACATTATGCCTTTTCCAACAGTTATGACTATCCAGAAGTCCTAAATCTATATGTTCAAGTCTGTGAATATCTCGGATATTTGACAGAAGCCGAATCTGCGATAAAACAGTTTATAAGTTTCTATCCAGGTGAGGTATCTATTGCACTGATATATTCTCGTTTTTTGTCGAGACATAATAGGATAGAAGATGCTATAAATACGCTCCGAGAATATAAAGAATTTTTTGGAGAAAATGAAGAATTAAAAAAGGAACTAAAACAATTAGAAAATCGTCCGAATTAATATATGGGAGAAATAGGATACATGAAGGCATTCAAAACCATCGCTGAGTGGAGGCAGGAAATATCCAAAGATTATAACAGTGAACGAGTAGAACTTATAGAAAAGCGAAACGGGATAAAAACTATCAAGGTAGAAGGGCTTTTATATCACAGTCAATATAATCCTGTTGAGGAAGCCAAAAAACTGATTGATTCTTCTGCATTAGACCCCAAAAGACCTGTGGTTGTAGTTGGGTTAGGGTTAGGGTATCATGTGCAGGAATTGACAGATAGGAAATATTCTCTTATTATTATCGAACCAGATAGAGATGTGGCTTGCACGGCTCTAACTCATAGTTCCTTGCCTGACAACCTTTTGCTGGCTATACCTGACACGATTGAAGATTTGTTTGATGACAACTTTTTTATTAATTATCTGGACAAAATTCCTCAACCATTTTTTCATCCTGTTGTAAGCAAAATACATGTTGATTTTTGTGAAAGCCTGATTAAACAAATGTCGAAGGTCTGTTTTAGTCAGCAGCATTTGAATATTGCCATAGTAGGTCCCATGTATGGAGGCTCACTTCCTATTGCTCGATATTTGAACCGTGCTTTTCGAAAATTGGGGCATCAGACTTTATTTGTTGATATGGAAATAGCATGGAATCTTTTTAGTTCTATTAGAAAGACCTTAAAGACCTCAAAACTCGCTCACTCACTTGAAGACTTTCTTACAAAATTTTTGTCTGAATGGTGTTTTGCACAAGTTTTTGAATTTCAGCCTGAAATTTGTATTGTCATGGCACAAGCACCTGTAACAAATTCTTTTGTAGCAAGGTTAAATGAAAAAGGGGTTGTAACGGCTTTCTGGTTTGTAGAGAATTGGCGACATCTCAGTTATTGGAAGGAGATAGCACCATTTTATAATTTGTTTTTTCATATCCAACCGGGTGAGTTTGATGACAAATTGGATTCAATTGGCTGCAATTGTCATTTCCCTGTATTAACTGGCTGTGACCCTGAACTTCACGCCCCGGTTAAATTAACATCCGAAGAGGAAAAGATATATAGATGTGATGTTTCATTTGCAGGAGCAGGTTATTACAACCGAATCAAAATGCTAAAAGGGCTAACCGATTATAACTTGAAAATCTGGGGTGTAAACTGGAATGAGCAAGAATTGCTTCCGCATGTGGTTGAAGGTTCAAAAGGATTTGATACAGAAGAATACATGAAAATTGTAGCAGGTTCAAAAATAAATTTAAATCTTCACTCAAGCGTTATCCATGAAGGGGTTGACCCCAATGCTGATGCTATTAATCCACGCGTTTTTGAAATAGCCTCAGCAGGTGGATTCCAACTATGCGACCTATGTAAAGGACTGGAAAAGTTGTTTGATACAAGAAATGAAATACCAACCTATACAGACCTGAAATCTTTGAGAAACAAAATAGATTATTTCTTAAAGCATGAAGAGGAACGCAAACAAATTGCAAAGAAGGCACAGGAACGAGCCTTAAAGGAACATACTTATAAGCACAGAGCCAGTCAGATGTTGGACTACATTTTGGAGTTTTATGGTGGTAAAATAATGAGGAAAGGAATGCGAATCCAGAGAACCGTCGGTGAAGTAGTGCAACGCTATGGCAAGGATACACCACTTGGTCAATGGCTTTCTTCACTACCGCAAGATGTCCCATTCGTTCAGGAGGAAATCGACAAATACCTGCCAATGATTGACGACGAAACGCCCTTACCCGCAGGGGTACTCTGGTATTTGAATGAAGTGCGTGCTTTTGGCGAACAATTATTAAGGGAGAAATAATTGTGAATATTCTCGTTATACAGACTGCAAGAATTGGAGATACGATTCAAACAACACCATTATTCCGCCAAATCCGATTGAAATATCCTGATGCTCATATTACAGTGATGATTCGTGCAATGAGCGAAGAGGTCATAAAAGCCAACCCTGATGTGAACGACTATATTATTTATTATGAAGACCCTATTTTCACTGACATAGTATCAAGAGATTCCGATAAATACTTAAATGCGTATAAAGATGTAGAGAAATTGATTCTCGATTTGCGGGCTCGGAAATTTGACCTCGCCTATAATGTAACCCATAGCACTTCTTCTGCCTTACTTATAAAATTAGCACAAATTCCACAGGTAGTAGGTGCTTCTTTATCAGAAGATTGGCAATTTTCACTACGGGGACCCTGGACAGTTTACTTTTTCACAAGTGTCCTATCTCGTGATTATAATGACCTCAATTTATGCGATATATTCAAGTTATATGAACCTATTGCAGAACCTGTAAAGGAACTTTTTTTTGAACTAAAACCTGAGACCCTGAAATTTGTAGATGAATTATTTAATGAATATCACATTTCATCTGACGATTTTGTCGTATGTATGCAGTTGGGTGCCAGTGAAACAAATAAGCGTTGGCCAGTTGAATATTTCGCTCAATTGGGGAAAAAACTTCACGAAAAATATAATGCAAGGATATTCCTTGTCGGTGTTCAGTCTGAAGCAGAATTGGGATTGCGATTTCAGAAAGAAGTGCCTGGATTAGCCATTCCACTTTTTGGCAAAACGACCATA
This sequence comes from uncultured Nitrospirales bacterium, assembly GCA_964549105.1. Classification (GTDB taxonomy): domain Bacteria; phylum Hydrogenedentota; class Hydrogenedentia; order Hydrogenedentales; family Hydrogenedentaceae; genus Hydrogenedens. The sequence goes on from CAZJTZ010000001.1 coordinate 238,206, forward strand.
CCACAATTGGCTGCTTTACTAAAAAGGTCTAACCTGCTCGTAACCAATGATACAGGGACTATGCACATTGCCGCTGCTGTAAAATGCCCAGTGATGCTTGTTTCAGTGGGCTATGTGCATTTTCGCGAAACAGGTCCTTATGGAATAGGAAACGCTGCAATAGAATTAAAGAAACGCTCTTTTAAGATGGACCTTTCGGGCAGAAGTTCTGAGGTACACCCCATAGACCGTATTCAACCAGAGCAAGTTTATAATACGATTAACTGGCTCCTAACTATGAGAGAAAAGAAACAGTTAATTCAATATCCAGAAACACCGGATATGGACGGCGTAAGCGTATATTTTTCAGAGTTTGCACCTGACGGCTGTTTACAATTTTACCCTGTGATTCGCAGCACAATGACAGAAACAGATTTTTTAAGGTTTACTTATCGTCTGATGTGGTTGGAACATTTCCACGGAAATACCAACAGGCAAACGGAAAATGAAAGTCTGCAAAAGACCTTTCAATTTTATGATTTACCAGATGCAAAGACTTTATCGGAATGGTATAAGGAATTTAAAAATACTTTTGAGGAATTAGCGGGAAAATATAAGCAAGGAATTCATATCACAGAACAATTGAAAGAAAACATTACGGATAATAAAATTCCACGGGCAAGAGAACAGGTTAAACTACTGACTGAAATTGATGAACAGATACGAATCTTTGGAGAACTTAATTCTTATTTAAAACCTATTACACTCGTAACCAAATTTGAACGAGACAACCTGGAAGGGAACAATCCATTAGATTTAACCAAACAAACATTAAACATTTATCGAGGCGGGTATGAGCGTTCTAACCTTATGATTAAAAAGGTCAAAAAGTGCATAGACTATATGCAAGAGTTCAAAACAAAGTGAAATAAAAATATATCTTGTCTTGTTAATTTTGTTAAATGTTTTATAAATTGGGATAAAATTTTTAATCTTTTTATAAAAGGAACAAGATATGGAAGTTCTAGAAGCCGTTGAAACGAGAAGAGCCATCAGGCACTTTGACCCAAATCACAAGATGACAGAGGAAGAAATCCGCAAATTGATGTCAGCGGTTCTTTTGTCACCTACTGCATATAACATTCAACATTGGCGGTTTGTATTGGTTCGAGACCCTGAACTACGAAAACAAATTCGTGAAGCAGGCTGGGGACAGGCACAGATAACTGACGCTTCCCTCCTGATAATCCTGTGTGCTGACATGAAAGCCTGGGAGAAAAACCCGGCAAGATATTGGCAAAATGCGCCAGAGGAGACGCAGAATTATATGGTATCTGCTATAGACCAGTATTATCGTGGGAAGGAAGTGGTTCAGCGAGATGAATGTATGCGTTCTTGTGGTATTGCTGCTCAAACTATCATGTTAACTGCGAAGGCAATGGGTTATGATACTTCTCCAATGGACGGGTTTGATTTTGAGGCGGTAGGAAAGTTAATTCATCTTCCATCTGACCATGTTGTCGCAATGATGGTAGCCGTAGGTAAAGGAATTAAACCTCCCTGGCCCCGTGCCGGACAACTTCCTTATGAGGAAGTAATAATTACAGATAAATTTTAATATTCAACTATTCTGCGAAATTAAAATTCAATGGTAGTGGATACATAAAAATAATCTGTATCATCTTGGCTGGCTGTTGAAATGAAAGAGGTACCATAATTATCTAAAAAAGCACCTTCAGCCAATCCTTTCCCTACAAAAAAGTGGGACCAACCTGTTGAAAAATTTAGGTCATCACTATATTGATAAGAAAGAGACAATAATGTTTGCCAGCCCAGGTCCTTGCTATTCTTTTTTGTAATAAAAGGAAAAGGACTTGGATAAATCTCGTAACTTCCAATAGAGACAGAATAGGGTCTATCAAATGCAGAAACTGCCTGCATATAACATAATTCAAAACCGAACTCAATTTTCTCCACAGGTGAAATAGAAACCCCTGAATATATCTGCCAAAAATTAGTCATTGCGGATATATCTATAAAGTTATCTTCTCTATATGCTGTGAACAAACGATTGAAAGATGGGCTTGCTTCACCTTCACCAAATTTTGTTAACCAGTCAATAAAGGACAAAGAGCGATTATCTTCTGCACCATAATAACAACCACCAACATAAAGTCCTGGAGCCCACTTTTTTTCTGGAAAGGTATAGCCTACTTCAAAATGCCCTGCTGGTAGAGACCAATCTGCATCGTCATCTCCATAAATGCCCCCACCTACGGGGATAAATAAATTTCCAAAGGCTGAACTTTCTCCCCATTGATACGCAAACTCTAATTCATAATTTAGAGACTGATATTCCCCATAAAACCTTGCACCAATGGTATGGATATAGGTAGTGGATGGGTCATCACGGTTAAGAATGTTCTCAAATGTTTCGACAGAAATATCTCCCTGGGTAACCTCGTTCTTTCTATTGTCTCTAAGTAAGAAATAATATATATCCAGACTACTTCCCTCAAAAATTTCTTCCCATGTGAAATATATTCCACCAAAGTCTACATCATCATGATTAAATGAACGCATGCTTTCAAGAAGTTTCGCATAAAACAATTCTATTCCGTAAGGTTCCGTATCATATTGTAATCGAACAGCATCAAAACTTAATCCCATAAATGGATTAGGTCCCGGGTCAGAACCCACAAGCCAGCCTGACCCCAAATCAATGGCTTGCCTTCCGATGGTCAAAGTCAAATCCTCAATGCCTATATTACTACACTGTATATACGCTTGAAACAGTTCTATGTCATCTGTACTATTACTTCTTGAGTCTTTACCCGTTAGGTAGTCTTGTGACCTAAAATCTTCTCCCCAACCATCAACAGAATCCACTTCAATAAACATAGATACATCATTTGTCATTACAGCACGGGTATGTAAACGAGTCCTTTGTTCCACATAAGCACTACCTGTAGCATCCTTCCCCGTGCGATATGCAGAATAAGTTCCATCAGGTCCTATACTCCTACCAGATAGCACATTTAAAGGGATTCTCTCCTGGTTAGAAGGTTCTATAAAATTATGATAATATAAACCGTATATCTCTAATTTTCCTCCAACCTCAACAGAGACTAATTCGGCACATAAAGAATCACATACGAGTAGAAATGTAAAAAGAACAAGAACAAATCTTTTAGTCATTTAGATATTTTTCCTTTACCTATTACTTTAGAAATTTTTAAATATATCTATCAAAAATTATGCCAAAATAAAAAGCCATATATAAAGCAATCAAATAATATGAAAACGATTAAAAATATACATTTTAGTAGTAATAAAAAAAACCAAATAACATTTATGTAGTTCTAAACAGTCTTAAAAATTAATCTCTAATCTCCCACAAATTAAGTAATAGGTAGAGAAATTTGAAAGACCTGTTTTTTTAGTTATTACAACATTTAACATAAGAATAGAGTTAGAATTGCCACTCGGGCGAATTTTAAGAGAATAGTTTTTATTGGCAAGGACATGAATAGTAAAGGATTGCTGGCTTCTGTAATTCTTCTGCAAGCATGGACACTTGCGAGACCTTTTAAAATAACGAGTCTATGAATGAAGACAAATAAAAAATTTCTCGCCTTACAACGGGGAGGTGGCACGAAGTGCCGGAGGGGGTTATTTCTTTTATCAAAAAGAATTAATACCCCCTATAAGGACTCCCCCTTCCGCCAAGGGGAAGAGTCTATTTATATCCATAAAAGGACTCCCCTTTGTCGTTTCGGGCCCCTTTATCGTTTCACCTTTTCCTTCTGTCATTTCGAGGAAAGCAAGAAATTGTCTCTTTAACTTTTTAGTAGACAGGAATAAAGTTATCTCATTATTTTTTGTATAGTTTATTTCTTAATTCACGCAAAAGCCATCTTCCATGTTTTGTCCTGGACACCAGAAATAGGAAGGTGAATTGAAAAGTTGAATAGCCCTTAAAATCTCTTCTAACGATAATTTCCAATCTTGTGGATTATAGTCTGAAGCATGTGGAGAACATGTATAGCCTCCTCTATTGCCTGGCACATAACCATCTTCAGTCATAAGTCCCGCAGGAGCACAACTATAACCTGAATAATTGTAGAATTGTATTGCCCTTAATAATTCCGTTAGTTCAATCTTAAAGTCTCCATCTATATCTAGAGTGTGAGGTTGCTGAATTACCTGACCTTCACCTTCGCCTTCAGGATTAGCACCTTCTACTGTGCCTTCCGTAATTCCTTCACCTTCGATTATTCCTTCACCTTCGGTTATTCCTTCACCTTCGATTATTCCTTCACCTTCGATTATTCCTTCACCTTCGATTATTCCTTCACCTTCGATTATTCCTTCACCTTCGGTTATTCCTTCTCCTTGTAATTGAACATTGATTGTTATAGGTCCATAGGTTTTAGTTTCATAATTATTTGGATTATTTTCGCAATAGTAGCAAACATATTGTCCAGAGTCTTCTGATGTTAGCGATTCGATATTTAAGGTTCGTTTTGAGGAACCTTTTATCCTATCATTATCCGTTATTAATACGCCGTCTTTATACCACTCGTAAGTAGTTAAATATACATGCAACAATTGAGGCACATATAAACGGAGATTTGTCCCTTCCATAGGTGTATTATTTAAGGGAACAGGTTTAATATTTGGGTCAAGCGCCGCGTTTACAAAGGCATCTTTACCATCACATTCAAAGTATAAATATTCCTGTGCATTGGTAGAACCGTCTTTGTCAGCATCGGCAAATTCAGCAGGGGTAAGGATACTATCCCCATTTCGGTCGCGCGCACCAAGGTAATCTGTTAAAAGTTGGTAATTTCTTGAGTCTACTTGAGAGAAGGTTAAACCGGGCAAGAATTGGGCGACACTTTCAGTCATAAGAGCAACAGAAGCCGCAGAAATTGTTCCCACTGTTCTCGTTTCACCAAAGGTCAAGTAAGCAGCAAAGAGTGAATCTATACCTGCAAAAACTCTTAATACCATGTTGTCATGTTCCGGCGTAATAGCACCACCTAAATCATTTCGGACACGGGCAATATTTTGATTCCAGGCATTCAGTACAAGTGTATGCGAAATTCCATTGACAGAACTCAAATCAATACTGGGGTCTTTCAAACAACGCTCTAATAAAGCAAATTCATAACTATCTAAAAGCCCATTTCCTTTGATATATAATGATTCAAGGTCAATATCCTCACTATTTAATAATTGCTGAACCAATGGAAATAGATCTCCATTAATATCCAGTTTATCTTCATCAAAGGATACAACATAATTAATAAAAGGTAAATAAGGTTTTGTTAAAACATTTAAGTAATATTGAACTTGCTTAAAATCATCTTCTTCTGGCTTGACCAAATCAGCAAAAGCAAAAGGTCCGTAATAGGTAAATTTACCGTTATCAGTCCAATCAGGAGTATTGGGACCGCCGAGAGGTGTTCCTGTTGAATCCACAATACTATCATCATCCAGAACATTAATACTAACGACTTCCCGTAAAGCACCTTCTTTGGGATTTAGATTTGGGTTTAAATCAACTGTAACAGTATAAGTTCTGCTATAACCGGTATTAGGGGTAACAGAAACGATTTGTGCCTGGCTTATATCAATATCTTTCCCTTGAATCTCAGCAGTTGTTATTTCAAAATCTGTAGCATCCACTCCTGTTACTTCTTTCGAAAAAATAACATCAAACTGGTAAGTTTCTCCCTTCGTATTATCTACTGGATGAATCCCAAATACTTTCGGATAATCAAGCCATTCTTTTATAACACGCTCTACCATTCGTTTTGCCATGAAGTAATAACCTTCTTCTGTCAAGTGCATATTCTTATCTAATAAAGAATGCAGAGGATTGAAATATTCAGGGAAACCGGGAACATTTGCCTCTACTCCATTCTCAGTCCACGGAAGAGCCCAAATATCATCTGGGTCAGGAAGCCTCAAAGTGGGATAATCATCAGGAGAGAAACCGGGTTTGACATATCCAGCAGGATAAATCAATTGTTCTGTTCCCTCAATAGGGTCATTACCAGAATCTACTTGATATTCAAACACTCCGTACATATATTGCATTAATCCGTAATTGTTTACAAATTGAACGCGCTCCCCTTTACGGTCGGCTAACCTCTGTTTATAAATATCTAATACCATTATTCCAAGTTGTTGTGTCATTAAATCACACTCACTCCGTTTTGTGTCTCCGCCAAAATCGTAGGATGTAAGTAATACTCGAATATCGGGTCTAACAGAAAGGATTAAGTCAACAAGATTGTTCATATCTTGATTGACAATCTTCTCCATAAGAGTCTCATTCATATTTTCAGGATGATTGGGACATTGCATCCGAACCTTTTTCATCGGGTCATCAGGTAAAACATATTCTGTCCCATACAAAGCATCATTTCCACCTAAAGAAACAATGACAATATCAATTGTAGGATAATCAGTAAGCATTTGACAGACGGCATTTCTTATTTGTTCTGCTGCCGGGAACTGTTCAGCGTTTACAAACTGAAAAGTCTTGCCACCCCCAACTACTGATTCATTTGCAACTTCACAATATTCTTCATAACCCGATTCAACAAGTGCCCGTTGAAATGAACGAAACCACCACATAAACATACCCCAACTGTCTCCTACTATTGCAATTCTTGGAACAGGACTCGGCAAGTCCGATAATGATTTTGTCTTTACATTTTCAGAAAAGGCAACTGAGACACTTAATAGCATACAAATGACAGGGATAAATACCCATTTCATCCTTTTAAAAACACTCATCATAATAATTTCTCCAAATCTTTATATTTTATTTTTGTCTTGATTATTTCCAGTAAAAACTTGAATTACTATAATAAAAAGAATATCTATATAATACTCTTAAAAAAATCTAAAAGGCAAAATAAATTATGGACTTAAAACTAAAAGATAAAGTAATTGTAATAACTGGTGCATCGGAAGGGATTGGTCGTGCTCTGGCTAAGGTATGTGCGAGAGAAGGGGCAAAATTGGTTATATCTGCAAGAAATGAAGAGAGATTAAAAGAGTTAGCAGAAGAAATAAAGGATTCAGGCTCTCTCACTTTAATCGTAAAAGCGGATATTACCAAACCAGAGGATTGTTCTCATTTAATTCAACAAACAATAGAGCATTGGGGAAAAGTAGACATATTGGTCAACAACGCAGGCAGAACAATGTGGTGTCCTTTTGACGAAATTGAGAATTTTCAGATAGTAGAAGAGATTATGCAGACTAATTTTTTTGGTTCTTTATATTGCACTTATTATGCCCTCCCCTATTTATATCAAACACAAGGGCAAATCGTGGTTATAGCAAGTGTGGCTGGACTTACAGGCGTCCCATGCAGAACGATATATTCCGCGAGTAAGCATGCACAAATAGGTTTTTTTGAATCACTTCGAGTTGAGGTAGAACCCAAAGGGGTTCATATAACGATTGTTGCACCTGATTTTGTTAAATCTGAAATTCATAAACGGGCATTAAAAGGCGACGGTTCTCCATTGCAACAAACACCCATGGTAGAATCAAAAATTATGACTGCGGAAGAATGTGCAGAACTTATTCTAAAAGCCATTCTCAAAAAACAAAGGCTATTAATCACCTCTACGCGAGGCAAAATAGGCAGATGGCTTAAACTACTTTGCCCTTCTCTGGTAGACAAAATAGCCCGTAAAGCCATCGAAAGAAAACATTAGATTCTATTCTATTCTTGTATATCCATGTCATAGATAAGTATTTTATCCCAACAAGGGCTGAATCTAGACAAGAAATCCAGATGAATCTGGTGGTTTTGATAAGTATCGTGTCCAGCAAGGTCATTAAAAATCACCACAATTCCGCAAGTATAGGTATTGTCAACGATGTCTCTATCCCCTGTCTCTGCGGGTGTTCCTATGTGCACCTTTATTGCGGTAGGAATTTGAGATAGGGCTAATAGACCCTCATAGAAGGACTGTTGGACTTCCTCTGTCAAATCTTTTTTTAACCAAAAATAAACGCTGTGAATCAACATACATTATCTCCTTTCTCAACAAATCGTAAGTGATTAAAGAACCAAAGAACAATAAAACCGAAGGCACCCGTAACATGCCATAAGGAATGCCAACCGATAAAACGAGGATAGATAAAGCCATCACTCCCCGTGGATAGGATTAAACCTATCAAAAATATAAAAACAAGCAACATCAGGACAGATTTTTGTTTTTTTGTAAATGTCTTCGTATAGTAAGACAAAATAATCACAGAAAGAACAGCATTAAGTATTAAGGCAATTTCTCCAAAAGGAAAACCATTTTTACCACCGAGACTGATAAGTAAATTTTTAGGGGGATAAAATATTTCGTATCCCAGTTCAAGAATTACAATTAAATTAATTATACTTATGATAGATACAAATTTTTTGTAGGTCTGTGGTTTGAAAAAGTCTCCTGCAAGTGCCAATTCTAAAGCCCAGATTAACAGGATATTGGTCATAACATCTATGGATGTCCAGAATTGAATGGTCGGGAATATATGATGAATGATGGTAGGAATTGCAGTAATGATTATAGTCAGGTAGAAAAACAGCCAGCGTAAGGGTTGTTTTTCGTCAAAATACCAGAAGAGCGTTGTAATAATTCCTGAGGATAAGGTCGCAAAGGAGGTTACTACATTGGCAATGTGAGCATCGTGTAAATACATAACATATTTTCCCTTTCATATTTACTATAAAGACACAAAACAAATATATAATAATGCTACACATTAAAACATTTTCACTAATGATAAAGTCAAATTAGAAAAACTATAGGGAGTGAAAAGGTATGAATAAAAGTAGAACCAAATTAATCAGTTTATTCCTTTTTTGTTTTATATCACTTTATTGTTTAGCACAAGACATAGACAGTCGGAAACAGAGGTTTCTATCCTTTTTTGAAGGGTTGAAAAATATTCCTGTGGACAGTTCTATAACAGAAGAAAAAACAGAAAAAATCAATGCTCTAACTGAGAAATTAAATAGACTTACTACTGAATCAGAGTTCGAGAATATTTATAAGGAATTTACATCTGTCCGTGATTGGTTATTGAAAAATGCAATAGAAAAACCTACTCTGCCAGCAGGGTCGTTTCGTGAAGATAACGATTTCTGGATTTTAGAAAATCCAAATATGATAGTCAAATTATCAAAAAAAGATTTGGTTTTATCCGCAAATTACCAGCAATGCCAATGGGATTTCCTCCCTGCTGATGGAAATGATGTGATTTTTGCAGATAAAAGATTTTCTTTAACCTCTGCAAAACAGATTAAATGTGAAGAGTTAACAACAGGTTTTAGTAAAGCATTTACTTTGCAATTTGCAGACTTCCCAGACTTACCAGATTTTGCCATTTATATAACTTTCTATCTTTCCGATAATCAATTAGCCATTGATATTGCTTCCTCGAATATTGCAGGAATGTTACAGGAAATTCACTTCCCCAAGTCGGTCTCCCTGAATCCATCTCCAGAAGAATTGAGCGTGCTCCCTGTTATGCAAGGGATGTTATTGCCAGCGAATTATCCGCAGAAGTTTTATGGGAAGGATTTGTGTAATTCGCGTATGCTTTATATGCCCTGGTGGGGACATCTTAAAGGTGGAAACGGATTGTTAACCATATTAGCCACCTCGTTTGACGCAGGGGTAGAGTATCAACATCCGGAAAGTGGACCGACCCGGGTGCAACCGATATGGTATTCCAGTTTAGGGAAATTGGGATATTTACGAAGTATTCAATATTACTTTTTGTCCAATGCAAATCACACTACCCTTGCAAGGCAATACCGCCAGTGGGTAAAGGAACATGGGCACTTTGTATCATTAAAAGAAAAAGTTGCCAGGTGCCCATCATTGGAACAGATAATCGGTGTACCAGTAATTCATACTGGGGCTCTATATCACTTTGAGGAAACATCAAATTACTACAATAAAGATATTGTTGAAAATAACCATCAAATTGTTCCTTTTAGTAAAACTTCTGAGCAACTTAAAGGGCTTAAAAACAAAGGTGTGGATAAGGCTTATGTCCATTTAGACGGCTGGGGTTATCTGGGATATGACAGTGGACATCCCGACGCTATTCCTCCTGGGTATGAAGTAGGCGGAGTAGAAGGTTTGAAAGAATTGACAAAAACTTGTAAAGAATCGGGCTATATCCTTGCACTCCACGACCAATATAGAGATTTCTATTTGAACGCTATATCATTTAATCCTAAATTAGCCACATCAAATCAGTCTGGACAGAGGGAAAACCATAGTGTCTGGTGTGGCGGACCGGAGATGATACTCAGTCCACGATTTATATTGCCGTATGTTCAAAGGAATCATAATTGGCTCACAAACCACGGCGTTGAGATTCAGGGAGTTTATATTGATGTTCTCTCTATTGTTCCATTAGAAGAAAGTTTTGAACCATTTTGTCCTGTTAGCCGTGCTGAATGTGCAAACTATCGTATAGAGGCTTTCCAGTTCTTGAAATCGAAGGGATACATCATGAGTTCAGAAGAGCCAACCGATTATCTCGCCTCGGTTATAGACCTTGTTCATCATGGACCCTACTGGATACACCCATCTCTGGATGGTGGAGAAAAGGTAGGGATACCTATTCCATTATTCAATTTGGTTTATCACGATTCGCTAATTATGCCATGGAGCATGACAGAAGACGGTGGCTGGGGAATCCCGAAAGGTGACGCAGGATATTTATACTGTATTTTGAATGCAGGCATGCCTTACCTGAGCATTCAAGCAGATGAGCAAGAAATCAACAGGGTAAAAGAAATCTGTGCCCTTGCAAAACATTGCCAATTTTTGGAATTGACAAATCATGAATTCCTGGACGAGAACTATCGCAAACAAAAAACTACCTTTTCCGATGGAACGACTATAACAATAGACCTCGACCAGAAAACCTACGAAATTAATTATCCTCAACAGTAGTCACTAAACCCTCTGATTTTTTTGATATAAGATTTATCTAAAGTTTCTATATCAAAAATTTGGGTTTTATTGGGACAAGGACTGGAAAACCTGTTTGAATGAATTTTTTAATTGTTTCCACCAGGAAGGGGTTTTGCGGAATGTTTCGACGGCTTCGGAACAGTTTCTACATATTTCTGGCAAATGACAGCAGTCTTCCATATTCAGTCCTTCGCGAATCATTTGTATACGCGGTGTATTCCATATTTCTGTTACAGACTTTTTGTTCAGGTCGCCCAGAATAGTAGTTCTCAGCCAATCCACACAGCAAAGCACTACCTCCCCATTAAAAAGGATACACATGTCACGAGTGGGGCGGATACATCCCCTTCTCTGTTGCATTTGCGGGGTATTTGATATACTTAATACATTGGCAATATTTCCACCTCGATTCTCAAGGGAAGATAGAACAAGGCGAATTTTGTGTTTTCCCCAAAACTTTTTCATACCACCAATTTCTGCTTCATTTTTTGATGTGACAATAGCAGAAACCCTAAAATCCATTGCAGAATGATACCTTTTCAATAGGTTAGAAAAGTTAATGATATTTTCGACAACAGGCGTAGCAGGATAACCCATAAGTTCTTTATTTGTGTTGTCATTCAAAGATTGTAAACTAATTTTTAACCTTTTCAAACCACTTTTAATAAGCCTCTCCCCCATTTCGTTTGTAAGTTTTGTCCCATTACTAACTACTAATGTGGTAACACCTGGCATTTTTTCGTAGATGTATGCGATTAATTCAGGAAGTCTTTCATCTAATAAAGGCTCATTCTGGAGGTATGGCATAATTCTATGTGGCTTTAATGGAACTAACTGGTCAATGATTGAACGAAACAACTCCTCTGACATTTTCCCTGTGGGTAAATGTGCATGGATAAATTGTTCATTAGGGCAAAAAACACAACGACCATTACAGCCTGTCTGCGTTTGTATCTGTATTCTTTGCGGAGCAATCATATTTCCACTGCTCATATTTTGTGATATACTCTCTTGATATTAATATCTTACTCAAAAACATGGTTAAAATACGAATAAATATGGTTCAGCGTATTATTTTAATTTCTCTATTTATCTTATCTCTATCCTGCTGTGAAAACGATAAGCCAACTGAAGGAGAAAATCAAAATCCACAAGTAATGGAAGGGGAACAAGATGTTAATACAGAGGGTTCCTTTCCAATTTCTCCTGATGGGGAGAATCAAAGTGTTGGCAATAAGTTTTGGCCTGATAAAATTCCTTTTGACCTTTCTTATCGTATTGTCTCAAAGTATCCACATGACGCTACTGCTTTTACTCAGGGTTTGGTCTGGGTGGATGGTTTACTTTATGAAAGCACTGGATTATGGGAACAATCTTCAGTTCGTATTGTAGAATTAGAAACGGGAATTCCTGTTACTATGCATGCCTTGCCTCAACAGTTCAATGGTCAAGAATTTGACAGACTTTTTGGTGAAGGTCTGGCTATTGTTGGTGATTTGGTATATCAATTGACATGGAAAAATGGTGTCTGCTTTGTCTACTCACGCAATAACCTCGAATTGCAAAATATTTTCAACTACACAGGTGAAGGTTGGGGATTAACCTTTGATGGGGAAAACTTAATTATGTCCGACGGCACAGATAATATTTATTTTCGTAGCCCAGAAACTTTCAAGGTCGTCCGAACCATTCAGGTCAAGCAACAAGGGACACCTATATCCAACTTGAACGAACTTGAATATATAGAGGGATATATTTGTGCAAATGTATGGTATAAGAATTTTATTGCAGTTATTAACCCAACAACAGGAGAGGTAGTAGGAAGAATAGAACTTGATGGCTTGAAGGAACAACTAGTAAACGCAGAGCAAGCAGATGTATTAAATGGCATAGCATATAATCCCGAAACCAAACACCTATTAATAACAGGCAAACTCTGGGATACCCTTTTCGAAATTGAACTTGCCCCCAAAGTGACAAAGTAAAATCCTTTTAATCTTTATAGCCCATAATTAGCACGCTTTCCCATGGGACAGGTTTTCCAGATGGGGTATTAGTGGTTTCTGCTTCCATTTTTTTGATACCTTCGTTAAATTCATCGTCAGGAATAAGTTGAAGTGTGGATATGAATTTTGACTTTACTTTCTGGATATATTCTTCGGATAGCCAATCCCTCACAACTGCATAGTATTCCCGTTTAATATTGCTAAAACCCGTATGTAAAAGCATTTTTTCTATTTGTTCCTCTGTCGGAAAACGGGACAAATCTACTTTTGAGAAACTCGGAAAGAATTGGTTTAAGGGATGGTTCACTATAGAGTGATGTGGTGCAGAAACGAAGAGAACCCAGCCTTTGTCTAATACCCTTCTACATTCAGATAGCACCTGAGGAATGTTTTTAAACAGGTGTAGAGCGTAAATACCTATAATACTATCAAAAGAGTTGTTCTGACATGGAATATTGTCGGCACTTGCACAAATCCAGTCCACAGGCAAGTTTTTCTCTTTGGCTTTGCAAAGCATCTTTTCTGAAATATCTAAGCCGACAAAATTTCCCTTTTGATAGCGACATAATTCCCGAAAAAGGTTTCCAGTGCCACACCCTAAATCAAGAATTGTCTGGCTTTGTGATTGTTTTATAACGGATAAAATACTGAAAAGGTATGGAGCACTCCCCTTACGAACCTCATCATAATTCTCTGCAAATTTATCAAACAAGTTCATATAAAAGCATGCAAGTATCAGGAGCGTTCGTGAGTAATCTTCTTTTCTATGAAACTGGCGACTTCGTCCATAGACAGACGGGTTTGTGTCATGCTGTCCCGTTCACGGATGGTGACAGTTCCATCTTCTTTGGTCTGGAAATCAACTGTAATGCAGAAAGGTGTTCCTATTTCGTCCATTCTTCTATATCTGCGTCCAATAGCACCAGAATCGTCGTAAGCAGTGATAAACCTTTTCCGTAATTTCTTTTCCAATTCTGTGGCTATCTCCGATAATCCATGCTTTTTGACCAATGGGAATACGCCTGCTTTAATTGGTGCTAATCGTGGATGTAGACGAAGGACAATTCGCAACTCACCTTCTACTGTTTCCTCGTCATAAGCATCGCAGAGGACTGCCAATACTGTGCGGTCTACACCTGCGGAAGGTTCAATCACTGTCGGGATATATCTTTCATTTTTTTCTGGGTCAAAGTAAGATAAGTCTTTACCTGAATATTTTGAGTGCTGTGTTAAATCATATTTTCCACGATTGGCTAATCCTTGAAGTTCTCCCCAGCCGAAAGGAAAGTCATATTCAATATCTACGGTTCTTTTGGAATAATGAGCCAATGATTCCTTTGGATGTTCAAACCAGCGAAGTTTGTTTTCACGAATACCTATATCTAAATACCATTGCCAAATCCATCCTTGCCAGCGTTCAAACCATTGTTTCTCTTCTTCTTCTCGGCAAAAGAATTCAATTTCCATTTGTTCAAATTCTCTGCTACGGAAGGTAAAGTTGCGAGGATTTACCTCATTCCTAAAACTTTTTCCTATCTGTGCGATACCGAACGGAACTTTTACCCTACTTGTGCTATATATTTGCTTAAAATCCACAAATATAGATTGACATGTTTCTGGACGGAGATAGGTATCCACGGCGGTATCATCGCTAACCCCTATTCGTGTTTTTAACATGCTATTGAATGCACGCGGTTCGGTAAGTTCACCATTACATTCCGGGCAGCGGCTACCTTCAATCTGGTCGGCACGAAAACGCTTCTTACACACCTTACAATCTACAAGCATATCGTGGAATTCCTCAACATGTCCACTGGCAACCCATGTTTCGGGGTGCATAATAATACTTGCGTCCAAGCCGAGCATGTCTTCCCTTGTCTGGACAAAAACATACCACCAGTCATCTTTGAGGTTCTTCTTCAACTCTATTCCAAGAGGACCGTAATCCCAAAAGCCATTAATCCCGCCATAAATTTCACTGGACTGAAAAATTAAGCCTCTTCTTTTACATAAATTTACAATTTTTTCCAATTCTATGTTCCTTTCTTATCGGAGAGTAAATTAAGAAATTATATGCCACATCTTTAATAAGACATATATTTTAAAATATAATGTCCGCAAAATCAAAAGGTGTATTTTATTTATCTATTTTATAAAGCCTGATTTCATGCGTTTTGTTGGGGCAAACCACTTCGGCATACACCCAGATTTGATTTTTCACCCAGAGCCAATGAGAGTAACGGAATGTGGCAAATTTTTCACCCGGGGTATTACTCACTAAAAGCGGCGCCGTTGGAGTCAGGTCGATAATCTTGTGAAGGTCAAAGGTAAAGCCCAATCCAGTTGCTATATTATACACCGGGTCATACCATTTTATATTTGAACCCTCATATATAAAGAAGAAACCCATTCCTATTGGCAAAACGGAAGCAGGTCTTACAAAAAAATTATGCCAGCCATTTAATTCCATCATTGGCTCATTTCTGTCACCCACAGGATTCCATGTTTCACCATCTTCACTTGTGAAATGGAATATCCATTCGTTTTCTCTGATATAACCTATGGTATAACAGTGATAAATATTGTCATGAACAAATACAACAGGGTCTTTGTATCCACGAGGGCAAATATCGCGTTCAAACCTTTTCTCTGGTGGAGAGATGATTTTTTTAGCAGAATTGGGTTGAAATTGTTCAGGACTATCCGCGTCGGTAAATTTAATAATAGACCATACTCCATTATCATCAGGGGCACATGCGTAGAGTTTAAATTTCTTTGTAGTTGGGTCGAGTAGAATTGCAGGTCGTTCAAAACCGGGGACAGGAACATTCTCCCTTAAAATTTTTTTAACTGTATTGAAATGAATCCCATCATCACTTTTTAAGATTCTTATTTCATACCCTCTCAAACCTCGGGGTCCTTCTGCCGTTCTCATTCTACAAGCAAGCCAGAATGTGCCATTACTGTCCTGAACAACAGAAGGGGCACCTGCCCACCATTCGGGTTCATTCTTATCGGGTCGGAGTATAACATCATAAGTAGAAAACTTACTTGCTATTTGTTTAAACTCATTTGCAATCTCAGGTAGTTTAATATCATCAACAGAAGCAACTTTTACAAAACAAAAGATACAAAATAGCAATGCATTCATCTTTCAAAATATCCTTTCCAATGATTTAGTTCCTAATTTTTAGTTTAAAACAATAGTATAATTTGACCTTGATACTAAAATAAAAGTAAAATGTTTATTTCAAGTTTGAGGGAAATAAGGAAGTTTCATGTTCCCTAATCGACAAAAATTGAATATAGATAGTGAATGGATTTTAGTTCCAGACCCTGAACAGATGGGCGAAGAAAACAATTGGTTTCAAAATCCGCCGATAGGAAAAGGAGTAGAGGTTCATATTCCTTTGAGGGAACCTCTTGACGATTCAATTGCAAGTTCAGCCCTATGGTTCGTTAAAGAATTTGAAGTTCAGGATTCATGGGACAATTCACAAATTTTTCTCATCCTTCAAAATATAAATTTTAAAGCCACTATCTGGTTAAACGGAAATTTTGTAGGTAAACATGAAGGTGCATTTACCTCTTTTCAATTCCATATCACGAAGCATGTAAAACCGGGAGTCAATCTTCTTACAATTCAAGTATTACCCTTTTCAGCAGTTGAAAAGGTAAATCCTGCCTATATATATGATTTATCGTGGATTTCCTATCCGGGGATTTGGGGTAGCGTTTACATCGAGATAGTTCCTAAATCGCATATTCAGGAAGTTTATGTTAAACCCGATATTCGTGGAAAAAGAATTGTTGCAAATGTCCATGTAAATAGCAAAGGAGGAATTGTTAAAGCAACAATTCCTGAATTAAATGTAGCGTTGGAAAGCGACCGTCCTAAATTAGTAATAGAATTGAATGATTTTGAGACATGGACTATGGACTCGCCCAAATTATATGATTTACACATTGAATATCTCTCGGAGGAACAATCAGACTATACAAAAATTCGCCTTGGCATGAGAGACTTTAGTGTCCGTGAAAATCGTTTTATATTTAACTTTAAACCTTTTGTTACGAAAGCACTATATTTCAATTGGCATATACAAGATTTAAATTTACCGATTTTCTCTGAAGACAATTTAAGAGGACTTTTTTCTAAGGTCCGAGAAGCAAATTTTAATTTAATATTAACTTATGGGAAACCTGTGCCAGAAAAAATGCTCCAGATTTGTGACGAACTGGGACTGATGATAGCGGAAACACCTTCATTCCGATATGACACGGGTTCAAAAAGGTATAAATACCTTGTTGAGCAAGAAATAAGTGAATTTGTAAAAAGTCACATAAACAATCCTTCTCTGACATGGCTACAATTTGAATACCTACCTGATGAGTTAGATATTACAGACTTTGTGCGTGAGATTCGTAAAATTGACCGTAGCCGGCTTATTACAGTGCACCCTGCATCATTATCTAAACATCCTTCTCATTATTGCATTCCTTACAACATTGATTTACTTTCTACACAATACCTCTGGATAAAGCCGCAAATACCTATTAACGAGACTACACAGTCCTTTTTAGAACATGTTGGCGATGAAACATTACTTAACTTTGCTGTTCAATCCGATTTTAAGGATACTCAAATAGGCAACGGAGAGTTGAAGATAAAAGACAAAGAGAAAAAATATAGACAGCATTTAGCAAAGATAGAAGAAGGCTTCATGGAACGAGATTTGAACCTATCGCTAAATTCTGTGGAGAATTTATTAGGACAAATTAAAAATCTTTGTATCTCCAATCTACAATCTCATGTGGATTCTCTTCGGCAAAATCCAAACATTGCTGGTTATTGTTTACATTCTGTTTTTAGGGAAAGGACTCTTCAAATTGACGACCTTTTACTATCATTAAATAATTCTGAAGATGTTCTTAAACAAATAAAACAGATGAATAATGATTTTCGGATAACTGTATCGTTAGAAAAGACAAATATTACTCAGAGCGAAGAAGCCATGATTGTTGTGTCGTTGGTTTCGCATGAGAAAGAAAACATAAGCGAGAAAGTAGACGATTCGGAAATAAAGGCTTCATTTTCTATCCACATTTCCAGCCCGACACACCAGGTATTATGGAAAAAGAAAAAAGAGATTAAAATTAAGAAAGATACAAGCGAACTGTGGAAAGGTGATATTTCCGGGTCAAGTACTATCGGAGAACATACCTTAATAGCACGGTTATTATTAAACAATCGCATTGTTTCAGAAACTGCAGAGAATTTTTATGTCGTTACTCCTCCTGAACAAATAAATATTCCTGTAGAAATTATAGAACTTCAGAATAAATTTACACAGATATGTTCACCCTGGATAGGAAAACCGGTTTCTTTTCCACCCATTTATATTATTCCTCCTATATATAATTCCGTACTCGCCTTGCCAGAAAGCGAATTTATATCCATGTTAGAACAAGTTCGTCATGGCGCCGTTGGAATTATCTTTTCGCCACCTAACGATTGGAGCAAATTAAAAGAAATTCTCCCTAATTGTCCACAATTTACGACTATAGATTTAAACTCTCCTGTTGAGATGAATCATTTTCATTATGCTAAGCCTCATCCAATTTTTTTAAATCTACCCAATCGCTGTTTAATGAAACAACCTTATAAAAACATTATCCCGTCAAAGGTATTTCTCCAAAAAGGTGATGAAGATATTTGCGGTTGTTTAGTTATCCCACAGTCAGAAGATATGCCGCCTTTCTGGGGAACAGATATACTGGTTCACCGTTACGGCATTGGTAAACTTGTCTTTACACATTTAAGAATTTTAGAAAATATACCTGAGGATTCTATTGCTGTTCACTTATTTACAAACATGATAACTTACTTTGCTCGAAGAGCAGAACCATCTAAAATGACTTTACCCATATCCCAGGAAACGGTTGAATGGATAAGGAAACAAAGGAATAAGGAATCTCGCAAGTGGATGGTTATCGGCGAATTTTCAATAGTTGACAAAGAAAATGAAGAAGAGTATTATCCCAACGAAAAATCTATTGATTTAACCAGTATCTATCCAGGGAAATACGGTAAAGCATCATGGAAAATTTGGTACACCACCACTGAAAACAATCATCTACTTGATTTCCACGAAGCATTGTCCATTCCATTACATCCTCACCACCTTGAACAGGATAACGGCGTTGCTTTTGCCTTTGCTGAATTTAATTATGAAGATAGTGAAGAGGTAATTATCCAGATAAAAACTGCTAACCGATTTAAGTTATGGTTTAATGGTGTAGAAACTTTTGAAAACCCAGACTTCTCTCCTAAAGTCCAAATATTTGAGATAAAAGTCGTACTACGCAAGTGGAAAAACACTGTTTTTATCAAAAGTATAAAAGACAGAGGACCACATTCCTTTGTCATGCAATTTTACGACTTGAACAGAAGGAAAATAGAACCAAATTGGTAAAAACCCCGAAAGGAGAGAAACCATGAAAAAACAACTTTTACTTTTGCCGTTTCTTTTATTGTTAGGAATAGATACAAACATCTATGCCGTTACACAAAGAACTGAACCATTCATACAGGAAGTAAGGACTTTTTTCAGGGTTAAAGATGGATTAACCGAAAACAATATAAAGAATGTTTTTTACATGCCAAATTATGGCGTTGTAATAATGACCCATTCTGGCAACATACAAAATCGCAATACAGGCAACTGGGAACAAATTCCACATATATCATCATGGAAACCTTCTTATATATCTTGCACAGGGAATATGATTTTCATTGCTAATAAAACGCAACTTGCTAAATATAACCTGGATAATAAAAAATGGGATACTCTTGATACACCTACTAATGAAAACATTTCAGGTTTGTTTGCTTTTACCTCTTCTAACAATTTACCCAATTTATATGTGGTCTGTCATACAAAAATAATTAAATACGAATCTGATTTGACTACTCCAAAAACTATAGAAGGTCCGGGCACGAATATACACACTATCGCCGTTGGAAAAGATGGAGAAATGGTAATTGGCACAGATGAAGGAATTTATAAATATATTGATACAAAGTCAGAATGGACATTACTCCTACCTGAAGATGAAAATTATAGATGGGCTCCTCGTAATGTAAGTGCACTAACCTTTGATTTACAAGGGAATCTCTGGTTTGGAAGTAAAGAAGGGGTTGGTAAATTTGATGGGACTTCATGGACATTGTATACAGGGAAAGAGGGCTTACCGTGGAATAAATTTTTATCGGCTGTTCCAGGGGAAAAGGAAGATGTGGTATGGTTTGCAACAACCCGAGGTGCTATACGGCAAGAACAGGGAAAATTTGCATACCGTTTTAGCCACCGCTGGATGTTAGATGACCATGTCAATTCTATTGCGGTCGCACCTGATGGGAATGCGTGGATTGCTACCCCTGAGGGTCTCTCCCTTATTGAAAGAAAACCGATGACCTTTGAAGAAAAATCAGACCATTTTATTAAACAGGTAGAGACGCGACATAACCGCGATGGATATATCGCAAGATGTGAATTAAAAGAACCTTTTAATACAGATACATGGGAATCAGCCATTTCTGATAACGATGGTTTGTATACATCTATGTATGGTGCAGCACAGGCTTTTCGTTATGCGGTTACAAAAGACCCTGAGTCAAAAGAAATTGCTAAACGAAGTTTCCTTGCATGTAAACAATTGGTAGATATTACAGGAATAGGAATGCCTGCACGCGTTATCATACCCAAAGATTGGTCTGAACCTGTAAATGAATTGATGGGTGCAGAATACAACCTCAAAAGAAAATTGATTGACCCCTTATGGAAACAGATTACTCCTCGCTTCGTTACCTCTTCTGATGGAAAATATATGTGGAAGTGCGATACAAGTTCTGACGAGTTAGCGGGACACTATTTCTTCTATGGCATTTATTATGACCTTGTTGCAGAAACGGAAGAAGAACGACAGCCCGTCCGTGGAGTAGTAAAAGTAGTAACGGACCATCTAATAAACAATGATTATAATCTGGTAGACCACGATGGAAAACCTACAAGGTGGGCATTTTTCGGTCCTGATAGTTTGCATAGTTTAAAGGGCTGGGAACAACGCGGGTTAAACTCGATGATGATGCTATCCTTCCTGCGAGTAGCACATCACATTACAGGAGACGAAGCCTATAACGAAAAGTTCAATGAGTTATGTGATAAATATTTTTATCATATTAACGCTATGCAGTCAAAAATGTATTTTCCTCCCGATTATGTGGTTCCATGGGATAACAATCTATGCCTTATGAGTTGGTATGGAATATTCCGCTATGAAAATGATGCAGAAAAACTTTTAATGTGGCGTATTTCATTGGACCATGTCTGGCAACATGTGAAAAGAATGAAAAATTCATTCTGGAACTTCCTATATCTCTCTTGTGCTCAGGAATTTTCAAAACATTTGACAACCGATAAGTTTGACAAATTATATCCTGATGCGCCAGGACTTGTGGCCATGACACTGGAAAATTACAAAGAACCCAACAAGGCGGCTATTGACCATGCAGTAGAAACATTGGAAGGCATACCTTTAGATTTAATCTCCTATTGTATGGATAATACTCATAGATTGGATGTGGTTTTCGACCCAGATACACCAGATAAAACCCGTGGCTGGCGAGTAGATGGATATGCCTTACCAATACAGGAATTGCCTCATGTTCGTCCTGATGATGACCCCTTTGTTCTAAAAAGTTGTTCAGGACAAGACGGAACTTCTGAAGATGAGGGGACATTTTTCCTTCTTCCCTACTGGTTAGGTGTTCACCACGGATTTATAAAATAATTAAGAAAAGAGAGACAAACCGACAGGGTCGCCAGTCTTGCCAGACAGGCATTTACATATATAGCGAAAAAACCTTTAAACGATAGTTTAATGTTAATGGATTGACTACCAGGACACTAAGAAAACGCAAAGAACATTAATAAGAAACACAATATTTATTTTGTGTAATTATCTATTATAATAAGATAAGAAATATATTTTTTAGATACCTTTTATCGTTTATCATTATTTTATCTGGCTTTGTTATATCATTAATTTTTATAAGGAATGCCTTTATGTATCAGGGAGTAATATTGGCTGCGGGTCATGGCGCAAGGCTAGGTCCATTTGGAGAACATAATCCGAAACCCATAGTTCCTATAGCCAACAAGCCACTTATCGCTTATCAGATTGAGGCACTTAAACAAATCGGCGTTAAGGAACTTATCATAGTTATAGGCCATTTGGGCTATCGGATTATCCAGACTTTGGGTGATGGGGAAAGTTATGGCGTTCACATTCGTTATGTTGAGCAAGAGAAAAGGTTGGGATTAGCACATGCTGTAGGACAGTTAGAGCCTTATATCAAAGGACCTTTTTTTCTAATGTTAGGAGACATTTTTTTTCATGCACCAAACTTAAAACAAATGTCGGAGGTAATGGGAAAGGAGCGATGTGCCTGCGTTTTAGCAACAAAAGAGGAAAAGGATATTGAAAGTATAAAGAAAAATTTCAGCGTTCATACAGGGGAAAATGGGCATGTCATAAGAGTAGTTGAAAAGCCAAAATATCCACAAACTAACTTAAAAGGCTGTGGAATATATTTGTTTGATGAACGCATATTTGAAGGGATTCACAAAACACCCAGAACAGCATTGAGAGATGAATATGAACTGACGGATTCTATCCAAATCCTGATTGATTTTGGATATCCTGTGAAGGCATTGTCCGTTGTTGAGTGGGATGTAAATTTGACTTATATAAAAGACCTGATTACTTGCTGTATGCTCGAATTAGAACGACAACAAAAGACTCTTATTCAGGGAAAAAATTGCAAAATAGGTGCAAATTGTTCCTTTCTACAATCTGTAATTGGAGACAATGTGGTTATTGGAGATAATTGCACTCTTGAAAAATGTGTAATTCTTAACAATGTGTCTATCTCTTCCCATACCCAACTCAAAGAGTGTGTATTGTCCCCTGAAGGAATTTTAGAATAATTGGGTAAATGTCTGTTGTCTATTCAAAACGGAATAATTTTTAGTTTTGAAATAGAAAACCCGGTATCTTTCCTATGTAAAGGATGGGCGTTCGTCAAAGTTTTATATAAAGTTTTTAGTCATTGCAATAGGCTAAAACGATAAAGCATAAGGGATAGCAGACAAGCATTCTGCTATATAAGGATTGACAGGAGCCTTTCCTTCATTCTTGTCATACCTGATAAACTCTACATGTCCGTCCATGTATAAGACATTGCATCCACCGGGGATATGATTAAAGTAACTTGCTTTATCTCCAGATGCAACTATATCAAACATTGTCCATACACTGCTCTGAGCCTTTGATTGTGCGCCAGGATTGTTAATGTCTGTTATCAAAAATCTCTCGATACCTTCCCTTAATCGGTAGACTACATCTCCACCTCCGTTCCCATCTGGAGAAAGGTTAGATACATCCTCATCCGCCACAGCGTAATTATGTGCCATTGCCCCTTGCATTGCGGTATACGCGAGTGCTCTCCAAAACTGAGCACTTCCCGTCTTTGTAGAAGCAAAGGGAATCAACTTGGTAGTAGGGTCACTCATTTCACAGCGGTCAAATACCCAACCCGTATATATATAACTATTCACAGCAAGTCTTACCCCAGCAGAATGCAAGAGATGTCCTGTTCCATCATCACACGCATAATTGATAGTCCAGTCACCTTTTGAATTTTTTAAGTTATCCACCGTTACACGAGAATTGGAAGGACAAACAAAGATAGATGGGTCAGTTAAATATTCAGGGTATATAGTTGAAACACGCGGATTTAATCCGTAAACATAATTAGTTCCACCCGTAGGAGTTAATGTCTCACAGTCATAAAGGGGTTCCGTATTAATAAGTATCATAGGAAACCGTTCTCCTCTTGATTCGCTTGAATACATTTTAAAAATGATTCCCCACTGCTTCAAGTTGTTTTGACAACTCGACCTTCGTGCTGCTTCCCGGGCACGGGCTAAAGCGGGCAACAAAATGGCTGCTAAAATACCAATAATTGCAATAACTACCAATAGTTCAATTAATGTAAAACCGGTTTTTTTCATTTTATAAATCCTTATCTTTTGTAAATTTGAAAATTAATAAGTATAAGAGGAATACAAAGAATTAAATTAATGTTATTGTTAAGGAAGGAAAAACAATTGAGATAAAAATTTAATAAGAAGGGGGACCCCGATGGCTATAAGGTGTATGAATAACCTTCAAATAGCATATTTTGGGCTTAAAAAAATTATTTTTTGCCCACCTTTGGTTTATAGCAAGACATAAAAAAAGTGAGACTATAAGAATAGGGGTAAACATTAAGATTCGGAAGGGACCTTTCCCTTCTTCACCATTAAAAGATTTTCCCCAGATGCCAGGTGCAACTCCATGCAATACTGCAATGAAAAGATACACAGACAAAATTATACTTACCGCTTTTATAAGCCCGCGGTTATGTAGACCTGTCAGTTGTATCCCTGAATATTTTACTGTTTTTTGTCTTTTCATCTTAGATAAATAATACCCAGCAATATTAATAAATGTTTTGATGTTTAAATTGTAAGCATTTAATTAGTATTACTGCAAATTTACTCTTTTGGTTTTACCGTTGGCAATAATAGAGGTGAAGGAGTCCGTTTTATAATGTTATAATAAATATAGATAAAAGAAAGGAAATTTTGAATGCTGTGCCAAAGGTGTCATAAAAAACTTGCTACGATTCGCTATGCAGAGGTAATTGATGGACATGTAACAGAAGTTCACCTTTGCCCTGACTGCTTATTGGAAGTTCAAAAAGATCCGAAAGGATTCAATTTGTCTTCTACCGAACCGCAGACAAAGGAACAGCGAGAAATTGGGGAAAGTAATGTTAAGAAAGCAAAAGCCCTGTGTTCAGTATGTGGGACACAATTAAGTTATATTCAGGAAAAAAATAAATTAGGTTGTTTTACCTGTTATAAAAGTTTTGGTCCTGAAATTGAATCTATTCTTGAAGTTATTCAAGGCGGTAGTTCACATATCGGCAAAAAGTTAAATTATCCTAATGATGAAGAACGAGTTCAAAAACAAATTCTTCTGGATGCAAAAAAGGCACTTATACGACAGGCAATTAAAGCGGAAGATTATGAGTCCGCAGCAAAATTGCGAGATGAAATTTTAGATTTGGAAAAATTACTTGCTTCATGGAAAGTGGGGAAAAACTGATTTATGATAATGAAAACATGGGTAGATAACAAACCAATTTGGTGGAACGAAAAAGCGATATGTTCACCTGTTGCCGTTTTAACTGTGGGAACTTTATGCCGCAATGTAGCAGGGTTTTTCTTTCCACTCCGCATGAGCGAAGAAGAAAAACAACGACTTGAAATTTTGCTAAAAGAACCTATCACACAATTAGAGGGTGTTTCAGCAGATGACTATTTAAGTTTTGCAGGGGCTTCTCCAAGGGAAAACCTATTTTTATCGGAAAGATTTTTAGTATCCTATGATTTGCTTTCCGGTATCGGGCATCGGGGTGCCTTTATCAGTAAGGACCAGCGTTTTTCAATAATGATTAACGCAGGGGAACACATTGCTTTTCGAGTCATATTTGCAGGGCTTCAAGTAGAAAAATCGTGGGAGTTATTAAATAAAATGGACGACCACATAAGTAAATCTGTGGACTACATGACAGACCCGCGTTTAGGCTTCCTGACCTCTGATTTAAATCTTGTAGGGACAGGGCTAAAATTCTTTATTCTTCTTCATCTTCCTGGTTTAGCAAAAACAGGGAGCATCATGGTTTGGGAGAAGAAATTAAAATCATTAGGTTTTTACTTGAGCGGTATAAAGACGGGTCCCCCTTTAGACGCTCGTCCACTGGCTATTCAAAAACATTTTGTTGAACAAGGGTTTCATAGTTTGCTTGGTTCACCTGTAAGTGTTGGCCTGATAGAAACGGTAGGTAGTCTATTCGCTATTGGAAATAGATATACATTAGGTTTTTCAGAAGCCGAGATTATTTTCTCTTTATCACATACAGTTAATGAAATAACAAAAGCAGAAATGGATGCAAGGCAAAAATTGCTTTCTTCCAGCAAATTAACATTAGAGGATATAGTAGGTAGGGCGGAAGGCGTTGTGCGTGGGGCAAAATTCTTAGAGTTTGCAGAGGCAATTGAGTTATGGTCTGCTTTACAATTAGGCTTTTCGTTAAATTTGACTTCGGAATCTATTTACTCATTACCTTTATCATTATTGTTTGAACTTCAAGGAGGACATATTCTTATTAATTCTCCCTCCGATAACAGTAATACGGTAAAAATGAGTTTAATGCGTGCTGGTATATTTAGAGAAATATTCGGTAATAGAAATTGATACTTATTACAATATTGTAAATAAAATTTGTATGGAGAAAATAAATGTTGTGGGAACGTTTTACAGAAAGAGCTCGTCATGTTATTGCGGTGGCTCGTAATGAAGCCGTAAAACGAGGGAGCGAATATGTTCGAACGGAACATATATTGTTTGCACTTTGCCATGAAACCGAAGGAATTGCTGCAAAATCATTGTTAAATATGGGTATAGATTTAGAGCAGTTAATGCAAGAGATTGACCGCCGTTGTCCTCAAGGTCCTGCTCTATTATCCTCCGAAGAAATTACATATACTCCCCGTGCCAAAAAAGTGCTTGAAATGGCAGCGGAAGAAGCCCACCGGTTTAATCATACTTATGTGGGGACAGAACATATTCTACTAGGTTTAGTTAAAGAAGGAGAAGGCGTAGCAGCCAAATTGCTTAATGAATTCGGAGTTGATTTACATCGGGCACAAACCGAGATTATGAAACTACTTGGAGAACATGGGAAATCAGGGAAACCCGAACTCCAGGAACGAAAAAAGTCCACAACGCCAGCCTTAGATGCTTTTGGTAGAGACCTGACCTATTTGGCACGCGAAGGAAAATTAGACCCGGTTATAGGTAGAGAGACCGAGATTGAACGCGTTGTCCAGATTTTGAGTAGAAGGACAAAAAACAACCCTGTGCTTATTGGTGAAGCGGGGGTAGGAAAAACAGCAATTGTTGAAGGTCTTGCCCAATCTATTGTTAATGGAAATGTTCCTGATTTACTTTTAAATAAACGGGTATTGACCCTAGACCTGGGAGCCGTCATTGCAGGAACGAAATATCGCGGACAATTTGAAGAGCGACTCAAAAGTGTGATGAAAGAGATTCAGAAAGAAGATAATATTATTTTGTTTATAGACGAGATACACACTATTGTAGGAGCAGGTGCTGCTGAAGGGGCCGTAGACGCGGCGAATATGTTAAAACCCGCCTTAGCCCGGGGAGAATTACAGTGCATTGGTGCTACCACTGCTGACGAATACCGAAAATACATTGAAAAAGATGCGGCTCTGGCAAGACGGTTTCAAACAATATTTGTGGAAGCACCTTCCTCTGAAGAAACGATACGAATTCTTAAAGGTCTCCGGGATAAATACGAGGCACACCACAAAGTAAAGTATACCGATGAAGCCATTCTTGCAGCAGTAAAACTCTCAGACCAATATATTACAGACCGTTATCTGCCAGACAAAGCAATTGATGTGCTCGATGAAGCAGGTAGCCGTGTTCGCCTTCAAATAACTACCAGACCTAAAGAATTAAAAGAATTAGAAATGGAAATTGAAAAGGTTTCACAGGAAAAAGAAGCGGCTATTAAACATCAAGAGTTTGAAAAAGCCGCTTCATTAAGAGACCGTGAACGACGTCTTCAATCATTGTATGATGAAAAGAAAAAAGAATGGGAAACCCAACGCGATTCTTCAGAAGCAGTGGTGACCGCCGAGGACATTGCTTATGTTGTCTCAAAGTGGACAGGAGTTCCACTAACAAAGATTGGGGAAACAGAATCTGAACGATTAATTCGTATGCGAGATGAGTTGCATAAAACTATTGTAGGTCAAGACAATGCTATAGATGCGATTACCCGAGCCATTCAGAGATCAAGAGCAGGATTAAGACATCCAAACCGTCCTGTGGGTTCCTTCCTTTTCTTGGGTCCTACCGGAGTAGGAAAAACGCTCCTTGCAAAAAAATTGGCTGAGTTCCTGTTTGGAGATGAACGGGCATTAATCACCCTAGACATGTCGGAATATATGGAAAAATTTACCGTATCAAGATTAATGGGTGCTCCTCCGGGATATGTTGGATATGATGAAGGTGGTCAACTTACAGAACAAGTCAGAAGAAGACCCTATTCCGTAGTCCTTTTTGATGAAATAGAAAAAGCACATCCTGACATATTTAATGCACTACTTCAGATTCTCGAAGAAGGACAAATGACCGATGGTAGTGGAAGAAGAGTAGATTTTAAAAATACAGTTATTGTATTAACATCAAATATTGGCGCCAGGAAAATCGGCAAATCAACATCTTTAGGATTTCAAAAAGATACTGTTGAAGAAGAATATGAAAAAATGAGAGAACGAGTAATGGAGGAAGTGCGAAGAACCTTTAATCCAGAATTTTTAAATCGTTTAGATGAGATTTTAGTTTTCCATCGTTTAACTCAGGAACAATTAGAACAAATCGTGGATATACAAATGGATGAAGTTACAAAGAGACTTCAGGAAAAACAAATGCGACTGAGGATTACTCCAGAAGCCAAAAAGTTTCTTGTGCAAACGGGTAGTAGCGAGGAATATGGTGCTCGTCCCCTACGACGCTCTATCCAACAATATATAGAAGATCCACTTGCAGAGAGACTCCTTACTGGCAAAATTAAAGAAGGAACTACTGTCTCAATAACCGTTTCCATAGACGGGAAAAAACTGGAATTTGTTCAGGTAAATAATGAAGTTGAAAATCAATTACCAAAAAACGATAATAATACAGTAAAATTAGTTACAAATTAGGGCAGTCTCTGTAGGCAAAAATCTGAATATAAAAAAAACGAATAAAGGGATTGGTAAATGTATATACCAAAATGTATGGTTATAGGTGCTTTTTTTAGTATTTTGTTATTTTGCTTTGTTTTACAAGCACAAGTAGAAGATTACTCAGGAAAAGAAGTTGTTTCTATCTCTGTGCAGGGGTTGGAAAGAATAAACGAGCAGGTGGTGCTGGGACAAATAGAAACAAAACCTGGACAACCTCTTAGCTCTCGTTCCATCGCTAGAGACTTGAGAAGAATTTATGGATTAGGCTTCTTTACTAAAGTTGATGCTGAAGTTGTTCCAGAGGGTGCGGGTGTAAAGGTTGTCTTTACCGTCGAAGAAGAACGAAGAATAGTGGATGTCAAAATTATTGGATGTAAAAAAATAAAGTCGCGTACCATAGAACCTACCTTAAAACAAAAGAAAGGTTCTTCCTTTGTTCCAGAACTATGCGAAGAAGATAGAAAGTCCATTATAAATATGTATCAGGGAAAAGGCTATGCTAATACAAAAATAGATGTCATAACAGAAAAAATAGAGCCCGGTCTTGTTCGAATTATTTACTCAATTGACGAAGGTAAAAAAGCCCGAATTAAAGAAGTAGAAATTGAAGGGAATGCGGCTTTAACAGACCGTCAAATAAAAAAGGTCATGAAGACGAAACCTGCAAAATGGTTTTTAGGTGGGAAATATGACGAAACCAAATTTGAAACCGATATAGACAATGTAGTCAATAAATACGGAGACTATGGTTATTTAGATGCAAAGGTTACACATACAGATGTTTTGTATACAGATGGAGGTAAAAAATTAAAGGTAAAACTTTTTGTAGAAGAAGGAGACCAATATAAGGTCAAATCTCTGGAATATGCAAACAATAAGGTATTTGACGGCGATGAGTTTGAAAAAGAAATTAAGGTAAAGCCTGAAAATATTCATAATAAGAGTCAAGTAACAAAAGATGCTCTGAGTCTGGAGAATAAATATCGGGATAGTGGATATGTTGATGCGGCTGTTACGCCCCAAGTTTCAAAAGACGAACAGAGCAAAACAACAAATGTGATTTACAATGTTTCAGAAGGCGAATTGAAATATATAAAACAAATTGATATTACAGGGAATGATGTTACTCAGGATGAAGTTATTCGCAGACAGATGTTAATAAAACCTGGAGAACGCTACGACGGTTCTGCTATAGAAATGAGTCGTTTAAGACTCGAGAATACCAACTACTTTGATAAGGTCCGTATCTCCTTGAATGACGATGAATTAGACCCCATTTACTCTAATCTACTCGTAGATGTAGAAGAGGGGAAAACCAACACTTTTCTTTTTGGTGCAGGATATAGCACCGATGAAGGTGTAGGAGGATTTGCTCAACTTAGATTAAGAAACTTTGATATTAGCAATTGGCCTCATTTTTCTGGCGGTGGACAGCAATTTTCTGCACGGGTACATATGGGAGATGAGAGAGACCGTTATAACATAAGTTTTACAGACCCTGAAATAGCCGGTTATCCTATTTCTTTAGGAGTTGACCTTTATGATGAATCCTACTGGGTAAGAGGAGGTACCGATTATCGTGAGAATCAGACAGGTGGACAAATACGACTTGGAAAGGCTTTATCTCTCTATAATACAGCCCGTTTATCATTCCGTGTAGAAGATGTAGACATTAGCGACTTACCATTGTTTATTAATCGTGAAATCAGAAAACAAACAGATAATTCCATGACGGTTAGTACTGTATTAAGTTTAGAACGAAACACGCTGGACCGTCCCCGTGACCCAACTCGCGGAATAAATGCCATTTTAAGTTCCGAGATTGCTGGGCTGGGAGGTGATAATAATTTTGTCAAATTACAACTCGATTTTTCCTGGTTTAAAGCCTTAGATGAAAATAAAAAATGGGTATTTATGTTAAGAACCCGTGAAGGCTGGATGACAGAATATGGAGATTCAGATTTTGTCCCATTAATTTATAGATTTTATGCAGGTGGAACAACCACTGTCCGTGGTTATGATTATCGCGACATTGGACCTAAAATTCGGGAGTATGGATTATTCGGAGACTGGATTGCCGAGGGAGGAAATGTCCGCTTAATTAATAATCTGGAATTAAAATATAAGTTAACCAATCTTGTTCGTCTCTACTCATTTCTTGATATGGGCGGTGTCTGGAAGGATGAAGATGATATAGATTTATCTGACCTGCGATATAGTGCAGGTATTGGTATCGGTGCTGAAATCCCGAGATTCGGACCTATCCGTATTGATTATGGTATTCCTATTAATCCAGACGATGACCAGGGAAATGGAAAAATACATCTAACCACAGGCTTACAGTTTTAGTTATTTCTATACCTTTATTAGTTGACTTCCATTTCTAAACATAATGAAATTTAAAATAAAATTATGATATAATTTCGTTTATATTTTATAAACTTTGTTACTAAATAAAACCCATAATAGAAAGGTATAATTGTGAAAGGGAGATATTTTTTTGTTTCAATGTTTGTTCTTAGTTCGTTACTGTTTTCAACGAAATCTATTGTTGCACAAGACATGCCGAAAAACATAGACGCAGGAACTTCCTATCGGATTGCTGTTGTAGATATAGACCTTGTGATGAGAGAGTATAACAAAAGAAAACAAAAATACGAAGAACTCCAAAAAGAAGTAGATAGCCAACAAAAAGACCTTGATAGTTTGATGACTCGAATTGAAGAAGAGCGAAAAAAACTTGAATCGGGTAAAGCGACATTGAGTGATGATGAAAAACTTGATTTGAAAATGAAAATAGAACAAGAAGCAGCATCCTATAGAGCCGAATTAGAAAAACGCCAAAAAACAATTGATAGCAAAGAAGAACGGATTATCCGTGAGTGTTTAGATGATATTCAAAATGCTATTAATGTGATTGCCACTTCGGATAATTATCATCTTGTATTTAATGCAGGTAAGTCCTTAAAAAGCAGTTTGTTGTTTCACAGTCCAACGATGGATATTACTTCAAAAGTTTTGACTTATCTAAATTCAAATTCAACTTCAAGTGGTACTACGAAAAAAAAGAATTAACATTTACTTTACAAACTTGAATACGCGAAAACAAATGCAAATAAATGCGATACAGATAGCAGAGTGGGTAAACGGAACAATTATAAAAGGGGATGAAAGCGTTTTAATCAGCGGAGTTAATAGTATTGAAAACGCACAGGAGGGAGACCTCATTTTTCTTCGTGATAAGAAATACGAACCCTTTTTATCAAATACACAAGCCTCTGCCGTTCTCATACCCACAGAGCCAACAGTGCCAATTCCAGACAGCCTTACATGTATCAAAGTCCCTGACCCTGAAATCGCCTTTCTTCAGATTCTGAAACATTTTGAATTACCCAAACCTTTTATTAATAAAGGAATTCATTCCACTGCTATCATTGGCGAAAATGTTCAATTGGATAAAAATGTTGCTATAGGACCTTATGCTTTTATCGGAGATAATACTACAATTGGTAAAAATACAGTAATCTTTCCGCATGTATACATTGGAGAAAATTGTCAAATTGGAGAAGAAACATTAATTTTTTCCAATGTAACTATTCGTGAGGCAACAATAATTGGTTCAAAATGTATAATTCATTCTGGCGTATGTATAGGAACTGATGGCTTTGGTTTTGTATTCGACGGGAAAAAATGGATTAAAGTTCCTCAAATCGGGCAAGTTATTATTGAGGATGAGGTAGAAATTGGAAGTAATACCTGCATTGACCGAGCCACCTTTGGAGAAACAAAGATTGGAACAGGAACAAAGATTGACAATTTAGTTCAAATAGGGCATAATGTTAAAATAGGTAAAAATTGTGCAATTGCAGCCACTGCTGGAATTGCTGGAAGCGCTACCATTGGTAACAGTGTCCGTATAGGTGCGGGAGCAGGAATCAACGGGCATATTACTATTGGAAATGATGTTACCATTGGTGCCTGGTCGGGAGTTGTAAAATCAGTAGAAAGTGCTGCTATTGTATCAGGTTTTCCTGCTATGGAACATTCTCGTGCAAAAAGAATTTTAGTCGCTCAACAATGTGTTCCAGAATTGTTAAGACGAGTTAAAGAACTTGAAACACGAATACAAAAAATAGAGAACAATGACATATGAAAAATCAGAGAACGATAAGCAAAGAAGTCTCTTTTTCAGGCGTGGGATTACATTCGGGTAGTTTAACCACAGTTACATTTAAGCCGGCTCCTCCCGATACAGGAATTATTTTTATCCGTAATGATATGGCTGGGAAACCGGCAATCCCTGCTGATATTGACCATGTGATTGATGTTTCCAGAGGGACAACAATAGGTATCGGAAATGCAAAAGTAAGGACTGTTGAACATGGTCTGGCTGCAATGGCAGGACTCGGAGTTGATAACCTTTATATTGAACTCGATAACGAAGAACTTCCCAATGGTGACGGTAGTGCTTTACCCATTATGAACTGCTTACTTCGGGCAGGTATTACAGAACAGGAAGAACCTAAACGTGCTCTTCTTGTAGATAAACCCGTTTATTATCGCCAGGATGATATAACCTTAAATGTCCTCCCGGCAGATGAGTTGCGGGTTACTATGACAATTGCCTATGACCATGTAGCTATCGGAACGCAATATGCAAGTTTCCCCATTAACGAAGAAACCTTTATGACCCAAATTGCTCCTGCCCGTACCTTTTGCTTCTTAAAAGAAGTGAAAATGCTAAAAGAACACGGCTTAATTATGGGTGGAAGTTTAGAAAGTGCCGTGGTAATTGGAGATGAAGAAATATTAAATGACGGGCTTCGTTTTCCAGATGAATTTGTTCGCCATAAAATCCTTGATTTACTTGGAGATACTTATCTTTTAGGGAGACCTATAATAGGACACATTATCGGTGTCAAGTCAGGCCACGAAAAAAATGTTATGTTTACAAAACAAATTAAGAAAGTATATCTGAATGGTTATGGAATTTATGCTGTTCCTGACCCGAGACCTACTGCCCATAGACAGATACCCATTCTTGATGTAAACAAGATATTAAGGATTTTACCCCATCGCTATCCCTTTCTTCTTGTAGACCGAATTATCGAATTTACCTCTATGAAAAAAGTAGTGGGTATAAAAAATGTTACAGTAAACGAGCCATTTTTTCAGGGACATTGGCCTGATGTTCCCGTAATGCCCAGCGTACTCATTCTTGAAGCAATGGCACAAGTTTCCTCCGTCCTCATATTCCGTGAAAATGGAGAACCCCCTCTTTATCAGGCATATTTTACTGGATTAGAAAAGGCTTCGTTAAGGCGGTTAGTTGTTCCCGGTGACCAGCTTGTTGTAGAGGCTGAAATGATTTACTATAAAAATGACCTATTCAAGGCAAAAGTGGTTGCCTCTGTAGAAAATCAAGTTGTTGCCGAAGCGACTATGAGTTTCGGCCTAGTTGAGATAAGAAAATAATTTCTCCTTTCCAAATTCTTTTATTAAAATAATTTTATACTTAATATTTAATGTTCTATCTATTTCTCTATTTATAGATTCAATATCTGAAAACTTTAAAAATATAAAACCAAAACGAGTAATGTCAGTCTTTCATAATATATAATCAAATAAAAAACTTTTAAACATATATTAGTAAAAATGAAAAATAAGAGTGTTTGTATATATCTTTTTATTTGCGCGGGAGTTATTGTTTTTACCTCTTGTGAAAATAATAAAAAAGATTTTTTTATTGTTTCAGGTCAAATTGAATGTAAAGTTCATACACCTGGTTCTACTATTGGGGGAAGGATTACTGAAATTTTTGTAAAAGAAGGAGATTTAGTAAAAAAGGATACCCCTCTAATTCAATTTGATTGCGCTCAGCAAGAATCAATGAGACAATCAGCTCTTGCTGGAGTAAATCGTGCAGAATCTATATTAGAGAAGTTAAAAAGAGGTGCCACAGAAGAGGAACTTCGTCAGGCAGAAGAAACGGTTAAAACAGCAGAAGCACAATATAGACTTCTTCTTGCTGGTGCGAGAGAAGAGGATAAACAAGCAGCAAAAGCAACAATGGAGGCGGCACAATCTACTTTTGAAATAGCAAAAAAAGATTATGAAAGAGCAGACCGATTGTTTAACGAAGGAGCCATTTCTAAAAAGGAATGGGAACAAACAAAAGTCCTATTTGAAAAAGCCCAAGCCGAATGCCGCACAGCAGAAGAACGGCACAAACAGTTGCAAAAAGGAGCTCGAGATGAAGAAATTGATGCGGCAAAAGCAAATTGGGAACGAACTAAGGCTGTTCTGGATGAAGTCAAAAGAGGTCCACGGATTGAGGACATCCGTTCCGCAGATGCTGCTCTGAAATCTGCAAAAGCAGAATTAGCGAGAATAGAATCGGTTCTAAATGAATGTTCTGTTAAATCTCCCATAGATGGAATAGTAGAATCGGTTTCTGTGCGAAAGGGAGATATTGTTCCCCCGGGACCCTGCATTCGAATAGTAAATCCAGATGATTTAGAAATGTTTATATATGTTCCGGCGTATGTATTAGGTTTTATTTCTGTAGGCAAAACTTTAACTTTCACCACAGATGCTCATGAAAAGGAAACATTTTCCAGTGCAGTTATTTATATTGCATCAGAAGGAGAGTTTACTCCGCGAAATTTACAAACGCAAGAAGAAAGGATTCAACAGGTTTTTGCAGTAAAATTATTCTTAAATTCATATAAAGGAAAACTCCGTGCAGGAATGACTGCTACAGTAAAGGTTCCTCTATCCAAATGAGTTTATCTATTCCAAATGTAGAAGAAAATCAAATTTTTCGTCCAGACTCGTCGGATATAATTCGGATTGATGAACTATCACGCAAGTTCGGTTCTTATGTGGCAGTAGACCATGTGTCATTAACAGTTCGTGAACGCAATATTTTTGGACTTTTAGGTCCTAATGGTTCTGGAAAAACCACATTAATCCGTATGTTATGTGGTATCCTTCGTCCTACATCAGGAAAAGCACAAGTATTGGGTTATGATGTTGTAACAGAAAGCGAAGAAATAAAGAAATCAATAGGATATATGTCCCAACAGTTTAGTTTATATTCCGACCTTACTGTTATTGAGAACATTACTTTTTATGCAAAAGTATATGGGGTTACCTGGAGACAAAGAAAAGAACGCATTGACGAAGTAGTAAATATTGTCGGAATCAAACCTTATCTAAACCAATTATCCGGTTCCCTTTCTGGTGGATGGAAGCGAAGGCTTGCTCTTGCCTGTGCCCTTGTACATAAGCCCAAATTGCTGTTTTTAGATGAACCCACAGCAGGAATAGACCCTGTTGCTCGGCGGGACTTATGGAATTTGCTTTTTGACCTTTCTGCAACGGGAACAACTTTTTTTGTAACAACCCACTATATGGATGAAGCCGAACGATGCTCTCATTTAGGATACCTATATTTCTCTAAATTGATTGCCTGCGGGCATCCAGAAGAATTGAAAGAAATACCTCAGGTAACACCTGAAGGGTGTGTTCGCTACGAACTTAAAATTGACCGACTAACTGAGGCTATGCGTGAATTATTAAAAATGGATTTTGTACAAGATGCTACTATGTTCTCCGATGCTATACACATTCTCATCGAACAAGGATATGAAGAGGAACTAAAACAATCTATTCAGGAAAAAGGGTTTCATATTAAGAGTTTCCAATTAATCCGACCAACACTCGAAGATGTATTTGTAACTTTAACACGTTCTTTTGGAAAAGAATAAAAATGTTTCATGGTTTTTCAGCAATAGTCTATAAAGAAACGAGACACATTATGCGAGACCCCGTAAGTCTCTTTCTTATGCTAATTATACCAAGTATTGAATTAACAATTTTTGGCTTTGCCGTAAATCTGGATATAAAAAATATAAGAACAGGCATATTAAACCAGGACAAAAAAATTGAAAGTAGAAACTTATTAGACCAGTTTGTAAATTCGGGATATTTTGACATTGTTGAGATTTATAATAATGA
This sequence comes from uncultured Nitrospirales bacterium, assembly GCA_964549105.1. Lineage (GTDB taxonomy): Bacteria > Hydrogenedentota > Hydrogenedentia > Hydrogenedentales > Hydrogenedentaceae > Hydrogenedens. The sequence goes on from CAZJTZ010000001.1 coordinate 275,241, forward strand.
AGAAGAGATGGCTGATGCTATGCGAAAGGGCAATATTCGAGTTGGAATACATATACCCCCTTATTATACAGATAGGGTATTAAAAAATGAGTATGTAGATGTGCAGGTTCTTATAGATGGCAGTGATTCAACCGTCGCTATGCAAGCCTTAAATGTAGGTAATGCTATAGGACTGCGTGCCTCGATAAAAGTTTTAAATAAAACAAAATCTTTACCCACCCAATTTCCAATAGATATCCGACCCCGAGTCCTCTTTAATCCAGACATGCGGACAGCAAACTTTATGATTCCCGGTTTATGTGGTGTTATTCTTCAGGTTATTGTAATGCTGCTTACTTCCTATACAATCGTTCGTGAAAAAGAACAAAAAACATTAGAACAATTAGTTGTTACTCCAGTTTCACGATTTGGACTGATGTTAGGCAAATTAGTTCCCTTTTTGGGAGTTGGGATATTTGAAACGGCTTCTCTCCTTTTTTTAATGAGATTTTTATTCGAAGTGCCAATTACGGGTAGTATATTGCTTCTTGGCTTTTTTGCAATTATTTTCCTCTTTAGTACGCTGGGATTGGGATTACTTGTTTCTACCTTTGCACAAAATCAAATTCAGTCTCTTCAAATATCATTCCTTATTTTTTTACCTTCCTTTTTACTATCAGGATTTATGTTTCCGCAGGAAACTATGCCCAAATTTATTTATTGGATTGGAGAAATACTTCCAGCGACTTATTTTATTCGCATTCTTCGAGGGATAATCCTTCGTAATGCCGGTTTCTGGGACCTCTGGCATAATGGCGTTATTCTGGGTATAATGGGTATTGTTATAATTATAATTGCCTCCCTCCGATTCCATAAAACAGTTGGATAAGTTCTCAAAAAATTATAAAGTTGCAGTAGTCTTACTGTATCAACGATAATCCCTTACTTTACCTTTAAAATCCCTATTAAAACGAAAGAAAAGAAGTATTTATGTCTCGTAAAAGCGTCATTCCTTTAATATTACTGTGCCTTGTAGGTTTTTGGGTAGATTTTGCTACTATGGTGGGAATTGTGGCTCTGCCTTTTTTAATTCTTGAACATGTTCCTGGCGGTAATACTGCACTTTCAGGAAAAGTTTTTGCTGTGCAAATGGCAACTTATACAATTGTTTGCCTATTCATGGCAAGGATTGTAGGAAAATCAAAAAAGATTTTGATGTGGTCAAGATGGGGTGTAATTATCTTTGCATTTTCTTATTCTCTATATCCTTTCTTCCCTTATAAGATAACTTTTTACCTATTTTCAGCAATTTCCTTTATCGCTATGGCTCTTTCATGGCCCGCTTTTTATGCATGGGTAGGAACAGAAGTAGATGAACATAAAAGGCAACGAGACCTTGCTTTTTTTAATGTTTCATGGAGTTTAGGTTTTACATTAGGACCCCTCTTTGCCGGTCCACTTTATGACCTGGATTATAGAGCACCTTATATCCTGATATTCTTAATTAGTATACTTGCGTTTATTTTACTGTTATTTATTAAAGATAAAGAAAATCATATTGATTTAGATAAAAATTTATCTCAGGAAACAGCAATTGGCAATAATAAAGAAAACATAAATGAACTATATTTGTATCCTTATTGGATTGGCGTTTTCCTTGCAAACCTATTGGCAGTTATTCCTCGTTCTACTTATGCCGAACACTTAAAGAAGATGGTTTCAGATGGAGAACTTCGTTTCCTATTTGAAAATGCTACAAGTTCTATCCTACAAACAAACCCAGCCACAAAATTTTCCTGGCCCTCTGCAGCAATGGCTTTTGCCACGGCAAGTATATTTTTATTATTTGCATGGACATATTTCTGGAAACATCGTATTTCCATATTGATTCTGTCTCAGGGGATATGTGCTCTTACTTTTTTGGCACTGTCAGGAACGAAAAGTATCATTTTAATATGTTTGTCATTTGCCATGATAGGTGCTAATCATGGAATAACTTTTTTTGCCAGCACCTATTACAGTGTTCATCACCCAGAACTTCGTCATAGAAGGGCTTCTATTAATGAAGGGCTTGTCGGTTTGGGAGGTGTAGTTGGAAGTATTATTTTTGGATTTCTGGTAGAAAAATATGGAGTAACTTTTTCATATAAATTTGTGGCTCTAATCGTGATTATTGTTATCTTTTCTGAATTGTTAATTTTTAATTCTATGAACAAAAAGATAAAATATTTAAACAACAATAAAAATGAATTAAACTCAAAAACCAGTTAATATTCAATAGTTTAAGATATGTCAGGAACAAACAATTTCTCTTACATCAGATATATTTTAGCATGGGCAATACACTTATTCACGGCATTAGGGGCTGTATTCGGTTTTCTGGCAATTATTGCTATTAGTCGTCATGAATGGCTGTTAGCCTTTGTGTGGATGGCTGTTACTGTGTTTATTGACTCCATTGATGGCATTCTGGCACGGGCTTTTAAGGTGCAGGAGGTGCTTCCTAATTTTGATGGTGCTTTATTAGATAATATTGTGGATTATTTTACCTATGTGATTGTTCCTGCAAGTTTTTTATATGAAACCCATAGTGTCCCTTATAAACTTAATTTGTTGTCAGCGATTTTGATAACCCTTTCTTCTGCTTATCAATTTTGCCAATCAGAAGCAAAAACTGATAACCATTGGTTTAAGGGTTTTCCTTCTTATTGGAATATTGTCGTCCTTTATATTTTCCTATTAGATTTGCCAGAAGAGATAAATTTTTTAATAATTCTTGTCTTGACAATATTGGTTTTTATCCCCATCCGATATTTATATCCGAGTAGGGCAGAACAGTATCGGTCAATTAATTTGTTTCTTGTCTTTATCTGGGCATTGTTAATTGTAATTTCTCTTTGCACATACCCGAATCATTATTTTTATATTTACCTATCTTTGATATATGTTGTTTACTACTTTGGATATAGTATATATTGGACTATAAGACTAAATAGGGTTAGGTTATGAAATTTAAAAGCATGCTTCAAGAATCAAAGAAAAACCAATGGAAGGAATTGATAATACTAATCTCTTTGGGTATTTCTTTAATAATAGTGGCTCTATATAATTACTATTTACAACCCTGGACATTAGACGATGCTTTTATTACTTTCCGTTATGCTGAGAACTTTGTGGAAGGAAAGGGTATTGTTTATAACGAAGGTGAATATGTAGAAGGATATACTTGCTTTCTCTGGCTGATACTACTTGCAGGACTCAAAAAGATAGGCTTAGATTTACTCTTAGCCTCAAAGGTTCTTGGGATTTTATTCACATTTCTCACTATATTTTTAGCCTCTCAACTGCACAAAATAATATCAGGAACGCATTGGCTCGTATCGGTAATAGCAGTTCTTTTAATGGGTACCTTTGGCACTTTTACGGCGTGGGCAATGAGTGGGATGGAAACATCTATGACAGCCTTTCTAATCTTTTTGACCTTTCTTTTATTTAGTTCTTTAATTTCGCGAGATTCAAAATCAAGAGTAGGATATTTTTTTGTAGGTATTTTATCAGCACTTGCAACGATGTCGCGTCCAGATGCAGGAATTATTCTCCCTGTACTCGCTTTCTGCTCTGTAATTCATTGTTATAAAGAAAAAAGATGGTCCAGTTCTATCCTTATTATTTTAGGCTTTTCTATTCTTTTTGTTCCTTATTTTATCTGGCGTTATTACTACTATGGCTGGCTATTACCAAACACTTTCTATGTGAAAGTAGGTTCTTCAATAGAGCAAATTAAAAGAGGATTCACTTACACTAAAGACTTTTTAATATATACCTCTCTTATCTGGGTTCCATTCCTCTTGATGCAGATAATCTCATTAAAATCGCTTGGGAACAAAGGATTAATTATTTTTGGAATGAGCCTTACCGTTTTTTTGAATATATTGTATGTAATTGTAGTAGGCGGTGATTGTATGCCTGCACATCGTTTTTTTACACCGATAGCACCTCTGTTAGTGTCAATAAGTGCTTTTATGATAATCCTTCCTGAAATATCTATTTCAAAAGGTCTTTTATTTGCTCTTGCCTTAGTATGTTTTAATATATGGCAGCTAAAAAATGACTCTTCCCTTTATGACAGAATTGTTGAAGATAAAGTTGCAGAACGCGGAACGGAAGTGGGATTATGGTTTCGTGAAAATGTTCCACCTGACTCGCTACTTGCTACGAATACGGCTGGTAGTGTGGCTTATTATTCTCGTTTGAAAACTATTGATATGCTCGGGCTCAATGATGTGCATATTGCTCATAGAGAGGTTAAAACATTGGGGAAAGGTTTTGCTGGACATGAGAAAGGAGATGGTAAATATGTCCTTTCCAGGAAACCCGATTATGTTATGTTCGGTTCTGCCTCAGGGAGCAAAGACCCACGATTTCCAAGCGACCGTGAAATGGCCCCTGAACCAGAATTTAGAAATAATTATGTTTATAAACAACATACCTTACCCTCCGGAAGAATTTTCCATTTATACGAGCGAAAAAAATAGAAAATATGTCGTTCAATTTGACTCATGAAGATACTGCACTTCTATTCATTCCAATCAATATTTTTACAGAAGAAGAACTAATTCCATTATTGACTGATTGTAATTTCTTTTCTCATGATTTTTTTGATTATGTTGCTGAATGTTGTTCTAAAAAACGGAGGATGGAGTTATTATTAGGCAGATTTTTGATTCTCCAGATTATGCAGTTCTTAAATGTCAATGTATGCTTTTATGACTCTATTAAAAAGAAGGAAGTTTTGTGGTTAATAAATTCCACTCATGCTGCGGAAGGCACAATTTTTCTTTCAATAAGCCATACTAACTCATGGATGGTGTTGGCATTAAGTCTTTTATCAAAGGTTTGTGTTGATATTGAAACCCAAAAAGAGAAAGCACAAAAAGCAAACATGATGTTGAAAAGGAGGTTATCATTAAACTTTACCCCTGATGACTTATTATCCTCAAAATTCTTATGGACTCTATATGAAGCATTGTATAAGTTAAATGTTTCAACAGAAAAACAGAAGGAAATTATAGATTGTGTGATAAATAAAGTTAATAATATTCCTTCCCAAACAAATGAAGGAATAACTTATTATCACATTTCTTTAAGCGGTTACAAAATTTTTCTCTGGGAAGATAGCAATCTTCCAGGTCCAGGGTGTTTGGTTATAGCAGAAAAGCCTTCAAAAAGAATAAAGATTTACACTGCTAATAGAAAAGAACAGGTATTAAAAAAGCCCTGCAAGATTAGTCTTACAGGGCTTTTTAAGTTCGAGCCAAAATGGGAAATTGTTATCTAACTATAATGGAAGTTCCCAGCCTTTACGATACTCTTTTGTAAGGTATTTATTGGCTTTCTTCAGATTTGTAATCTTCATGGAAGCCACATCGAATTCAATCTTTTCTCCGACATGAAGTGCCACATTACCCATATTCGCAACTTCCGTCAAAGGTCCTGCATACTCGAAATCGGAGCAAGCCTTTTGATTTGTTTTGATACTTTCTATCCAATTCTTAAATGGATTTTCTTCAGGAATACGAGGGATAGTCGGCTCCGGTTTCTTGTAATCTTTCATCTTCGCTGCTGGAACTAATCTTGAGTCTCCACCATAGCAACCCGTTGTAAGATAACCATTAGTTCCTACAAACAATGAACCATTATCTCCATCGCCTAATTTTTCATCTGCGGGAATGTCTGCTGGACGCGGAGGAAGTAATTTACCATCATACCAGTAAACATCCACAGGCGGCATGCTGCCACGAGCAGGAAATTGATATTTAATAATAGATTTATTAGGAGCAGTTTGTTCGTTCATACCCTCTTGCTGAATAACCTCAACCGTGTAATTAGGGGCTTCATATAATTTTAATGCCCAAAACGCAGGGTCCATAATATGGCACGCCATATCGCCTATAGCACCACAGCCAAAATCCCACCAACCTCTCCACTTAAACGGTGCATAATTGGGATTATAAGGTCTCATAGGTGCAGGTCCTATCCACAAATTCCATTCCATCGTAGGCGGGACTTCTTTCTTTGGCAGCGGTTTTGTAATTCCTTGGGGCCAAATAGGACGGTTTGTCCAGATATGAGCCTCTTTCACATCGCCAATAGCACCAGCCCATATCATTTCACACATCTCACGAACACCATCTCCAGCATGACCCTGGTTACCCATCTGTGTAATTACGCCTGTCTCTTTCGCAATTTTTGTTAAAAAGCGGGCTTCGGCAATTGTATGCGTTAGAGGCTTCTGCACACGGACATGCTTCCCCATCATCATTGCCATATAAGCCGCAGGAGCGTGGATATGGTCAGGGGTAGAAATAATTACCGCATCAATTTCTTTATCCATTTCTTCTAACATTTTTCTGTAATCTTTATATTTTCTTGCATCAGGAAGCAGATAAAAAGTTTCTTCTGCCTTTTTATCATCTACATCACAAAGAGCAATAATATTTTCACTTTTGCAATTCATAACATCGCCTTTTCCTTGTCCACCCACTCCGATACCTGCGATATTAAGTTTCTCATTGGGAGAGACCTTTCTTGGTACAACACTGGCTGTATTTACTGTCTGTTTCTTCGCAAAGGCAGTCCCTACTAACGCACATGTCGTAGTTGCAGCAAGAAATGCTCGCCGAGTTAATCTACTATCATTCATGGTCATAACCTCCAAAAGTTGTTTACATTTATGTTTAAACAAAACTCCCCTCAGTCACACGACCAAAGAGAAAAATACAAATATTATAGCTATATTATAGCAATTATAATTCTAAAAGCAATATTCAAATAGAAAAACAAAATGTAGAAAGATATAAATATACATAATCCAATTTAATTAGAAACAATTTGTCTTTATCTCATCTATGTTATATAACTCATTCATTTTTTATTTAACACTAAAAATAGGTAAAATAAACGAAGAAAAGATATTTATAATAATGGAAGTGTAGATATTTCAATATGTATGAATCTTTCTATGGATTGAAAGAAAAACCATTTAGTTTAACCCCTGACCCAAGATACCTCTTTTTGAGCGAAAAGCATAAAGAGGCTTTTGCCCACTTGTTGTTTGGTATAAAAAATAGAATGGGATTTATCATGGTAACAGGGGAAATTGGTACGGGGAAAACAACGATTTGTAGAGCCCTGTTATCTCAACTTGACCCTGATACTGAACTCGCCTTTATCTTCAATCCATGCTTAAATCCCGTTGAATTATTAAAAAGGATTCTTACAGAATTTGGAGTCCAGACGCAGGCAGATACTCTCCTTGATTTAACAGACCAACTAAATGAGTTTCTTCTGTCCAAATCACGCCAGCAAAAAAATTGCGTTCTGGTTATTGATGAAGCGCAAAACTTAACGCCGTCTGTTTTAGAACAAGTTCGATTATTATCCAATTTAGAAACAGAGACAGAAAAACTCTTACAGATTGTCCTTATTGGACAGCCAGAATTATTAGACCGCCTAAAACTCCATGAATTGCGACAGTTAAATCAAAGAATAACGGCACGCTATCACTTAAATCCTCTTGATGAACAAGAAACCAAGCAGTATATCGCCTACCGTATCCATATTGCAGGAGGGAAAAAAAGAGTCCAGTTTACGCCAAAGGCATTAAAACTTATTTACAAACACAGCAAAGGGATTCCCCGACTTATAAATTCTATATGTGATAGGTCACTTTTAGTCGGTTACACCCGAGAGAAACAAGTGATTGACCATCATATTATTAAACAAGCAATAAAAGAATTAGAAGGGCAAATACGAGAATCCCAATCTACTCCTAAAAAAATAGGAAACTGGAAAAAATTTGTTCCGGGTCCTGCTTTAATCATTGGGGTTGCACTAATTTTAATTGCACTTCGTATATGGTTTATTCCTCTGGATGAAATGGCACGAGAATTAAGAAAATTCAATAATATATTTATCCCGGATTCGAAAAACTCAAATACAAATAGCGGTTTAACCTCTCAGGTAGAAGCAATTGAAAAGGATAAGGGTAATAACATCAATCCAGAATTAATAAGTAAACTTGTCGAAAACTTATGGGATAAGTTTTTCGAAAAAGCACCTACACAAACAAATATAGATTCACAAACAATAGATGAGTTCGAGGTAGATACAGAAAAAAGTCGCATAGAAAGTGCTTTACTCCTTTTAAGAATGTGGAACATGGCACAAGTAAACGGTCAACTTAATGAAAATTCTCCTCAGGGATTAGTTCGTTTTTTTAATGAAAATGGTCTATCAGCAGAAATATTGCGAACAACCGTTTCACAACTTTTAACTATTGGTTTACCTTCAATGGTCTATCTCAAAGGAAACAATAAGGAATTTTGGTGTGCCCTTATCCAGGAAAAGGAAAACACAGTTGTGTGCTTTTTAGGTCCACAAAAACTGATAGAAATTACAAAAGACCGATTTCGCTCCATCTTTACAAATCTTGCCGTTATCCCGTGGAAAGATGATTCAAAAGTTAAATCATTATCTATCGGTTCCTTGGGCGAAGATGTAGTAAATTTAAAAACATTACTTCAAAGAGGCGGATGGTTATCAAAAAGTAACAATTCAGATAAATTTGACGAAGAAACCCAGGAAGCAGTAAAAAAATTGCAGGTGGAAATGGGTTTGCCCGTGGATGGTGTTGCAGGCAAACAGGTGCGGCTCGGACTAAAAAGATGGTCAACAGAGTATTATGTGCCCAACTTAAAAAATGTTCCTTTATTTCTACTCCATTTGCCTGTTGAAAGCAGTGCAATGCTGAACCCTACTCTAGTTGAAAATAAAGAATAAAAAGAGATAATTCTATTAATAGTTTATTCTCGTGAAGAATAAGTTGTGAAAGTGGTAGGGATAAAGAAGAGAGAAGTATAATATAATAATTAGAAAAACAACTACTAATTGTATTATCATTTTTTCTTGTTCTATTAGTTGTGTTATATTTTTAAAGAGTTTAATTATAGAATAGCAGATAATGGAGCTATGAAAAAAAATAAAAGCATTTACCATATAACCTGTCTTTCGTCAGTAGCCATTCTATTTGTTCTTAGTGCTAATTTAGTAACAGGATGTGCAAAAGAGCATAAATTGCAAACGATGCACTTTAAACCTGTACCATTTCCCGAAGTTCCGTCGCAAGAATTACCCCCTCTCGTTACAGTCCCTCCTATTCAGGCATTGAGAGTCGCAGGTGATTATTTTATCGAGGCGAAAGAATCTCTTCAAAAAGGTGATAAAAAAACCGCAGAAGAAAAATATCTAACTGCTCGTAGGACATTAATTAGTGGGGGTATTGTTCCTGGTATTTTTCATGAATTAGACGAGTTTTGGGAGAAGAATATGCTTCCAGAATCAGAAAAGAAGATAAATCTCGAACTTATAAATACATACAAAATTATTGAAGGGTTAAAGGGTATCTCCCCATACAATTCAATAGACTTTCCGTTCCCCGTTCCAGAACGGGTTCTTTGTGAAATTGAAGATGCGCAAAATAGGTATCCTGACCGTTTTCAAGAAGGTTTAGACCGTAGTGGATATTACAATCCCTACATAAGAGAATGCTTAAAAAAAGAGGGGCTACCTCAGGAATTATGTTGGGTAGTAATGATAGAAAGCATGTATAAATTGAAAGCATTTTCTACTGCAGGTGCTGCGGGTATGTGGCAGTTTATGCGTTCCACAGGTGAACATTATAACCTACGAATAGACTCGTATGTAGATGAAAGATACAACTGGGTTGTCGCTACATCTTCAGCAATTGATTACTTACAAAGATTACATGATTTCTTTAACGGAAGTTGGGAACTTGCTATTAGTGCTTACAACATGGGAGAAGGCGGATTGCTTCGTGCAATCGAAGCCAATGGTGGAAATAGGAACTTCTGGACACTTATAGAAACAGCCCCTGCATGTTATCGCATTAAGGAAGAGACAAAGAAATATTATCCTCGTTTTCTCGCATATATACTTATATGTAATGACCCCGTATCGTATGGTTTTTCACCTTCTCCTTATACCCCAATCAAATGGGATGAAATTGAGATACAGGGGATGTATACATTAGATATATTAGATGAGGTTATGGGTTACCAACCCGGCACCCTTTCTACATGGAATCCTTTTTTAGTGCGAGAAGTAACCCCACCCCAGGGCTGTAAATTGATGCTCCCTGCAGGAGATGGCATAAAATTAGCAGCGGCTTTGAATAATTCACTTGTTAAGCAGGCTGAACTTATAGCATATACCGTTAAAAAAGATGAAACCGCCTACCATATAGCGAGAAAACACGGTATTTCTGTCGAAGAACTTTTGAAAATTAATGGATTAAATTCTGTCAAATCTGTAAAGACAGGGAAAACGATTCAAGTCCCATCAGACAAAAAAGGTTCTATTACTTTTGCAAAAAGTGAACATAAAGAGAAGGAAAAGGACAAAGAAAATCAACAATCGGAAGAATATTATATCGTAAAAAAGGGAGAGACTTTATTCACAATAGCCAAAAATCATAATGTTGAGGTAGAAGACTTAGCAAGTTGGAATGGGATTAAAGAGAATCAAAGATTGAAAGTTGGAGATAAAATTGCCCTTAAACCGATAAAAGAGCAAGAAATAAACGATAGTTCCGTTCCAGAACTAAAAAACGAAGAGAATAAAACGGTGGTTATAAAGAATATTTATTACACAATTAACTCGGGTGATACGGTAAGTGCCATAGCCAAAAAATTCTCTACCCAACCAGAAAAGATTATGGAAATGAACAATCTTTCTACAAAATCTATACTTCGTATTGGACAAAAACTGATTGTAGGGAAAGAAACGATAGAAGAAGAGGCAAAATCAGAACCCATCGCTATTGCCTCCAATACTTCGACTGTAAACACTAATTTTATAGACGATGGTACACAAAAAACATATAAAGTTCAAAAGGGAGATACCCTTGGAAAAATTGCCTCATTAAATAAAATTAGTTTAGATAACTTAAAAAAATGGAATAATATGAATGAAAATTCGGTTCTTAAAATAGGTCAAAATTTATATCTTTATAATCCTGAATCTCCAAAGGTAGAAACTGTAAATGATAATCAAACAACTGGAAAAATCTATGTAGTGAAACAAGGAGATACCCTGTCTAAAATAGCGAAAGAAAACAATGTATCATTGAAAAGTGTTTTAGAATCAAATAATCTTAAAGAAAATTCTCGTTTGCAAATCGGTCAAAAAATTGTTTTATCTCAAAATTTGGCAAAAGAAGAAATTGTCAAGCCTCAATCGTCAGTAAAAAACACACCGATAAATACAGCAAGTTCACTTCAAAACGAAGGACCCAAATCGGATATTATTTCACCTCAAGAATCTGTAAAAACAGTTGAACATGTAGTTCAGCCTGGCGAATCATTGTGGTCTATTTCAAAAAAATATAACATTAATGTAGCAAAGATTACCCAGAATAATCCTGGTATAAATTCTGAATCATTAAAAGTAGGAACAAAACTTTCTATTCCGACATCTCAAAATTTATTATTTGCTTCTGAAACAAAAACGATAGATAAAACGGCAAAATCAGAACAACAGACAACTACTCTAAGTGAACCTGCCAATCAACAAATAAGTGAAGAGGCAAAACAGGTGGCAAAATCAGAGCAACCATCAGATTGTATTATCTATCAAGTGCAGCCCGGTGATAATTTGTGGATAATTGCCAGAAGGAATAATGTTTCTGTATCCGAAATAACACAATGGAACAATATGGATAAATCTGCCCAGTTAAAGATTGGACAGGCAATAAAAATCTATTCAAATACTCAGCAGAAAACAGTTACAAATAATAAAAAACAAATATCTACCTCTTCTGTAAAAGACAAAAAAGAAGAACAAACAAATACTTACACTGTGCAAAAAGGAGATTCTTTATATACTATCTCAAAGAAGACCGGGGTCCCTTTGAAAAGAATATTAGAAATTAATAATTTCAACGAAGCAAAGGTTCTCCAAGTAGGAGAAAATGTAAGAATAAGCCAATAATAATAATGTTTATTTTAACTATAAACCACTTCTAATAATTTTGTTTATTTTGATTTCAGAATTTTATATAATCATATAACAGGTGTAATAGAGGCATTAAAAGGAGAAAATATATGAAGAACATAATGTATTTATTTCCTCTGTTCCTGTTGTTATGTTGTGTTTCTATATGGTGTGAGGACAACAAAGTTATAGGAGATGCAGATATGTCATCAAGTCCGAAATTAACTATTGTTAGCCCTGCTTTCAAACTGGGCTCGCCTATCCCAAAAAAATACACAGGGGACGGTCCCGATGTTTCACCTCCTCTTAATTGGGATGGGATTCCTGATGGGACAAAGTCCCTCGCTTTAATTTCCGACGACCCAGATGCCCCTGTGGGAACATGGGTCCATTGGGTAATCTTCAATATCCCTCCAACGGAAAAGGGACTTCCTGAAGGGGTTCCCAAACAAAATAGTCTGGCAAATGGTGCGAGACAAGGGACAAATGATTTCCGAAAAGTTGGGTATAATGGTCCTGCACCACCACCGGGTAAACCGCATAGATATTATTTTAAGTTATACGCATTGGATATGATACTTGACCTGCCCGCAGGTGCAAAAAAGTCAGATTTACTAAAAGCAATGGAAGGGCATATTTTATCACAAGCAGAATATATGGGAACTTATCAAAGATAGATTGTTTTAGGGTCATTGTAAAAGTTAAAACATGAAAAAATAGTAACCAATGAGGTGTCTTTTAAATTTTTTAATTATCAAAATTATGGAAAGGGAATAAAATGCTTCCATTAGAAGTAGAACATAAGTTGGAAAATCGTCTTGGAGCGATTAACAAGTGGCGATACGGAAAGATATGTGATGTGATTTTAGAAATGGCTTCGACAATGGAGCATTTTAGGCAACCACCTGAACATCTTGAATATGAACCTGCACCAGTAGGCTCAAAATGGGGAAAGCATTGGGAAACGGTTTGGTTTCGTGGAAAAATAGAAATTCCGAAACAATACAAAGGGTATCGTGTTTATTATCGTCATGAGAGCGTTACTGAAAAGTTGCTGTTTGTCAATGGCAAACCTTATGCCGGTATGGATTTGAAGCATAAAGAAGTATTACTCAATCCTTATGTGCGAGGAGGTGAGCAGTATGATATTTATATCGAGGCTTATTGTGGTCATCCGATTATAGGAGTTGAAGGCTATGATTTAAAATTGCGAACCCTACATTCTATTGGCGATGCTCCGACAATTGACCCACCACTTGAATTAGAATCAAGTGAACTGCTTTTTGAAAGAACCCATGTCTCACAACTATATTTTGATAGTTTCGTTCTTTTACAAACAGCAAAAATTCTCGACATAAATTCTTTAAGGCGAGCAAAGATATTACAAGGGTTAAATGAAGCGTTAGACCTTATTCCAATACATTGGGAAACGGAGGAAGAATTAGAATCGGCAGTAAAATCTGCTCAGAAATTAATTGTCCCACTGCTAAAATGTCATAACAGTTCTACAACACCTTTTATTGGTATCGTGGGACATGCGCATATAGATATTGGTTGGCTCTGGCCTGTCAAGGAAACAATACGAAAGGCATCCAGAACATTTTCAACGATATTATTACTAATGGATACTTATCCTGAATTTCGTTTTATCCAATCCCAGCCTGTCTTATACCAGATGATAGAAGAACATTATCCTGAACTACTTGCAAAAATAAGTAAAAAGGCAAAAGAGGGGCGATGGGAGCCTAACGGTGGAATGTGGGTCGAGGCAGATAGCAATATTGCTGGTGGAGAATCATTAGTGCGACAATTTCTTGAAGGGATTAAAGCAGTAAAAAAATATTTTGGCTATACTCCTGATACCTTGTGGCTACCCGACGCCTTCGGTTATTCGGCTGCTTTACCACAAATTTTGAGTAGATGCAATATTAAAAACTTTGTGACAAGTAAATTGAGTTGGAATGATACCAACCGATTTCCTTTTGATACCTTCTGGTGGCAGGGTATTGATGGTTCTCGAGTTTTTGCACACTTTTTAACGACAAGAACGGGTAGTTATAATGCCTTTCCAACACCTACTGTGATAAAAGAAACCTGGGATTATGTTCAGCAAAAAGAGATACAGGATTCTGTGCTTTGTTCTATTGGATATGGTGACGGAGGTGGTGGAACAACATTGGAGATGATAGAGATTGCTCAAAGGTTAAAAGATTTGGAAGGTTGCCCTAAGGTTGATTTTGTAAATGTATCAGAATTTTTATCAAAACTTCGGGAAGAGACAAAAAACGAACTTCCTTGCTGGGTCGGCGAACTTTATCTCGAATTGCATAGGGGGACATATACTACTCAAGCACGGACAAAGAAATACATGCGGAAATTAGAATTATTGTTTCGAGAAACGGAACTCTGGCTTTCTTTAGCACTTGTATATGGATATGAATATCCATCTCAGAAATTGGAACAATTATGGAGAAAATTGCTGACCAATCAATTCCATGATATTCTTCCTGGAAGTTCTATCCGAGAAGTATATCAAGTTGCAGAGCAAGAATTTGCAGAAATAGAAGAGGAATTAAAGGATATCAAGCAATCTGTTATTAAATTTCTAGGCCAAAAGATATGTTCAGACCCAGAAAATCATGGCTATTTAGTATGTAATTCCCTTTCCTGGTCAAGGAATGAGGTTATTTTTATTCCAAACAATGATTATAATGAAGCGGTAAATGTGAAAGGGGATAATTTAGAAACACAGCAAACTCAGGACGGTTTATACATCTATCTGGATTTGCCTCCTATGAGTATTGTCCCTATTGGGTTAAGGAAATCTGAAAGTATTAAATTAAGTCCATTTGTCAATTTAAATGATACATTGGAAACACCATTTTATCGTGTAAAATTTGATAAAGCAGGAAGAATTATTAGTTTATGGGATAAAGAGGCACATAGAGAGATAGTGAAGCAAAGAAATTATTTGAACTGTCTATATACTGCAGAAGACATACCCATTTCCTGGGATGCGTGGGATATTAATGCTGATTATAGAGATAAAATACGATACGAAGAACATCTTTTATCTACTGAAATAATTAATGATGGTCCGATTTTACACACCATCCGCCGTCAATATAATATTGGGAAAAAATCAAAATTAACACAGGACATAATTTTTTATGCAAAAAGTCGTAGAATTGACTTCAAAACAGAGGTAGATTGGCAAGAACGGCATACAATCTTAAAAACTGGTTTTAACTTTGATATTCTGGCAGAAGAGTTTAAAAATGAGATACAATTTGGTCATGTCGTTAGGCCTTTACATCAAAATACATCATGGGATAGAGCCAAATTTGAAGTGTGTGCCCATAAGTGGGTAGATGTTTCGGAAGCGGATTATGGGGTCGCCTTATTAAACGACTGTAAATATGGACATGATGCCTTTAACGGTCGTATCTCTTTGACCTTGCTTCGTTCGCCTATGGCACCAGATATGGAAGCAGACCAGGGCAAGCATCAATTTACCTATACTATTCTGCCCCATATCGGAGAGTTCAGTGTTAAAACAGTTGTGCATGCTGCCTATGAACTAAATGTCCCTTCCGAGGTGTATATTCATGAAAAACAAAATAATTTATGTGAGGAAAGTCTTATATTAGGTTGGGTGAACAATCCCAATGTTATTATCGAGGCTGTGAAGAAATCTGAATCCGATGACTCACTCATTATCCGACTATATGAAGCAGGGAAAACAAGAGGGCAAACTACAATTTCCTTCCCATTCCGTATTCGAAAAGTGTATGAATGCAATATGTTGGAGGAAAATCTTGTTTCATTAGATATTACGAATGGAGATACAATATTAATAGACCTTGCTCCATTTGAAATTAAAACATTAAAAGTATATTATCGTAGTTAGAAATAGGAAAAACGATGGATACGAAAGAAAAAGATATAGATACTTGTCTGTTAAATTTTTCACATGGCTGTATACGCTGGATTGTTCGATTTCTTACATTAATGATGATTATTGTGATTGCTTACTCGGCACTGGATATTGTTAGTATAGTCACTTTAAAAATAATAAACATTCCAGAATTTTTCATCACGATAGATGACCTGGTTGATATCTTTGGTGCTTTTCTTAGCGTTTTAATTGCAATAGAAATATATGAAAATATCGTGCTTTATCTGCGAAGAGATGCGATTCATGTTCAGGTAGTTGTTGCTACGGCCTTAATTGCAGTAAGTAGAAAAGTTATTGTGATGGATTTTAATAAGGTAGAAGCCTTTAATATTCTTGCATTAGGAGTATTAGTAATTGCAGTTGCTACTGCCTATTGGCTTGTAAGTTCGAGAAAAATAATGTTAAACGACGAAAGCAAAAAACATGAAGTAGCCGGTAGATAGTATGAAAATGTATACAGTTTTAAAGACTACCGCTTTAACAAAAAAATATTCAGGGCTATCAGGAACGAGAAAGTTTGCAATAGAGGACCTTTCTTTAGAAGTTAAGAAGGGAGAGATTTTCGGTTTTCTTGGGCAAAATGGCGCAGGTAAAACAACTACCATTAAAATAATTTGCGGGCTTTTAATCCCAACCTCAGGCGAGGTCTATATCAACGATATAGAAGCAACCAATCCTATTTCCCGAAAAAGTCTCGGTTATCTGCCTGAACAGCCCTATTTCTATGAGTATCTTACCCCGCGTGAGACTATTAACTTCTATGGGCAATTAAAAGGCATGCCATCAAAAGAAAGACAACAAGAATGGCTACGACTTGCTGAAATTCTCGATTTGCAACCCATTGCAGATATTCGGTTAAAAAATTTTTCCAAAGGCATGAGACAAAAAATAGGTTTTGCTATTGCATTGGTGGGTAATCCTGATTTATTGATATTAGATGAACCCATGAGTGGATTAGACCCAGTAGGGAGGAAACATATCCGCGAACTGATACAACAGCAAAGAGAATTAGGCAAAACAATCTTTTTTAGTTCCCATGTATTAAGTGATGTAGAGCAACTTTGCGATAGGGTAGGTGTTTTGTCCTCAGGCAAACTTGTAGCCATAGGGCATATCAAAGAAATCCTACAGCAAGATGTGAAAAGGGTTGAAGTAGTATTTAAGGATTTAAATGAACTATCAATTCAATCTCTTCAACAGAAAGGCTCGCTCATTAGAAATTGGGAGGACTATACTCATTTTCAATTTGAGGATTTAGCAACAGCAAATCAGGCAATTACAGAGGCACTTCAAAAAGGTGGATTACTAATAGAATTAGCCCCACAAAAAGAGACGCTTGAAGATTTTTTTATTCGAATGCAGATAAAAGAAGATAGTCAGGGGAAAAAGGAGAAAATCTATTATTCTCAGGTAGAGGAGTAAATCATGGGGAAAATAATTGCCGTAGCATATAATACTTTCCGCGAATCTGTGCGAGATAAAGTATTGTATGTTCTGTTATTTTTTGCTATCGCAGTTATCATAGGTTCAAAGGCAATTGGCTGGATTAGCATAGGTCAGGACATAAAAATTATTAAAGACCTTTCATTGGCAGGTATATCTATCTTTGGAGCTTTAATTGCAATTTTTGTGGGCACGAGTCTGGTGTATAAAGAGATAGATAAACGGACAATCTATACTATCATCGCTCAACCGCTTTATCGTTATGAATTCGTAATAGGCAAGTATCTGGGTTTGTCTGCTTTGAT
Source organism: uncultured Nitrospirales bacterium (assembly GCA_964549105.1). Classification (GTDB taxonomy): domain Bacteria; phylum Hydrogenedentota; class Hydrogenedentia; order Hydrogenedentales; family Hydrogenedentaceae; genus Hydrogenedens. The sequence goes on from CAZJTZ010000001.1 coordinate 292,998, forward strand.
AGCGGGGGTGGTTATATTGATGAGTCTAATCTCTGCTGGATATATAATGATTTTAGGTGGAGAAATAAACCATTGGTATTTCATTGCCTCTTTTTTGATATTTATGAAATTACTTTTAGTCACCGCACTTGCCGTGCTATTTTCAACATTAAGTTCACCCATACTGGGTGCTATTATGGTATTTTGCTTTTATGTATTTGGTCATGCCACAGGCGTATTAATCGACCTTCCTCCCCAATTTGAAGGAACATGGAGTAAATCCATATTACAGGCTCTATATTACATACTTCCAAACTTTTCTAACTTTGACATTCGTTCAGAAGTCGTCAATGGGATACCTGTCGCCTTTTCGTATATCATTTATGCAACTATTTATGGAATCCTTTATTCAATTTTCTTCATATACCTTGCCACATTAATGTTCCAGAGGAAAGATGTATAATCAACAATCATTGATAAAAAACCTGTTTCATATCTTTCTTATTGTAGTCATAATCTCTCTCATTATTATTGTCCAATACCAAATAACTTCTATTCATCGTGCTACAAGTAAAGACCTGCTCTACCTGCCTAATGAAAAATTATTGAGACATTTTACTGCTGGGTTAGACTCGGTTATAGCAGATTTATTATGGATACATTGTTTACTGTATACAGGCTCAGAAATCAAGGGCGATTATGAATTTAAATGGCTAGAGAAAATGCTAAACGCTGTGGTTCAATTAGACCCTTATTTTAGAGAAGCGTATCGTTTTGGAAGTATCTTTCTGTCCTCTTTAAGAGCCGATTCAGACGCAGCAATAAACTTACTACACCGAGGCATGTATTATCGGCCGGAGACATGGGACCTACCTTATGAAGCGGGAATGATTTATCTCCTGAATAGAGCAGGTGAACCAAACTCAAAAAAACTTGCTGCTTTTTACTTCGCTATGAGTGCTGCAACAGGAAAAGCACCACAGTTTATTATTGACCTGGCTGAAAAATTAAATTACGAATATGATTTGATTGAGGTGGAAAAGGATATGTGGGCTAATCTATTAAATAGTGAAGACCAACTATTAAAAGACTTAGCCAAACGGAAATTAATTCTGGTAGAAATAAAACAGGTGTGTCGTGAACTTAATAATAGATTGGAACAGTATAAAAAAACATACAATAAATTGCCAGAAAAGTTAGAAGATTTAGGACTTGCCTTAGAGTCCATAAAAGACCCATTAGGAGGCACATTTTTTATAACAAAATCAGGGAAGGTTGAAAATACTACAATTTTAGACGAACAACAGGAACGAAACAAGCACTTATTAGAAAATGGAATAAAAATGTATCATGAGCGATTTGGAACTTATCCCTCTGACCTTAAAGGATTACTTGAAAAACAAGTAATGACCTTTCTTCCTGAACAGCCTTATGAAGATAGAGAATGGGTTTATGACCCCAAAGCAGGGACTTTATCATGGCGTTTTCGTCAAGTAGATTTACATCCCTCTAATACCACCACAAATAACCAATAACTTTTACAATAAGCACCTTTTTATACAATAAAGAAAAAAAATGGGAGACGATGTATAGAGTTGATTTATCAAACCCCTGAATTATCTTTGTTTATAGAACGCAATAAATTGAGCCACTACATTTTTTAGTATGTATAAATGACCTGGCACAATTACAAAAAAGACGCAAAGATACTTCTGGGTTTTCGATATTTTTTGGTTAAGAATAAATTGAACCGAACGACTAAAACTCACAAGTAGTGAAGAAGAAATTATCTTACTTTTGCTGGTGCTTTTTTTGCATTCTTTGTGGTTAGAAGATGTTTTTATCAATACACCGTAATGATATCTTGAATAATCGGGTTGCCGTATTCTACTTCGCCAACTTTAATATGTAGATTAGGTAAAATGTGAACATCTGCGAAGCCGTGAGTATGTCCACAAAGGACAAGAAATTGATGATACATGCTATTTAAAGCCGCAGGCTGAATTACTTCTCCAAGTGCTCCACAAGTATAGTTCGGAAGCCATTTTGCGTCTCCTCTTCTCCCTTGATGCCAACATGCCTCTGAAAATGGAGGTACATGTGTGGCAATAATAATATATTGTGCATGATTCATGGCTTCAGGTAAAATACGAGCGATATGGCGGGCTGAGTCTGCTCCAATAGATTGAATCACCTGCTTAATCTGGTGTCTATCAAGACCTATAAGTTCTTTGATAAAAAGATAATCGCTCATTTTTGTATCGGCATGGTCAAAATCGCCTAACCGAGCATCTCCCCATCCATCACAACCAATAAGTGCTGTATTCGGGGTTAACATCACTAATCCAACTTCTTGTAGCCAGCGAACCCTTTGAGAATATCGTGATACCTGTTGGATTTTCTGTCGGACCTCTTTAATAGACCCATGATAATAATCATGGTTTCCTAATACAAAATATACAGGGCAATTAAAGACTCTGTCCATATATAACAACCATTTGTCTACCGTCTCTGCTGTGGAAATATCCCCCGTGATTACGACAAGAGAAGGATTTTTATTTGCCATTTCTTTAATAAATATCGATGCTTTTTCAGGTGGAATGTGGTCTAAATGAAGGTCTGTTACCCACAACAGATTTAAAGGTTTACTTTTTACCTCACCCATTTTATTCTTTCTTATTGTAGACATACTAAAAAATATTTACTTTTTAAATTGGTTTTAACATTTTCTTGTTCATATACTTTACCCAGATAGTATAAGATATATCATAAGTATATCACTAATAATCAAATTAACACTTATTGTAATCTTTTTTTCTATATTAATTCCAAATATAGTAGTAATTTAAACACACTTTTAAATTTTGTCTTTTCCTTAAACATAATATCCTATAACTTTTGTTCCAAAAGACTACTTAAATCCATCAAAACTATTAATTCTAACCAGTTATTAAAATGAAGATTTTTATAAAATAGAATAATTATTTTTTACAATAAAGTAATTTTATTCTTTTTCCAGAATATGGTAATATAAAAAATCAAGTATGATAAAGAAGGAAAAGGTATATACAGTTATTAATATATGTTTACATTTCTCAAAAAATACAATTATAGAATAAAAATAATTGTTTGGATTATTTTAATTGTTTTTCTTTTATTAAATGAAGGCTGTGCTATCTTTTGTACGCAAAAAGGGGAATTCATCCATGATACTATTTCTTTACATTACACAGAAAAGGGTAAAGGGGAGCCTGTTATTTTAATTCATGGAATTCTTGTTAATTCAGACCTTAATTGGCGATTGCCAGGAATTAAACGGCAATTATCAAAGAATTTTCATGTTATTGCTTTTGATTTAAGGGGGCATGGAAAATCTGATAAACCGCATGGAGTAGAAATGTATGGACTTAATTTAGTTGAAGATGTATGTAGGGTAATGGATAGTTTAAATATAGAGAAGGCTCATATTATAGGGTATTCATTAGGCGGATTTATTGCACTAAAATTTGCTACTTTGCATCCAGAACGATGTTATTCAGTTACAGTCGGAGGTGCAGGATGGGAAAAAGCAACTGAGGAAAATTTAAACAGGTTTAGAAATATTTACACAGCAATTAGGAATGAGAGGGACTGTGCTCCACTTCTTGAACTTGTAGGCATGAAAAAACAAGGTCTTCAAAGGGTATCGGTTGCTGTTGCAAATAGGTATTACCGTAAAATAAATGATTTGGAAGCCATAGCAGACTTGTTAGAAAGTGCTGCAGCATTAGAAGTAAAAGAAAATGATTTGAGGAGTTGTAATGTTCCAATACTTCTCATGGGTGGAACAGCAGACCCCTTAGCAACAACAATTGATGAATTAAGCACTGTATTACCGAACAGTCATGTAGTCTGGATAAAAAGAGGAACTCATTTTACCACTTTGTTTAAAAAGGATTTTGTAAAATCTATTGAAAACTTTTTACAAAAGAATAATCCTGATTAAGGAGAGAATATTCCTATTATTTTTGACGAAATAATTTATGAGAGATAGTAAACATTGTTTTCAGTATTCGTAAAGAATCGCAAATTTTACGAAAATGAGATGAACGGTTTTTTTCTTCATAGATTGATGGGATGGGGATAATACCAATAGACCGTTTTCTTTGCAGGGCAAGCAATAATATCCATGTTTCCGTTTCATAGCGACCTGGCTTTACTCTTGCAACTATTTCCTCTGCAAAGGAGCGTGAATATAAACGAAAGCCGCATTGAGTATCGGAGAGATGACATCCCGCTAAGAAATAGAGGATATATCGCATTAAGTAATTTCCTAATTTGCTGGGGAAAGGGACTTTTTCCGACTTGAAATCTCGTTGTCCTATTATCAAGTCTTTTTTTTCATTTTTCCAAGCCTCTAAAAAAAGCGGGAGTAATTGTGGGTCATGTTGTCCATCCGCATCCATAAAACAAAAGGCTTCATATCTAGGATTTTTTAACACATTCTCTAATCCTTCAATGATGGCAAAACCTTTACCACGATTTTCTGGAAAGGAAAGAATAGATACGGGCAAGGACACTATACTATCTATGCAATTATCGGTTGAACCATCATCGACAATATAAACATCCACAGGAAATTGAATAAGGGGACTTACAGTCTTTTTCAATCTATTTTCCACATTATAGCAAGGGATAATAACTGCTATTTTGTTTTCCTGTGTCTGTGTCTGTTCTGTGTAATAATTATTTCCCTTTTGTTCTTGATTCTTCATAAATTGTTTCTCTGTTTTTATTTTTTGATAATAAATTATAATTTATTATAATTTAACTAAAAAAGGAAATGAATTATGTCAATTTTAGTTTCTTTCATTTTGTTAATGAACATCGCAGAAAGTTCGGATGTAGGAAATAAAGATGAACCTATTGACTATGCGTATGCGATGTATGATAATTTTGATCTATTAGATTCTAATCAAGATGATCTGGTTACATTACAGGAAGCACAAAGGGTAATAGAGGGGCTTGATGAAGAAACCTTTCTTTCTTTTGATACAGATGGAAATCAGCAGTTATCAAAAGAAGAGTTAAGTTCGGCTATAGATAATTTAAAAACATGCGGAACTCAATTGCAAAGAGGCTGTTCTTGTACAGTGAATAGAGTGCAAACATGGTTTTCAGACTTTATCTCTATCCTTTTTGTAATGACAATTCTTATGTTTATGGGCTCTTCCAAAAAATAGGGTTCCAGTGTAATCAAATAAATGTACGGGAAACTTTATCAATCTCATCCATTTCTGATTCTGTTAAATTAAAATTAAAAGTTCCTAAATTCTGTTGTGCTTGTTCTATGCGTGTAGCACCGGGTATTGCAACCACACGCTCTCCATGGAAATTAATAAGCCAGTTTAATGCCACTTGAGATGGTGTAGCGTCATGCTGTTTTGCAATTTTCTTTAATGTGTCAATGACAGGTTTTGTTCTTTCAAGTCCAGAAGGGCGATATAAGGGGAGATACTTTCGCCAACCTACCCGTGTCTTTATTAATTGAGGATTATCATGAAACTTTCCGGTAAGTAAACCCTGTTCCAATGGAGAATAAGCGATAATAGTGATACCTAATTCCTGAGCGGTTTTTAATGTCCCATCTTTTTCAATTTTACGATGAAGCAAACTATAATGGACTTGATTGGACACAAGAGGGAATCCCAGTTTTTCGAGGTACGCATGGGCTTTTCGCATCTGATTTGCTGAATAATTGCTAACCCCAGCAGCACGAATGACATTGGATTTGAGTAACTCTGCCATTATCTCCATTTCTCTTTCGATTGATGATAGTGAGGTAGGAGAATGGATTTGGTATAGGCTGATTTTATAAGGAGCTAAACGCTGTATTTGTTCCTCGATAGAACGAAACATTCTTTTTGCTCTTCGTAAAATAGGATGCCATTTAGTAGCAATAATTACTTTCTCTATGGGCACATTACCTTTTTGTAAACCTTGTGATACGCATTTTTCTGACGCACCCCAACCATACGCTTCAGCCGTATCAAACCAATTAATACCACCTTCCCAGGTTACTTTTATAATCTCATCACTCGGTACTTCTTCGAGCGAGGGCCAAATTTTACCAGGTAAACCAATCCTATTGCTAAATTGCCAGCAGCCGAGTCCCAGCGGGGTGATGAAAATATCACTCTCACCTAATTGTCTCCATTTAATATTCATTTACCTTTCCTCCCAACTATTTGTTGGATGTTAACCTTTTGAAAAACAATTTTTTCATAAGGTTTTTTTTCACCGCACTCAAATAAAATTCCTATTTCTCCCTCGTTTATTGAACAAAGTGATGAGTATGCAGAAGGGCTCTCGTAAACTAATCTCTGATATTTCCATGTTTTACCATAGTCATCGCTAATCTTTATTGTCATTCTAATTCTTTTTTTCTTATCAGCAGGATTGGAAAATACAAGGTAATCATGGCTTTTCAATTGATGCTTAATTAAACTTGCTTGACACCTGGGCTCAATAAGTGCTGAATTATAACTTAAACTTCCCCAATTTATACCTCCATCTTCACTTATGGATATTGCCCTACAATTATAATCAGAATTGTAATTCCTCATGTTCAATAGCAATTTGCTATCGGGTATTTCTACAACCTGACATTCATCTGTATCTACACCTACGGGTTTGCCATATTCCCATGTCTTACCCCCATTATCGGAATATATTACATGGGAATACATTTCTTTGTTATTTTTATCTGAATGGTCACAGGGAATAATTAATCTGTTTTTATATTTTTCTCCTGCCATTTGAATACCTATGCCGGGACCCGTTGCATACCAATTCCAATCAGGATGTTTTGTGGCAATTGTTATTTCCTCTGGCTTAGTCCATGTGAAGCCATCATCTTTAGAACGAGTAATGAATACCCGACGGGTGTCTTTTGATGTTCCCTCTATTATTCCATCTTCACTATCATCTCCCCTATTCCAGGTCATCAACATAATTATATCGCCTGTAGTTCTATCAATCACAGGACAGGGATTTCCACAGGTATTTTGGCTATCATCCCATAGGATTTGTAGATGTCCCCATGTATCGCCGTTATCCTCAGACCTCTTAAAAACAAGGTCAACATTACCAGCATCAGAAATGGACTCTTTTCGTCCCTCACAAAAGGCAATCATAGCCCCTGAAGAGGTTTTAATCAAGGATGGAATTCTGTAAGTATGATAGCCATCGTTCCCCGCTTGAAATACTGTAAGGAGTGAGTTTTCTCCTTGTGCAAAAGCAAAAGTGGTTAATACACAAAACATCACAAACTCTATAACTTTTACATGTTTATACATTGTTTTCTACCTTTATAAATACAGAATAAAAAATGGAGACATGCTCTCGTAGTTCATGCCTCCATTTAATTTTTGTTAAATATATAAAAAATTACTTTTTCGAGGATAATTCTTTAGCGACCTCATCAAAATACTTTACACATTGAGATATTTCCGGAAGAGAATTTTCCCAATTGTATTCATATTCTATAGAAAATACCCCTTTAAAACCTTTCTGGTAAAGGTGGGTTAGAATGGCTTTCATATCTGCTTGCCCTGTACCCCAAATAACATCATGGGCTTCTCTATTGCCAAACTCATTTAAATCCTTAAGATGGAAGGAGATAATACGAGAATCTAATGCTTGTATGGCTTCCATCGGTTTGATACCTGAGCGCATCCAATGTCCTGTATCTGAACAAGAACCGATAAGCGGACTCGCATTTTTTGTAACTTCGAGAACTTTTTTGTAATCCCAATACATAGAAGGTTTGGGATGATTATGAATTGCTACTTTAATATTATATTCTTTAGCAAGTTTATCTACTAAAGCAATGGCATTGGGAGATGGTTCTGAAACAATGGTTTCAATTCCCATCGCTTTTGCAAACTCAAAAACTTTGCGTGCTCCTGCTTCATCATTGGGCAAACCAACCACACCATAGTTAACAAGTTTAATGTTAGCGGCTTGTAACTTTTCTTTTACCTTCTGTTGAAGTTCGGGAGAAATATTATGGTCGAATTTAATATCTCCCGTTTCTTTAGAAAGTTTCTGCTCAGGATAGGCTTCAATATAATGGAGACCGATGGAAGCAGATTTATCAATTGCTTCAAAAAAGGTGAAGCGGTTAAAGGAATATGCCTGACAACCAATTCTCCAACCGATAGCTTCGGCATTGGGAGCACCACCGGTATATAGTTCTTCCTCAGCATAGGAAAGCCCTGAACCTAAAAACATTACCGACAAAATCAATAAAAGTGAAAATGAAAACGAAGAGACAAAAATATTTTGCATAAATAGACCCTTTCTTATTATGTGTTAATTACTATCTATTTTGGACACCTAAATTATTATTATGTTTCACTAAACAGAAAAAAATCAAATTCTGGTTTCTACAAATATCTATATGCTTAAACATTAGGAAAGTCTATTTTTGGGGAAAAACGATTCTAACCGCAGCCGAAATTACCCGAAACAATCTCTCTTCTTTGTAATTTTTGTTCCTTTTGTCTTCCAGGTGCTGATATACAGTAAGTATTATAGATTTTTCTTGTGAAGTAAGCATCTCTGGTTTTCTATTCCATACCTTGTCCAAACCGGATACAAGCAAACTTCTAAGTTGCAAATAAGCAGGGTTTGATTTGATTGCGTTTTCTATTTCTTCATCTGATTTAGTGTGAATCTCTTCTTCTTTACTGTATGTTTGAAGAATGCTTTTTTCCTCAGACGGTTTCATTCCAAGAATTATTTGAGAAATTTCGCCTATACTTACTTCACCCCATTTGTCAGCAGGGGTCTCAAGAATTTTAAGGGCAAGTTGCATATCTTTAACTTTTCGATTATCAATCAGTTCTAATTCTTTTTCAGATAAAAGAATTTCAGGAAGAGAAGAGGACTCTGTAGAGGTAGTACCTATCAATAATTCCTGATATTCTTTTTGTAATTTTTGGAGATTTACCGTTCTTCCCTGGAGAATCCTGCGTCTTTCCACTAACGAATTTTCAAGGTTTTCGATAATATTCACCCACCGATTATAATTTTTTGGTTCTTCTTTAAGTCTCTGGTCTGCTTTTTTTAAGAGTTCATTAATTTTCTTTATTACTTCCTGGTCATTTTCTATCCGATTTTTTAGTTTTTCTATTTCATCGTTAATTTTTTTTAGTGTATTTTTTTTATCCTCTGACATTCTGAAAAGCCTTCAAATTACTCTTTATTACCTGATTTCAAAATTTACATGTCTCGAATCAACTTCCTCCCATTGAATATCAATATTTGACACATACGCTCCGATAGGTCCCTCATAACACCATTGAAGAATTTCATCCAACTTTTCACGCGGACCTTCAAACACTGCTTCAACCGTTCCATCATGCCGATTTCTAACCCAGCCTGTTAGACCCATTTGTAAGGCTTTTTTATAAGTTGAGTATCTATACCCAACCCCCTGGACGATTCCATGAATTATTAGATGGAGTCTACAATTCACATTTCGCCTTCTAATTTAATATATCTTTCACGGTACTCAGGTAAAGTTACCCCTACGGCTGCACGACAAGCCTCAAAAGCAACTTCCATCTCTCTATTTTCTATAGAGGAGGGTAAAATTTTTAGAAGGTTCTTATCGCCCACCTTAAATATAAGTTTACAAATCTCTTTCCGAACATTTGCACTACCTTCACGCATTAATTCTTGATACTGTGGTAAAACTGTGGGGTCTCCTCCTTGATAAAGAGCCGTTATCGCTTTTGCCCGATAAATAAAATTTGCATCTGTTGGATTTTCTCTACGAGTTAAACGATTTCTTAAAAATTGTTGAGCGTTCCAATCCTGGCTTTTAGCGAGAATAAGGGCTATTTCAGGTCTAAGAGTTATCTGTTCTTCATATAATTGGGTAAGCAAGGTTTTTCCATCTGGGTCTTTAAGATAGAAAATTGTCTTAACGGCTCTGTATTTAGCCATTCCATCGAGTTGTGGAATAAGTTGTTTGACCTGTTCACGAATATCATCACCACCTAACAATACAAGCGAAAATACAGCAGATTCCGACTTTTCCTCATTTGGTGAAGTTAGCATTTCAAGAAGTTTGGGAACAATTTCTCTCGCACCTAAAAAGGCTAATGCACGAGCAGCAGGTCCACTAATTTCACCCGAACGGTCTTGTAGCATATTCATCAATAATGGAATTCCATCTCGATAACCCACCAACCCACTCAGGATGGTCGCCTGAATCCGAACATTCCTGTTCCCATGTTCCAATCCACTACGAAGCAGAGCCGATGGAATTTGATTTCCCGAGAGGAACATACCCCTTGCAGCAACTAATTGCGTTGTAATTTCATTTGCATCAAGTAATTTTTGTAAATAGTCCATAGCCTCCTGGGAACCGTGCAACACTAATAGAGTTGCACATTCGACTTTTAAATCCTGGTTGCTTTCAGAGGATTTAAAGATTTCATCCATTCTACTCCATGCTCGTTCTACGGTTAAGCGGTCCTCTGACCTGAGGGATACACCTGGTCCAAGTTGTATGGCTGGTTTGGGTTTTTTATCTGTTTGAACAACTATTTCAGAAATTTGGTCTAAACGATAAGTCACTCTGTCTTCTTTTTCAGACTCAAATACTAAATATTGTGGATATACTTCCTTGAGTTGAAGGTTTACATCTTTTGCTCCTGAATCCTTCAAAATTACTGTAACTAAATTGTCTGAATTTAACAATTCATTTAATGACTTACCCCCTGATATCTTAACATCATCCGCTATAATTGATAGACAAAAAGAAATTGAAAATACAAATACTAACATCATTTTTATACTTCTCTTCTGTTTCATATACTTCCTTTCTTTACCACCAATGTTTCACAGATAATAATACTTTTTTCCTTTGAGCTATATAATAACATATCGAGTTTTATAATATAATTATCTCATAAATAAACGATATAAAGACACTTTTTAATTAATTATTCAAGATATACCCGTCATTTATAAAATAATCACCCTTTTCCAATGCTATAAAGATAAAACATAATACATCTAAATAATTAAGTTAGTAGAATATTATCAGGCTCAGTAATAGGTTCGCCTTTTTTACAAAGTTCACATTCCTCTGGAAGCCAACTTGCCAGATTAATTTCGGCTAATGAGTAAAAGGGAACATCAAAAGATACATTGCCAGGATTTCTGTTTACAATGCAACCGACACCTACAACTTCTGCACCTCTTTCTTGTAAATGTTTAATACATTTCTTTACAGAACCACCTGTGGTAGTCACATCTTCTATAACTATTACTTTCCAGCCTTTGACAAGTGTAAATCCTCGTTTCATAGCCATACTTCCATCAGGTTCTTTTTCAAGAAATGCTGTAGAACAATCAAGTTGTTTTGCTACCTCGTAAGCCAAAATAATTCCACCTGTCGCAGGACCTACAACTAAATCGGCATGGAAACCCTGGAAATGATTTGCAAGTTCAACACACAATTTTTCTGTTATCTCTGGATGTTGTAATATTCGGGCAAATTGAAGAAATTGACTGCCATGTCTACCACTGGCATAAATAAAATGTCCTTCAAGTAAGGCTTTATGCTGTATAAATACTTTTAAGATTTCCTTATTATTCATTTTCGATTTCCTCAATAATTTGGTCAAAAGCGGCTTGTGGGTTATTTGCTTTTAGAATAGGACGGGCAAGAACTAACATATTGGCACCGGAACGGATTGCTTCAGAAGGAGTCATAACCCGCATCTGGTCGTGAGTCTCTGACGCCCATGTAGGACGGACACCAGGTGTAATTAGCAAAAAATCATTGCCTATTTTTTTTCTCAAAAGGGAAATCTCCATCGGAGAACATACAATCCCATGGGCTCCGGCTAAAAGTGCCATATTTGCAAGGTTAAGGACAGCATCCTCTAATTTCCATACGATACCCAATTCTTTTTGAATTTGCTCTTCATTATGACTTGTCAGAATAGTAACGGCAATGATTTTTACAGGGGTTCCTATAACTGCCTCGCTTGCACATTTAATCATTTGACTTCCACCCAAAGCATGGACCGTCAACATATCTACCCCTAAATCACGGGCTGCACTTACCGCATTTTTCACGGTATTCGGTATATCATGATATTTTAAGTCAAGGAATATTTTCTTTTTCCGTTCTTTGAGCAGGGATAGAGATTGATGACCCCAACGAGTAAATAATTGGCTACCGACTTTGAACCAAGCACATTGGGGACACAAATCAAGAATCCGCTTAACATCATCCATAGTATCAACATCCAGCCCTAAAATAACCTTATCTAACATATATACACTTTCTAAACCATTGATTTAATTTATTTTTACAGTACCAACAAGTTTATTAATATCCTCAATATTGTTTGAAATACAATAGTCATGTAGACCCTGTATAATTCGGATAGGGGCAAGGGGGTCTCGAAATAGATAAGAACCTACTGCAATGGCTTTTGCTCCAGCGATTATGAATTCTAAAGCATCTGAGGTAGAGCAAATGCCACCCATTCCTATTACGGGAATTTTTACCGTTCTACTAACATCCCAGACCATTTTTACGGCTACAGGCCGAATGGCAGGTCCACTCAGTCCACCTACAACATTTTTCAATCGGGGCTTACGGGTTTCAGTATTTATAGACATTCCAAGCAAGGTATTTATAATAGAGATAGCATCCGCACCGCCTTTTTCTGCGGCTAAAGCAGGCTCGGTTATATCTGTAATGTTTGGAGTAAGTTTGACAATGAGAGGTAATTTTATTTTTGAACGGACAGCAGAGGTATATTTTTCGACCCATTCTGAGGATTGTGCAATCAGGGGACACTTGTATTTATTGAGGGCATTATGGACATTGGGACAGGAGAGATTCATTTCAATTGCATCGGCTCCCCCTTCCTTTTCCAACCGTTCTGCTAATTGTTCATATTCCTCAATAGAAGTTCCATAGATGTTTGCAATAATGGTGCAACTTTTTTCTCGTAAAAAGGGAAGTTTTTCTTTCAAATATGTTTCTATTCCGACATTTTGTAAACCAATCGCATTTAACATTCCCGCAGGTGTTTCTACAAGTCGTGGAGGTGGATTTCCCAGACGAGGTTGTAGCGTAAGACTTTTTACAGTTACTGCACCCAATTGGGATATGTCAAAATATTCCGAATACTCTTCGCCATAACCGAATGTTCCTGAAGCCACAATTACAGGATTCTTTAATGTTAGATTTCCAATAGATACTTGAAGATTTACATCCATTTTATTTTTCTCCGATTTTTTCCCAGAGAATTAGTTGTGTATCGAAAACAGGCCCTTCTTTGCAGACGCGTGCCATCATTTCGTGTTCTATCTCCATTTTTGCAGGAACAACGCAACCCAGGCACACTCCTTCACCACAAGCCATTTCCGCTTCTAATGACGCATAACAAAGCCAATTTCGTTGTGTACAAATTTCGTGAACTTTTTTAATCATAGGCAAGGGTCCACAGGTATATACAAGTGTTTTCTCCGTTTGTTCCAGAGATTGTAACAAATCTGTAGCAAGTCCTTTATAGCCTGCGCTACCATCTTCAGTAGCCAGATGCAATTTACACCCCATCTGACGAAAATCTTTCTCACATAATAAATGATTAAAATCTTTACCTGCTAAAATAATTTCAGGTGCCATTCCGCGAAGATTCAATATTTTTTCTACAAGTGCAGGAAAAGGAGCCACACCGATTCCTCCTGCTATAATAAAATAATGTTGATAATCCAATGGTATAGGGAATGAATTTCCTAAAGGACCCTGCACATTTATCTTTTCTCCTGCAGATAAAGTAGACAGTAATTTTGTGCCTTCACCACAGACCTTATACAGGATAGAGATACTATCAGAAAATATGCGTTCAATAGACATGGGTCTTCGTAAAAAAGGATAATATCCCGGAGAGACTTCTATCATAAGGAATTGCCCGGGAGAGACTTGACTTGCAAGTTCTTTGTTTTGAAGCACCAGCCGATAATGATTGGGAGCCACTGAATTATGCAGGGTTATGATACACTCATGGAGTTTATTCATATTACCTCCGAATTTCTAATCCCATTTGACTTCTTAATAAATTTAGACTTCCACGAATTCTTTCTGCCAGAATATCTCCGATACCCTCTGTATCCATCAAATCTTCCTTAGAGGCATGAAGAATTTGTTTGAGTCCTCCAAATTTTGAGACCAAATTTTCTATTAATGGAGAGGGAAACCTATGTGTCATCACTAAAATCCGATAGCCTCGTGGCGTTAAATAAGTATCCACCGAACGAAGATTTGAGCCATATCCTAAAATCTGACTTATGTTCCCGAGGTCTATTAATTCTTCTTGTGATAAAGCATGAATTTTTTCTTGAACAGTATTATAATCGAATCCCGGTCGTTCACGGTAGTAATCTTTTATTACTAATTCTGCTTCAGGGACAGGAACTAATAACTCTTTAAGTTGCATTTGTATCAATCTTCCTTCCGTGCCCAGTTCAAGGATAATTGGCTCTAACTCATCTGCAAGCCTTAAAACAACCTGTATTCTTTGAATGGTTTTACATACATCAAAAATGGTAACAATATCCTGAAATTCACGAATAGTTAAATCTTGAAGTGATTGGTTCATAGTAACCAGAAATTTTTCAATAGCCTGTAATGACTGCATTGCACGACTAAGCAATGTAGGCAAAGATGTTAATATATGTTTTCGGTCTTTTACATAAAGGGTGATAGAAGAACGTCTCTGTGATACGGCAACGACGATGCAGTGGGCTTGTTGAGACATCCTTTGTGCAACACGATGCCGTGTTCCTGTTTCGTCAGACGGTATTTTGGCATTGGGTTTTAAAAAACGATTTGCATACAAAATCCGTGTACCATCGGAATTGAGGATAATAGCACCATCCATCTTTGATAATTCATAAATCAATTGGGGTTTTAGTTCTTCATTTAACGCAACTCCGCCTTCTGAAAATTGTGACAGTTTTCGTGGCTCACCAAAACAAAGTAGAGCACCCATCCTACTCTGAATAATAGCGGATAGGGCTTCACCCACTTTACTTCCCGGAGCAACCATTTGCAAGGCTTTTTTAAACATTCCTTCTGTGTCCGGAATATTGCTCATAGGTCTTCTCCCGTTTATCAAATAATTTGTTTAGTTCATTTACATTTTCTAATGAAATAATCTGGTGATTATCAAAAATTTCTGGGATGTCAGAGGGTTCATTTCTTGGTGTTATAGATGTCTTGAAACCAAATTTTGCAACCTCGTTAAGACGAATCCGTGTCCCGTTCACACGCCGAATCTCACCTGCTAAGCCAACTTCACCAAAAGCAATCCAATGAGAATCTAATGGAAAATCCCAAAAACTGGATAGTAAAGCAATTAGAACAGGTAAATCAACTGCTGTTTCGTCAACAAACACACCACCCGCAACATTAACAAAAATGTCTAAATCAGAGAGATAAATACCTGCCTTCTTTTCAAGTATAGCGACCAGCAAAGATACACGCTGGCTGTTTAATCCCATTACACCCCTTCGTGGTTGGGGAACTCTACTTTTTCCCACTAATGCCTGTATTTCTACCAGCAAAGGTCTAGAACCACCTATCATGGGGAACACAAGGGAACCGCTTACTCCAACAGGTCTCTCCTGTAAGAATACAGCACTCGGATTAGAAACTTCTCTTAATCCTTCACAACTCATTTCAAATACACCAATCTCCTGGGTGGAACCAAAACGGTTTTTAATTGCTCGTAATATCCGTAAAGATAATCTACCTTCTCCTTCAAAATATAAAACTGTGTCTACGATATGTTCCAAAACTTTAGGCCCTGCAATATAACCTTCTTTAGTGATATGCCCAACGATAACCATAGGGATATCTTTTTCTTTGGCTTTCTGAACTAATTCAAAAGCACATTCTCGAACTTGAGTAACACTACCCGGAAGCGAATCTATATTAGGATTACTAATACTCTGGATTGAATCAATTATTATCAATGAAAAATGATGTGCATCTATAGTCGAAAGTATATCGGATGTATCTGTGGACGCATATAGATATAGATTTTCATTGATAGCGTTGAGCCTTCGTGCCCTATCTTTAACCTGGCGAAACGATTCTTCTCCATGCACATACAGAACAGAACCGTTATTTTGCGCCCAATACCCGGCTATCTGTAGGACTAATGTTGATTTCCCGATTCCTGGCTCACCACTTATCAGCACCACATCTCCGGGAATGAAGCCTCCACCAATTACACGGTCAAACTCTTGAATGCCTGTTGGAATTTTTTGCGAAATATTTTCAAGTTGAGTATCAGTAATTAGAACGGGTTGTGAATTTTTAATTATATGTTTATTTTTAGAGGTATTTGTTGTAATCTGCTCCAAAAAAGAGTTCCAGGACTCACATTGTGGACAGCGTCCAAGCCATTTGGGTGAAACAAAGCCACAATCGGAACACTCATAAATTTTTTTTTCGCGTGTCATAGTTGTAAAATCTTATTAACTTTATTTTATTCTTTATTTAAACATCATCTAAATAATAACGAAAGATAGTGTTATATCCCAACTTAGCAGAATAAAGGAATAGGAATGGAACAGTTATTTTTCTTATCCGAAGAGGAAGTTTTACACATTCAAAAGGAATTTGGAACCCCAATTTTTGTATATGATGAACAAATAATGTATAAAATGGCAAAGAAAGTTTTGTCTTTCCCTGCCGCTTATGGTTTTACGGCTCGTTTTGCAATGAAAGCACTACCTACTCGCCGAATTTTGCAAAAATTTCATGAATGGGGATTACATATTGACGCAAGCAGTGGTTATGAAGTAGAACGGGCTTTGTTGGCAGGGATTCCTCCTTCACATATACAGATTACTGCACAGGAAATACCCTACAACTTAAAATCTCTTATTGAAAAAGGCGTTTTATACAACGCGTGTTCCCTTCAACAATTGAAGGTTTATGGTGAATTATTTCCGGGAACAGAAATCTGTGTTCGAATAAACCCGGGGTTAGGTTCTGGTTCATCTAATCGGACAAATGTAGGTGGACCTTCATCAAGTTTTGGCATCTGGCATGAATATCTAAATCACATCTACGATATAGCAAATAAATATAATTTAAAAATTACAGGTATGCACACACATATCGGTTCGGGTTCAGACCCAGAAGTATGGTTGCATTGTGCACACCTGGCGTTAGAAACAGCAGCAAAGATGCCAGAAGTTACAAGAATTAGTCTTGGAGGTGGATACAAAGTAGCACGAATGCCAGATGAAAAAACAGCAGATTTGCATAAGATAGGAGAAAGAATACTCCCAGCGTTTTATGATTTTGAGAAAAAGTATGAGAGAAAACTTCATTTAGAAATTGAGCCCGGAACTTACCTCGTAGCAACTGCGGGTTCTCTTATATGCACTGTAATAGATGTTGTAGATACAGGACCCTCAGGTTACCGTTTTATTAAGATTAATTCAGGAATGACAGAAAATATTAGACCTGCTATGTATGGGGCACTTCATCCCTTAATTGTAATACCCCAAGAAAAAAATAACCAGAGAGGGGAATATTATTACATTGTAGCAGGACACTGCTGTGAAAGTGGGGATACTTTCACTCCTCAGCGAGGGAATCCCGAAGGTTTAGAACCACGGAAACTTGTAGAAGCAAAAATTGGAGATGTCTTAGTAGTTGAAGGAACAGGTGCTTATTGTTCGAGTCAATCATGCAAAAATTACAACTCGTTCCCTGAATGTGGAGAGTTATTACGGAAAGCACCTTTCGAATTTGAATGGATTAGAAAGCCACAAGCATTAGAACAAATGGTTCAAAACGAGTTGTAAAATTATTAGGAGAAACTAATGAGCAACTTAACTGCATTAATTACAGGGGGCAGTAAGGGGATTGGAAAAGGGATTGCTACTGCTCTAGCGCAACAGGGTTATAATATTGTAGCCATTGCGCGAAACTATGAAGGACTTCAAAAATTAAAAGAAGAAATTGAAACCCATTCAAATGTAGTTTGTTATCCTTTTTCTCTAGATATTGGCAACCTTGAAGAACAAAAAAGGTGGTTTTCAAATGAATTTTTGAAGTTGCCTGAAATTGATTTATTAGTCAATAATGCAGGAATTGCACCTGAACGCCGTGCAGATATTCTTGAATGCTCAATTGAAAGTTATGATAAATTATTAAACACAAATTTGAGAGGTCCTTTTTTCTTTACGCAAAAAATAGCACAACGGATGATAGATACATTAACAAAAAATACAAAAAAAGACTATAAACCACGAATTGTTTTCATTACGAGCATATCCGCAGTAACCGCTTCGCTTAATCGTGCAGAATATTGCATTAGCAAGGCTGGATTGAGTATGGCGGCACAACTTTATGCAGTGCGACTTGCCGAATATGACATTCCCGTGTTTGAAATCCGTCCCGGGATAGTCATGACAGATATGACAGAACCTGTCCGTGCGAAATACGATGAACTTATTCGACAAGGAGTATTGTTACAAAAGCGGTGGGGAATACCGGAAGACATAGCAAAGTGCGTCAAGGCTATTGCAGACGGGCTTTTTGATTATGCCACAGGCTCCATATTTGAAATCAATGGTGGTTTTAGTGTACCGAGGTTATGATGTTTTATGGTTATTAAGAGACATGAATTATCAAGAATGATTGACCATACTTTACTTCATTCTTATGCAAAAGAGGACGATATTCGGATTTTGTGCCAGGAGGCTATAGAAAATAATTTCTATGCCGTTACTGTCAATCCCACATGGGCTAAATTATGTGCTCAATTATTGAGAGATACCCCTGTCAAAGTTGATGTGAGCATTGGCTTTCCATTAGGCGCTACAACAGCCTACATTAAAGTTTCTGAAACAGCAGAAGCCATAAAAAATGGTGCCCAGGAAATTAATATGGTCATTAACATTGGAGCACTTAAATCAGGTTTTACTGCGTATGTAGAAAAGGAAATTGAGGCAGTAGTAAAAACTGCCAAGAATGTTCCTGTAACAGCAATTTTAGAAACAAGTTTCTTAACCGACGATGAAAAATTTGAGGTATGTGAAATAGCAATACGAACAGGTACCGCATTTGTGCAAACTTCAACGGGGTATGGAATAAAAGGGGCTACTGTCGAGGATATAGAGTTTTTACATAAGGCGGTTGGAAACCTTCTGGGTATCAAGGCAGCAGGAGGCATACGGACTTATGGAAAAGCGGCTGTTATGATTGAAGCAGGTGCCAATCGGATAGGCACAAGCACAAGTTTAGATGTGATACAAGACGCACCACTATAATTCTTGGATTGAATATTAAAATCTAATACAAAGATATAGGAGTATGAAATATGGATGCGATAGAAGCAATTAGAAAAAGGCGTGCTGTCAGAAAATACCTTGATAAAGAGGTATCAAGAGAATTATTAGAAACCATAGTAGATTGCGGCAGGCTTGCAGCAACAGCAAGGAATGAACAGCCCTGGGAATTTATTGTAATTATAGACAAGGAACTAAAAAAGAGTGTGGCTGACCAAACAGACAATGGTAGGTTTATTAGTGAAGCAGGTGCTTGCATAGCGGTTGTATGTAAGGACACAAAATATTATATTGAAGATGGTTCGGCTGCAACACAAAACATGCTCGTTGCTGCAGCGGCTTTAGGGCTGGGTTCATGCTGGGTTGCTGGCGATAAAAAGCCTTATTGCTCGTCTATTTTGGAACTACTTAATGTTCCTTCATCGTATCGTTTAGTTAGTTTAGTTGCGATTGGATACGCTGAATCTATTCCATCTCCACATAAGAGAAGTCTAAATGATGTTCTGCACTGGAATTCATTTTAACTGTTCTTAAATTCTTTATATCTTTTTACTGGTTGTGCTTGGAAGTTTTAAGGTATCTGTCAAAATATTCATAAGTAGCATATTGGGCACGTACTGTGCCTTTCCCATGCTCGACATAACGGTTTGTTTGCCGTTCATCTAATATACGTGCTTTAACATTATCATGGATTTGAAAGGACATCATATCCAGGACTTGCTGTTTTAACTCAAGGGCAAGGACGGGAAAGGCACATTCAACTCGATAGTCAAGGTTTCTTTCCATTAAATCGGCAGAGGCAAGATAAATATCGGATTGAGGTTCTTTGCCAAAAAGATAAACCCGCTGATGTTCTAAAAATCTGTCAAGGATAGAAATGGCATTGATATTGGGATGTGGACTCATAGCATAAGTAGTGCGAACAACCAGGTCAATATGGACACCTGCGTCTGCGGCTTCTCTAAGTTTTTTTATAATTTTTGTATCTGTAAGATGGTTCACTTTCAGGAAAATATATCCCTCTGCACCTTTATCCTTTTCCCGATTAATAAGTTTATTTAAAGATTTCCGAAGTGAAAATGGTGAAATCCATAAGTATTCAAAAGCGGGGGTAGTTAAAGGAGGTAAACCTGAACTCCGGTCCAGCAATTTGAAGGCGTCTTCTACTTCATCGGTAATTTGTGGATTGGATGTGAGCAAAATGCTATCAACATATTGCTGTGCTGTCTTTTCATTAAAGTTTCCCGTGGATATTCCGACAAAACTCCTATCTTTCCGTTTTATAAGTAAAATTTTTGCATGGACTTTCATTGGTGGAACACCATAAGTTACTCGAACTCCTGCTTCTGATAATCGTTCTGCAATCTGGATATTTTGTTGCTCATCAAATCTCGCTTGAAGTTCTATGGATGCAAAAACTTTTTTCCCATTTCTTGCTGCATTAATTAACGCATTAATAATCTTTGATTGATTCGCAACGCGGTAAATCGTTATCTTAATTTCTTCAACATTTGGGTCAATAGCCGACTCTCGAATTAAACGCTGAACATAGTCAAAAGACTGATAAGGATAGGTAAGCAGAATATCTTGCTTTTCTATAATATTTAACATCGGAGTTCGAAAACCCCTCAATAAAGGATGTTCCACAGAAGGTAAAGGTTCAAAAAGTAAATCTCGCCGTTTTGCAGGAAAGTTAATTAAATCTTTCATGTTGTGATAACGACCCCCTGCGATTACAGTGTCCTCTTCTGTAACATTCAAATCTCTAAGTAATTTTTTACATAGTTTTTTGGGCATTTCCTCGTCATAATGAAAACGAGTCGGTCGTCCTCCCTTTCGTTGTTCCAGGAGTTTCCTCATTTTACGGATATAGCCCTCAGAAAAATCATTGTCAATATCCAGTTCCGCATCTCTTGATATTTTGAACTCATAAGCCTCAATATTTTCGAAAGGAAAGATATACAGAACATCTACCAAAAAAAGGCGAATCACATCATCTATATACGCAATGTTTCCACTGGGAAGTTCGACAAAGCGTGGAAGAGAGGAAGGTATCTCAAGTATAGCATATTGTTTTTTATCCTGCATGTCCATTTGAATTGCAAAATATAATGCACCATCAATTAATGGTGGCAGAGGGACTTTGTCTTGCAATATTACAGGTACAAGGGCATGCAAAATATCTTCTTTAAAATATTCAGATAACCATTTAAATTCTGAAGGTGATAATTCATACAAATCTTCTTTTGCTAATATTCGTATTCCATGATTTTCTAATTCTTTTGTAATAGTCTCATACGCTTGACGGAATCTTTCATCTAACTCGCGTGAAAATTCACCTATCACTTCTAACAAATAAGCCATCTTCTGTTCGCCTAATTCCAGCCGCCTCTGAACACTCGCCACGCGAACCTTAAAGAATTCATCCATATTTGATGAAAAAATGCCTAAAAATTTTAACCGTTCTAAAAGAGGATTTCTTGAATCTTCCGCTTCTTGTAAGACACGTTCATTGAAAGATAAAACAGAAATTTCGCGTGTATAAAAAATTTTTTCTTTATTTAACATAAACAATTATTAGCAATTTAATTTTAATGTATTATTTATATCTGCTGTTTAAATATTTGTCAGTTGTTAAGACAGAAATTATCCTCACTTTCTCCCGGGCAGGGATAATACCCACCTACATTGAATATCTGAATTGTTCGCAATAATTCTCTTAAAGAAATTATCCAATCTTGTGGATTGTAATCACTGGAGTGTGGTGAACATTCATAGTTTTCACCTGTTCCTGGCAAATATCCATCCTCGCTATTATTGGTTATATCGCAACAGTAAGCAAGTGAATTATATAGTTGAACAATTCTCAAAATCTCTGTAAGACTAATTCTTCCATCATGGTTTAAATCAGAACTGTGATAAAAAATATACTCTCCTTCATAGACGCCTTCTGGTGAACCTTCAATTGTTTTACATACATCATAATTCAAAAAATCAGACGACTCAAATTGTTCAGGAGTGCCTGTACCTCTTGACAGTCCTGCTATAAAACTTGAAGATGAACAATTGAGCCATGTAATAGCAATTCGACCATCGTAGAATAACTCTACCTGAGCATTAACTACCCCTGACCCATATCTTGGAATCTGGAAATAGGTAATCACAAGGGCATTCCAATCAAATGTATAAGTTAATGAACCACCTGCTTCTGGATTCAAATCGTCAAAGAATAAGGATATTCTTGGGAGGTCAAAATGGTCTGCTGTGGACTCGGAATAGTCATCATCTCCTGCGGTAAAGGTGATATAACCATTGCTTCCAACATAACATTGTGAATAGGCAGTCCCATAAAAATAAATACGAACCCCTAATGGAAAATCTATTTGAAAATAATCATCATCAGAAATTGAGATAGGTGTTGAGAATTCCGTATTTCGTAGAAACACACTTGCAGGTTCTATACATGCGGAATAGTAATCCGGGGAATCTTCTGGTGTGAATAGAATTCTATGATTGGACAGCGGAACGGTATCTACAAGGTTAGATGTATAATAATATGTAAAAAAATCGGGACGGACTAATGTTTTGAAAAGCATGCAATCGCTTACATATTCGTTTCCAGCAAGGTCAGTTAGAATGATTCTATAGGAATATTCTGTATCTTGACTCAAACCAGTAATTGAGAATGTGTGATTTGTATCCGTCGTAAAGGATGTATCGTTTCCAGGGAATGGGGTAACACATTCTTGCCCATACTCAAAACGGGCAAGACAATTTTCGTCGGAGACTAATTGAACATTTACACTCAGTATTGCAGGAACCACAGATAACTGAAGTAATTGTGGTGGATAAATATCGGTAGTAGCCTCAACAGTAATTGTTTGAGAAGTCCCTGACTCTGTATATTCATCATAATATTCTGCTGTTATTGTTCCATTGTGCACTACGGATAGCAATCCATCATTATTTTCTGTAACAGAAGTTGTTAATTGAATCGTTCCTTTAAATAATCCCATAATTTCGGTTTCAGTCAAAGATACTTGTTCCATGTCTCCACCACTTGAATAGACAGAAACAAGAATAACGCCCTGACCTGACAAATCAGAATCAGTCAATGTGAGAGTAGCCAAAGAAGAACCATTATAAAGGGTTTTATCCCAGAGTATATTTCCAGTGGAATTAGCGATAACAGGCAAATCAACCTGATATGGGAATATCGGATTTCCTGTTACAGTAAGTTTGACTGTGGAAACCGTTCCAGGCGGACTAGTATTTATAATATTATTCCCGAATTGAGATAATGAAGCACCCAACAAAGTGGTTGAACTCGAAATAGCAATACTTGCATTTTCCCACCCTATATAAACAGGAAATGGTAATCCATCAGGGCTCACACTTATTCCATGAGTAATTGTCGGATTTTGAATCAGTCCTGCCCAGATTTCAGTTGAAGGGTCACCTAAAAGATTATACATTTCAAAGTATCTTTTTGTGGTATCACCATTACCATAATAGTTAAAAAATTTTAATTTTCCTTCGAGTATCATCCCTGCGGTCCATGTTTTGTTTGAAGTAAAGAAACTCTCCATAATCCTTTTTTCTAATATATCGTCCTGGTCCCAATATGAAGTTACAGAACTTCCCAAAAAGCCTACGCCGCCCGATGAAGCCCTCTGCCATGTTTCCCCAAAGCATTCGGGCCTCCCATATTGTCCTGTTTCGCAGGCAAAACTTAGAACCCATGGATAAACAGTATTTGTTAAATTAGAAACCTGAGTTTGAGACAAAGGTGGTCCATCAGCCCAACTCGAATCACTACCATGTCCAGAATAGACTATCCAACCTCTGCCCTCATTAATTGCATTAATAACATCGGAAGTAGTCGCGCTATAAGTCACAGTATACAGTTTTTGAGAATTAAATTCGGCAGGTTCAAAATAATTAGAAATTACATAATTATGAGTGCCCTCTGTTACTGAATATTTATCAGTACTCGCCAG
Source organism: uncultured Nitrospirales bacterium (assembly GCA_964549105.1). Lineage (GTDB taxonomy): Bacteria > Hydrogenedentota > Hydrogenedentia > Hydrogenedentales > Hydrogenedentaceae > Hydrogenedens. The sequence goes on from CAZJTZ010000001.1 coordinate 317,378, forward strand.
AAATGAAGCCTTAATATACCAAGGTTCGGTTAGTGTCCATTGTGCCTTTTCATATTTAAGAATCTTGTTTAATGAATTGTTTAAGTTTGCTGAGTCACTAACGCTAATTCTACCAACCCATAAATCAGGAGTATAATACTCATCACCATCCACCGTAGAGTAATACAAGTCTGTTATCGGATTACTATAAGCAGTCCCTTGAAATGCAGGGAGAGTATTTAAATCTCCTACGAGCACTACGAATGATGGCGGTATATCCCAGTTTAAGTATGCTTGTTTGATATATTGTTTTATTGAAACTGTGCTTAACCCAATATCTGCAACACTTACAGTAGTAACCACAAATCCTCTTTGTGTCTTCCACTCAATCCATTCGTTCAATTTGCTATTGCCAATAAAAGGAGAGCCAACAATAACAATCATTCCTGTCGGAATGTTATATCTTGCAATCTTTGACTTATCCAGTGCAGACAAATCATTTAAAATATATGGTTTCCATAAATCATCAATATATTTGGAACTGTATTTCTTATCTCGAGAACTATTCGATTTTTCAATCTGCCAATATACATGCACCAAAATTTTGCCTGTTATATATATTTTGGAATTTGTAGGGTCATAACATACAGGAAAATAACTTATCTGATATAGTCGTTTATTCCGAACAACGCCAAAAGGTTCTATCTCAACTACCTTTTCTCCAAATTTCTTTCCTGACTGGTAAGCGGCATCATTCATAGTAAGTTTGGGTTTCTCTTTTCCCAGAATTTTTTCCCATGGTGGCTGAATGGGGTAAAGAGGATAATCCAGTTTTATTTCCTCAGAGGCACCCAACGACTCATATTCCATTGAAACCGATTGAGCATTTAAAGGAACTTCTATATATCTTCTCCAAACAGGCAACTCGGGTTCACCAACCGAACCTATTATTCCCATCTCGGGAATTATTAAGCGATTGAAGATATGAGTCTCAATGATTTCCTTTTTAATATCAGGAGGGGTAGACAAATTCACATCAATTTCTAAGCCATCACTCTCTTGCTCTGTCTTTATAAGCACGGCTTCACTACTTAACTGAATAGTGATAAAGGATATTGTGAACAAAAAGACAACAATTTTTAACTTATAATTCATAAACTAAATATCCTCTTTTTTATAGTCACAAACCTCAGCCATCATTATATAGTCTTTAAAAATTATACCACATCCTCTTCACTTTTATTCTTTGTAAAAAAATACTGCAGTCTTTTTAGACTGCAGTATAAACCGAAAAATTATTTTTTTCTTTAACATTTACTTCTTTGCAGGAAGAACCGCATCTTTTGCCGCTTTTGCAATCCGGAATTTCAGAACTTTCTTTGCAGGTACCTTCATCTTTTCTTTAGTCTGCGGATTGATTTGAATGCGAGCTTTTCGTTGGACAACAACAAGTTTGCCTAAACCAGGAATGACAAAACTGGCTGGCGCTTGTGCATAAGCCAGTTCTACTAACTTTTGAAGAACTTCATTAATGTTCTTCTTAGTTAGTCCAGTTTCCTCCGCAAGTGCTTGAATAATCTGCGCTTTGGTCATGGGCTTATCGCTTTCTTTTGCTTTTTTGAATGGCATAACTATTTCTCCAGTGGGTTACTCCCCATCGTTTTTATTTGTCGGTTTATTAAGCACTACAACTGGTAGTACCCAATAGTAACCAACTCTTTTATTGCTATAATACATGTAAGATATACAATTTAAACATAAAAATCAAATCGCAAAATGGGCTTTTTCTAAAATTTTATAAAAAAACAAGTTGAAATATATACCTTAATGTTACAACAAAAAACTTAAAAGGTTTCTTACTATGCTTGCACATTTAATACAAGGGAAAAAAGGTTGTTTTTTTGGACAAGAGAATAACATAGGAATTGTTATTGTAGATGCATTAAGAGCTAGTGCTACTGCTACCATGCTACTTCATTCTGGAGCCACACGGATTCTCATTGTAGATGAGGTAGATAAGGCACTTCGATTAAAGGCATCGTTTTTCCCTAATGCGATGTTATTTGGTGAACGACATGGATTGCCTCCTGCTGGTTTTGACTATGGAAACAGTCCGTATGAGACAAAATATGCTAAGGGTAAAGAAGTTATCTTTACAACCACAACAGGTGCTCGACTCCTCTTTGAAGGGTTTTGTGAAACAATCCCTTTTATAATCATGGCAACAACTATCAATGCCAATGGGGTATGTCAGTTCTTAAAAAAACAAAATAAAGATTTTGTTATTGTCCCTGCGGGTTTATATGATGACTCTAATTTTTCAGCACAGGAAGATTGGACTGCTGCGAGTTATATTGTGAGTTTATTACACATTAATATTGGCGAGGGAAAGGAAGAATATAAATATTGGGAGAAAAGGATTGAAAACGAAGGCATTGAAAGATTATTTGAAACGGCACCGCATGCAGACAAACTTCGAAAAGTCGGACTATCCAGAGATATTCTCTGGTGTGCTCAGGTTAGTATCTCTGATGTTATACCCATAGCGACTAAAAAAGAACAGGATTATATTGTTCTTGAGAAGTTATCAGAATAAGAGTAATTTACTCGGGTTCATACCCTGCAGGAGATTTCGTCAAGATAACCCAGGCTGTTTTATCTACCCATTCATACAGTTTTTCCAATCCAAGCCCAAGAGCATACCAGAAGGGAATATAAAGAAGTGTGATTTGCCCATGAAGATTGAAAGGTAGATTTGAGTAATCCCAGATTCTTAAGCCCAAGACTTTATGGAACAGGATACCTGATACATATTCAACAAAAAATATGCCTATCATATATACTACGGCTCGTAAGGGTAGAGGCACTTTCTTTGCTTTCAATGGGTTTCTCAACCAGGGGGTAACAATACCCAACAATCCATAATCCAGCATCATCCACGGTGAGGAATGGCCTCGCATACTAATATTACCATGAGATATTAAACTACTTATCCCTGTAAAAAGAACTTCCATAACTAAACCAAGTAAAGCAAAAATTAAAAATCGAACCCACGCTTTGCGAGATAACATAAATTTTCCCTTTCTACAATTAAATGGTTAACATGATTATTTACTTTATGCTCGAGGATGAGCATTTTTATGTGCTTGCGTAATTCGTTCTACACTTACATGTGTATAAATTTGTGTCGTAGATATATTTGAATGTCCAAGAAGTTCCTGCACAACTCTTAAATCGGCGCCTCTATTTAATAAATGGGTTGCAAAGGTATGCCGCAAAGTATGAGGTGTTATTCTGTTAGTTAAACCCGCTAACATTGCATAATGTTTAATAATTCGCCAGATAGTTACTCTGCTCATGGATTTCCCGGAACTTGTTAAAAAGATTGCTATTGACTTCACTTTCCCCAATTCTCTTACCCGAAACCAGTCCTGAAGTCTTTCTATGGCTTTATTCCCCAAAGGAACAAGGCGGACTTTATCTCCTTTTCCTCGGACTCTTAATATCCCTTCCTTCAAGGAAAGGTCATGGATAGTAGTGTGGGTAAGTTCACTCACCCTTAAACCACAAGAATAAAAAAGTTCTAATATGGCAAGGTCTCTCTCTTTATTTTTTACAGTAGTTTCTGCGACCTTAAAGATTTTTTCTATTTCCCCTTCTGTTAAAAAGTGGGGGAGTTTTCTAGATAAGCGTGGAGTATCAACACCTTCGATAGGATTTATTTCAATTATTTGCTCATTACATAGGAACCGATAAAAGCCCCTTAATGAACTAAGATATTGTGCTAATGAACGAGATGATAATCCTTTTTTTTGTAAATCTATAAGATATTCTAATATCAGAGATGGAGACACTTTAGATATATCGTCTATTTTTTTATCAGTTAAGAATAGGAGAAAGGAATTTAGATTTCGTCTATAAGTATTTAATGTATTTTCTGAGAGTCCCCATTCGAATACGGCAAGTTCCAGAAAATAATCTAATAAGGGTTTAAAATCGGATGTTTTTTCATTCAGGGTCATCCAGAGTAAAATCCCCAAGGTCTTTTGTATGTATTTCTTTAACTTTTACTTCTTCTACTTGCTTGTTTTTCTTTTCTTCTTCTAATTTCTGCATTACTTTTGATAATAGTTTAACTGCTGTAGGATGTTCCAACTCTACTGCCTTTTCTAACATCCAGCGACTACGCTTCAAATCTCCTAACTTATAATAACAAAATCCCAATCCATAATAAGCATCTCGATGCTCTGGATTTTCTTCGCAAATCCAACGATATAATGCCACGGCTTCAATAAGTTTGCCACGACTTACTAATGCGGCTGCTTCTCGCGAACGAGTTTTGATATCGGAGGAAAATGATAAGTAACTTTTGCCAGAAGGTTCTAATCCATCATCAGGAAGTGGGAGTTTTACTACAACTTTTGGAGTTTGCTCGTGGGGAGGAGGAGAATCCTTTGCAGAGATAGGGTCTGCTATAGGATGTTCTAATCTAACGGATAAACTTTTACCGCATACAGGGCAAGTTCCCTTCATCTCATTTCCTTCTATTCTGGGAACTATTCTTGCACCACATTCACACTCCAATATTTTTGTCATCGTTTCCCGTTCATTCATTTGAACACTCCTAATTCTTGTCTAAATTGCATTTAATTCCGTTTTTTTATCCTCGTCCGAATTATTTTGTATATCTTTTTGATTCTTTGTTTCTCCCGTATTGGCTATTTCCCGACACGAGAACCTTCTGATGTTTTCACCAATACGCCCAACCAAATTTGATTCTACTGCTTTAACAGCGCCACGAATTCCATTTGCAATGCCTAAAGGTAAAGAAGCACCATGCAAAGCAATAACTACACCCTGAACCCCCAAAAGAGGGGCTCCCGGATATTCATTGGGGTTAACTGTTTCCTTCAATTTTTGAAGTGCGCTTCGGGCAAGAACAGCACCTAACCTGTTCATAGAAGTCTTCAGTAGTTGTTCCTTCATAAAATTGCCAACAAATCTTGCCACAGATTCAGCAGTTTTTAGAATGGTGTTGCCAACAAAACCATCACATACAACAATGTCTGCTTCTCCTCCAAAAACGCCTTCCGGCTCAACATTACCGACGAAATTAATACCCTCAATTTTACTTAATATCTGGAAGGTCTGTTTTAATACATTATTTCCCTTAACCATCTCTTCACCAATGTTAATTAAACCCAGACGAGGATTCTCTACATCAAGGGCATAATGAGAATAGGCTATTCCCATAAAGGCAAAATCGCATAGATGTCTTACCTGACAATCTACATTGGCTCCTAAATCCAATAAGACTACTTTTCCCCCCTTGGTAGGTAATGCCTGAGCTAATGCAGGACGAGAAATCCCTTCAATAACTCCAAGCACTATTCGAGAACCCACCATAACTGCACCCGTATTCCCTGCACTCACCACAGCGTCAACTTCGCCCCTTTTTAACATTCTCAAAGCGACTAAAAGACTACTATCTTTTTTCTGTCTCAGAGCAAGCACAGGCTGGTCGTGCATGGAAACAAATTCTGGGGCATGGATAATATCGATAGTACCCCTTTTCGGATACTTATCTAATTCTTTCTTTAATATTTCCTCATTTCCGACAAGGACAATATCACAATTGCGGTCCAAACTCGCTTCCACAGCCCCTTTTATTTCTATATCAGGAGCATTGTCCGAACCCATCGCATCCAGAGCGATGCGCATGTTTTTTTCTCCACTTATAGTTTTTTTTATTCTTCTTCAAGGTTTAATATTAAACGGTTTTTATAATATCCACACTTTGGGCAAACCCGATGTGGAAGGATTTTTTCACTGCAATGAGGGCACTCTATCAAATTTGGTTTTCCCAAAGCATGATGTGACCTTCTCATATTCTTTTTGGCTTTACCAGTTCTTCGTTTTGGGACAGGCACTTTTATTCCTCCTTTAAGTTAAGGTTTATTTCTTGTAGTAATTCAGATAACTTATTATTTGAAAGATGTATTGACTCTGTTTCCTTATCAACATCACAAAAACAAGTAATATGATTTAAGTTTACACCACATATCGGACATAAGCCAGCACAATCTTCTTTACATAAAAATTTATAAGGCATATCTAACACCAATTCTTCCCAGAGATAGGGAGTCAGGTCAATTTCATCACCTTGAAATGTCCTTTTTTCTGCCAACTCATCAAATGCTCCTTTTGTTTTTCTGGCTTTGCCATCATCCCGGTTGGCTTCAATAATTACATTCAAATACATATCACAAAGTCCACGCTCAAATAACCACATAATTTGTCTATTTAATTCATACTCCATTTTGTCAAGACAACGGTCACATACATGAGTAAAATATCCACCAATCTTACCCTGAAATAGAAAATTTTTCCCTATCTTTTTCATTACTCCATTTACCTGGATAAATTCGATAGGAAGCGATTCTACATCAACGGGTTGAATATCAGAAACCTTAATGGTTTCATTAATCTCATAGCCCTCATCTGACACATCCACTATTCTTATTTTTAGCATATCCAACGAAGTAATCCTTAATCAGAAAGGGCCTAACCAAACACATTAATTTTTGAAAATTGTATCACAATCTCCAAAAAAATCAAAAATATTCAAAAACTTTTTATACTTTATTATATAACATTATACAACATACAAATAGTGACTTTCCAAAAAGATTTTAATTATTCTTAAAATATTAGACATTCCAATATTATTTTGATAAAATAGAATAAACATATCTTGAAAGGAGATTCAGCCATGAGAAAGGGTTTCTTCCTTAAAAATTTTAAGAACAAAAATAGGATTATCACTTCGTTATGTCTGGTTTTTTGTGTAATTCTGGGATTATCTTGTCGTGGGACTGCTTTAAGCATTGGTGAAGCCATGCCTGATTTTAAGTTAAAGGACTACGATGGAAAGGAATATACTTTGTCCCAATACAAAGGGAAAATTGTCGTAATTGAGTTTTGTTCGAAAGAATGCCCTTATTCAAGAGGAGCAGACCCTGATTTGATAAAACTTCATGCAAAATATAGCAATCAAGGTGTAGTTTTTCTTGGGATAGACTCTCACTTTCAAACACAACCCGAGGACATAAAAAAATATGCCCTTGAAATAAAAAAACCATACCCCATATTAAAAGATGTAGAGAATAAATATGCTGATATAGTGGGCGCTAAAGTAACACCCGAGATTTTTATAATTGATAAAGAAGGGAAAATAGCATATCATGGAGCCTTTGATGACCGTAAAAGTCCTGAAGGTAAGCCTACAGAAAAATACTCTGAAAATGCTATTGAATCGCTATTAGCGGGAAAAGCCGTTGAGAAGACAGAAACAAAAGCATGGGGCTGCTCTATAAAAAGAGTAAAAAATAATTAAGGTCTTTATTAAAAAATAATCTATGGCAAGAAACATCTCTATAATAATTATGGCAATTGTTGTTTTTTGTTTTATTTCATTTTCTTCAAATGCTGTAGATAAAGGACAAAAGCAGAAAGAAGAAACATCTACTATTCAAAATATAAAATTAGACCAAATTGAATCTCTATTTTTGAGCCACAATCAAGGACTCACTATTATAAATCTATGGGCTACATGGTGTAGTCCCTGTGTTGCAGAACTTCCCTATTTTGGAAATATTTATAAACGCTACTCTAAGGAACAAGTTCATCTGTATCTTCTGAATATTGAAGGTAAAGATATGGAAGAAAAGAAACTAAAGCCTTTTTTAAAGAAAAATCCTCTTCCCTGTCCTGTATATTTGCTGGAAGATGGGTCACCCACTGATTTAGAGAAAGTTCTTAAAACAGAGATAAGTGGTGCCTTGCCCACTACATTGATTTATAACTCCAATGGGAAACTTATAAAAAAATTTGAAATGCCTATCACAGAAGAAGAAATTGAAAAAATTCTTAAAGAATATAGAATAACACCTATTGTTCAAATTCAAGAGGAAAAGTCCGGGTAATTACCACATTAACCCCCGTACCCTCAAAATCAAAAATAAGGATTTGTCCACATTTTGTAGGGATAGGGACTTTAAGTTCGTATAGTTTTTTTAGTAAGGGTTTGATAAATTTTTTGGGGATAGGTTTATCCGTTTTTACGGGGATATAAGGCATTTCATCTGAATTCGTAACGACAACAGCAGTAACAACGCGTTTTGGTTCTGTAATTTCTTCATAAGCATAAACTTCGCCCCGTTCACATTTTGCTCCCTGAAACTGATATTTGCCAGGCTCCTTCTCCTGCACGAGAATATGACAACCATTAGGACAACTTAAGCAAATAATTTCTTTTCCCATATTAGTCTTTCTCATTAACTCAATGAAAATTCTATAGGTAATAACTCTCCATTGACAACTAATTCTTTCAAATCATCTGGCTTTAACTCCACATGAAACATTTCAGCAGGTTTTATGTATCTTAAAGTAAACTTCCGTATTACCTTCTCACCCTGACGGACAAGCAAGGTCGCTTTATCCTGAACGATTAGAGAACGCATAGAAAAACGATTTTTTTCATCAGGACGGTATCTATTGGGAAGGACATATTTTAAGTTAGCACCTGCAATGACTTTTCCTTGTTGAATTTCCTTCGTTTTTCCTTCCAAGTAGTTTACCAATTCGACTCCACATCGTTGAGCTTCATCCGATACCCAATCTACAAGGTCGTGGACATGCAGCACATTCCCACATGCAAACACCCCTTCTGCTGAGGTCATTAATCTTGTGTCCACTAAGGGACCCCCTGTTTCAGGATTTATTTTTATTCCTGCGGACTGTGTTAGTTCATTTTCAGGAATGAGCCCCACAGAAAAGAGCAAGGTATCACATTCAAGTTTAAATGTTTTTGAATAATTAGGTGCACCATTTTCTAAAGGAGTAATATTTACGGCTTCTACCCTGTCTTTTCCTTCAATCTTTGTAACGATATGGCTTAAATATAAGGGAATATCATAATCATTTAAGCATTGAACAATATTTCTCGTTAAGCCTGATGGGTAAGGGAGGATTTCCACAACGCCAAGGACATGAGCACCAGTCCAGGTAAGTCGTCGTGCCATAATTAAACCGATATCACCCGAACCTACAATAACTACGCGTTTGCCTGGCAAATAGCCATCAATATTTATAAGTCGTTGTGCTAATCCTGCTGTAAAAATTCCTGCGGGCCTTGTCCCGGGGATACCTAAATTTCCTCTATTCCTTTCACGACATCCCATAGCCAAAACAATGGCTTTTGCATTGATTTGAAAAACTCCATGTTGGCTGCTGCATAAATTTGCCTGTTTTATAGGCTGATGAACTGCCATGTTTGTCGCTGTGGTGTTCAGGAATATGTCTATATCTGATTTGACAACATTCTGAATAAATCGTTCTGCAAATTCTGGTCCTGTAAGTTCTTCTTTAAATAGGTGCACACCAAATCCATTATGAATACACTGGGGAAGAATCCCCCCTAAGTGCGGTTCACGGTCAACAAGGGCTGTTTTTAAGCCTTGTCTGGCTGTTTTTAAAGCAGAAGCCATACCCGCCGCACCTGCACCTATCACTAAAACATCATAATTTCGTTCTTTCATATCTTACTCCTGACACTGTCTCTGCTCTTTTGCAAATTCTTGAAGTCGCTGATAAATAACCCAACTATTATTTCCCCGTTTTGTAATTTTTTCTATTGGAATACCTGTTTCTCTTGAAATAATTTTTAAAACTTTGTAAGTGCAGAAGGCTCCCTGACAACGACCCATACCAGCACGAGTATAAAATTTAATTCCGTCCAATGTAGTGTGCCCTTTTGAGATAGCCTCGATTATCTCTGCTTCGGAAACATTTTCACAACGACATACAATATGTCCATATTTCGGTTCTTTTTCTACAAGTTGTTCTAATTGTTCAAAAGTTAAATCACGGACTTTAATAGGATGAGTTAAGAAGGGGTCAAAATTTGTTTTCTCAACTAATCTTAAGCCTTCCTGCTTTAATACATCTTTTACATATTCTCCGATGGCAGGTGAAGCTGTTAAGCCTGGGGACTGAATCCCTGCTACCTGAATAAAATTAGGCTGTATATCTGAAGATTTAATATAGAAATCGTCTCCTTTTATTGTGGGTCTCAAACCTGCAAAAGAAGTGATAATTTCTCTACGGGAAATAGCAGGTACCATGTAGGTTGCTTGCATAAAAACGGTTTCCAAATTTTGTGCCGTCGTTTCCACATCACTTTTATCCTCTGTCTCTATTGCGGTGGGTCCTACCATTAATGTCCCTTCAACCGTAGGTATAACTAATATTCCTTTGGTATGAGCACCTGGCACAGGGAAAATTACATGGTTGGGTAAACCTCGGGCATTGCGTTGTAATAAAAATTCTTCGCCCTTTCGAGGAACAATCTTGAATGATTCTGCGTCAAAAGACTTCGAAACTTCATCAGCAAATAAGCCAGCGGCATTTACCACATATCTCGCTTTAATGACATCCCCATCTTTCGATTTTATAATCCAACAATCCTTTTCGCGTATTCCCTGTCCAACTGCGAACTGTGTCTTTACCTCTACTCCATTTTTCTGGGCTGATTCAACCAGGGCAAAAACATAACGATAAGGTTCAATAATTCCACCCGTAGGGGCAAAGAGTCCTCCAACCACATCCGGATTTAGTTGTGGCTCTAGACTAAGCATTCTTTCTCTACCACATATTTCCATACGAGGAACACCATTTGCCACACCCTGAGAGTATAAATATTCAATCGTCTTCATCTCTTCTATACTAAATGCTGCAACAATAACGCCTACCCTTTTAAATGGAAATCCTAACTCATAATGTAACTGGTCAAACATAAAATTTCCACGAATTTCCAATCGTGCTTTAAGAGAAGTTATCGGGTGATGGAATCCCGCATGAATAATCCCTGAATTGGCTTTTGTAACACCGAACCCAACATCAACACATTTTTCTAAAAGGGCTACAGAAACTTCATAAGCAGATAATCTACGGGCAATAGACGCACCACAACATCCTGCACCAATAATTGCAATATCATAAATCTTATTATTCATTGTTATCCCTGTTTTTATCGTATTCCTTTTAACAAAAATAATTACAGTATAAAATATAACAATTAAATATTCTACTTCGCCAAATAACGGGAATAAGAAATTAGTTCTTCTAATTTTCTAATTGCATTTCCCGAATCAATAGATTCTTCAGCAAGTTCCATCGCATCCTTCCAATCAGAAGTTTTTCCACTTGCAAGAATTGCAAAAGCAGAGTTCAACAAAACAGAATCTCTATATGGAGATTTTTCTCCTGACAAAACGCTTCGAATAATTTCCGCATTTTTTTTAACTGTTCCACCTTTGATTTCGTCTATAGAATGTCTCTCTATTCCATAGTTTTCAGGTAAAACCTGATAATATTTGATATCCCCTTCTGAAACCTCGTAAATTTCTGTTTTACCCGAAGGACTTATTTCATCAATTCCATCACTGCCCCAAACGACAAAACCTCTTTTAATCCCCAGCCGCTGCAAGGCTTTTGCCACAGGGGCTAAGAATTCTCTTGCAAAAACACCTATGATTTGTCCATCCAATAAAGCAGGGTTAGATAATGGTCCCAATAAATTAAATACAGTAGGGAAAGGCAATTCAGAACGAATTTTTGCCACATTTTCCATCGCAGGATGAAATTTTCGAGCAAATAGGAAACCTATTCCAACCTCATGTAGACAGGCTAAAACTTTTTCTGGGGGCAAATCAATAACGGCACCTAAGTATTCAAGGACATCTGCGCTACCGCAAGAACTGGTTGCACTTCGGTTTCCGTGCTTTGCCACATAAATACCTGCACCCGCACATACAAAAGCGGTTGTTGTTGAAATATTAAAAGTCCCTTTTCTATCTCCCCCTGTTCCGCAAGTATCAATAACGGGATGTTTTTCTACGGGAAGTTGTAAAGCAAATCTACGCATAGCCTTTGCAAGACCGGCTAATTCTTCTCCCTGCAAAGGACGGAGTGCAAGTGCTGAAAGGAACGAACTTGTAAGGATTTCGGAAGCGGTACCTTCCATAATTTCAGAGAGCGCAAAGTCCGAATCTTCAAGACTAAGTTTTTCTCCTTGCATAATTTTTTTCACTACTTTAGGAAGAAACATTTATCTACACCATTAATTTTTAATTTATTTTTATTGTTATGGAATTTTTAAATCTTTTTGTGATGAATAGTATATGCCTACAAAATCCAGCGTTGGGCAAACAAGTGCTTTATCAATTTCTATTTTTATTTCACTCGTTTTTTGCTCAGGAATGCAGTGAATCCTTTTATATCCAATTGTTGTCCCTGAACTTACTTTCTTCCAATCACTTTTATCCTTTATCCAGATAGAATGTTCTTCGACCCTTTGTCCAAGGACAATCTGTTCTTTAATAATAACACGGTCAAACACAATGGGTGAAGCAAATTTCAATGTTATATATCCTGTAGAAAGGGTATCGTCTGTTGCCCAATATTTTTCATCGTTTTCTTCTAAACACATTTCAGGAGAAAACTCTTGTGCATTACCTCGGATATTGCTGGCACTCCATTCTGCTTGTTTCGCAAGATTTGTTTTGAATGTCTCTTCTAATACAGAATGCCATTCTAACAATCTATCCACATCAGATTGTGGCAAGTGCCCCGAACGGTCAGGGGAAACATTCAATAACAAAACGGAACCCCTACCTACCGAATGATAATAAATTTTTAATAATTGATTCAAGGGTAGCAGTTCTTTTTCCCCATTGGTATGATAAAACCATTGTCCTTTGCGAATAGGAACATCACATTCGGCAGGCCACCAAACTTTTTTCCCATCTCTTTCCTGAACATTCCATAGCGTTTCTGGAGCCAGACCATCCTCGTTCCCGACCCATCGAATATCCGGACCACAAATAGCAATTAGAGCATCAGGCTGTAGTTCCCGAATAAGTTGGTAATATCCGTTCCAATCGTATATATGACCTTTTGTTCCTGCCCCATCAAACCATACCTCAAAGATAGCCCCATAATTTGTTAAAAGTTCTCGTAAAAGGTTTTTAAAATATATATCATACGCAGTATTGTCATTATATCGCGGTTCATGACGGTCCCATGGAGACAAATAAAATCCGAAGTAAATCCCTGCTTCCTTACACGCTTCTGAAACTCCTTTCACAACATCACCCTGTCCGTTTTTCCAGGGGGAAAGTCGGACACAATAATCAGTATGCTTCGTAGGATATAGAACAAAACCGTCATGATGTTTTGCCGTCAGGATTAAATAACGCATACCTACTTTTTTAGCCACTTCTGCCCATTGTTGAGGATTAAAATCAGTAGGATTAAAACTCTCAGCAGGTTTTGTCCCATCTGTCCATTCTTCATTGTGAAATGTATTTATCCCAAAATGACAGAACATACCCATTTCTTGTTGGTGCCAGATGAGTTGTTGTGATGTAGGTATAGGATACAAAGGTGTCGGTGGAGTTACCCCAAACATATTTATAGCAATAAAACCAATCAACACAATTAGATTCATTTCTTTCCCTTTTACTTTATTTGATGTTCCTTCTATCTATTAATATTCCATTTATAATTTGCGACCTACATTGCGCATGTAAATGTTTTAACGAGTCAAACACTGATTGTGGTGATAATGTCGAAGTAGGACTACAATGTAGACCACACAGATATTGGCTAAGAAGTGGCTCCCTTTTATCTTTTAAATTTTCCGAAGTTAACTGGTAACTTGAATATATTTCTGGTAATAATTTTTCCCATGATTGTTTTAAATCTTTTAAAAATGATTCTAAATCTTTAGGAGGAATCATTAATATAAAATGACCCTTACCAATGTGTCCTAACTGATAATTTTTACCAAAATAACCAGTTGCTATTGCTTTTATGTGTTTAACAAAAATATTAATTATTTTCAAAACATCGGATTCAGAAATAACATTCTGTAAAGAAGGAAACCTTGTTAACTCAATATAGACTAGGCCAAAACTTTGACGAAGTAGAATGGCTCTTTGTAATTCTAATCTTATAAAGCGAACTGTTCCAATACCGGTGGAAGAATCAATAAGTGTATTGTTTTGCTGAGAAGCAATCAAGGCATTTAGTCGAGATGAAAGTAATGGCATTGAAATAGGCTTTACGATATAGTCATCTCCACCTTGTGAAAAACCATGCTCTAATTCCTCCCGGTCTTTCATCGCAGACATAAAAATAATACCCGTATTATAGACATCTCTGTCAATACGAATACGCCTGCAAAGTTCAAACCCGGATACTCGTGGCATCATTATATCTAACAAAATAATAGGAATTTTTTCCTTCTTAATCGTTTCTATAACCTGTTCTGGAGCAGTCAGAACAAAACACTGATATTTTTGCTTTTCAAGAACATGTGCCAATTGAACAGCGAAATCGGCATCATCATCAACAATAAGTAACTTTGTCAAGTTATAAGTCCCGCTTTTATGTATTTTATTAAAACATAGATTATTAACTAATATTATTTTATTTAAAATTAAGACAGTTGAACAACTCGCAGGTAGATTTATTTTTGTATAATATCTAATAATATAATTTATATTAAGAATAGGAGAAATAGTTAAAGATTAATCCATGAATGAAGAAGATAAAAGTAAAGACATAAAAGATGAAGAACAAGTAATAAGTGAATATAAGGAAAAAGTTCTTCAAGTTTTAAACCCAGAAGATAATAATTTAGATAAAAGCCACTGGGATTCTCCTGTTAAATCAGACACATCTGAAAAACAATCTCCTGAAACCCAGGAAGGAGAAATTTTAGACCAATCTGTTATAGATTCTCTATTTCAAAGCAATCAAAAGGATGGGGGCTCTGAACAGAAAAGCCAGGTTCAGGAAGAGAAATCTCAATCAACAACACAATCCAAAGAGGAAATTCTTCCCGATTTAGGACAAAAAGTTGTTGCTCCCCCTAAAAAACAAAATTCCGAAGTAGCACTCCTCAGCCAAGACGAAATAGAAGCATTAATCGAGTTGGCACAGAAAGAAGATAAAGAACGTCAGAAGAAAAAACAGGAAATATTAGAACATCTTGAAACCTCAACACAATTGACGGCTCCAATAAAATCTCAATTAAAACCAAAGATTAATTTAAAAAAATATCTAATACCTATCACTTTAAGTTTAATATTAGGATTAGCAAGTGGTTTGGGGACTTATGTTTATCTTATGAGAAATAGAATAGCGATTCCTGAAGAGGTAAGACCCACATATAGCAAGGATATATCTGCTGCAAAAGAATACGCCCAAATTTTAATAGAGGATAAACAATATTTTAGTGCAATATCTGTTCTAGAAGATGCTTTAAAAAATGACACAAAACCTTCCGCAGATAGAATAGACGCTCAATTTCTTCTTATAAAAGCAAAATATCTTTCAGGAAAAATAACACCGGATTCAAGTGAATTTCAGGAACTCATATCTGACATGGAATCAGCAGTAAAAGAAAATCCTACCCATCCCATGGCTCCTCTTATTCTTTTTTGGAAAGGAAGGCTACATGAGGAAGACCATTTCCCTTATCCTGCAATAGACGCTTATGAGCGTATTATTCGGAATTATCCACAATTCGAAGCAAAAGATGAGGTGCTGTTTGCTCTAAGCCGACTCGAATTGCGAATGAATAATACAGTTAAATCGGTACAATGGGCACAACAATTAATAAAGGAATTCCCTGCATCTCGTTATGTATTGAGAGCAAGGTTTAATATTGCTGAGGCCTATAGAATAACAGGATTGATGGAAGATGCAAGAACACTATATATACGAATTGTAGATACGGCTCCCGACACTGAGATAGCCTCTCTTGCTATATTACGCCTATCAGAGATGGCATATAATCAGGGTAGATATGAGCAAGCATTAGTTCAATTGGAAACGAAGTTAAAGCACATCAAACAGTTTCAATACAATGATGAGGCTTATCTTTTATTAGCAAAAACTTATAGGGCTCTTGGGAAATTAGAAGAAGCAAAAACAACGCTACAGGATTTATTAGTGTTTTTTCCTAATTCCAGGGTCCATCCTCAGGCATGGATAGAGTTGAGCCAGATTTTCTATGCTCTAGGGAATAAGGAAAAAGCATTTCAAACTGCGAATGAAGCCTCTCTTCTCTACCCAAATCATCCCGAAGTGCTGGCAAACAAAGCCGATTTCCTTGCGCTACAAGGTAACACTTTCGCTTCTGCGGTTGCCTACCTTGAAGCAGAAAAGAACGGAGGAACGAATCCTTCCTACTTGTTAAAAGCAGGACAACTTTTAGTTTTATGCTCCCAATTAAATGAAGCCGTGACTACATTTGAGAAATTAAAGGACCGATACTACGGTACGAAGGAAGCACTATTAGGAAGTATTGACCGGGCTAAATGCCTATATAAATTAGGTAAAATTCCTCTGGCTATCTCTGAACTTGAAGACTTGAAAAAACTTACCCCTTCCACTGATTCGGAATACAAAAACATACTAAAAAATTTGGCTTCTATGTATCATGAACTCGGGCTTAAAGAAGCGGCTGTGGAAACCGCAAGTGAATGGTTCCAGATGGAAGATAATCCAGAAGAAAAAATAGAAGCAGGTCTTATTCTCCTCAACAATGATAAAACAGAAATGGTTTATTCAAGTCTTAAAAATATTGATTTATCCCCTGTGAATAGAGAAAAGGCTCATAACTTTCTTTATTCCTTATCTAAAAAACTATTAGATAAAAATCCACCTGAAGGATTATCCCTCATTGAACAAGTTTATTATCAATATCCAGAATATCGGACACCCGAACTCCGATACTCTTTGTCCGAAGCATATATAAAAACGGAACGAACCACTTCTGCCCGTCGGATTATTCAAGACTGGGAAAATGAAGTTGGAACGAGCGAAGAGTCCGTGCGCGGTCTCATAGACGCAGAAATTATGTGGGGTGATTATATGTTTGAAATGAAAGAGTGGGATACAGCATCCAGTGCCTACAAAACAGCCATTCAAATTTCACAGATAAAAGGCACTCCCTTACAGGGGGTAAAATATCCTATTGAATGGGCAAAATATCAATATGCAAACATACTTGTTGAAAAAACTAATTTTGAAGAAGCATTAAAAATACTTGAAGAAATTGCAAATTCAAATTCATCCATTTCTTCTATGGCACAATTAAAAATAGAACAGATAAAACTTGAAATGCTTGCAATGAAATAAGGGAACACAAAATGCCATCTTCCAAAGAACAAAAAATTAAAAAATTTAATTATTGGGCACAGCGTCAAATTAAGTGGTTAGAATCACAAATTACAACTGCAGAAAAATTAAAATCTACTTTACAACAAAAACCTATTGACGAAATAGAGTCACTTGTGAGCCAACATGCAAGCCAGAGTAAGCAATTAGATACATTGATTAAGGAATACGATATTATTAAAAAAGAATTACAACAAAAAGAGCCCCATTACCAGCCTGACGCCGAAATTATATCTACTATAAAAAAATTGATTGAAGATTTAATAAAAATTAACAATGAAGTTTACCAGATTATTTTAAAACAACAAGAAAAACTCCAAAAAGAAATGGAATCATTTTTCCCCTTAAAAAATCGATTTAATGGCTACAATTCACAAGATAAAACAAAATCAGAAAATTTGAATTATGATATCTAAACAAAAAAATAAAATGGTTTCTATCTCCCAGGAAGATTTAGAAAACCTGACAAAAGCATTAGAAGAATTTAATCGAACCAGTAAATCATGGGAGCAAGCCTATTCCTTATTGCAAAAACAAATTGCAGAATTAAATAGCGAATTGGAGTGGAAAAACAGCGAATTGGCAATGACCTCTGAATATTTAAGCAATTTACTGGAATCCATTTCAGATGGGGTTATTGCTGTGGATTTGAATGATATAATAAATCGCTTTAATCGTTCGGCTACTATAATCTCTGGATATAAATCTTCCGAAGTAATTGGGAAAACCTTTTCTGAAATTTTTCATCGTCCCTTTTTGATTACAGACAGTGATGAAAATACTTATCAACTCCAAACAAAGACAGGAAGACTCATACCTATAACTGAGCGCGATTCCCTTATCACAGATGCACAGGGTGAAATTATAGGACGGGTAAAGGTCTTTCAAGATTTGAGTGAAATACTTGAACTGAGAGCACATATCCAGCACAAAGAACGATTGGCTGTGATTGGAGAAATGGCTGCAACCATAGCCCATGAAATTCGGAATCCATTAGGAGGTATTCGAGGATTTACCTCATTTCTGGCACAAGACCTTTCCTCAGATGACCCGCGCCAGAGGTTTGTGAAAAAAATAATGCAGGGAATACAGTCTCTAGAACATATTATTAATGACCTATTAGAATACACACGCCCCATAGAGTTAAAACGAGAGAAAAAACCTTTATCAGAATTAATAGGTGCAAGTTTAGAATTTATCTCCTACGACAAAAAAAAGATTGTAATACTGGTGCGGTGCTCACCCAAAATTATAATAGATTTAGATTTTGCTCGTATGAAACAGGTAATATCAAACATTGTTCTGAACTCCATTCAAAGTATTAACGATAAAGGAGAAATACAAATAATTGGGGAAGTGGAAGACAAGTTTGCAAGGATAGAAATCAAAGATAACGGCTGCGGAATAAAACCTGAAATATTACCTAAAATTTTTTCTCCTTTTACAACTACTAAAGAAAAAGGCACAGGTTTGGGATTAGCCCTCTGTGCTAAAATTATTGAAGCCCATGGGGGACAAATTAAAGCAGACAGCACGGTGGGTGTTGGAACTAAAGTAACAATATGGATACCGATTGAAGCAGATTTTCAAAATAATAGATAAATCAAGATTGAGCACTGGCTAAGGGAAGAAGCATGCCTAAAGCAAAAATTTTAGTGATTGACGATGAACCTCTTATGCGTGAGTTTATAGAGGAAGCGATGACGCGTGCAGGTTATCGAGTTGTAAGTTCTGGAAACGGCGTAGAAGGAGTTGAATTTATTAAAAACCAACCTTTCGATTTAATAATAACAGACCTAAAAATGAGCCCAGTAGATGGAATGGAAGTTTTAGGTGAAACTGTAAAAATATCTCCAGAAACACCTGTAATTATTATGACTGCTTATGCAACAATTGATACAGCCATCGAAGCCCTGAAAAAAGGCGCTGTGGATTATTTAATTAAACCTTTCACCCCTGAGGTTATAGAAATTGCAGTAAAGCGTGTTTTAGACAAAGTCAAAATGAGTGCCGAGAATAAATTCCTCCGTTCTGAGTTAAATACCTATTTAGGCCCGCCTCAAATGATTGGGTCCAGCAAAGCAATGAAGGAACTTCATGAAAAGATAGCCAAAATTGCGGACTCTCGTTCGACCGTTCTTATTCGAGGGGAAACAGGTGTTGGTAAAGAGTTAGTCGCAAGAAGTATTCATCATATAAGTCCAAGACAAGATAAACCTTTTATAAAAGTAAATTGTGCTGCCCTGTCATCAGGAATCCTTGAAAGTGAACTTTTTGGACATGAAAGAGGCTCATTTACCGGGGCTTATGAAAGGAAAATAGGGCGTTTTGAACTTGCTAATGGCGGTTCTTTGTTATTGGACGAAGTAAGTGAGATTCATGTGGACTTGCAACCCAAACTACTGCGTGCCCTACAAGAACGAGAGATAGAACGCGTAGGTGGAACCGAAACTATCTCTGTGGATGTTAGGATTATTGCTACCTCAAATAGAAATCTTGAAGATGCCGTAGAAAATAATTCCTTCCGTCGTGATTTATTTTATCGTTTGAATGTCATTACGCTATATGTACCTCCACTACGCGAAAGGAAGGAAGATATTCCTGAATTAGTTCATTATTTTTTGAAACGATTTTCAAAAGAGAATGGGAGAAACATTGAAAGTATTACAGAAAAGGCTATGAATCAATTTATGGAATATGACTGGCCCGGCAACATTCGCGAACTACAAAACATTATAGAACGGGCTGTTGTCCTCGCCGGAAAGAAGAAGATACTATCCGCAGAGGATTTTGAATTTTTTAAAATTCCAAGCCACACCATCAAAAATAATTCAAACCTTCAAGCAGGCATTACTTTAGCAGAAATGGAAAAAAATATTATCTTAAAAACTTTGGAACACTGTGATGGGAACAAAACAAAAGCGGCAGAAACTCTGGGTATAAGTGTCCGAACCCTCAGAAACAAACTTCATGAATACGGAATGGTTAGAAGTCCAAACGACTAAAAACAATAAATAAATTTAATAATGACTCATGCGAAGCAGGTATTTTGTTTGATGAACAAATTATTTATTAAAAAGCATAATACGAGTATATATATCTTTTTAATTTTAGCCATAGCATTCTTATTAAGAGTTATCTATTATTTTTATATTTCTAATCAAGCCGGGTTTTCTCATTTAATCTTAGACCCTCAATTTAACGACTACTGGGCACATAAAATACTTTACAGCGGGAATTTTCCTTCACCCACAGGCGAAGACCCTATGATAGAAAAGACACCTTATGGGCGACCTCCCGGCTATCCATTCCTATTGGCTTTTATATATTTTCTTTTTGGCGATAATTATTATTCCCCACGAGTTATCCAATTTTTCGTCGGGATATTGAATGTATACTTAATTTTCTTTTTTGCCTCAAAGATATTTCATGATAAAAAGATAGGTTTGATAAGTGCACTTTTTATGGCAATACTCTGGGAACCTATATATTTTGAGGGAGAAATTAATTACCCAGTGTGGGCACTTACTTTAACGATTACACTCGTCGGAATTTCTTTGTTGTATTTGCAAAGAGAAAAAACAAAATGGGCATTTTTTATGGGGCTGTTGTTGGGATTATTTGCTCTATTCAGACCCAATGCCCTTCTCCTCTTTCCTATCTATCTAATACTCATTTTTATTAAGGTAAGAACTTCAGGCTTAAAGAAAATCGCAGCACACTTTGCACTTTTTGTAATACCCCTGTTAATTGTTATAGTGCCTGTTTTTATTAGAAACTACTTAGTCAGCCATGAGTTCTTTCTAATATCCTGTTTTGGAGGTGTGAACACTTATATAGGCAACAACCCCAAATCAACAGGAGACAGTCCCAATATCCCTGACATCATTAACCTGTGTGGCGTGGACAACTGGGACTGTTTCAACTACCGATTATTGGTGAAAGGTCTGGGAATAAAACAGGAAGGCAGACCTTACTCTTTTAGCGAAGCGTCTCATTTCTTTTATCAAAAGGCTTGTAATTTCTGGATACATGAACCTATCTCTGCTATAAAACTGACGATCCGAAAGTTTCTATTGTTCTGGGGACCGCCCATCGTATCTGATGGGAAAGTAATTTGCTATGATAGAGATTCATCTATTCTTCGAATATTACCGGGTTTCCCCATAATATTGGGTTTATCTCTCTTTTTATTCATTTTAGTTATTTCAAAAAGGAAAAACATTTCAAGTGAATTGAAACTATCTGTTCTTTTCCTTTTTATTTGGTGTTTTACCTATTCTTTTTCTGTCATTCCTTTCTTTGTATCAGAACGATATAGAGTGCCCATTATACCCCCATTATGTATGATGGGCGGAATTGGGTTCTCTGTATATGTCAACCACTTTGAAAAGCAAAATGCCCTTCAAAAGTTTAAAATGGCAATTATTTGTTTATTATGTTTTGCAGTTATTTACCTTATTCCTGTAAGGTATAATCCTGAAAAGGCTCGTTGGTTTTATCATCAGGCAATAGTATCTTACAAAAGCCAGAAAGTAAATGATGCTATCTATAATGCCAAAAGGTCTATAGAAACTGACCCAAAATATTACGAAGCATATACTTTACTCGGTATAATCTCGTTAGAGCAGAAAGAACTCAAAGAATCTGAAAATTATTACTTAAAATCGCTATCCATAAACCCTGATTATGCTATGGCAACTAATAATTTAGGATATGTAATGGAATTGCAGGGGCAACTTGACCTGTCAGAAAAATATTATAAAAAGGCATGTGAATTAAGTCCTGTTTACTCTCTGGCGTGGATTAATCTCGGACGAATTTACCTGTATCATCTGGAAAACTTTGAACAGGCAAAAAACTGTTTCTTAAAATCTACGGAATTAGAACCCAACTCGTGGGCAGCCTGGTTCCACTTAGGAAATGTATTTGTTCAGACCCAGAAATATGATCTGGCTGAACAATCGTTTCAAAAATCATTATCATTAAATCCAGAGAACCCCTATATACTTAACAATCTCGGATTTTTATTTATTCAAAAGCAGCAATACCCTGAAGCAATAAATTATTTAAAGAAGTCTTTGGAAATTGAGCCAGACTTTGTTGATGCAATGTTTAATATGGCAAACGCACTAAAAGCCACGGGAAAAATTGAAGAGGCAAAAGTCTGGTATAAAAAGGTGTTAGAAAAAAATCCAGATTTTGAAGAGGCAAAGAATGAAATCAATCAATTAAATATTCAAGAAAATGATAGGCAAAAAAACAATAATAAGTAATGGTTTGATATATGAATAAGCAAAAACGAGCAAATAGAGATTGGGTTATCCTGGCATGGATTCTTTTACTTGCCTTTGTGCTGAGAATCATCTATTTGTGGCAGATAGTAGATGCTCCCGATTTTATTGCTCTTCGCCAGGATTTGGATGTTCAGGATTATCAAGCGAGGGCTATGTTATCTGGCGACTGGTCTTTACGCGAAGGGGTCTCTGACCCACATATACCAACGACTCCTTATTACCGTCCCCCAGGTTATACCTACTTTCTCGCCGTTGTGTATTGGCTTTTTGATGGTTCCTACCTTGCACCTCGATTAATTCAGTTCACGCTTGGAATACTTCATATCCTCCTAATCTACTTTCTAACCAGAAAACTTTTTAATCGTGTAGCAGGTTTGTGTTCAGCATTTCTCGTCTCTATCTATTGGGCATTTATTTACTACGAGGGGGAAGTAAATGACCCTGCCCTATTTATTTTTCTCGTCCCATGTATTCTATTTTGCCTGCATTATGCAATCTCAAAAGATTTTGTGCTTTCTTCTTCCCTTTCAGGATTGCTTATTGGCGTCTATGCCATTATGCGTCCCAATATTTTGTTGTTTATCCCTTTTGTAATACTCTGGATGTTATTTATCTACTACCAAAAACGAAAATTAATAAGTTGCCTTTTTCATATCCTTTCTCTTTGTTTAGTGGCAATTGCAGTTATTTTTCCTGTAACACTTCGCAATTATCTTGTATCGGGTGAATTTGTGCCTATCTCTACCTACTTTGGGGAGAATTTATTGATTGGGAACAGCAAAGACGCCGACGGAGTAACACCGTGGCTACCTTATCTACAAGATTTAGAAGGAACAGGAAATTGGTCTGTATGGCACTATGACAATGTCGTCAAAGGCTTAGGTAAATCGCTGGGTAGAGAGGTAACTCATTCAGAAGCGTCAAATATTTTTGCAAAAATGGCACTTGATTATGTTATTCATCATCCATGGAAAACCTTTGTATTAACCCTTAAAAAAGCCGTTTTGTTCTGGAGTCCAAAAGAAATAACCGAGAATAAAGTAGTAGAAGGAGAAAGACAGTATTATATTCCTTTGAAATATCTGCCAAGATTTCCAATAGTTCTCAGTACTTTTTTGTTTGGATTGTTATTTTTACTTCACAATATATTTAGAAAGAAAGAACGAATTAAAACAGAGAATATTTATCTGCTTTCTCTTATTCTCCTATTTATTTTTAGTTATTACATTTCATTCTTGCCTTTTTTTGTAAATGCACGAGCACGCGTCCCTTTGCTGGGGATAATGCTTATCTTCGGAGGATATGGAATTGCCGAAATTATAAACCTCCTAAAAACAAAAAAAATCAAATTGGCTGTGTTAAACAATCTGATTCTGATTTTCCTCTTTCTATTAGTTCACATTGAAATTATTCCATACAAACCTGATATGTGTCGCTGGCATTATGACCGTGCAGATTCGTTTCTTCGAGTTGGGCGTGTTGAGGAAGCTATACAGGAAGTTTATGCACTCATGAAGCAACCTGAACGACCTATGACCTATATGCCTTTCCGACTGGGGCATGCCTTTGCAAAATTAAACTATCCAGAACTTGCTGTAAATTTGTTGAGGCTTGCATTAAGCCCCGACCCATCTGAACAACCACCGATGTATCGTGAGGACATTCATTACCACATCGGAGCCCAACTTCTAAAATTGAAACGCTACGATGAAGCCATACAGGAGTTTGAAAAAGCACTTTCCATAAATCCCAAAGACCCACGGGCTCATAATGATTTGGGGGTAATTTATAAAGACAGAGGAAATCTTCAAAAAGCAGAAAGTTATTTCATAAATTCTATTGAAATTGAACCTGAGTTTAACCTTGCCATTATTAATTTAACAGACTTGTATGTGCAGCAAAACAAATTTTTAGACGCCATACAACTTCTGGAAAAAAGCCTGAAACTAAAACCAAATGATTTAGAATTTCTCTATAATTTAGGATATGTGTATCACCTTTCTGGGCGTTACGATGAAGCCCTTACCTACTATAATAAGGTCTTATCTATAAAAAACAATGAGCCTGCAACACTTAACAATATGGCTATGATTTTTTCAGCGAAAGATGATTTTGAACAAGCCAAAAAGACTCTCCGACTGTGCATTGATAAAAACCCGTATTATACACTTGCTTACGCAAATTATGGGGATATTCTGTATACCGAAAATCAAAAAGTCGAAGCAGCCTATTTTTACAGTAAGGGTCTGGAAACCAATCCAGAACATATAGGTTTACGAATGGCTTTATCCAGAATTTATGTAGAACTTGGACAAGCAGCAAAAGGCATTTCGGAATTATTAGAAGGGTTAGATAAAAACCCATCTTCACCAGATTTATGGTTTGCCTTAGGGAATATTTATAATGGAAATAAAGAATATGATAAAGCAATTGAATGTTTTGAGAAGGTCATATCCATTGATAGTTCTTTTGTCGAGGCTTATCAAAATTTAATGGAGGTTTACCTTATAAAAAAAGACATTGATAAGGCATCGGAATTGTTAGAAAAAGCGAAACAACAAATTAAAGATTCTGAACAGATTGGATTCTTATTAGAGAAAATTCAAATAATTAAAGAAGAGAAAAACAAATGAGTCTCTCTTCCAACAATATAACGAATAGCCAGAATAATGGAATAGAATTAAGCGTTATTCTTCCTTGTCTAAACGAAGAACGGACTATTGTTCAATGTATAAATAAAATTAAAGAAGTTTTAGAAAAGAATCAAATACAGGGGGAGATAATTGTAGCAGACAATAACTCCACAGACAATTCCGCTTCTCTTGCCGAGTCTGCTGGTGCTAAATTAATTCAGGTTCTTTCTCCGGGATATGGAAACGCATTGAGATATGGAATTAAAAACTCGCAGGGAAAATATATTATTTTTTTTGATTCTGATTTATCTTATGACCCGGAAGATATTCCCGCACTCCTTTCTAAATTACGAGAAGGTGCGTCTATTGTCATCGGCTCTCGGAAGAATGGGAGTATTGATAAAGGTTCTATGCCATGGCATCATAGATACATTGGAACACCCATAATGACGCTACTTGCAAATCTCCTTTTTAAAACAAACATTTCTGATATAAACTCAGGTATGCGTGGAATGTCCCGTGAAGCCTTTGAACGATTGGATTTGCATTCGGAAGGGATGGAATTTGCTTCTGAAATGATAGCAAAAGCATATTGGACAAAAATGGAGATTGCAGAAGTCCCCATTCATTTTCATTGTGACCAGAGAGGACGACGGCCCCACTTGCATTCCGTTCGCGATGGGTGGAGACATTTACAACTTATGTTCCATTATTGTTCTGTCAATTGGTTTTTTATCCCGGGGTTCTTATTACTGGCAGTTTCATATCTGACCTTTTTACTCCTTCCCTATTATCTAAATATCTACTCTTCTTTTTTTATTTCTTTGCTAACAAATATTCTTGCTACAGAAATATTATTAATCGGTGTTATTGCTCAGGGTAGAGTCAGGGGCTCAAAATTTCGATATTCGCCCTCGCGGTATTTAAAGTTTCTATCAAAGGTTATCAAAGTTGAAAAGGGTATGATTCTTGGGCTAGGAATATGTGTTCTGGGTATTTTTACGGCAGTTCAATCTTTGAACTCCTCAAATGTTTTAGAAAAAAACCTATTTACTGACCCAAAATTGTTCCTATGGGGAATCTTATTTTTGGTTCAAGGTATTCAAATCTTGTTTAGTTCCATTCTAATTGGTCTATTTGGTATTCGCGTTTCTGAAGAGGAAGAATTTTTTAGAAAACTTTAATATCGTCAGGGTTATAATATTTATATGGTTCATATTGTTTTTGTAATGCCGCCTTATCCTTATTCTCAGTCCATTGGGAATCAAGGAGGAAAAAAGCAAATTGGATTGATGCCCCCTTTGGGAGTAGGGTATCTTACTGCCTATCTGGAACAGACAGGGAGATATCGTTGCAGTTTTGTAGACGCCGTTGCAGAAAGATTAACTGTCTCTGAAACAGCAAAAAGGATTATAGACTTAAAACCCGACGCTATAGGAATCTCTTCCTTTACTACTTTTTTGCTAAATTCTGCTTACGAACTTGCAACAGAATTAAAACATGCACTACCTACTACACCTTTAATTATAGGTGGACCTCACACAACCTCCTTTGGTGAACATATATTAATAGATTGTCCTGACATTGACTATGTGATACCCGGAGATGGAGAAATCCCTCTATTAGAATTACTTGAATGCCTTCATTCAGGGAAAGAACCTAACTCAGTAAAAGGACTTATTTATAAAGATAAAGAGGGAAATATTATTGATACAGGTTGTTCTAATGTTGTTGAAGACCTGGACATTTTCCCTTTTCCTGCAAGGCATATTTATAACCAGGAATTGTATGAACCTCTACCCAGTTTAAGTCCAAAACGACCTGTTACCTCGATGATTACATCGCGAGGCTGTCCATGGGCTCGGTGCAAGTTTTGCTATCAGGGAGGCAAGTATGCTTCCCCTTTCCGTAGAAGGTCTCCTGAAAATGTCGTTGCAGAAATAAAAGATTTGATTAAACAATATCAAATCAAAAATATCGTATTCTGGGATGACAACTTCTGTATTTACCCGGAATGGATTCACAAATTCTGTGCCCTAATGAAGCAAGAAAAAATAAATATAGATTGGTCTGTGCTTTCGCGTGTAAATACCGTAACAAAGGAAATGCTTCAAGAAATGGCAGAGGTAGGGTGTTATAGTATTCAATTTGGTATTGAATCGGGCAACCCGGAAATACTGAAACTTATTAATAAAGGGCATACCATAGAACAATGTAAAAAGGCTGTGCACTGGGCAAAAGAGGCAGGAATGGAGACTCGCGCCTTCTTTGTATTGGGTTTCCCCACAGAAACACCTGAAATGAGTGAAAAAACCATCCAATTTGCCTGTGAACTAAATATTGATTATGTTGTATTTTTTTCTTATTATGTAGCACCGGGGACACCTCTTGCTGAAATAGCGATGCGAGAAGGACAGTGTTTTAATTTTGTAGGACAACACCTGCCCTCCTATCTTCCTAATACTTACCCTGATTTAGGAACATTAACAAAGAAAGTCCAGTCTGCATATAGAAGATACTACCTCAGACCCCGTTATTTTGCAAGAACCATTGCACGAACTATAAGAAGACCTCTCCACTTAAAAAACCAAATCAAGGCTTTCAATTATTGGCTTGGATTAAGTTTAAGAAGGTGGTCAGACACTAAAAAAACAACAGAATAAAGAATTACAATAAGAGGATTGTTTATGAAAATGAAAATTTTTTCTATATGCTTATGTGTATCTATATTTTTACTCCTATCCTTTGTTAGAACAGGATTTTCTGAGGAGGTTTATAACATAAGCAATCGCAGGGAAATATTTATTGATAATAAGTTGATTGGATACATGGAAAATGCGTCGTTAAAATTGTGCGAACCCATTGCTGCCGAAAAAGTCTTGTATTTTGACAAACCCTGGGAAGGAAAATACAGTGGCTATATCACTTTAATACATGATAAAGACACATATCGCATGTATTATAGAGGACTTCCTACATCAAAACATGATGGCTCAGAAACTGAAGTTACTTGCTATGCAGAGAGTTCCGATGGAATTCATTTTACAAAACCATCTCTTGGATTATTTGAGGTTATGGGGACAAAGGATAATAATATAGTCCTTGCCCATGACCCTCCCTTTTCTCATAATTTTGCTCCTTTTCTCGATGAAAAACCAAATATCCCTAAAGAAGAACGGTATAAAGCAGTTGCAGGTATCCATAACAGCGGACTATTTGCATTTGTCTCTGGTGATGGAATAAATTGGCAAAAGCTATCGGACCAACCTATATTAAAAGAAAAAACATTTGCACTTGACTCTCAAAATGTGGCTTTCTGGTCAATATCCGAAGGAAAATATGTTTTATATTTCAGGAGTTGGAACGGGCCTAATTCTGAATTTCGCTGGATTAGCCGAACTACAAGTACAGATTTTATAAATTGGGATGAACCTGTTGTAATGGACAAAGGAAGTGCTCCATGGGAACATATCTATATTAACCAGACCATTCCTTATTTCAAGGCACCGCATATATATATCTCTCTGGGTGCTCGTTTTGTGCCCGGCTGTAAAGCACTTACCGATGAAGAAATCAAGTTGCTTGGTGTCGAAGAAGCCTACAGCCATGACTGTTCCGATGTTATTCTAATGAGCAGTCGTGGAAGCAATATTTATAATAGACTTTTCCTGGAAGCCTTTATCAAACCGGAATATCCCATTGAAAATTGGGTTTCTCGAACCAATTATCCTGTTCGAGGAATTGTCCCTGCGAATGATTATCAAATGGCTATCTATATCCATAAAAACTACGCCCAGGATACTGCTTATGTCCAGAGATACTTACTGCGTCTTGATGGCTTTACCTGTGTAAAAACGGGATATCTAGAAGGATTGATTAAAACCAAACCTATTATCTTTAAGGGCGAAAATCTATACTTGAATTTTGCCTCATCCGCAGTAGGCTATATTCAGGTAGAAATACAGGATAAAGAAGGAAAACCCATCCCGGGTTATGAACTAAATGAATCTATCCCTCTCATTGGAAATAAAATTGATATGAAACCTACATGGAAAAACAATAAAAATTTATCAGATTTGCAGGGAATACCTATCATACTCTTGTTTAAGATGAAAGATACAGACTTGTTCGCCTTTCAATTCAAATAGTAAAGAAAGGAACTGTGTATATGCTTCTTTTTATTCTATTATCCTTTACTTGCTTTTCTAATCAAGATATGAATATTGAGCAAGTCCCTTTTTACAAAGATAAAACGAATCTGCTCTACTATATTGACAAATCAGGAGAGATTCAAAAGATAAGAAATAAAACAGACTGGGCTATAAGAAAAAATCATATTCTCAATAATATGCTTCTGGTCATGGGTCATTTACCAAATCGCTCTTCCCTACCTCCATTGGATATGGAAATTGAAAATGTAGAAGATATGAACACTTATTGGAGAAAGAAGATTTGGTTTAATGCAGAACTGAATGACCGACTTTCTGCATATCTATTAGTTCCTAAAAATATTGATAGAAAATTGCCTGCAATTGTTTGCTTACATCAAACAGTAGACATAGGAAAAGCAAGTCCCGTAGGAATAGGGGACCATAAAAATCGTCACCTGGCAAAAGAATTGGCAGAAAGGGGTTATATTGTAATTGTTCCAGATTATCCGGGTTTTGGTGAATATAAAGTTGATGTATATACAATGGGATATGCAAGTGCAACGGCAAAGGGAATCGGGAATCATCGGCGATGTATTGATTTACTTCAATCGTTAGAGGAAGTAGACCCTGAGAGAATAGGTGCGATAGGACATTCATTAGGTGGACATAATACGCTATTCCTTGGTGCTTTTGATGAACGGATAAAGGTAATGGTAACCAGTTGCGGGTTTACAAGTATGAAAAAATATTACAATGGTAATTTAACAGGTTGGTCACATAAAGGATATATGCCGCGTATTGCAGAGAAATATCAATGCAATCCAGACTTACTTCCCTTTGATTTTACAGAAGTTCTCGGTATACTTGCTCCCCGTCCTGTCTTTATAAATGCCCCTTTACATGACCATAATTTTGAAGTAACAGGGGTAGATGATTGTGTTTCATCTGCGAAAAAGGTTTATCAACTATTTAACGCTGAAGATAAAATCCAGGTAGTTCATCCCGATTGTGGCCATGATTTTCCCCCTGAAACTCGAGAAGAAGCATATCGTTTTTTAGATAAATATTTGCAGTTTACACCAAAAATTTCAACTATTTCTAATCTCTTTTAATCTTCACTGTTAAATATTCTTCAAAAAATGGGTCAACAAAAATATCTTCTGCTCTCAACCGATAATACTCTTCGAGTGCTTTCTTATAATCCTTCTCTATAAAAATTAAATCAAGCAAGGGTTTCCATGTTTGATAAATTCCCCCTTCACAGTTTAACACAGAATAAAGCCATTTTTTTGCTTCCTCTTCTTGATTATCCGCCAATGCAATTATCCCCAGCCCAATGCGTGGTAAAGCAAGGTCGGGATATAAAGCGATTATGTCCTCTATTTTTTGCAGGGTAGTTTCAGCATCGCCATGAATAGAGGTCATTATAGCATCCAGACAAAGATAAGATGCATTTAAATCTTTATCCAATTCAATCGCCTTTTTTAGAAAATAGTCTTTATATTTTGGAGTGATACTTCTCTGGCTCATTTGATAATATCTAAGGGCCATCGTAAATCTTTGCACTTCCTTGCTATTGTTATTAAGAGAATTATATAAGTTTTGATACTGCAATTTTTGCAACGGGTCTTTACTTATTAATTTGCTGATTAAAAAAGAAGCACAATCTTTATGATTCGTTTCAACAAAGGTAAGCACAGGGTCAAATAAAGCAGTCTTTAACAGGTCATTATCTAATTTGTTGTCTTTTATCCCAGGATATTCTACTTCTTCTTGTGGCATAATTTTGTAAACACGAATAGGTTCTATGCCCTCAAAATCTTTATACTCATATATCAAATGGCTCTCATTGGCAAGTTGTTCAAATTCCTTTGAGCCCGCTTCCCCAAAATAAAAAGAAACATAAACAAACCATACTTCATCATAGAAACAGGCAGAAGTCTTTCGGAAAAATTCTTGAACAATTGTTATCAATGAATCCATATCTTCAACATAAGCAACAGGAATATTTTTATTATGAAAATTGAAGGAAAAGACATCTTTATTGATAGCCTGAAAAACAAAAACCGGGACATTTTTTGATTTCAATACTTGTTGTTCTTCAATAAAATGGGCACAACCCTGCCAATTCGTTCTCTGAGGACCTGTGCAAGTAAGAAGTAACTGGTAAGAAAAAATAACCAACAAAGACAATAACAATATATGTTTTAAATATCGAGATACATAAGATTCTGCAATACAACCGTAAATCAGGTATATGGCAAGGCTGGAATATACTGTATATCGTGGAAAAATACAGGGACGCCAGAAAAGGGAAAGAAAATATAAGACAAGCGGTGGAACAATTACCAGTGCAAATAAAAAAATTATTTCTTCAATTTCTCTTGTCTTTTTCTCAACATCAGAATTACCCTTCCTATACTTATCTCTTATAACTATAATAAATCCCATAATCGTAAAGAGTACTAACAACCCATCCATAACAGGATGTATGCTTGTAATAAACTGCGGAAGAGAGGGGATTATCCTTAATTGATATGTCATTCCTACAGCGTCATCAGCAAATACATCTCCTAACAACTCATAGAGGGAAGGTATGGTAAACCACGAAGAATGTTCAGGGGCAAAATATTCTATCTTCAACAGGTATACTACCAGAGACAGGACTATTAGCAACTGTAATAGAAAAAAAACACCTTTCTTTAGCCTATTTATATTTAAAAAGAATATGACCCATAGTATCTCTATTCCGATAATTAAAAAGGCAAATGGATGAGTCCATATTAAAAACAAATTTACAAAACTTAATAAAATTAAATTTTGTTTACTTAAATTTTTTGTCCATAGCAATAAGTAATAGATAGACAAAGCCGCCAAAAGTGTCAGTAAAACATACATTCTAATTCCCTGTCCATGAAATCTATGTATCGGGGATATAGCAAAAAATAACCCTGCTATTATTCCAATCGTTTGAGAACCTAACTGTTTTCCGATTAGATAAAGAACGGGAATGGTAGAAACACTCAATAGGATGGAGAAAATCCTCAAACCCAGAACAGAAGGTGATATGTAGTGCCAAAAAAGGTATTCAAGAATATAGTAGCCGGGGAGTGTAGCAGGGTCAAAAAGAGGATTGAGAAACAGAAATTCCTTTAACGAATTAGCACTTAAATGCATCAAACTCGTGTATTCATCCCACCATACAGATTCCCCAGTAATTCTGTAAATACGAACCCCCATGGCTATAGCAATGAGAAAGACACAGCAAGCAAAATAATAGACTTCACTTTTTTGAGATTTCATCTCTATATCCACTATGACACCTTAATAAGCAACTGTTGGAAACACCCAAAATGTGTAAAGGGCATGGTCTCATTTCTGTCGCCCTTATACATTTTAGCAAAGCATTTAGATTGCATTAAAGAATTTTTCATAGGTATGGGCAGGAATAGCATGAAACTTACACAGAATCCATACAAACCATTTAAATTTCCGAAGTAATGGATAATATGAAGGGTAGTCTGTAAAATACTTATTTGGTGCATTTACAATCGCTTCAAATTCTTCACGAGATAAGCCCTGTTTTCTTAAACAGTGTTCGACACGCTCTTCATCTTCAAAATAAGGCACTTCACTCAGGGCTTTCAGTGCTTCATCACGAGTTATAACTCCTGTGCGAACCTTTGCAGATAATTCAACAACACGCCAATCAAATCCAAACTTCCTGCGCGCATAATAATATACGAGTGTAAAAAGTTCATTATCCAGATGATGTTGCCCCGTATCTTGCCAATCAAATTTTTCTTTTAGAAATTGCTCTATCTTTTCGCCGGTATCATCATAATAGTTTGTAATATTGATAACACGAATCCTCTTCCATAATATCCAATAAATTATATTCTTTAACTCTACATTCTGGAATTGCTTCAGTGGAATAGTGCAAAACTGCTCAACAATGGCTCGTGTATATCTCCCATCAATATAGTTCCAACTCAGTGGGGTAACACCTTCTTCACGAAAAGAATGGCTTAAAATAATATACCTAACATCCTCCTTAACAGCAGTTCTATATAAACTATTCGCAATACCTATATCATCCGTTAAATCAATGTAAGGGACACAGGCTCTAATCGTAGCATTGGTAAGTTCGCGAGACTCAGGCCAATCCATAATAATTGTATGCAACTCCACATCTAACTTATCACATAATTTTGCAAGGTTACTTTTAGCAATTTCTGAATCCCAGCCATTATCAAAGTGCACAGCCAAAGGCCTCAACCCCATCACTTCTTTAACATAATACAAACAATAGGATGTATCCCTTCCACCACTCACTCCCACTATGCAATCATATTTCTTTCCCTCTCCTGCTTTTTTTATCCTTTTCGCAAACTTCTTTAAAATTTCAGCACCTTTTTCCCCGACAGGAAAGCGTTTGTCCAGTTGGTCATGCATATAACAAAAATTACAAACACCCTTAGCGTCTAAACGAACACCAAGAATACTTGTATCCATTGCACATCTTTTGCACAAAACCTTCTCTTGTTTTTGTTCAGGCATATAAAATCCTTCTCTCTCTTATAACCGAGCCAACTCGGTATCAATTGGTTTTTTGGGGTCTCGCTTGCGGATATGCTCCGGCTTAAAATATTGCAGTAATTGTTCCTCCGAAGGGTATGTAATAAGGACCGTCCTTCTTTTCCCATAGAATAAAAAGAAAGCGCCACAGGCTACTGCAGAAGAGCCTGCATCATAATACGCATCTGCTAAATCTTTAACAGAACCTGCACCGCCACACGCGATAACAGGGATCTGCACCACATTTGTAATTTGTGATATTAAATTTAAGTCATAACCCGTAAGAGTCCCATCTCTATCAATACTGGTAATGAAAATCTCGCCTGCTCCTTCTGATTCTGCTCTCTTTGCAAGTTCTATCGGCTCGATTCCCGTAGCCTTCTTTCCTCCGTGAGTAAATACTTCGTATTTATTGCTATCCACCTGTCGAACATCTATAGAGACGACAATACATTGCCGTCCAAACTGCTTTGCGGCCTCTGGCAATAGACCCGGGACATCAACTACGGCGGTATTTATCACAACTTTATCTGCCCCTGCCTTCAAAAGTTCTCGAATAACCCCTATATTTCGAATACCCCCACCCACGGTAAACGGCATAGAAGTTTCAGCAGAAATCTGTTTAACAATTTCTATTTCCGGTGGGCGATTCTCATGCGTAGCCACAATATCTAACAATATCAATTCATCTACATTGTGTTGATTAAAAACACGAGCGGCATTGATAGGGCAACCTACATACTTTGGATTGGTAAATTGTATGGTCTTTTCCAATCCCCAATGTCTCAAAAGCAATACAGGTATTACTCTAACTTTTAGCATGCAACACCTCGTCTAAAAAATTCTGGATTAATATTGCTCCACCACTATAACTTTTCTCTGGATGGAACTGAGTCCCATAAATATTGCCTCTCTGATAGAGAGAGATAAAAGGAACTCCATACTCCGTTATTCCTATATTTCCTTCAATATCCGTTAAAGGAACAAAATAAGAATGGGCAAAATAAAAATTAGGATTTTCTATCATTTTCGACAATAAAAATAGTTCTCCCTTACCCACCGTTACATCATTCCAACCAATATGTGGAACACGAATCTTTTCTTTCACTACACTTCGAATATGATGAGTCTTTACAGAAATCCAGCCAAAGCCCTTTACATTGTCTTCTTCGCTGAACTCTGTCATAATTTGAAACCCCAAACAAATCCCCAATATCGGTTTTTTTAATTCTAAAACAAAATGGTTTAACTTTTTTGTCAGTCCTATCTGCGTTAAAAAATCCATAGCCGTTCCACAAGCACCTACACCTGGCAATATTACTGCATCAAAGTCATCTAACTCTGTTTCCTTATTAATCACCACCAACGAAACCTTCGCCTTTGAAAAAGCTCGATATACAGAATGGATATTTCCAGCAGAATAGTCTATTATTGCTATTTTTAAATCCTTATAAGGATTATTTATTATCTCCACTTTAAATCATCCCACAATTTTTGATTCTTTGCCACTACAAAGTTTTCCAAAAACAAGTAGTCTAACCCTGATTTTACAAATGTTTGAACAGCTTCATCAGGTGTTCGGACAATGGGGTCTTCATGCATATTAAAACTTGTATTTAGAACTACACTTGTTCCAGATAGTTTTTTATATTCTGCTAATATATTGTAAAAAGTTGGATTATTCTCTTTGACAACAAGTTGGGCTCGTGTTGTACCATCAATATGAACTACGGCTTCATGTTCTTTTTTCATCTTTTGTGTACTGCTAAAACAGCAAGTCATAAATTCACCTGCATGCCTTGCTTTTTCATATCCTATCAAAAACTGGGAAGCATCCTCATCTAAAAGGGCTGGTGCAAACGGCATAAAGTCACTTCGTTTCAGCATTAAATTCAGTTTATCAGTTATATCATGCAACCTTGAGTCACAGAGGATAGAACGATTTCCTAAGGCTCGTGGACCCCATTCCATTCTGCCATCATACCTCGCAACAAATCTATTCTTGTATAGGCATTGTGCGACCCATTGAGGAATTTCCTGTTCACTCACCTCCATAAATTTAAACCCAGATTTTACTATTGAATCCCTGAGTTCCTTTTTTTCAAACCTGTCGCCCCAAAAAGTATATGGCAACGGTTTGGGATAGAACTGAAATTGCGAACATACCGCGCCTAAACTTAATCCTCCATCTCCCATATTAGGATAAACGAACAATTCTTTTACTTCTTCCAATTCATGTATCCGCTGGTTCAATAATACATTGGCAAAAACCCCTCCGGCTACGGCTACATTACTTAATCCCGTCTTGTTCAACCAATACCTGATTAAGGAGCAAAGGGTCTGTTCTAGAAGGTGCTGTGTCCAGGCACACAAGTCCTCTCTTGAATATTTTTGCAATAATTGGAAAAGCCATTTTCTTAACTTTTTTCCATAAGGACCTTTATATTGAAGAACATCCCCTTCCCAGAAAAATGGATTTGCTTCTTCGATTCTTTCTGCTTTTCCATGTGCAGAAAGCCCTGTAAGTTTCCCCTCGTCCCTGCATGGGACAAAACCTAAAACTTCCGTTAGATTTTCAAAAAATAGACCAAATGAACTTTTTGCGGGAGATTTCCAGAGCCTTGTTATTCTATTCCTCTCCCCTACGGAAACGGATATAGATAACCCGTCCCCCATCCCATCTGCGGTAACAACAAGTGCCGTATCAAATCCTGAGCAGAAATAACTTCCCCAGGCATGAGCCTCATGATGCTCTATAAAATGCAAGGGAGTATCTCGAGAAAGTTCGGGCATCTTTTTCCGAACTATCTTTTCAAGGAAAAATGCCAATCTCCTTTTCATTCGGTCAGATGGATTCATATAACTAATAGGATTGTAAGATACTGCCCATTCTGTAACACTATCCCATAGAGAGAAACTTGTGTTTTTCTTTTGTTTTTCTCTCCTTGCGTTGAATGCTTTCTTTTGCAAATTTGGGAACAGTCTAAACAAAGGAAAAGGCGTAACAAAGCCAGAAACACAAACGGCTTCTATATCTTTCCAGGTTAAACCTGTCTGCTTCAATGCCGATTCTAATGCAAGATAGGGAAATCCCCCTTCATTTTTACGACGGGTATATCGCTCTTCATTGGACATAAACAAAATTTGGTCATTATCGCAAAGCGTAACACCTGCATCAAAAAAATCTTCACTAATTCCTAAAATGGCCATAAACTCTTTCCTAATAAATATGAAGTCCACTCCATAAAAGAAACCCAATTACATCCAGAGTGTATTCCACACAGATGAAAGGTTCAAATTCCATATTAAAGCAAGTTCCACGATAGGTGCACACCAACAAGTAGCACAATTCTGTGGAACTTTTAAATTTTTTAATAATGTATCGAACTCTCTAATATCTTTTATATTTTTTGTCTTTTCATGTAATTCGCGAGTTTCAAACAAATGACAGGACAGGATAGTGCCATCAGGTTCAATAGAGCATGTCAATCTACCTGCCGAACACCATATTTTGGAAGGCTGTGGCCAATTACTCAAATAAGCCAATCCTGGGAATGAATTTCGGACAGGTGCACCT
The DNA here is from genome assembly GCA_964549105.1 of uncultured Nitrospirales bacterium. Classification (GTDB taxonomy): domain Bacteria; phylum Hydrogenedentota; class Hydrogenedentia; order Hydrogenedentales; family Hydrogenedentaceae; genus Hydrogenedens. The sequence goes on from CAZJTZ010000001.1 coordinate 354,906, forward strand.
TTTTTTTTCTGCTCTATAATGTATTGTATTACCCTGCGATACTCTTCCCTGTCGGGGGCAATAGGATTGGGTGAGAGAGACGAATCCAAACAAAGAGTTGCTGGCTGAAACATAACTTTTACTCCCTGCTCTTTTGACTTTTCCAAAACATAATCAATCGAACCTATATTTAACTTAGAAATAACACATAAAAAAGAGAAGGGTATATTCTTTCCTTTACAAAACTCTAACACCTGAAAAAGACGGTCATAAGTCCCTTTTCCCCGAATAGATTCATGAATCTCTTTGGGTCCATCAAAACTTAAATTTATATGGTCAACAAACTTCTCGATTCCACTATATTTTTCTATATTTGCACCCGTAGAACTTAAAAAGACACTCAAACCCGTCTTTTTTGCATATTCCAGTATCTTCATAATATCCTTTTTTATTAAAGGCTCGCCACCCCCAAAGGTAATCCATCGCACACCTGCTTTATACAAAACGGATAATCGTTCTAAAATTTCATCTGTATCCAACTCTTCAACAGATACCTCACGCGAACCGCAATACAAACACTGATAAGGACAACGAAAGGTTAAATTCCACTCAACAAACAGGGGTGCATTAAAGCCCAGGATTTGGGTCTTAACCCACGACTTTATCAATGAAGGAACTCTTTTAAGATACTTCTTTATCATAGGTATCTGTCTTACGAATTAAATTTATTTCTTTATATAATTTTAATTTAATCAAAGCAAACCAGCCCACAGGAATCCATATCCAGAATGTAATTACTCGAAACAGTGCAATAACAAGAATTATTTCAGGCAATTGGACATGTAACCAGTGGAGAGATACACCTATAGTAGTTTCAATCAAGCCCATTCCGCCGGGAATTCCGCTGCATGTAGCAATGAATAAATTACCCAGAATAATCATCTGGACTTGACTTAAATACAAGCCCGATTCTTTGCCTCCCAACAAAAGATAGAAGATAAGACCATTAATTGCCCAGCCCATAGAACATCCAATACAGAGTAAAATTATAAAATAAGGATTAAGCGATTCGTCAGATAAATAAATATTCCACTTAGATAATAACGGCTTTAAAACTTTTAGAAGATAAGGGAAAAATAGCAACATTAGTAAACAAAGTATTATTGGCAAGACAAAAGAATGGGCATAAAACCCCAATGAAGTAAATATAACTAAAAATGCACCCACACCAACGCATAATAAATAAAATATTTCTATTATAATTGCCTTTGAAATAGACACATCGGTAGTTTTAGTAAGCACATAAGACCTCAGTGCCCTTCCTAACTGTGCTGGTAGAATAACCCCTGCCCCTTGTGATAAATAAATCCATACCGACTTCATAAACGGTATTCCGGAACTGTATTTTCGAAGCACACATCTCCATAAATAATAATCAAGAACCCAATCTAACAACCGTAAAGGACACGCAATTAAAAAAAATCCCCAACGGCTCAAGACCAACTTCTTTATCTCAGTAAAATTTTCCCCTCGAATCTGATATACTCCAAAAATAGTTAGAACTACTAAAAGGAAAAAACCAGAGATATGAAGGACATTTAATATTCTATCTTTATTTTTAATAAAATAATTCATCAGAAAAATATTCTTATTTAGGAATGTATAATGATACCACGAAGATGGATATATATTTTACCTGCTGAATATAAACAAATACTACTTCATTCGGCAGATTTATTATCCAATGAAGAGATTATTTACCGATGGGAAGAAGAATTTAGCAAGACTATTGGCTCTCCTTACGCTGTTTCCCTTCCCTCGGGCAGGGTAGGATTAAAACTTATTTTACAGCACTTAAAACCAAACGAAGGAGACGAAGTAATTATTCCAGCCTTAACATTAAAGGCACTCGTGAATATTATTACATCATTGGGATTGAAACCCGTTTGTGCAGATATTGACCCTAACACCCTTACTATATCCCCTGAAACAGTTCAAAAGTTGATAACCCCAAAGACAAAAGCCATTATTGCTCTACATACTTTTGGCAATCCATGCCCAATTGATGAGATATGCCAGATTGGGGAACAATACAACATTCCTATCATTGAAGACGCGGCTCATGCCTGCGGAACTCAAATTAACGGTAAATATACAGGAACTTTTGGATATGCTGGATTTTTTAGCTTTGATATTTCAAAGCCAATTAACACTTATGGCGGGGGCATGGTAGTTACTCAGGATAAGACACTCATTGAGTTTATACAAAAATACAACATCCAATTAGTCTACGACACAAAAGAAATAATAAAGAAAACGAAGTCCATAAAACTTGAACAATTTTTATATAAATTAAAGATAATGTATCCCATCCTATTTTTAAGGACATACCCCATTTTCTTTAAGGCTCTTGAATTTGTTTACCGTAGGATTCAAAGTGTTCCTCCGGAAAATTTCCGTTTTACTCCGTTACAGGCAAGTATTGGCATTGAAAAATTGCCCCTTCTTATTTCTCGTATAGAACAACGGAACGAGATTGCACAATGCTATCGTAAATCCCTTTCAGATAAAATAATCATTCCCTATATACCCACAAACTGTATCCCTTCATACTACATGTTTACAGCAATTCTTCCCGTTGAGGCTCGGGCAATATGTCGTTCTCTCTTATTTCGTGGGATTGACACGGCTTGTGAAAATGAGGTTATTGATGATGTTTCCTTAATAATTGAAAATTCTTACTGCCCCAATGCAAATACGGTTCATTCCCGACTTCTTGCTTTACCTTTTTACGATGGAATGACTAAAGATACAGTGGAATATGTCTGTGAACAATTAAATAAACTCGTTAAATAGTGGCTCTCAAATCACTCACTATACCCTATTTGTTTTAATTTCTCCCTCAAATTCTCATTTTGCGGTTGAAGTCGTAAGGCTTCGAAAAAGCATTCCTTTGCTTTTTCATTTTCATTTAGTTGAATATATGTTTCACCCATCTCAACTAAAACCTCTGCTAATCTTTCTGCAGGCATATTTTTTGCTTTAAACCTATCAAGTGCTTCTTGAAAAAGTTGTATTGCTTCTTTTGCGTTCCCTATCTCTTTTTTAAAAGAGGCATAAATTGCCCATCCCTCTCCATCACTGGGATAAATTTCTATTGCAGTTTTGTAGGCTATTTCTGCTTCATCATATCTCTTTTGTAATCTATACAAATTTCCCAGATTTTGCCATGCTAAGGGGAATTCATGTTGCAACCTTACGGCTTCTTTCAAATGCTTTTCTGCCTCATCATATTTAGCTACTTGTAAGCAGTAAAAGCCTAAGGCATTATGAAGATTATAGTCTTGCGGCTGTATATCCAGTGCTTTCTCGAAATAGGGTATTACCTTTTCCAATCCTCCTTTTGTAGAAAAGGCATCAGCAATATTGTAAAGTGCATTGATTAGGTCGGGCTTTATTTCCAGAGATTTCTGATATAGGCTTATCGCTTTATCTATATCACCAGACATGAAGGCATGATACCCAAGATTGTTATAAGCCAGAGGATTTTTATCATCCACTTCTAATGCTTTGTGATACATTTCCTCTGCTTCCTTTACTTTGCCCATTCGGTCGTACAGCACACCCAGGTCATAAGGGATATAGGAATTATTAGGGCTATTCACCATCGCTTTTTGATAAAGTTCTATTGCCTGTTCTGTGTTGCCCTTTTTTTCCGCTAACTGAGCCAAATTGTAGTATGCCAATTCATCACCCGGCTTTATTTTTAGTGCCTCATAAAATTTATTTTCCGCCTCATCCCATTTATTCAACTTAACCAGTAGACTTCCCCAGTTGTTTAATACCAGAGTAAAATCAGGAACAATTTCAAGAGCCTTCTTAAAATGCTCTATTGCTTCTTCAGGGTTATCATCCTGAATTAAGATGGCTAATTCTCGGTGGGCGCGAGCATCTTCATTGTTCATTTGAAGTGCTTTTCGAAAATAAGAGATTGCGTCCTCTTTTTTCCCCATTTGGGTTAATACCTGCCCTATCATGTAGCAAACATTTTGGAAACCTGGGTCTATATTTAAGGCTAACCGTAACTTCTCTAACGATTTTTCATACTCCCTTTTATTTGCTAATATAGCACCCATTTTCGCAAGCACATACGAAAATTGTGGATATGCTTCTAAAGCCTTTTCATAACAGACAAGTGCCTCATCATAATTTTTTCGCTCTTCCATAATTTCACCTAACTCGTTCCAGGCACGTGCATCGCGAACATTAAGTTCTATTGCCCTGCGGAAATACTTCTCTGCTTCATCTAATCTTGACTGTTTCTTTAACACACACCCTAATAAATAAATGCTATCCTGATATTCTGGATTTAACTCAATTGCTTTTTTCAAAGCCATTTCAGCATCATTTAGCATATCTTTGGCAAACAGAATCCTGCCTAACCTTTCATACGCATAAGCAAAATCCGGTTTGGCTAATGTGGCACGGCGATAACAATCCTCTGCACCATCCCATTCCCCGTCATCTGCTAATATATTTCCTAATTCACAAAGGGCTCGTGCATCATTTGGATTTAAGACTATTGCCTTGTTCAATATCTCCTTTGCCTCTTCTAAACGACCCAGATTTTTCAATTCCCTACCAATAAGAAAATAGACATCTTGATAAGTAGGGTCTGTTTCTAATGCTTTCTGGTAAAATTTTAATGCCTCCTCTGAACGCCCATGTGAAGACAGTATCCTGCCATATTTGTCCAATACATAAGTAAAATTAGGAACAACCTTCAAAGCCTTCTCATAATGGGCAAGTGCCTCTTTCCAGTTCCCTTGTTGTTCAAGAATTTCACCAAGTTCATTATGAGCACGAGCATCCTCCGGATTTAGTTCTAACGATTTTCGAAAAAAAGTTTCCGCCTTCTCTTCATTTTTTAGAGCAAGATAGGTTTTGCCGAGATAATAAAACATATCTTGATAATTTGGGTCAAGCCGAATACCTTTTTCAAACTGTTCCCGGGCTTCCTCATAGTAACCCCGATTAAATAGGTCCTTTCCTAAACGATGGTGCATATAGGGCAAACTATGCGGCATATAAATCAAAGTCTGTGCTTCGGATAACGCATTTTGTATTTGTCCTCTCCTTAAATATGAATCGGCACGCTGATAGTGCCACCTTGCTAAATCGGGCTCAAAAGGAATCCAACGGATAGAAAGCAAAACAAAACAAATAAAAAGAACCGAAATCCATCGAGTAAGGGATAGCCATTCTTTATTTCTTAAAAATTGAATTAACCCATAAATTAAATTTGCACCTATAAGAAAAAACAAAGGAAGAATAGGGACTCGGGCTCTGCCATTTACAAAGAACATCAAAAAACTACACAGATAGATAACGATAAATATATAGATTAAGAACAATAAATCCCACAATTGTGATGTCTCTCCTCCATGAGAAAACCAGTAAAAATTCTTCTTTTTTATTGAAGATTTCAGGTTTGAGAAGAGATAAATCGTCCCTGCAAGAAAAAGGCCACCTGCCCATGGAAAAGTAGGTAAATATTTTAATGGTGGATAATGTTGCAATTCATAGTAAACAACCTTATTACATGTAATTTCAATCGGACACCATAGAAGAATAAATTTTTTAATGACCTGTATAACTGTCTCTTTGGGATGACTTTTTATATACTCAACTGCTTTCTGAGCAAATATTCGTGAGGCTTCTGTATGACTCAAATCAGTTTTGCCTAACTCTCTGCCCAAACCTTTTACTACATTCACATAATCACGGGCTGTCCAATTTCCTGTCCCTTCCAATTTTTGCAAATATTGGTTCCATGGTGTCGTTCCGTCAGATTCAGGATTATTTCCAATAAACAGATTTTCACCGAAATAAGTGGATATAGGAACAAATTCCCCTGAGGCAACATAATTTCTAATAGTAATCGGTATTATTGGAACAAAGGTGAAAAATAACAGCGCAATCCAGGAAGGGATAAAGGCTAAATATCTCTTATGCTTTATTGCAATCCAGACCATCCACAAGGCTATAAAGGGTCCAAAAGACAGGATATTGGGCCTCATGGTTGCATAAGCACCTATCACCAAACCTAACGCTACACACCAGAACCATTTCAGATGAATACTCCAACGATAAAGAATATAAAAAATGAGGACAACAAAAAATACAAACAGAGCAGGGTCATTCACTTCCCCTTCCCAATAAATAAACAAACTATAAGTAGCCATTAAAAAACTGAAAATAATGCCTACCCATTCATTAAATATTGCCCTGCCTAAATAAAAAGCCAACAATACAGTTAAAAGACCTGCTATTGAATTAATTATCCGGGGAGCAAGGTAACTATCTGAAATAAAGCGATAGATAAAACTTAAAAAATAACCATGTCCCGGTGGACGAAAGAATGGAGTAGTTCGCATTTCAGGGTCAGTTACACCCTCAGGAACACTCCAATTGTCTGTAACTATTGCCCGGGCAAAATAATCCTGGACCTCAGGGTCTTGTTGTAAGGCTGAATAATCCGGTGCATATAAATACACTTCATAAAGATACCAAATTCTCAAAATCACTGCTAACGCAAGTATTAATATTAAAACAAACCGGACCCTCGTTTCTTTTGACATACAATTCCTTCTATATCAAACGGGAGCAGAGGAAATACAGGTAACCATAAGCCTCAAAGAGCATAAATAAATGGAGAAATGACCCCCGCATTTCCTGCAAAAATAAATAGAGCAGCCAGTAGTAATAAAGTAATAATAATTGGGGCTAACCAGTATCTTTTCCTAACTTTTAAAAAGTCCCAAAATTCTTTAATTAATTCACCCATAAATTATGTCTCCATCTTTTTCTAATTATATTATATGAAAAATTACCTATGCTATGAAAAATGAATTTCAAAACTAAAACTATAACTATTTGACAATGTTTTTCACTCTTGTTAAAAAGGGAATAACAATTCCCTGAAGTTCTATTCCTATTTCCTCGACCTTTCGCAAATATAGATGATAAGCCACTAAAGAAGGAATCCCTATAATTAACCCGACCACGGTTGTTATCAAGGCTTTGGAAATACCCTGTGCCAACATTTGAGCATTTCCGAGTCCTCCTGCGGTAATGACATTAAATATATCAACCATACCCAAAACAGTGCCAAGCAACCCCAGCAAAGGACTTATCATCGCAATAATTTGCAACAGTGTTAGCCCACGCTCTAAATGGGTTATTTGTGTCCGACCCAATGTGTAAATATGTTCTGTCAATACATCTTTGGGCTCATTTCTGAGGTTTATAATCTCAGTGATAAGTATCCCGAGAGGTGAATTAGTTCGTTGTGATGAGGAACGAATGGTCTCCAAATCTTTTTCCGTGTTCACATAAGAGAGCGATTGTACAAGAGTCATAGGTATATTTTTCGTTTTCCTTAATGCAAAAAGACGCTCACATACAATAGCCAACGCAAGGACAGAACATATTCCTAATGGCACCATAACCCATCCACCTTCATACAACATATTAAGCCAATTCATGAATCAACTCCTCTACATAAAGTTAAAAGTCCAGCGAATTTGTAAATTTTTGTTTTGATATATGTCAGGAACCTGAAATGGAAAAGGTAAAAAAGGTGAAGATTTTTGCAGGGCTTGTTTACAAATGCCAACATATAATAGGTCATTTGGCTCATTCACTACCTCTATTTTAACAATTTGTCCCTCCGAATTTATCTCACAGTCAATAACAACTTCTGTAGGTTTCGTTCCTGAATAACGGGTTAATAAATAATGTATCCAATGCTGTTCTACTTTTCTTTGAATCTCTCTTAAATAAGGCGCTAATTGGTCCTGAATTGCTTCAAAACCAAGTAACCCCTCTTTTTTTACTTGATTATACAATTTTCCCTGTGGCTTTTGGATAGAACCTGTTAAATGTTCAGGCTGTGCTATTTGTTGTTCGTTTTTATTCTCTTTTGGTAGTTCATTCCCAACTATCACAGAGGCTACCTCTTCTTTTTTAAGCATTACCTTCTCTTCTTTTTTATTAATATTACTTAATACCTCCGGAACTTCCTCTTTTTTTGACGGTTTATTATTTGTATTTATTGCTTGTGGACTTTTGGATTGGGGAGTAACATTTGCAAGTAGAGTCTGTTGTGGATGAGAACCCAATGTCTCAAATTTAGACTCTTCCATCAAAGGAGGACCGGGTTGGTCCCCTTCCTTTTTTTCAGGTCCAGAAGACACGGAGTTAAATTCTGCAATGTTTTCTGTATTCGTAGGTACTTCATCTGACGGCGTTGTTACCTCAACAAGTTTCTTAAATGTTTTTTGCTGTTCCTGTTTTACAAATTCAATTTTAATCGGTTGTGATGAAACAGTAAATGAAGGTGCTTTTACAATAACTGAAACTCTCGTTAGTATAGTTAGAAGAATAAGATGAATTATTAATGAAATAAATATGCAAATACACATCCTCTTTTTGTAATTATTTTTTGTAAGATAGATACTTTGATTTATTCTTGTAATTGACATCTTTCCAGAGTTTTTTTATTAGACATTATTATTTGCCTGTTTGGTAAACACAATTGTTTCATTCTCAATAATATAAGAATAGGATTTGTCCAACCATTGGGAAACCAGCAGGTCAAGAGCCGTTTTAAGTTTTATTTTATTCAGGTAGCAGGGATTCACTGGAAGGTTCTCCGTTCCCGGCATCATTTCAATAGTCAGCCCTGTCTGATTTGCAAGAACAGGAGCCACTTTAGATAGTGGCATAGCACCATCATAAAAAGGGAGTGAAACTTTTTTATCTAATGGAACAGATTTCGGTAGAGAAATTATTACCTCCTTTTCGAATAAGGGCTGTGTCTTTTCAGTATGAAATACTTTGCAATCTGTTAGTTCATCAAGTCGAGTATTACGCGGTGTATATAGAAATATAAAATCGTCTGTCGCACACCATTTTAAGTTTTGAGAGACTACACGGGCACTCTTAAATATCATTTCCAGTGATGTAATCAATGGCAATTTAGATATAACCAATTCGCCCACAGGCAACTCTGCAAGGCTATTGTCTGCAACAATATTACAACCATAAGTAAAGTTCAGACTATTCAAAACATTAAATAATTGCGTACCTGCCCCAAAACTTGCAGAAACGATTATATCTTTATATTTTTTGGGTAGTCCACCAGATATAGATAAACGGGTTAAAGTTTCATAAACTGTCTGTTCCGTAGGATACAAAAAAAAGTAATTATCAATATTTTGACATGCCATATTCGTATTGGCAGCAATTTGTTTTATTAATTCTGGTATCTCCTTTGCTGGATTTTCAAACTGAACCCAGCGATTCTCTGTTCCACTTACTATAGAAATTGAAACAGGATAATCATCTCCCAATCTACGAACAATCACATTTAACAATGCCGATTCTCTTACAAGGTCAAATACATTCTCCCTTTGTATAGTTAGATTTTCACCATAAATGTCCGTTTCTTTTTCTTTTGGTGTAGATTTGCACGAAAAATTACTAAATATCGTGCAAATCAGAAAAATAAAAATCCATGTTAAACAAGTTTTTTTCATTATTTTATATATATAACTATTGGTATAAATTTTTGTCTTCCTTTTAAAATTATGGAAGTAATTACTAAATATCATACAATCATATATCATATAACGAAAAAGAGTAAAAAAACCTTTACTTATGGATTTTTCTATGTCTTATTTGTTCTTAAGTATAGTTGTTTTAAGTTCAAATTTTGGAGCACAAGATTTTTATGGTGAAGTGCCTGAAAATATTCCAACTTTTTTAATAAAAATCCAGCGTGACCAATCCGAATTTTACGGGGGTATTGTTATTCAAAACCAATGGCTGAATAATACCTCTATTCCTGAACTAAAAAATAAAGCCGTTGAGATAGTGGTGGATACACCCTGGGAGACACCTCAGTTGCATTACCGTGAACTTGGACATCGGCTTGAAATTTCTTATGAAGCACCTGCATTGCGAAAAAAAAGATTGGAGGATAGTTGGAAAAAAGCCGGTTATATAGTTTTAGATACGCCGTATGGCAAGAAAGTAATCAAAAATACAGTCTATAAACAAGCATTACAAGCAATGGAGATGGCTCAATCAATTTACGAACAGAATCAACCTCCAGAACTTCTATATAGCCCCAGCAAAGTTGAGTTGGATTCTGATGTTACTGGAACAAGTTTTCTAAAAATGTGGATTTTCCATATTATTGTAGTAATCATTGGAATCATTGCCCTATCACTTATAATCTGGAAATTCCTCCTTCCACAAAGCAAACCCTAATCGGCTCTGATAAAAGGTTTATTCAGAAATCAACAAGATAAAGAACAAAAAAATTATAAGAGCCCAGTGATTTCGTAAGCAATAATAAGTCGTTCTTTACCCTTTAATCTAAATGTGCCAATAGGGGTTCCTTTTACCCTTCCCTTTAATTCTGACCATGTTTCACTACCGACCACAACCGTTCCCGGATTTGCCATATCACATAGTCTTTTCGCAGTATTGACTCGGTCTCCCACAACGGTATACTCCATTCTCTTTGGTGAGCCGATAAAACCTGCTATCACCTCTCCTGTCTCAATTCCTATGCCAATCTGGAAGACAGGTTTTCCCTCCAATACCCTTAATGTGTTCAATTCTTCGTTTCGCTTTAATATATTCAATCCCGCACAAACTGCCGCATAAGCATCATCTCCTGTGGCAAGGGGAGCACCAAATATAGCCATAATTTCATCACCAATATACTTATCCAGAGTTCCATGCCACGCAAAAATAAGTTCTGTTATGGCTGTAAAATGTTCATTAAGCATATACACCAGTTCTTGTGGAGAGAATTGTTCTGCTAATTGAGAAAAACCTCTAATATCACAAAACATGGTGGTTACTCTCTTCTTCTCGCCACCCAATTGAATAGCAGAGCCTTCCTTAATTATGTGCTCAACCACAATATCTGGCAGAAATCTCCTGAAATTATCCTTTTTCCGTTCCTCATTAAGCATTTTTTGATTAAGTTGAAAATTTTCAATAGCAAGTGCAATCTGATTACCTATTGAATAGAAAAGTTCGAGGTCTTCCTCATCAAAAAATGCTTTCTTTTTAATGGTGTCTATATAGATAGAACCCAGTATCCTATTTTCAATCTTCAAGGGGACACACATAGCACTGGCAATTTCCCGCGAAATTACGCTCTCCCTCATTCCAAATTCTGTATCTATGGAACGGTCTGTCATCAATACAGGTTCTCCATCTATTGCTGATTTTCCTGCAATACCCATACTTGGAGAAGACGCACCTAATCCATTCCCCATTTCTCTTGCTACTTTTGTAACCAGTGTTTGGTTATCTGTGTCTTTAAGAAGAACAAACCCGCGTTCGGCTCCGATGACTTCAATTACCAGATCTAATACTTGCGACAATTTTGAATCCAGGTTACGAGCAGAACCCATGATTTGACTCGTTTTATACAAAACATTCAGCCTACGATAAGCACGACTTAACTTTTTAACATCAATAGATGGAGGTGGTTGTTCTTTCCTCTCTTTAAATGTTTGCTCAGCCTTATCCTTTGTTATCTGGAATAAAGTGTTCTCAACCTGTTCCACCTCTCCACGAACCCGTTCTACCTGACTGATAATTTCACTCTCACGGGCATTGACCTTATCAAAATCGGTTGTTTTTCCATAACGAATATCATCTCTAAAAACGATATGGCATTTACTACCTAACCATATTTCATCTAAATGTTTAAGCGATTGTTCTACAACACGCTGGCGATTTACATAAGTTCCGTTCAGACTCTTCAAATCTGCAATAATATAACTCCCATCTTTAACTAATATTTTCGCATGATGTCGAGACACCTCTTCTACACTAAGAATTACATCACAATCATTAGACCTACCCAAAATGATTTCCTTATCCCCAACAGGAACCGTTTGTGTAGATATACCTGGCTGTTCAATCACCAGTTGAGGCACAGTAAAGGTTACTCCTTCTCTTCTATGATTATGAAGATATACAAATGTAAATAGGCAGTATTCTCCACCCCAAAAACCTACCTTTTACAATTTCAATTTTTTATGTGATTATTATGGACTATAAGGTTCAATAACTATCTTATCTCGATTAACGCCCTGAAGTTTAGCAGTAAACTCCCAATTGGCACCTTGATTATAGACAGCCATTAACAGTATATTTGACTTATCTAAATTGACAGATAACTGGTCTTCATCTGGAATCATTGTTCTCCCATCTGGAAATGAATGAATCAATTTTCCATTAAGCCAGACCTTTACTCCATCATTAGTTCCCAATAAAATTTTTGCTGCGGCTGGTTCAGGAACAGTAATTTTGCATGCAACATAAGCAACACATTCTAATTCACCATTTAGGAATTCAAATAAGTCACCATATATCAAGCCATCGTCACGAACCTTCATAGGTAGAATTCGCCAATCTTTAACAGAATTTAAATCTGTTTCTGGTGGAAATGACATTTCATTGAATAAACGATTTGCGTCGTAATTTTCCACCTTATAGGGTCCACTTACACTCCAGATAGGTAAAAACTCGCCAACATTTTTAAGACCGTTTAGTAGCCGTTTTACTTCTTCTGCTTGTTTATCTTTCAAATTAGGAAGTGCTTCTTCGAGAATAGATACAGTTTTTGAGGGATAAGCAAAACATAAATTTTTCGCAAGGTTAAACCGAGCATTTGCCCAAACTGCTTTTAGTGTATCTGTCACACTTATACCTTCAACGAAATTGAACGCATCCAGCAAACTCAATTTGGATATACCACCCAATATATTCTTTTGGAGATTTGGATTGTCTCCTACCATCTTCCAGAGGCTGACATAATAATCATATTTCTGCCGCTCTGTAAGGTTTTGTAGATTTCTCAAAAGGTCTAATGAAGATAAAATCCCAGCATTTTTCACATCACCTGCTGGTTCTTTTTCAATAGCACTCATTATTTCATTTAACGCATTAACATCTTCACAACGAGCCATTGCCTGTAAAATAGACGATTTCGATGTCGGTTCGCTACTCAACAATTCTTTCAATACAGTGAAGGATTCAGGACTTTGCAAATTGCCCAATAAAAAAATCATTGCTTTCTTTTGTGCATCATTCTGGCATTGTTTCCATTGTTCTGTAATTGTCTTGACCCTTTGCGTTTCATCAACCATTTTATCGAGAATCAAAGAAATAGTAGTTATGTAAGCAGGGGCATTGGTTTCATCTGTCATTAGTTTACTAAACAATAAAGGTAAATCTGATTCTCTGCCTACTATTCCAAAATAGGTCAACGCATCATCTAAAACATCTTTATCGCCTTTTTCTATAATACTTGCCATTAAGTCTCTTGCGTCGGTTGCTCTCCGCTCTGTTAATAATTGCACAGCCAGTTTTTTTACCTCTGGATTTTCCCCTTGAATCTTTTCCATCAAATACTTGTTTCCATCGGGAATATCCATTTTTGTTAGTGTATCCTGTGCAACCTCTTTAATTTCTTTTGGTGCATTCAATGCCATGTTCATTAAAGATTCCATTGCCTTAATGTCCCCAATCTTTGCAAGGCACTGGATTGCAGAAATTTTTACTTCTGGTTCAGCGGCCTCGGCTAACTCCAAAACTTGCGGCATAGCACTTGCAATTTTACGAGAGGCTATTATTTCCAACAGTCCTAATTGAATTCGAGGACTGGCTGTTTTCAATGTATTTATGCACTTTTCAGCAACCAAATTATTAGGAAAAGACGGGTCTTTTAACAAATCTACTGCGGTTGCAGAGAGAATCTTATCCTCACTCATCACACAGTTCCAGACTTCATCAAACATTTCCTTCCCTTTTAATTGAACCAGCCCACGCAAAGCATATCCCTTGTTTACAGATGTAACACGATTATCTGCAAATAAGGAAGAGTAGATTTCCAGAACAGTGTCCTTTTCATTTTTATCTGACGACAACTTATCTGCAATTTTGAGTATAGATGATTGGACTTCTAATTTTTCTATGGTATTCTTGTTTTTTGCCCAATCCCAGAGTATTTTTGCTGCGTCTTTGCCACCAATAGAGGCAAGGGCAAGGACCGTAGAATTGCAAACCTTTTCTGATGAATTGTCTAAATAGGCGATTAAAGCCTCTATGGATTGTGCATCCTTTCTACGACTTAACGCATTGATGATAAAAACTTTGTCATCATCTGTTGTGGATTGTTGTAGTGCTTCTATTAAGCATTGTGTTGCCTCTTTTCCTGGAATTTGCTCTAAAATACGGCATGCAATATCAATCGTTTCAGGATTGTTTAGCAAAGGAGCAATATCGGGAACAATGGATGGTGTTCCGATAAACAGTAATTGACGGGCAATAAACCTCTTTCCATCAATAGATGTTTCTGGAAGAACACTGACCAATTGTTTTGACAGTTGTTCTTGTTTTTGAGGGTTATTTTGTGTAGTTCTAACAGCGTTAAGGATAGGTTCTAATGGTTCTCTATTCATTCCAAACTTATATGTTTTCAAGTAGTCCAGAGAACTCTTAATATCGGGAACTTCCTGTGCATAGATAACAACGGATACTAAAATGACTAGTGTTACTATAATTGATATTTTTGCATATATGTTTTTCATTTTTTCTCTCCTTATTATTAAACTAATGTCCATGGTGCTCTCATGGACGGTTGCATCATACGATTTGCTTCATCATCATTGACAAACATCTCTTTCTCTGGGTCCCAATTTAATTTTCTACCAAGTCGCATAGCAATATTTGCTATATGGCACATTGTAGCCGTGTGATAGCCCACTTCCACTGGAGCCGTTGGGTCTTTGCGTGATTTGACACAATCAATGAAATTCTTATGATGTCCCTTACTCCTTCCCAGATGAAGTTCATTAGGCGCTATCGTCTCTTGAAGTAGCGAAGATGGACTTGCCTTCAAGTCGCCACCATGAATAAATATAAAAATCCATCCTTTATCACCTTCAAATTTAATTCCACGAGGACCAACACTTTTACCAATCATTTCCACACCATTTGCATATTCAAAGCGGAATTCATAACTCATGGCTGTATTGAATAAGCCTTCCCTCGGGAAGATTCCTTTACCTTCCACAGAAATGGGCGTAGTATTATCTGTGCCATTGCCCAATTGCCCTAAGTCAATAATATGTGCACCACGGTCAGTCATTTCACCACCACTATAATCCAAAATATAGCGGAACCAGAAATGGCATCTCTTCTCAGTATAGGGTTCTTTGGGTGCAGGACCCAACCAGAAATCATAATCGAAACCAGGAGGGATAGGCATTTCTGGTTGCGGAGGAATTGGGGTATGATTATCCACAGGCATATTCACATGTATAGTATGAAGTTTGCCAATTCGCCCATTTCTCACTAGCTCGCAGGCATACCTTGCATTATCGCGTGAACGCTCATGACTACCTGTCTGGAATACCCGCCGATACTTACGAACCGTATCAACGACTACCTTTCCTTCAGGAATTGAATTGGTCAGGGGCTTTTCACAATAAATATCTTTTCCTGCTTTAGCCGCTGCAACAGAGATTAATGGATGCCAATGGTCTGGAGTTGCTATCATCACTGTATCAATGTCCTTACGAGCGAGAACATCCCTAAAATCATGATATACATCACAACCTTTGTAACTCGGCAAATCCTTCTTCTGTGCATAGAAATCATTTACCATATTCTTCGCCTCGTTTGCGTGATTATCATCTACATCACAAACGGCTACGACCTGCACCTCTGGAATGTTTAGGAAAGCACTCATGTCATATTTCCCCTGTCCTCCTACTCCAATACATGCAAGCGTAATCCTTTCATTTGGCGAGGGAGTCGGGTTCTGTCCCCAAACAAAGGAAGGGATAATAGTAGGTGCTAAGGTAACACCCATCGTTCCCGTGAGAACACTTTTCATAAATGTTCTTCGTGATTGAGAATAATTCTTATTCATAATAGAAACTCCATTAGTAGTTATTATTTGTTTTCCAAACCTTGATAAAAGAATATGTTAGAATTCTAATACAAATATAAATATCAAATAAAGCAACAAATGACTCTGTTTTAATAGTTGATAAGAAGATTATAGGACATATATAACATATAAGCTGTATATGAGAGGAGTGGATTACTACTAAAGCGTTCCATATTCTTTGAGGGATTCAGCGGTAACTGTTCTTAACTGGAACCATGCAAGGAATAAGGAAACCCGTGCAGAAGCGAGTCTTCCTTCTGCTGCGACTAAATCTTTTTGCGCTTCATTTAACCGAACCAAAGATGCCTGACCTGCCTTATATTCTTGCTCTACTAAATCTCTGTTTTTCCGAACATATTCAGCGGTTTCCCTTTGTAGTTTTAACTGTTCCTGAGCAGACATTAATTCCTGAACTACACTCTGGACATCTGTAGCAACAGAAATTCTCCCTGCATAATAATTTTGTTCTGATTCTCTAAGCCTTGCGCGTGCTTCTGCTCTTTTCGCACGATTTCTACCCCCAGAAAAAATATTATATGAGACATCAAAACTAACTGTTGTGCCAAAATCATCTGAGGAAAATTCACTATCTACAGACCTCGTAGCAGAACGAGACAAGGAAACTCCCATTTGAGGATAAAGAGAGGAACGGGCTATGCCTAACTCTTTTTCAGATTGTTGGATACTGATATTTAACATTTGCAAATCGGGTCTGTTTTGTAAAGCCATTGCTAAAAGTTCGTCTACACCAGGTTTTTTTAAGTCTTCCTCTGTCTCATATTTCAGAGAAACAAGTTCAACATGTTCTGGCAAGAAACTTGATGGAAGTCCCATCACACCTGCCAGTGCAATTCGTGCAATTTCGCGGTTTTGGCGTGCAGAAATAATTTGTGCCTCTGCTGACCGTAAACCTACTTCAAAATTCAACACATCACTTAGAGAGCCTGCTCCCATCTCTTGCTTCACTCGGGCTTCATACAATTGTCTTTCATTAAAAGCCTTGTCTGCTTCTGCAATACGGAGGTTTTCCTCTGCTAATTGCACGGCATAAAAACTGTTAGCAACGGAAAGCAAAAGTAGACGAATTGCTTCTTTTTGTGATTCCTTTGTTGACACTTCAATCAATTGCGACATAGCAAGTGAATATTTACGAGCAAAACCATCAAATAAGGTATAACGAACAATAAAATTGAGTGCATAATTATCCTGTGATTCAGGAACATTGCTACTTGCTTGATAAGCAGAAATCATTGAACTAATCGAGGTATCCCATGGGACAGAAGATAGAATATTTGTGCCTGTTCCTGTTGTTGAACCGCCTCGAAGTATTGATTGCGAAATGGAACTTGCACTTTGTTCCCATATAGCCTTCTGGGAACGGCGTATTGAAGAATCGGACAGTTCTGTATGAGAAGCCATATAACTTGCAGTAATTTCGGGATAGTATTGAGCAAGGGCTTGCTTCACCTGTTGGTGAGCCTGCTCAATCCGTTGTGTTACCGCTTTCAAAGAAGGGTTCTGTTCCAAGGCTATCTTCTGGGCTGTCTCTAAATCCAGAACTTCTGGCAAGGGCAATTGGGAAGATACTTCTCCACTGTTTGCTTCATAAATTTTAATATCGCCATTTTCAGAATAGGACAAATTGCTTATTAAACAAAGGAAAAGAGAAATAGATAAAATACATAATGAGACTTTTTTATGTTTAATATCTGAATTTACGCACACCATATTTTTTTATTAACTCCTCTGTTTGTTGAAGTTTATCAGGTGGAACATTTTCTAAACGATGCCCTACTTTTCGAGCAGGCACACCTGCCCATATCTCGAACGGACCTACCTTTGTATCTTCTGAAAGGACACTTCCAACGCCTATAATTGCACCATCGCCTATTTCGACTCCGGGGTGAATATAACATCTACTACCAATTAGAACATCATCTCCGATAATTATCGGCTTTGCAATATGCGGCGTCAACGAGAAATGCTCTTTAGTTCCCCAGAAAACATGGTTCGTATCTCTAATCACAGTAAACTCTGCAACAGCGGTATTATTTCCCATCTTTATCATTGTGGTAGATTCCAAAAGTGTGTAATAACTTAATAGAGAATGTGTTCCTATGATTATCTTTCCTTCTTTATGTGTTCGCATAATTACAAAATCACGGAAACGGGTATAATCACCACATTCTACATGCCCTTCAATCGTAAAATGTTTGCCCTGAATCCGACATCTTTTCCCTTTTTTTGCAAATTTCAGTCCATAATAGAAACTTCGCCAGCGGATTAATAAAGGTTCAATCATAATTTTACATCCTTTCTATTAGAAATCCTACAATGTGCTATCTTTTAATTGTTTCTTTTCTTCTAATACAGCGAACACAGGTTCGACTTCTTCTCGGGTTGGAATTCTCCCTTTCCTTATAATATGAAATGCCTTCCGAATATCGTTTAACATCCCGATTAGAGCAGGGAGAAGTAATAAGGTTATTGTTGTTGAAAACAATAGCCCAATTGCCAGAGAAATTGCCATGGGTCTAAGAAACTGTGCCTGTAAATCACGCGTGAACAGGATACTTAGCATACCTCCTACGGTAGTTGTAGTAGTCATGAAGACAGCACGAAATCTGCGTTTACCTGCTTGAATAATTGCTGATATGAAATTGTTTCCTTCGGCTAAATTGGCATTAAAACAATCAACAAAGACAATGGCATCATTAACTACCACCCCTGCAAGTGCAACAATACCGAAAATGCTCATAAGTGTTATTGTTTCTCTAAATAATAAATGTCCGATAAGCGCACCAATTATTCCAAATGGAATGGTAAACATAATAAGTATAGGCTGTGAATAAGAATGAAAAATAGTAGAAATAATTAAAAAAATAACCAATAGTGCTATAGGGAATCCAACCTTTAGAGAATTCATCGCATCTCTGCTATCCTCTTGTGGTCCTTCAAAAGACCATATCAAGCCGGGATGTCTTCTTTGAACTTCTGGTAAAAAGTTTTCTCTCAAATCACCGATAATCTCCTGTGAATTGGCTCTTGTCGTATCAATATCTGCTGTTATTACGACGCGTCGTAAGCCATCAAGACGAGTAATAGTGGTGTAGCCCGGGGTAAATTCAACATTCGCAACAGTGTGTAATGGAACCTCATTTCCCTGTGGTGTTCGAATACGAACATCATTTAATATAGAGAGATAGCTTCTATCTTCTCGCGGATAACGAACCCGAATACGAATATCATCTCTACCCCTTTGTATTCTCACTGCTTCTTCACCAAAGAAACCACCGGCTAATTGTGTTCCTAATGAACTAAGGGTAATTCCAAGTGTGTTTGCCTCAGGCTTTAGATTAAATCTTGCTTCCATTTTTGCAGGAGAATAATCGTCTTCAATCTGATATACACCATCGTAACTACCCAGTTTTTCTTTAATCTCCTTACTTGCCTGTATTATATCACCCAGGTTCTCACTGCGTAGCCATAATTCTACTCCTGTGCCACGAGGACCTCCACCAGCAGCAGTAAAATTCTGCTTTAATGCTCCCGGTATTTTCCCCGTTTCTTCTGCCCACATAGAACTAATTTTTTTTGCATGGATACCTCTCCGTTCAGAAGGTAACATCTCTGCCCTGACCTCACCCATATTACTTCCGCCAGATGCAGAAAAGCCACTACTGCTTTGACCCGCACAACTATAAACATTCTGGATTAATGGCTCTCCGCTCATTGTTGTTACTTTTTCTGAAAGTCGTTTTAGTGAAGCCTCCATTCTTTTTACAGCCTCTCTTGTGATATGTATAGGTGTGCCTGCTGGGAATTCTACCCGTGCCCTTAGAACATCTGCATCCACATCAGAAGATACCTCATACTTTAAAAACTGACCCTGTAATAATCCCAAAACTGAAAGCAATATCATAACAAAACAACTGAAAGCAATATAACGATGTTTTAATAAAAGTCTCAGGAAAGGAAGATAATAATTATCTATAAAGTGGTCAAGAAAATCACTAACTGTCCATCTTAATTTTTTAAAAGGATGCCTTCGAGTATCTGTATTTTTAATAGTATGTGATAAATCAGGAAGGTTATTTAAGTGGGCAGGTAATAGCAAAAGTGACTCAAATAATGAGACAGTCAACGCAGAAATAACCACGATAGGTAAAATACGAATAAATTTACCCATTATACCGCCAATAAAGACTAAAGGCAGAAATGAAGCAATAGTTGTAGTTACAGCCCCTATTACAGGAAAACCTACCTCTTCCACTCCTAGTAAGGCTGCTTTCATAGGAGGTGCACCTCGTTGACGATGGTAATATATAGATTCACCGACTATAATTGCATCGTCTACAAGC
>CAZJTZ010000002.1:0-199428 GCA_964549105.1 uncultured Nitrospirales bacterium
GTTATGCTGGTGGTTATGACGGAGATAAGACATGCACTCCACATGCCTCTGACTATGACGAGCAAGATTGGACAATTGATTTAGGTGAATTATTAAGGCTGATACAATTCTTCAACATGGGTGGTTACTATCCATGTCCAGGTATCGGCGAGGATGGCTACTGCCCCGGAACAGAATGATATAGAAAATTGGTGAGAAAATAAAATAAATTAGGAGTTATGGGCAAATAGATAATTTTTATTTGGATAAGGTTTATTGTTAGAAGTGAATCTTATCAGTTGCTTATTTAGTGTCCAGAGTTCGTTGGACTGCTTTTTGCCAGCCTTCCAATTCGGATTGGCGTTGGTCTTCGCTCCATTGGGGCTCAAAGGTGCGACTGACTTTCCATTTCTTACTTAACTCTTCCTGCTCGTTCCAGAATTTGGTTGCAAGTCCTGCAAGATAAGCCGCTCCTAATGCTGTGGTTTCGAGTGTTGACCCACGAATCACAGGTTTTCCTATCACATTGGCTTGATGTTGTAGCAAAAAGTTGTTTGCAGCTGCACCCCCATCAACACGAAGTTGTGTAATCTTTTTTTGTGAGTCTTTTTCCATAGTAAACACAACATCTGCGGACTGGTAGGCAATAGATTCCAGTGCAGCACGGACAATATGTGCCCGAGATGTGCCCCGAGTAATTCCTGTAATAATTCCGCGTGCGTGCATATCCCAATAGGGAGCACCTAAACCTACAAACGCCGGGACCAAATAAACTCCGCCTGTGTCGGGGACTGAGGTGGCTACCGTTTCGCTTTCCGCCGATGTTTGTATCAGTTTTAATTCATCTCGTAGCCATTGCACTACAGCACCACCAACAAACACACTGCCTTCCAGGGCATAGGTTACTTTGTCATAAAGTCCCCATGCAATTGTAGTGAGAAGTCCATGTTTCGAAACGGGTGCTTCTTGCCCTGTATTCATAAGAAGGAAACAACCTGTGCCGTAAGTGTTTTTACATGCACCCTCATCAAAAGCAGTTTGTCCAAACAAGGCAGATTGCTGGTCTCCAATAAGTGCAGAGACAGGAATGGATTTGCCCAGAGCCTCCGTGTTGCCATATACCTTGCTACTGGGGTGAACTTCCGGAAGTATCTCACGCGGTATTTTTAATGCGTTCAATAAGGTTTCATCCCATTCTAATTTGTGGATATTAAACAACAAAGTGCGTGAAGCATTGGTATAGTCCGTTGCATGGATTCCCGTAAGTTGATAT
Organism: uncultured Nitrospirales bacterium; assembly: GCA_964549105.1. GTDB lineage: Bacteria > Hydrogenedentota > Hydrogenedentia > Hydrogenedentales > Hydrogenedentaceae > Hydrogenedens. Next base: position 1,253 of record CAZJTZ010000002.1, read on the forward strand.
AAAAGCCAACTGTCAATCGTTCCGAATAGGATTTCTCCTTTTTCTGCACGCTTTCGTAAACCCAAAACATTGTCCAGCATCCAGCGTATTTTTGTGCCTGAAAAGTAAGCGTCCAATATCAGTCCTGTGCGATTTTGAATCTCAGTTTCCAGTCCTTCTGTGCGAAGTTGTTCGCATAGGTCTGCCGTCCTTCTGCATTGCCATACGATTGCAGGGTGTACAGGGGCTCCGGATTCCTTTTCCCACAGAACGGTAGTTTCACGCTGGTTCGTTATACCTATGGCAGCAATCTCATCAGCGGTTGCACCACATTTTTTCAGCACTTCCCGTGCTGTTGTTAATTGTGTATTCCAGATTTCATACGGGTCATGTTCTACCCAGCCAGGTCGTGGATAATATTGCTTAAACTCATGTTGACTGGTTGCAACGGCATTTCCCTCATGGTCAAATAAAATACTACGAGAACTTGTTGTTCCCTGGTCTAAGGCAAGTATGTATTTTTTCCCCATTATTGTTCCTTTCCTTTCGGTGTAGGATAATATCAAAACTTATTAATAACATATTATTCTTTTGTTCACTTAGTCAAATTGAGAAGAGTCCTATTTTGTTTCAATAATTAATCCCTAACTTCCCACAAATTAAGTAATACGATGATATGTAGAGATAGAAAGAAATAGGATTAGCGATGTTTTAATCCTTATGGAATGGATAGAATATGAGAAAATTGAAATGGGTGACTTTTGAAATTATGCTGTTATGTTTTAACATTCCTTGTGTCTTACCTGGCGACCTTGGTGGTAAAATTCTTTATTTAAACCTTGGTTTTAGGTATTAATACAACAACATTAGATTTTCTGCTTACCGCAAAGAATGCAAAGAAAGACGACAGGAATGTTACAATTTTTAGTATACCTTTGCATTCTCTCTTTTGTATCTCAGGTTTATTTTTAATTGAAGAGAATATAAAAAAAGGGGGTTATCCAAAAAATAATATTTCTAGAGTAGAACTCTAATAGCGAAGTAAGAACATAAAACTTGGAAACATAAAAGACTCCTCACCTTGCGAAGGGGAGGTGTCGCGTTAGCGACGGAGGGGTTTTTCTTTTAACAAAGTAAATTTAATACCCCCTATAAGGACTCCCCCTTCCGCGAAGGTGGAGAGTTCTTTTATCTCTTCAAATTTTAAAACTGCAAAAGAGGATTTTAATGTTTTCTTTTGAGTTATGTAGGGGTTTATCCAGAATATATTACCGTATGCCGTTAAATTCATCATTACTGCAAATTGTATATTCAACATAATTTGCGCTTTGTAGAAGCGTATTGCCATACGCCCCTGCTTTTCCAGACCTTTTAAATAGACCCAGTCTATTAATACCCAGTTCTTTTTAAAAATAAATAAAAAGTTTTACTACTCTTCTATGTTAAATTGTCGTAATATCTAAAACACATTTTACAGATTTCTCTAATAAGTTACTTAATTCGTGGGAAGCTAAGGCTTAAAGATAGTTTTATTTTTCTGGAACCAGTTTGTTCCTATATTAAAGGGGTTTGTGTTATTTAACACTCTCCGCTGATTAATAAAATTATAGAGAAATATTTAATTAACGAAAACCAATTTGTCTATATTTCTACTAATTATCTTTTCAAGAAAGGGGCTATACCCTAAGAAAGAGTATCGAATTTTTAAGTCACCGTCTAATACAAAAATAGCGGGGATTGAATGAAACATAAACTTATTGCTTGTTTCCAGATTTCTATTTTTGTCTGTCTTCTCTTCTATTTTTTCTAAAAACATATTTACGGTTTTAATGTTTTTTCCTTTTACAAAACTCTTTATTGCTTCTACATCTCCATCCCACACATTTACCGCAAGGAACATCACCTGGTTTGGGTCATATCTTTGTGCTAATTTTTCCATTGCGGGTAATGCGTTCTGACAGGGTCCACACCAGGTAGCCCAGAATTCCAAAACGATTGCTTTCTTCCCTGCAAAAGATGACAATGATACTTCTGTTCCATCTAATTGTTTGATAGTTATTTCAGGTGCTTTTATGCCAACCAGGGGATGGTTCTGCCCAACTAAATCCAACAGATAAACGCCTGCATAATAAACGGCAATAAACAAAATTATTATTGCTACGACAAACTTCTTCCAATGCTTTACTAACCATGATATTGCTTTTTTTAATATCATTTCGCTTGCTCTGACAGGATAGTGGATATTTCTTTCTTGAGCGACTCTTCCAATTCTGCGGAATATCCGGAATGCCCACCTTTAACTATGCCATTTTTATCTATAATGACCATTCGTGGAATCCCTTTAATATTATATAATTCAGCAACCTTTCCTGTCTCGTCCATAAGCACAGGTAACTTAAGGTTCATTTTTTGCATAAAGCCATTTATCTTTGCTTTATCCTCACCAAGATTAATAGCAAAGAAAACAACATCCTTATTCTTTAACTCTTCACTGACCTTTTGGATAACAGGCATTGCCATACGGCAGGGCCCACACCAGGTCGCCCAGAAGTCCAATACTACTACCTGCTTGCCTCGAAAATCTTCCAGTGAAACTTGCTTACCATCAAGAGAAGGCAATGTAAATGCAGGTGCTTTTTGCCCAAGCAAATTATCCTTCTCTGGCTTATTTTCAATTTCAGTAACACCTTCGGGTTGTGTAAACTTAAAAGTCTTATCATCTATCTGAGGGTTCAGTTTCCAATCATCAAAATAAAAAGTTTTTACCCCTCCTGTGGAAATTTCTGTTGTAGATATCGGAGATTGCACACGAACTAATTTTGGTTCATTAGCCGCAGAAAACCACATATCAACCGTTTCTTTTTCAGATTCAACTTGATAACGATTTTCTTTTTGAGCCGTTTCTTGCTTCGGTGTTTCCTCAATTAATTTTATTTTAGCCGATGAAATTAAATCAGTATCACCGTATAAAATTGAATCTACTAAATCGGGTCCTCCAACGAGCATAAAAGACTTTGCATTCTCCGGAGCCTCTCTTTTTAGATATTTTTTATCCTTTTCGGAATAAATAGTCAATTTGGGTCCATCCCGAAAAATCTGGATATTCCCTTGACTTGTATCCAATGACAAAAAAGTTAAATCTTTACCTTTGGAAACTATTTTAAATTTTTGTTCTATTTCCTGAGGCTTTTGTGATGGTTCTTCTGGATTTATAGAATAAACTATCTTCCCTTGCACTTCATAGGACTCAACTTTTTGTAAATGTTTTATATTATTTAGAAACGATTGTTTGTCATCATTGCTATTATTTTCTTCAGCATATAGCAGAGAAGATAAAGCAAATAGGAAAAAAACTATCTGGCTAAAAACCCTTATTTTTTTCATAAGAAAATCCTTTTATATTTTATAGATTAAACTGTTAAATTGTTTATAAATCTTCCAATGGATTAGTGAATTGGTCCCTTGCTGAGGAAGGCTCAGGGATTTTGTCCTCATAAATTTCGACATTATGTAATTTTCTTAATTCTTCCATTTTTTTGGCTATTAAAATAGGTGGGGCGAGTAAATGTTTAACTTCATCTATTGTAGGTGTCCGTTCTGGGTGATGTTCGAGCACTTTCAACACGACATACGAATCTGGCATGATTTGTGTATCCATTGCACCTGTATCACTGCGAACCACCCTCTGAAATTCTGGCAAATATACAGGGCCTAAAATAGTCCCTACTTCTGCATTTTCAGCCACAGACCAGAAACCACGAAAACGAGCCGAAGCGGGATTATTCTCAATTTCACTTTCAATCACCTTAATATCCTTTATCTCAGGAGCAATTACCGTTGACTCCTTCTGTAAGAGCAACTCATCTATTAACTTGTCAAAATCTTTACCTGCGTCAATCTGGCTACGATATTCCGCACATAATTTTGCCGCATTGGGAATTGAAGTTGGCACAAATATCCCACGAAATTTAATAGACTCGTATACATGATAAGAATCTTTTCTCAGATTATATTCCCGTCCCAATTCTTCCTGTGTGATATTCAACTTACCTGCCTTAATATCTTCAGTGACTAAATAGGCAATTGCCTGGTCTCCTAACAATTGTTCATAAATTTTATCGGTTTCCTGCTCAATATACTCTTTCATCGCTCGTAGGCTGGCAGGAGTAAGATTATATACTTCCATAAGAGGCGTTACCGCATCTCCCTCTGGAATAGGTATATTCCAAATTGACCTTAACTGTTCCTGCTCATCTCCGGCTGAACGGAAAAACTGTTCCCTCGCAATTTCCCTATCTAATGTTATTTTGCCTTCTTCAAGTAATTTTTTTCCTAAGGGAATTTTTATCCGCTGGTCAATATATTGGTTTAATACTCTAAGAAAATCTCCACGACTAATAATTTTGGGTCGTTCGCGGTCATCCATTTCACGAAGAATTCGGTATAAGTCTTCACGGGTAATGTATTCTTTATCAATCTTCGCAATTTTAATAGTCTCCGGGTCCCCAATCCTTCCACATGCACTTACTAAAAATAACAAAACTAAAACAAAATATCGTTTTTTACGCTTCAACCAATTCATACAAATATTTTTAAACTCCTCAATATTATAACGATTATATTACTTTATAGGTTTGAAAAGGTAATATTGAAATCGTATAGGCCATACTTAATGTGACAGTCATATTCTCTGGCAAAATAGTTTTAAAAGTTTTTAATCCTAATTCTTAAAAATAAATTATATCTAACGATTGCCTACAAATTCCTCTTACATTGTTTTATTTATTCTGTCCAATAAAAGACATAGGGAAATATTTCTAACTTTGCTCAAAATCTTTTCTTAATCTTCTATCAGGACAGGGGAGGTGTAATATAAAACATATAAGAGACCGCATAACGGTTAAAAGTATTTATTGAAGCATATAGAGCATAGAAAATGTGTGAAATTAGTATTCAACATTGAAGAATAGGGTTGGAAAAGGGTATGATATAAACTTAAAAAAACGAGTATTACTGTAATTTTGTGGTTATATAAATAATGTAGGAGGATAAAGAAATATGATTATTGTAATGGCGAGCAGGAAGCCTGAAGATATTGCTTATGTAGTGAGTCGCATTGAAGAATTGGGATATAAGGCTCATGTTATTGAAGGGGTTGAGCGAACGGTTATCGCTGCAATTGGGGACGAGCGGGGAAAACAGCGACTGGTCGCATTGGAAGCCCTGCCTCATGTAGAAAAGGTAGTCCCGATATTGAAACCGTTTAAGTTGGCAAGTCGTGAAGTTCGGGAAGAGGATAGTGTTATTCGGGTAGGAAAACTGAAAATTGGTCCTGGATTTTTCTGTGTCATGGCAGGACCCTGTGCTGTTGAATCGCGAGAGCAGGTTATGCAAATTGCGGAATGGGTAAAGAAATGTGGTGCACATATCTTGCGTGGAGGTGCCTATAAGCCTCGGACTTCTCCTTATAGTTTTCAGGGAATGGAATTAGAAGGTTTGAAGTTGTTGAAGGAAGCCTCTGAAAAATATGATTTGCCCATCATTACAGAAGCCATGACGGTAGAACAAGTGCCTGTTGTGGCTGATTATACGGATATTATTCAAATTGGTGCACGAAATATGCAGAATTACGGGCTACTCCGTGCCGTGGGGAAATTGAACAAACCTATCTTACTAAAACGCGGAATGATGTCCACAATTAATGAATGGCTTATGTCGGCAGAATACATTATTTCAGAAGGTAATACGAATATTATTTTGTGTGAACGGGGAATTCGTACTTTTGAAACAGAAACGAGAAATACTCTGGATATACAGGCGGTTCCTGTGGTCAAAAAATACTCACATTTACCAATTATCATTGACCCCAGCCATGCCAGTGGGCAATGGGATTTGGTTATCCCCATGTCAAAAGCGGCTGTTGCCGCAGGAGCAGATGGAATCATTGTCGAGGTTCATCCAAATCCTGCGGAGGCTTTATCTGATGGTGCTCAATCCTTAAATTTAAAAAATTTTGAAAAATTGATGAATGAAATTAGACCCATTGTAGAAGTAATTGGTAGAAACATGTAAATTCTTCTTAATATAAAGGATATTAGTAATTAATATGGATGCAGAAATAAGGGACGAACATACTCCGCTAAAGGATGAAGTTCCTATAGAAAATACCCCTTTGAACGAAGACATGAGTGAAGAAGAACTTTTCCTATTTTCTCTCGACCGTGACCAGACGAAGCAGGCGATTCATGCTTTGCTATTTGTAAGTGATAAACCTTTGAGTGCAAAGCGCATTGCAGAAATTATTGGCGACGCTGACCCCATGGTCGTTGTATCTCTACTTGAAGAGGTTAAATTGGAAATAAATAATAACAGTAGCCTTCCTTATATGTTGAAGGAAATAGCAGGGGGTTATCAATTATTTGTGCGTCCGTTGTTTGCACCCTTTGTCCGCAAACTTTTTCAGATAAAGAGAACCCATCGCCTGTCTTCTGCCTTGTTGGAGACATTAGCCATTATTGCCTATAAGCAGCCTATTACGCGGGTCGAAGTGGAAGCCATTCGCGGGGTTTCTGTTACTCATGCTTTTGAACAACTGCAAGAGCGAAATCTCATTCGGGTATGTGGCGTATCGGAACTGCCCGGCAGACCCAAATTATATCGGACTACGGATGAGTTTCTACTGATGTTCGGATTGAATAGCCTGCAAGACTTACCCCGTGCTGAAGAATTGAAGGAGTTTAAGTAGTTCCTTGGTTAGATTACAAAAATACCTTGCAGAATGCGGTCTGGGTTCCCGTCGTGCTATTGAACGATTTGTACGCGAAGGAAGAATTACCGTTAATGGAATGCCTGTAACCCTGGGACAAAAGATTAATCCAGAAACAGACAAAGTTTTGATTGATGCCCAACCTATTGTCCTGAAAATCCCAGAAAAAGTTTATATACTCCTCAATAAACCCAGAGGCTTTGTGACTACCGCCAGTGACGAGTTAGGCAGACCTACTGTAATTGACCTTGTTAAAAAGGTTAACGCACGCATTTTCCCTGTGGGTAGGTTAGATTTAGATGTTGAGGGAGCCCTTATCCTTACCAACGATGGGGAGTTGGCAAATAAACTATTGCACCCGAGTAGTAAAGTGCCAAAAACATATATTGCCATTGTTAAAGGTTTTATTACTACTATTGCTGTGAAAAATTTGCAAGAAGGTGTAATTCTTGAAGATGGGAAAACAAGTCCCGCAGAGGTTAAAGTGCTATCACGCACATTAAACTGTTCAAAAATTCAGTTGACTATACATGAAGGGAAAAAGAGAGAGGTAAAAAGGATGTGCGATGCTGTGGGCTTTCCTCTTATCTCATTAAGGAGGACTTCTTTTGCAGGGGTATCTCTCGGAGAACTTCCCGTCGGAGAATGGCGAAAATTAACCCCTGAAGAGGTTTCTCGTCTGAAAAAAATGATAGAAAATGTATAATAAATTACTGTGTAGTAGGGGTCAAAAATTAAATCCTACAAATTTCCAATTGTAAATGTATAGCGTTTACTAACAATTCTTACCAAAACTTTTAGTGGATAGCAATGATTCAATAGTTTTCAGGTATTTTTCAAACAAATCGTATGTCTTCATCCGGTTTCATAAGTCAATCTTATAATCCTCCAGTTACTTCCAGACACACGCCGGTAATATAGGAAGCCAGAGGTGAAGCAAGAAATACAATAGGTCCGGCGGCTTCATCCGGTGTGCCACATCTACCTAACGGGGTAAGCATGGCAGCCATTCCTTTCATCTGGGAAGGAATACCTAATTGTATGGTCTCTCCTTCTATCTGTATTTGTTCACCACTTTCCTGGTTTTGAGTTAATCGTGTCTCTATAAAACCAAACGCTACCGCATTGCAACGAATTCCAAAGGAGCCCCATTCCTTTGCTACGGTTTTGGTTAGTCCAATTACACCACTTTTCGCAGTGCTGTAGTTCGCCTGACCAATATTCCCATTCAAACCTGATAAGGAGGATACATTAATAATGCTTCGCGGTTCATGGGGTTTTCCATCTACTTTCTCCTGTTTCGCAACTTCACGCATATACGGTGCCGCAGCCCGTATCATCCTGAATGGGGCTATATTGTGAATTTCTAACATTGCCGCAAATTGCTTATCCGTCATCTTATGTACCATTCCATCCCAGGTATAACCTGCATTATTCACAATTACATTAATTTTGCCGAAACTCTCCACTGTCTTTTTCATTAGCAAATCTGGATACTGCGGGTCTGTCACATCCCCTGGAATAGATAGCACTTGATAACCAGCACCCTTAAGTTCGTTCGCAGCGTTATCTGCACAATTAGTATCATAATCGTTAATAACCAGTTGAGCACCATACTGGGCAAACAGTTTCGCCGTTGAAAAACCAATACCTCTTCCTGCCCCTGTAATTATAACCACTTGATTACTGAACCACTTTTCCATAGCAAATTCCTTTCAACATTTTATTATTTTATTGCGAAACTTAGTTTAAAGTTTTTTTGTCAATATAATCAAAAAAAATAAGGAATATTTTATGAAATATAAATATAGTTACTTATTATTATTACTTGTTGGCATTTATTTATCTATAACTCTATACACTTTTGCTAATGATATAAAGACATTGCAAAAAAATACTAAACTTGATAAAACGAAAATTGCTGCCCATCGTGGGGGCAAAGCTATATTTCCAGAAGGTACTCTATATGCTTATCAGCAGGTTGTTTCTCGGTGGCAAAACTGTTTATTGGAAGGAGATGTTCAAATTACTGCGGACAATGTTGCTGTAATAATTCATGATGATACCGTAAACCGAACCACTAACGGACAGGGTCCAGTAAGTGGGAAAACATTAGAAGAAATTAAATCTTTAGATGCTGCCTATAATTTTACTACCGATGGTGGACAAACCTTTCCCCTACGCGGAAAAGGGATTACCATCCCTACCTTAGACGAATTGTTGGAAACCTTTCCTGACAATACCTTTTTGTTTGAAATAAAACCTTTTACAGAAAATATAAAACCAATTGTTGAGCCCATTATAAAACGAAATATGCAAGAGCATGTTTACCTTGCTTCTGTTCACCCACAGACTATACAAAAAATTCGTAATGAATATCCCCAAATCAAAACATGTATTACAATTGCAGATTCGGCTGAGTTTTTAGCCGCTTTACAGAGCGACAACTGGTCAGATTATGTTCCACCTGCAAAGATGCTGGCTATAAGTGAAGGAATGGAGAAGTCCTTCAAATTAACAAGTGAAAAAATGAAAAAAATAAAAGAAAAAGGGATACAAATACTCATATTTACTATCAATCAACCAGAAAAAATAAAAAAATACTTGATATCTGAAGTAGATTGGATATTATCTGATTATCCTGACCGCGTGGCTCAACTCGAAGTAGAATTACAAACAGAGTAGAAAAAATCGTAAACTTTTATCGTCGTTTAACTTAGGGAAATCCTTTGTTTGCTAAAAATTAAGGGAAAGATTTCTCGCTTCGCTCGAAATGACAGGGGGAGGTGAGAAATGACAGAAGGGGGGGTTCTTATAGGGGGTATTATATTAATATTCGACTTTCCCTCTTCGCGAAAGGGGGAGTCGTAAGAGGGGGTATTATATTAATATTCGGCTCTCCCTCTTCGCAAAAGGGGGAGTCCTTATAGGGGGTATTAAATTCACTTTGTTAAAAGAAAAAAAACCTCCGTAGCTAGCGTGACACCTCCCCTTCGCAAGGTGAGAAGTTTTTGATTTAAAAATTCCCCCCTTGGAGAGGGGTGTCCTGAAAGGATGGGGTGTTCTCTTATCTTGAGAATTTTGAAGAGACTACCCCGTCAGGCTACCCTGCCACCCCTTCGTGGAAGGGGAATTTTTGTTTTCTCTTGCCATAATAACTAACAGGCATAAGGTTATATCAATGTTTAGGTTTTAATCAAACAATTCTACCGCCAAGCCGCCTGTCTTGCATTTACATATATAGCGAAAAAACCTCTGAATAACGGTTTATGATGTTAAACATTAATGAATTGACTACCATAGCACTAAGAAGACGCAAAGTCCGCAAAGAATAAAACGCAATATTTTGAAGTTGACTTAATCAATCAAACACAATATTCTACAATTGTTCCATAAAATTAATCAGTTAAAGCCCTTTTAAAAAATGCAGAGCGAACCCAGTCCCAATTCAAAATTAGATGTATCAATGCTGTGATAATTAGCACAATCCCTCCAAATTCATGTAAAACCTCAAACAATCCCCTCGAAATAAAATCATTGAACAAACCTGACAACGCTTGACTTACAAACAACAGCAAAAGAACAACATTTGTAATTTTCAACATTGTGCTTTTTTTCATCATTTTATCCTTTCCTTCTGTTTACATTTACAATAACATATATAATAACATACTTTTTATGTCATTTATTGTTTCTATCGAATTAAACCCCATTACTCCCTTTGAAGTTCCATATATACATTCAAATACATTATATCTTTTTGTATCAAGTAATCTACTTTTATATGTAATTGATATGTATAAAAAATGAAAAGAATTATTAATATAAAAAGTTTTGATATTATAAGTTTTGGTTTGTATAATTAATAGAAAATAGAAAAATCCATTTAACAATTAGTTAACTTATATGAGTTTTATTAAGAAATAGGAATGGGTAAATTATGTCTATAAGTAATGATATTATTGAAGATATTCCTAAAGTTCCTAAGGGAGTTATTGATGCAGCAGAGACGGGGAAGTTAGTTCTATTTATTGGAGCCGGTGATGTAGAACTTATTATTGACAGTATCCAAAGATTTCAAGATGTCAAAGGTTTAATAGAAAAATCATTTGCAAAAAGCAGGATAAAATGAAACATCCCAACAGAATAATATATTTTTTTATTGACAATACTACATAAAAACAAGCAATAATTCTGGTATATCAAAAGACAAAATCACTACCGGTGTTACTGCAAAAAGACTTATAGCACAAAAAGGAAAAAACTTGAACAAAAAACCAATAGATATATTCGTTGACATGTGACTGTTCTTCACTGTTTTTATTTATTTTTGGCATAGACAATATTTGATAAAAAGACTCAAATTGGCTTTTTGCAGTAACACCAACAGTGTGAAAGAAAACAAAAATATGAAATTACACAAAATTATTGGCATTACCAAGTCAAGAGTTTTTTGTTGATTGATTTTAATTTATTTGGTATAATTATAATGTATAAGATATCTCTATCATACTATTAAATTTGTGAAACTATTGCAACAGGAATAAATATCGGGAAAAATATAAAGAAGTATCGGAATAAACAGAGTTTATCCCAAGAAGATTTTGCCAGGAAGTCTGGTGTTAAATATACAGTCATGATAAAAATTGATAGTAATGTAATTAAAAAGTTGTCCACGCTTATTATGGCAAAATTAACCAAAGTGATAGACATTTCAATTAAGGATTTAATTGAATAATCTTATGGCAAGAAAAATAAACTACGACAATTGGTCAAAAGAAGAACTGATAAAAGAGCTTCGCCGTATCAAAGAGACAAAATACGGTCTTGTCTGGCACAGGGATTTGCCGGAAGAAAAAATTGATACTCTTATCAATCCCGACGCACGAACTCCAAGCGAAATGTTCCCTAATGAGATGGCAGGCAAGCCATTTCCGATTTTGAAAGAAGCCAAAGACAAAGAATTAAACAACGATAAGGGTAAGCCGGTTAATTTGCTGATTGAGGGCGACAATTATCACTCGCTTGCAGTCTTGAATTTTACGCATCATGAAGCGATTGATTTGATTTATATTGATCCGCCATACAACACCGGCAATGATGATTTTATCTACAACGATAAAATGAAAAGTGATTATGTTAAGCAGGACGATCCATTTAGGCACAGCAAGTGGCTTGCCTTTATGGAAAAGCGATTAAAGCTTGCTAAAAATCTTCTCAAAAAGGCTGGCGTTATTTTTATCAGCATTGATGATAACGAATATGCCCAGCTAAAACTGCTTTGTGATGAAATTTTTGACGAAAGAAATTTCATCACGATGATTACTATTCAGGTAAATAAAGGTGGTCGCGACTATTTACCTATTGCCGTAACACATGAATATATCCTTTGTTATTTCAAGGGAGAGGTTGGCGAACTAAATGAACTGGCAAAAGAAGTTGATTTTGATTTAGAGGATTCTCACGGCAAGTATGAATTGAGAGAACTTAGAAATCGCAACCCGAAATTCACGAAGGAAAATCGGCCCAATCTTTATTACCCTATTTATATAAATCCAACAAGTAAGGATAAAAATGGTCAATGTTTAGTTTCGCTGAATAAAGCAAAGGAATTTAGTGTTGAAGTTTATCCGCTAAACAGCAAGGGCGAGGATAGTTGTTGGAGGTGGGGACAAAAGCTGGTTAAAGAAAATATCTTTGACACAACAGATTTGTCCAATGTTGTCGGTAGGCAAAGACGAGATGGCGGGTGGAATGTATATGAAAAATCAAGAAAGGCAACGACAAAAGTAAAATCTATCTGGGACGAAACCGATGTTAGAACAGAGCAAGGGACAATAGATTTACGCGAGCTTGGTATGGGGAATGCCTTTGATCACCCCAAGCCCACTTACTTAATCAAAAAAATTATCCAGCTTGCGACCAAGAAAGATTCCATTGTTTTGGATTTTATGGCTGGCTCTGGAACAACAGGCCAAGCAGTTCTGGACCAAAACAAAGAAGATGGCGGCAATCGGCAATTTATACTTTGCACCAACAACGAAAATAATATCTGCACCAATGTTTGCTATCCGCGCCTGAAGAAAGTCATAAGCGGATATAAGAATGGAAAAGGTGAGAATGTCGCTGGACTTGGTGGAAATCTAAAATACTATACTTGCGACTTTGTGAAAGCCGAGCCGACAGACAGAAACAAGCGAAAACTTGTTAATGAATCAACAGAAATGCTCTGCATTCGCGAAAATGCCTTTGAATTGGTACAGGACGAAAGCGACTTTAAGATTTTCAAAAACAGCGATAAATATCTCGGCATTGTTTTTTACGAGGAAGCGATAGATAACTTCAAAAAGGCGATTAAAAAATTTGAGGGACATTTTAACACCTATGTTTTTTCGCTCGGGGACGACCCGCACGAAAAACAATTTGCCGATGTAAAAAGCAAAGTTACCCTTTGCGCTATTCCCGAAGTAATCTTAAAAGTATATCGGGAGATTTTTAAATAATATGAATTTTGCTAAAGTTCCAGAAATTTCAAAAAGCAGAATAAATCTGGCAGGTAAAGTTCTTGCTGAGAATAAACCAAATGGTTTAACTATTGAAGAGTCCATCTTAATAGCTGATAGTTGGAGGGCATGCCATGCATATCCAATTAACACTTTTCAATCTACTCTAAGGGAAAAATTGAAAAATTATTCAAATGGTCCTCTTGTGGCTCAAAGATTAAAACGCATGCCTGCCATAGTTCAGAAATTACGCAGATACCCAAAGATGCAATTATCTAGGATGCAAGACATTGGAGGTGTCAGGGCTATTTTAAACTCAGTTAACGATGTTTATAAGCTTGCGAAAGAATATAAAGATAAAAGCCGTTTCATTCATGAACTAGTAGGCGAAAAAGATTATATCAAATCTCCAAGGGACGAAGATGGATATAGAAGTCTGCATCTTATATATAAATATAACAATACTCGAGCACAAGTAGAAGAATATAACGGTTTACTACTTGAATTACAAATAAGAACAAAATTGCAGCATTCTTGGGCAACGGCGGTTGAAACCATGGGCACATTCTTGGGGCAGGCTTTGAAATCAAGGCAAGGCGATAAAGAATGGTTAGATTTTTTTGCCATAGTTTCATCAGCATTCGCTTCAATAGAAAATACAGAATTACTACCCAAACATAAAAATATGTCTCAAAAAGAAATCTTTGGAGCGATTATAAAAATGAATGATGAACTTAAAGTTCTGGAAAAGATAAAAGGATATTCAGTAGCGGTGAATGAAATTAATAGACGTGGGAGTTCCGAAAAGGGATGGTCTTATCATTTGATCATCTTGAACTCTTTGGAACATATTGTTCAAATTAGGGCTTATAAAAGAGGTAGTATCGAACAAGCTACAAATGAGTATGCTAAGGTTGAGGAACAAGCGGCTAGTGGAAAGAAGATTGAGGCGGTATTAGTATCTGCTGGGCCGATAACAATGCTTCGTCAAGCTTATCCGAACTTCTTCCTTGATATTAGTGACTTTGTTGGGCGCATAGAAAAAATAATTGAGGAAAGCAAGAAATAACTATGCCATGGATTGAATTTAAAAACTATCAAGAAAATGCCGTTGTAAAGTTGAAGCGAGAAGTCAACGATCTTTTGGATACGGAAGGAAGAAAAACCTGCATTTTTAAGTCGCCGACAGGTTCCGGCAAAACCTTAATGATGGCCGAATTTTTGAAACGGCTGATTGATTCGCGCATTGACGGCAAAAAGTTTTCTTTTATCTGGATTGCTGTTAATAAACTACACGACCAAAGCCGAAATAGCTTGAAAAAATATTATGACCAATTCGGTATTGGCCTTAAGTGTTCTTACTTTGAAGACTTGGACGACAGGAAAATCAGCGAAAATGAGATTTTATTTTTGAATTGGGCAAGCATAAACAAGAAAGACAACATTTATGTCCGCGAGAACGAGCGGGATAATAATCTTTCAAACATTGTCGCCCGCACAAAAGAGGAAGGACGGATTATTATCCTTGTCATTGACGAAAGCCACCGCAACGTTGAAACGGACAAATCAAAAGATTTGATTGAAGACATTAACCCGAAAATAACGATTGAAGTTTCGGCAACGCCGCAATTCAAAGGCATATTTCGCGGCGTGGAAGTGGAACTTAAAGATGTAAAAGACGAAGGAATGATAAAGAAAGAGATAGTTATCAATCCAGGCTTTGAAAATTTTAAACTGGACAAAAAACTTGAGGACAAAACGGCTGACGAGATTGTCGTTGAGGCAGGGCTGGAGAAACGTGCCGAGCTTGCCAAACTATACGAAGCGGAAGGGGCAAATGTTAATCCGCTTATGCTAATTCAAATTCCCGATAACCGCAACGGATTGATTGATAAAAAGGATTCAGTTGTGCAGTTGCTTGGCAAATACGGCATTACTACGGAAAACGGGCGGCTGGCAATTTATCTTTCCGACAAAGACAGCAAGATCAATCTTGAAAATATTGAGAAAAACGAGAATGAAGTTGAAGTGATGATTTTCAAGCAAGCCATAGCGGTTGGCTGGGATTGCCCGCGCGCCGCAATTTTGGTTTTGTTCCGCGAATGGAAAAGCATGATATTTTCCATTCAAACAATCGGGCGCATTATGCGTATGCCCGAACATTTTCATTATAAAAATTCGAAACTCAATCTCGGCTATGTTTATACCAGTTTAAACAACATCGGCATTGCCGAGGATATTGCCAAAGAATATATTACTGTTTTTGAAGGCAAGCGGCGCGAGGATTACAAAAATATTGATTTAACTTCTTATCATTCCAAGCGTTTCCGAGAGGAAACCCGTTTGTCGTCCGACTTTGTGCCGATTTTCTTAAAAGCAGCGGATGAATTGAGACTGAAATATAAAATTTCGCTCCAACATAGCATTGTGGATACGAAACTTATCGCGAGCGGAAAAATTTATGATGTGGACAAGCAGACAAAGAGCATTGAGAAAAAAGGGACTTTGGATATTCCAAAAAACGAAGTTGAACTGCAAATGGCTTTTGATAATTTCGCGCGAGAAAACCTTGCACCTTTTCACCCCGAACTTCGCTCAATAAAGCGCATTAACGATTCAATTTACGGATTTTTTGGTGCAAGCAGAGATGAAGATAGATGGCCTGAAATACAAGCTATTGTTTTGGCAGAAGAAAATCGCCAAGCCGTGATTGATGTAATCAATCGGGCCAAAGAGTTGTATCAGGAAGTCGTTGGCAAGGGCAAGCACGAGGTTGTGCAAAATGACGAGCCGTGGAATGTGCCGGAGATAATCAATTACAATCTTACTTTCGTTAAAAAAGATTATAAGCGGTCAATCATTCAGCCGTATTACGCTAAAACGAAAGGCACGGATAATCTTTCTCTATTTGAAGAAGACAGCGATATTGAAGTTTCCTTTATTGAATATCTGGAAAAGGCAAAACAGGTGAAATGGTGGTTTAAAAACGGTAAGCAAGACGGCTCTTATTTTGCCGTGCCTTATGTTGAGAACGGACAGGAAAAGCCGTTTTATATTGATTTTATAGTTTTGTTCAACGACGGAGGGATTGGCCTGTTTGATACGAAAGGTGGAATATACGCCAAAACGGCAAAAGAACGCGCCGAAGGGCTGGCGGAGTATATCGCGGCAGAAAACAAAGGCGGCAAAAAATTATTCGGCGGCATTGTGTTGAAAGATAAAAATAGTTGGCGATACAATGACAATAAAACATATTCTTACGATCCAAACGATTTGAAGGATTGGAAATTTTTAGATTTATGAGCCAAGAAATACCAACAAACAAGTTATCGATTTATCTTATAAAAGAGGAATACTCCGAACATAAGGATATTTTGAAAAAATTTGATACGCTTCAAACAAAAGATGTTAAGGGAGTCGGCGTTCTTTACTTTGGCAAATCTCAAAAATTCAAGCCATCATGGATAAAAAATTTTTTCGGTTCCGCTTTGGGCGATGACATAAAAAAATTATTTAACTCTTCCTCAAAAGCAATTTTATTATCAAAAGTTAAAGTTGCAACGAATGAAGAAAGAATGTTTGCAATTCCCTTTGGTTACGGTTGGACTTTTCTTAATCATGGTGTTTGGGAAGAGCGGTTTGGCCTGAAAGTAACTTTAAATACAGTTGACCCTAATAATTTACGGCGAATTGATAAGAAAAACATGTCTTCGATGCCGAAAGACACGAGCGAGCAATTAAACCGAGAGGGTGTTGTCGCCGATTTCGGCATTGATATTGAACAGGATTTAATCCAGTCAATCACAGGCAAAACCAAAGGAGAAGGTTTCGGGAAAACTATCACGGGGAAGGATTCATTAAGTTTATCCGTTAAGGTTAATTGGTCTAACATTCAAGAATTTCTAAAACGGGCATACACGAAATACAAAAGCGATGACTACAAAAAAGATTTTGGCTGGATTGACCAAATTTCGGAAGTGAAAGACCCAAAAATAATTGAAAACCTTAACAACGGATTGGTTGATAATATAGTTGATAATATAAAAGACATTAACAATATAAAAGACATTAACTTTGATAAAGTATGGATGGCCGTGCCCGAGTTGGTTGATTGGTCAGATATTTCTGGCTTTTCTTATAAAAATAAAAAAGATGACCTCAAGGACGACATACTTTTGGCTGATTTCATTTCCAATTTGCTGAAATCAAAAGAAGAAGTTAATTTGACACTAAAAGCATTTAATAGGTACATTTATTGCTTTGGCGCGAGTAGCGACGAATTAAAATATCGGTGGAAGGCTTTTAACTGCTTATATTGTGAGATACAAGATGAAGAGAAAAAGAAAACCTATCTTTTGAGCAACGGTAAATGGTATGAAATAGAAAATGATTTTGCCAAGCAGGTAAATGACGACTATCAGCAATTAATGAGTAGCAGTGTTTCGGTTCCCTTGCCTGTCTACAAATGCAAAAACGAAAATGAGTATAACAAGGAAACGGCAAAAAATAACGCCGACTTTTGTTGTATGGATAGAGAATTAATCAGTCATGGCGGCGGTTATAGTAAAATAGAATTTTGCGATTTATACACCAAAGATAAAAAAATAATTCATGTAAAGCATTATAGCGGTTCCCCCGTTTTGAGCCATTTATTTTCGCAGGGTGCCGTTTCCGGTGAATTATTGCTTGCCGATAAAGAATTTAGGAAGAAGGTGAACGAAAAACTGCCAAACGGCTACAAAATTGATAATCCGAACGATAAACCTAATCCCTCGGATTTTCAGATTATTTTTGGTATAATAAGTTCATCGTCCAAGCAGTTGGAAATACCATTTTTTAGCAAGGTGATTTTGCGGAACGCAAAAAGAAGATTGGAAACATACGGATATAAGGTTTCATTACAGAAGATTAGTGCGGAGAAAACATAAAAAGCAAAAAAAACTAACCCTATTAATCGCTTCTGTTTTAATGCTTCTTTCTGCCGCCTCTCTTCCTCTATTATCCCATGATGATTCAAACAACGATTTATGTTTTTACGGCTTACCTGCGGTATAAATGGCTTTAACACCTCAGCCAAACTATCTATTCCTAAACCAGTTGACTGCCGAACTTCACAGATTATCCACTCTTCTAATGGGTTAAATGCTGTCCTTATCCTATGCGGACGAGAGGACCTGTCTGTTAATTCTTTTTTCTTTTTCCATTTTGATACGATTGTCTTGGTAAGATTAAACCGTTTCGCTAATGATTTAATACTCTCGTTCGATTTCTGAAATATTTTTCTTATATGAACTGTTGTTTTAGCATTGTGGGTAATACTTAATTTCTGACATACCTATTTCCTTTTTTGCTTTTATAACATAAATTTTTCTACACTTAATCTTATAGATTGATACTCAATATAACAATTTCTATAATCTACTGTTCCCTGACAAGAGGTGGGGGAGAGATGGTTGTGGAGCGTAGGGGGTTGTGGGGTGGATAGAGGGAGTTGAGATTGGGGTTGGGAAGTGGTATAATATATGCTCTGCTTTTGTAGCAGAATATTTTTTGTCGAAAGGAGTTTTTTCGATTTATGGGTTATAAGTATACTGAACTTAATGCAAAAGTGGAAGAAATGGCAAATGAGGCGTTGACGCAGGATTTGAAGAAGGAGTTGAATTCTTATCTGACGGAGCCTGATGTTGACCGATTTCTTCAAGAGGGTATGATGCGTTTTCAAGAGGGTGAGGTGGTGAAGGGGCAGATAGTCTCTATATTGGATGACCGTGTGCTGGTGGATATTGGCTATAAGAGTGAAGGGGTTGTCCGAATAACGGATTTTCCTGACCGCTCTGAATTGAAGGAGGGTGTAATCTATGATTTTTATATTGATGTCCCGGAGAATGAGGAAGGTATGCCTGTTTTGTCTAAGAGCAAAGCCGACCGAATTAAGAACTGGGAGTATGTTCAGAAGGTGTTTGAGGATAACGGCGATATTGAAGGCACAGTTGTCCGCAAGGTGAAAGGTGGCTTGAAGGTTGATATTGGTGTGGATGCGTTTATGCCTGGCAGTCAGGTTAGCACGAGACCTATTGCTGACCTTGACGATTTTGTCGGGAAGCGTCTGGAACTGCGTATTTTGAGTTTGAATCAGAAGCGGCGGAATGTGGTGGTCAGCCATCGCAAAGTTTTAGAGGAACGCAGGGAAGAGGAAAGGAAGCAACTGTTAGAGGTTATTCAGGTTGGTGCCGTTGTTCAAGGTGAGGTGAAGAATATTACCGATTTTGGTGCGTTTATTGATTTAGGTGGTTTAGATGGTTTGCTGCATGTGTCTGATTTGACCTGGGGCAGGCCGAAGAATCCGCACCAGATGTTGAAAATTGGTCAGAAGTTAGAGGTGATGGTGCTGACTTATGACCCCGAAACGCATCGGGTAAGTCTTGGATTGAAACAAAAGACAGAGAATCCATGGCTAACCGCAGTTGAGAAGTATCCTGTGGGTTCTATCGTTTCCGGGACGGTTGTCAGTCTGGCGGATTATGGTGCCTTTGTTCAGATGGAAGATGGCATTGAAGGAATGATACATATTAGCGAAATGAGTTGGACGCGCCGGGTGCGGCATCCGTCTGAAATATTGAATGTTGGTGATGAAGTGCATGTGATGGTTCTGCATGTAGACCCTGATGAACAGAAAATATCTCTGGGCTTGAAGCAGACTCAACCCAATCCGTGGAAGTTAATGGCAGATAAATATCCAGTTGGCTCTGTGGTCAAGGGGCATGTTCGTGCTATCATGGATTATGGTGCTTTTGTTGAGATTGAAGAAGGTATTGATGGTCTGTTGCATGTGGGCGATATTTCCTGGACCAAGAAGATAACCAATCCTGCTGAGATTCTGAAAAAGGACCAGGAGATTGAGATTAAAATATTGAGCATTGACCCTGAAATGGAGAAGATTAGTGTTGGTCTGAAACAATTAGAGCCTGACCCATGGCAGGAATTGGTTGAGGAAATGCCCATAGGTAAGCATGTAGAGGTTGAAATAACTAAATTAGTGAGTTTTGGTGCCTTTGCCAAGTTGGAAAATGGCATAGAAGGGCTTATACATTTAAGCGAAATGTCTATGGAAAAGGTTCAGCGACCCGAAGATATTCTTCATGTTGGTCAGAAGGTAATGGCGAAAATAATTAGTATAAGTCCAGTAGAGCGGAAGGTCGGTTTGAGCATTCGTGAATATCAGAAAGACCTTGAAGGCGAGATTATGCAGACGCATACTCCCGGTGGTGAACAGATAGATGTGGGTTCTTTGTTAAAAGATGTGCTGCCGTTAGACCTTCTCCAGCAAGGAGAATCAATAGAGGAAGTTGCTGAAAAATTGATACACAATGGTGAAGAGACATCTATAGAGGCTGTTCCCGCAGATGATAAGTCTGCAGATTTGAATTTAACCGTTGCAGATAGTTCTTCAGGAGAGAATCTGGATGTGGGTGTAGGTGAGGCGCCAAACTCTGCGGCGCCAGAGGATGAACAACCTCCCTCTGTTGAATAATCGCCCTCAAAAAAGTGGAATATGAAACAACAGCGCTGCAGAAAAAGTTATCCTGCGGCGCTTTGATTTTAAAAGGGCTCGAAATTCCTTAGTCAAAATAAAACGCACTTTTTTAATGTTATAAATAACTAATCTTTGTAAAAAGGAGATTTTAATATGGTTACAACAAAAAAGCATGAATTAGCAGGTGCAAAAATGAAGGGAGCAGATATGGTCCTTCAAGTGCTTGCTGATGAAGGGGTGAAGACCATCTTTGGTTATAGTGGAGGTGCTATATTACCCGCTTATGATGCCATTTTCCGCTGGAATCGCACACATAAAGAACACCCAATAAAACTCATTGTCCCTGCAAACGAGCAAGGGGCAGGTTTTATGGCTTCGGGTTATGCCCGTGCTACGGGTGAAGTCGGCGTGTTTATAGTTACTTCCGGTCCTGGTGCCACTAATGCAACTACACCCATCCGAGATGCTATGGCGGATTCTATTCCCGTGGTGATGATTAGTGGTCAGGTAGCACGTTCTGCCGTCGGAACAGACGCTTTTCAGGAAGCACCTGTTTTTAATTTAATGTCTTCCTGTGCCAAACATGTATTTCTGGTTAAAGAGCCGGAGAAACTGGAAGAGACTATTCGTACAGCGTTTTATATTGCACGAACAGGTAGACCCGGTCCAGTTGTTATAGACTTACCCAAAGATGTTCAGAGTTACGATGGCATTTTTAAGGGGAAAGGTTTATTGCCCCTTCATGGATACCAATCTCGTATGCAAAGGATTAAAGACAATGAGATTACGCCTGATGAAGCGAAAGAATTTTTTACCCTGTTGAAGGCTGCAAAAAAGCCGTTGTTGTATGTTGGTGGGGGTATCATCTCCAGTAATGCTTCTGCTGTATTACAGGAATTTGCCCGCCATTTTCATATACCCATTGTAACGACTCTAATGGGGATTGGTGCAATAGATACGAATGACCCACTTTGTTTGCACATGTTAGGCATGCACGGAACACCTTATGCAAACTACGCCGTAATGGATTGTGATTTTCTTATTGCTGTGGGTGCTCGTTTTGATGACCGTGTGGCAGGTTTAGCCAATGAATTTGCAGCGAATGCAAAGATTGCTCACATTGATATTGACCCTGCTGAAATTGGAAAGGTGAAACCCGTTGTCTGGGCTCATGCTGGCGATGCCGGAAAGGCACTTAAAACCTTGCTTCAATATGGGAAAAACCTTACATTTCGACATGACGCATGGATTAAACATATTCAAAATTTGAAACAAGAATATCCGCTGAACTATGACCGTAATGCACAAAAGATACAACCCCCTGAAGTGATAGAGGCGTTGAATGATATTGTTAAAGGAGAAGCCATTTTTACCACAGGTGTGGGACAACATCAAATGTTTGTAGCCCAGTACCTTCATGTGAAGTATCCACGCACTTTAATTACTTCCGGTAGTATGGGGACAATGGGCTTCGGTTTGCCTTCGGCTATTGGTGCAAAATTAGCCAGACCAGATAAAATTGTCATTGATATAGATGGCGATGGAAGTATACGCATGAATTTCGGTGAAATGGAAACATGCACAAATTACGATATTCCTGTAAAAGTTCTGTTGTTAAATAATCACGGAGACGGAATGGTCTACCAGTGGCAAGAATTATATTTTGAAGGACGCTTTTCCGGTTCGGATAAATCACTGCATAAAAAAGATTTTGTTAAATCCGCGGAGGCAGATGGGTATAAATTTGCAAAACGCGTTACCCATCGTGAAGAACTTCATAAGACACTCGAAGAGTTTGTTAAATTTGACAAAGGCCCTGCTTTCCTTGAAGTGGTTGTGGATAAGAAAGCACTCGTATTTCCTATGGTCGGACCGGGTTTAGGCTACAAAGATATGATAACGGGTCCCTTCATCAAATTCCGTGAAGTTCCAAAAGTAGAAGAAGAACCTATAAACTTATCTGACGCATTTGCAAAAGCGTTCTAAAGTTTTGAGAAGATAATAATGGGACAGCGATAAATTAAAATATCCTGTCCCGTTTTTTTTATCTAAATTCTATCTTTCCATAAAATTAAGTAATATGCAGGATGTATAAATAAGAGTAGGAAGAAGAGGAGGGAAGTTAGAATTTCTATGGAATAGAGAAAATGACGATGTTGTATGTTAAAGAGTTTCCACTTTGCTTTTAAGTAATGGTTATTAACTGATTGTTTTAGTAGATATTTGTGGTATCAATTATCTAATTGGACACACATAGGTCGGAAACTATGTTATAATGGGGTTTTGCTTTGAAACCACTGTAAGGAATGGTTCAGACCCCTTCCTAATTTTTTAATAAATATCTATGAAGTAAAATATATAGAAAAATTATTTAAGGAAAACGACTATGAAAAAAGAAGAAGGTAAAAAGCATGTTCATTTTATTTCCAACACACACTGGGACCGGGAATGGCTCTATTCCTTTCAAGAGACACGAATTCAGTTGATAGATTTTTTTCAACGACTACTCAATGTTCTTGAAAAGCATAGTGAGTATAAATCCTTTGTTCTGGATAGTCAGGTGGTTCCTGTTGAGGACTATTTAGAGGTTTATCCGGGTGAACGGTCACGAATCGAGGAGCAGGTAAAATCAAGCCGGTTGTTGATAGGGCCCTGGTATACCTGTCCGGAGTGTTTCCAGGTAGGAGGTGAATCTATTATACGAAATTTATTATACGGTCATTGTGTTGCTAATGAATTTGGCAAAGTTATGAAAGTGGGGCATACCCCATTTTCGTATGGGCAAATATCGCAGTTACCACAGATATATTATGGCTTTGGGATTCGTATTGCCCTATTTTATCATGGGGTTAGTCATGAGGAAGTATCCAATGAATTTTGGTGGGAAGGGGCAGACGGAACAAAAATTCTGGGAAGTCAGATGAGTAGTCAAGCAAGGTATAACTTTTACCATCAGGTATATCGTCCTGTCGTTTATGAAATGGGACCTGAAGAGCGAACCTGGGCATGGGAAAAAGGAGGGACTCCTTTCCGTCTTGCGGATAGAAATGCTCAACATGAACATTTTCTACTTCTACAACCTGAGAAAAAGTTTAACGAGAAAGAATTAAAAGAGCGAGTTAAAAAGTTATTTAATACGGAAAGTGAAACGGCTACAACAGGGCATATCGCTTTTATGATGGGGCATGATAGTAGTGTCCCCGATGAATTGGAGGTTTGTTTTGTTCGCGAGACTCAACAAATTTTGGAAAACCACTTCGTTGAGCATGCCAATTATCAGGATTATGCAGAGCAAGTTCTAAAAGAAGCGAATAGTGTAGAACTTCCTACTTTACATGGTGAACGACGTACCCCCAAACCTATGCCAAGAATCTACCATTTATATAGTGATGTTCTTTCAAGTCGCACGCGAGTGAAACAGGCAAATTTTTATGCGGAGTGTGAATTGCAACGATTAACAGAGCCGATGGCTGTTTTGAGTGCTCATCTTGGAATGGAATATCCGAAAACTATATTAGACCTTGCCTGGAAAGAGTTATTGCGCTGTCATGCCCACGACACCATTTCAGGTTCAGGGGTAGACATAATTGAGCAAGATACCCTGCACCGGTTACGACAGGTGCGTGAAATATCCCGTAGCGTATTACGCAGGGCTTTAGCCTATTGTCAAAAGAATATCAACTTTTCATCAGAAGAGAATGATGCAGTTTTAATCACAGTGTATAATCCACTGCCTCAGGAGAGAGAGGAAACCATTCGCACATTTATTGATATACCTGAAAACATTTCTACAAATGAATTTTGCCTTGAAAATATAAATACAGGAGAGGAAATATCTGTTCAGATTCATTCTCAAGAGCGGACAAATGTTGTAATAACCCATCTTGAGGATGCAAGACATACATTAAAAGTCCGCCGTTTTCAAACATCATTTTCAACCTCTAAAGTGCCAGCGTTAGGTTATACCTCTTATCGTGTTAAATTGGGTAAGCCATTTTTGTCTGGAACACTCGTTTCAGGTGACCGTGTTCTGGAAAATCAACACATACGGGTTGCCATTCGAAATGATGGGACCTTCGATATTTTTCATAAAGCCTCAGAGAAAATATACTGTGGCATGGGATACCTGCTAGACGATGGGGAAGCCGGACATGCCTGGATGCACATTTCCCCTGCCGATGACCAGATTATTGATAGCCGTCCCTTCCCTAAAAAAATTGCACTGTTGGAAGATGGACCTTTGTCTGCTACTTACAAAGTAGAATACGAAATGGTAATTCCTGCCCAGGTGCTTTCTGCCAATGAGGACATAAACGACCGATTGGATGGTGTCGGAAATAATTCCAGACGAAGTATACAGCAAGTTTCTATCCCGGTTCAGATGTTTATTACATTGAGAAATCAAGCCCGTTCTCTGGAAATAAAATTAAAACTTGTGAACAATGCGTATGACCATCGTTTGCGAATTGCGTTTCCGGGTAATCTTGATACAAATACTGTCCGAGTTGAATCGGCTTTTGATGTTATTGAACGCGAAATTGTTCCGGGACCCAACAATCCATGGAAAAATACAAAGTCTGCGACTTTTCCACAGTATCGGTTTGTTGATATATCTGATAACTGGGGTGGTCTGACTATCATCAACGATGGCTTAAAAGAATATGAAGTGTCCCGAGATTTGACAAGAACGATATATGTTACCTTACTCCGTTCCTATGAGGTTCATCTGGCGACAGTCTCCAAACAGTGGGAAACACATCCCGAAATGGTTCTATCGCAGTCTCCCGGGGAACATGAATTTAACTTCTGGATATATTCCCATTCAGGAGGAATAGTTCAGGGATGTGTAGTACAGGAAACAGAACGAGTCCATACGCCTCTTATACCTGTCCAGTCCGGTCCAGCAAAAGGAAATCAGCCGGTAACAAAGTCATTTGTCAAAATTCAACCTGATATTATCACTATGTCCGCACTTAAACTTTCAGAAGATAAACAGGGGTATATTTTGAGGGTATATAACCCATCTCTGGAACCCCTGGAAGCCACTCTTGAATTTGGTGATAAAATAAAAGAGATTTATGAGGTAAACCTGGAAGAAGTGGTTATTCAAAAATTGGAAATTTCTCCTGAAAATACAGTAAAAATACAATCCAATCCAAAAAAAATCACTACAATTAAAATTGTTATGTAATCGGAAGTAACAAACAAATTTTATAGAGTATTTTGTAAAATAAGGGTATATCTCATATTCGTTTTATGGTATATCCTCATATTCGTTTCAAAAATGTGGATAAATTAGTAGTTTGTCAAGTGTTTAACTATTCTCTATTTTATAAATATCCAGAGAATATATCTTATCTTATTGATATATAATGACTTAATTAGAAATCATTATGGCGGGTTTGTATGTGTAATTGTCTGTGGATAAATTGTGGAAAAGTGCACAAAAACCGCATGAATTGGGCATAACATTGATGTGGAAAGAGTCAGAATAGGAGATTCTTTTTTAAACTGAAATGGATGAGGAAATTTCCTGTGCCTCAGTGTATTTTTTCAAGATAGGGTCAATTACTTCTTCAATAAATTCTTCTACCTGCTGAGGTGCCCTACCTATAAAATCTTTCTCGTTAAGGCATGCTTTTATTTCATCTGTATCTAACGGGAATTCAGGGTCATTGGCAAGTCGTTCCAGCAAATCGTTTTCTTTCCCTTCCATTTTCACTTGTTCTCCTGCTGCCTGTGCATGTCTGCGAATAATTTCATGGAGTTTCTGTCTATCTCCCCCTTTCTTTACGCTTGCCATAAGTAAGGTTTCTGTTGCCATGAACGGTAATTCTTCCCGCACATGTTTTGCGATGACCTGTGGATACACCACCGGATTTTCCATAATGTTCAGATAAAGGTTTAGCATACCATCCGTAGCCAGAAAGGCTTCTGGAATAATAATTCGTCGTATGGCAGAGTCGTCCAATGTTCGTTCCATCCATTGCACAGCCGATGTAAATTCGCTATACATAGGGATACCCATGACAAACCGTGCCAGGGAGCATGCCCTTTCTGCCCGCATAGGATTGCGTTTGTATGGCATAGCCGAACTGCCTACCTGCGATTTCTCAAAAGGCTCTTCTATTTCTTTTTCATGTTGGAGTAAACGGAGGTCTGTTGCAAATTTATGGACAGATTCGCCAATTCCTGCTAGAATTTGAAGGATTTGTGTATCTATTTTGCGGGTATATGTTTGCCCTGTAATCGGTATGGAATCAGAGAAATGGAGTTTTTTTGCAACCCGTTGGTCTAATTGTTTTACCTTTTCATGGTCTCCATTAAAGAGTGTCAGGAAGGAGGCTTGCGTTCCGGTAGCACCTTTTACACCTCTACACTTTATTTTGAGAAACAAGGAATCTATTTGTTGAAGGTCCATAACGAGGTCCTGTGCCCACATACATGTCCGTTTTCCTACGGTTACAAGTTGTGCAGGTTGAAAATGTGTATAACCTAATGTAGGCAAATCTTTGTATTTGAGTGAAAAATCCTTTAACTTTTTCAGAACGGCAACAATTTTATTCTTGACCAAAATAAGTGCATCACAGCATAAAATTAAATCGGTATTGTCAGTTACGAAACAACTTGTAGCCCCCAGATGGATAATCGGTTTTGCTTTGGGTGCAACATCTCCCAGAGTCAAGATATGTGCCATAACATCGTGTCGTGTTTGTTCTTCATATTTGCGTGCCTTCTCAAAATCAATATCGTCAAGGTGATTTTTCAATTCCTCAATTTGCTCATCGGTAATATCCAGACCCAATTCCTTTTCTGCCTCAGCAAGGGCTAACCAACATCTTCGCCAGGTTGAGAATTTTTTTTGCGGACTCCATAATTCAAGCATTGGTTTTGTAGCGAATCGTTCAATAAACGGACTTACATATTGATTATAGTCTGTCATTATTTGCACCTTATATAAAACATGCTGATTTAGTAAAAATGGGGATTCTTAACTATTTTGCAAGTGCAGGGCTATTTTGAATGGAAATATCAAAACCTTCCTCTGTTGCCATAGCACTGACTGCCGTAATGGGATAAGTTCGTTCTGAAAAAACGCCACCACCAAGAATGAAAGCAGATGCTTCATCGGCAGTGTTAGCAGGGAAAACACCACTGTGACAGGGACTAATAAAATTCTCCTCGTAAGTAGCCACATAAAAAAATCTGCCTGGTTTCAAGTCCATGCGACAGACTTCCAACCCATCAGAGCGGACAACACCCAGCCAGCCCGAACTCTCTGCCTTATCAATAACTGCAGCAATGCGAGGGGTTGCATAATCATCTTTTTCAAAATCCAATGCCATTAAAGTTAAGGCAATGGCATCTCTTGTGGGCATACCATAAATAATTTTTTCTGCAATGGGGTCCGTATGACTGCCATTACTCAACACAGCCACTTCGCCATCCAAAATGCTTTTTAAGCAGTTGTAAGAGATATAAGGATTCTTTTGAAGGTCCTCTTCATAGCCTGCCGTTGGAATAATTGTAACCTTGTTGTTACCAGATACCGCATAGCGGTTTGGAAAGGAACGACTGGACACTCGATACATGGCACAAAGCCTGCCATCTTCCGTTTGTGCTACTGAAACAATTCTTCCTATATACATAAGAAAAGACCTCCTCAATCAATTTGTAACAATAATCCGCCATATTTGTAATATAATGAGAACTTTTATTATACAAGGAATGAATCTCATTTACAACCTTGTTTTTTTATTGAATGTTTGGAGTGAGTTTTTCGTTATAAGAGAAGGTGTTATATTGATAAAAAGAAAAGATAAAAGGTGATTGTGTCAATTTTTATTAGAAATAGGTTGTAATTAATTGATATAATAATGTATATTTAATTATATATGTGTAAATGTAAAGAGAAATGAACACAAAAAAACAAAATATTGTGCCTTTTAATAATGTTACTCCGGAGCAAAAATCGGTACTTCGGATTAGGGAGAAGTCTGTTCCCTTATCGGAATGGGCGGATGAGGATTTGATGCTCATCTTTGGTGAAGGGAATGAAGATGCGTTTGGAGAATTAGTCCGTAGATATGAACGAAATATCTTTAATTATATGTTTCGCATGGTACATAATTGGCATATTGCAGAGGAACTTACCCAGGAAGTGTTTATGGCACTTGTTTCAAGTGTTACACGCTACCAGCCTACTGCAAAATTCAGCACTTATCTATATTCTATATCAAGTCACATCATATCAAAAGAATGGAGTCGGCAAAATAGGAGACCCCGTTTCTTTAGTCTATCGCAATGGTGGCATTCTGGGGATAGTTCTAATGATAACAGTCATGAATGGAATCCAGTAGAACACCATGCAGACCCGCGTTTAAATGTATGGCATGAGACGAAGTGTACAGAAGTTTCCGAGGCAATCAATGAAGCATTGAAAAAAATTCCTGAGTATCAAAAAGAATCTTTTGTATTACGCCGTTTTCTGGAATTGTCGTATGAAGAAATTGCTAATATTCTGGATATACCAGTGGGCACAGTTAAAACTCGGGTTCTTCGGGCAGAAAGAGCCTTGAGACCCTATTTAGAGCAGTTTCGTGATTATCTGAAAGAGCAGTAATCCCATTTTGGGGAACTTTGGCGCAAGTATAGATATTAATAAAGTGGTAATGTTGCCATTTATTAAGTAGGTTTTTACATTCCTTATGTTGTTAAAACATCCAACACGGACACAATTAATAACCTATGCAGAGGCTCTGGTGGACGGAAGGGGTCCAATTTTTTCAGGAATTGCACGACATCTGACCCAATGTCCGCAGTGCTCTGCCGAAGTAGAGGCTATTTGTTCTTCTTTAAGATTCTTGAATTCTGCCCCTACCGTTGAACCACCCAAAGAGTTAGCATTAGAGATTCTCAAAAGAGCCAGGGAACAAAAGAAACAGCATGAACATGCTTCTATTCCTGTAAAAAGGTATTCCCCTGTGCTTGTCATTATTTGCGTTTTAGTCTGGTTGACTCTGGGATATTTCCTGTTTATTGTCGGTTATAACCCTTCTGTTCAGGACAATCTTATTGGAAAACAAAATATTTCTGTGGAAAGGCCAACACAAATAGCAATACCTACCCTGGAAAAGGATACTGAGAAAAGTGTGTGGCACGAGATTGAGTTATTAGGTTCTGCTTTATCGCCCCTATTCCAGAACAACAAAGGATACTCTACCTACCAGATGAAATTTGTGTCCGTCATTGACCAAGAATTGGAATCTGCACAAACTGCATTGCGGAAAAATCCGGGTTGTCCACGTGCAAATGAAATTCTCCAAAAAGGAGTTCGCCAAAAAGCAGAACTACTCAAACAACTCTACCTTGAAAGAGTGCTCTAAAAGTTTCCGTCTTAACCGATTTTTTAATGAGAGATAAGTGTAGGGGGTTGTGAGGTATTGCATACAAGATATTGTTATACATTTTTGAAACCTGCCCTGAGTGACAACTCCTGCAAGCGTCTACTCTCGCGGAATCTAAGAGCAAAATAAAAGGCTTTACAACATTCTGCTCGCGAAAAAGCCAAACAATAGGGGCGGTAAATGTCCAAAAAAGGTTATAGAGTCTTGTCTAAGAGGATAAAAAACAAAATTAATATTTAATTGCCTGTGTCGGGGTTGGGGTCAAAAAGGTCTCGTTTATTTTTTGTGGTTCTGAATTCTTCGGCAGAGGGAGAGGCTGGTTTGCTATATCGTATTGTAGGCCAGATTTTTGAATAGTGAGCGTTGAGTTCTATAAAATCTTTCCATTCTTCAGGCACTTCGTCGAGAGAGTAAATGGCATGTGTAGGGCATTCGTCTGTGCATACGGCACAGTCAATACATTCATCGGGGTCTATAACCAGCATGTTTGTCCCCTCATGAAAACAGGCTACAGGACAGACTTCAACACAGTTGGTATATTTACAATTAATGCAAGGCTCACAAACCACAAACGCCATACTTTTCCTTTCTAAAACACCCAGAACTCTAATAGGGAAAATCGTTATTATGGAACAAAATCACTACTATTTTACTCTATGTTCTGGTCTTTCATCTCGCGGAATTTCCAATACTTTGGATAGTTTTTAGCATTGGACAAATCATCTAACTCGCGAAGCAGGTCTTGTTGGTGTTTGGATAGGCGAACAGGAATCTCAACAACGACCTTATAGTAGAGGTCACCCCTTCCTCGACCGTTAAGTCGAGGCATACCCAGGCCTCTCTTTCTTAAGAGGTCACCTGACTGGGTTCCCTCAGGAATAGTCAAATCAATCATTCCATCAATAAGCGTAGGTGTTTTAATCACTGTGCCTAAAGTAGCCTGAGAAAGGGTTACCGGAACCTCACAAAATATATCTTCGCCTCTCCGCTCAAATAAGGGATGTCTTTTTATTTGTAGATGGACATATAAATCTCCTGGGGAACCGCCATTGAGTCCTGCTTCTCCTTCTCCCATAGAGCGTAAAGTAGTTCCCTCGTCAACTCCTGCTGGAATATTAATCTCCGTTTCTCTTGTTGCCGTAACCCTTCCCTCTCCCTTACAACGCATACAAGGACGAGATATATATTTTCCTGCACCTTTACAGCGAGGACAGGTCTGGGTGATACTAAAGAAGCCATGAGAAGCCCGAACCTGTCCTGTTCCACCACATTGCGGACAGACTTCCGGTTTTGCCCCGGGTTCAGAACCTGTTCCACGGCACTCACTGCATTGTTCCTTGTAAATATAATGGACCTTCTTTTTTACTCCGGTGGCGGCTTCTTTCAATGTAATGGTAAGGGTTGTTTCAATGTCATTTCCGCGTTGCGTAGTGCTATGTCTACCAGTGTTCCGAGTGCCTGAGCCGAAAATCATGTCAAACAAATCATCAAAAGGTGACTCAAAACCTTCGCCCGCCTGTCCTCGCGAGGAAAAACCTCCTGTAAATCCACCACTCATATCAAAGGGCTGACCGTCTACCGTGCCGTAACGGTCATACTGCGCCCTTTTTTCTGGGTTCTTCAAGACATCATAAGCCGCATTAATCTCTTTTAACTTGTCTTCGGCTTCTTTATTGCCCCCTGTTTTATCAGGGTGGTATTTATGTGCCAACTTCAAATAGGCACGGCGAATTTCTTCCTGTGTCGCATTTTTGGGAACACCTAAAATTTCATATAAATCTTTACCACGAACCATATTCACCCACTCGCTGAAATATTAATTTTTTGTTATATTCTCTGGATACTGTTTTTTTCGTTTGTCTCCTTTCCCCTCAGAGCACGAACTACTTTTTACACATCACTAATTATACACCTAATTGCCATCAATTATACATCAACTACTCGTTGACCGCCTTCTTCATCAGAAGAGTTCTTTTCGCCCCCAGACGGGGTCTCGGTTGTTTGTTCTGTAGATGTGCCTGCCGTTGCACCCTGGGTCGCTGAACGATACATGGCTTCGGATAATTTATGTGTAGTAGAAGTAACTTTATTCATTGCAGACTCAATTTCTTCAATCCTGTCTCCGGCTAAAGCCTTTCTCAGGTCTTCTAAAGCAGATTCTACTTCTGCTTTATCACTGGCAGAGACCTTGTCTCCATATTCTTTCAAAAGTTTTTCTGTGCTATAGAGAAGTGAATCTGCGTTGTTTCTTGTCTCAATTTCTTTCCGCCGTTTTTTATCTTCATCGGAATGTTGTTCTGCTTCTCTAATCATTTTCTTAATTTCTTCTTCATTAAGTCCACTGGAACTTTCTATGCGGACTTTTTGTTCCTTGCCTGTGGCGAGGTCTTTTGCGGATACATGTAAAATGCCATTTGCATCAATATCAAAGGCAACTTCAATTTGAGGTACACCCCGGGGTGCGGGTGGAATCCCTACCAAATCGAAGCGAGCCAGGGTTCGGTTGTCTCTTGCCATTTCTCGTTCGCCTTGAAGTACATGAATCGTTACGGCTGTTTGATTATCAGCGGCTGTAGTAAAAATCTGGCGTTTGGTGACAGGGATAGTGGTATTGCGTTCAATCAATTTGGTGCAAACACCGCCCAGAGTTTCAATGCCTAAGGATAGGGGAGTAACATCAAGCAATAAGACATCTTTTACTTCCCCGGCGAGTACACCTGCCTGGATGGCAGCACCGATAGCAACCACTTCATCTGGGTTTACGCCACGGTGCGGTTCTTTTTCAAATAGTTCTTGAACAAGTCGAATCACCGACGGCATCCGTGTCATTCCACCAACAAGGATAACTTCATTAATATCGCTGGGTTTTAATCCTGCATCTTCTAAAGCATGGAGGCACGGACCTTTGGTTCTCTGGAGCAAATCATCACAGAGTTGTTCTAATTTTGCTCGTGTCAGGGTATAATTCAAGTGTTTGGGTCCCGAAACATCCGCAGTAATAAAAGGCAAATTGATATCTGTGCTCATTGTAGTAGACAATTCGCACTTTGCCTTTTCTGCGGCTTCTTTTAGTCTTTGTAATGCCATTGGGTCTTTACGAAGGTCTATACCCTGGTCCTTCAAAAATTCACTTGCTAACCAATCTATCACACGCTGGTCGAAATCATCTCCGCCCAGGTGTGTATCACCGTTTGTGCTTAACACTTCAAAACTATCATCTCCAATTGCAAGAATAGAAATATCGAAAGTGCCACCACCTAAGTCAAAAACGGCTATCTTTTCACTTTTGCTCTTGTTTAACCCGTAAGCCAGTGCAGCGGCAGTAGGCTCGTTGATAATGCGAAGCACTTCAAGTCCAGCGATTCTACCTGCATCTTTTGTCGCCTGTCTTTGAGAGTCATTAAAATATGCCGGCACTGTGATAACTGCTTGTGTAACCTTTGTCCCTAAATAGGTTTCAGCCGTCTCTTTCATCTTTTGAAGTATCATGGCAGAAATTTCAGGGGGTCTATATGTTTTTCCCATAATTTCTACCTGACAATCACCGTTAGGCGCTTCCGTAACCCTATATGGAACACGCTTAATCTCTTCGCTAACTTCATTATAACGACGACCCATAAATCGCTTAATGGAGAATATGGTGTTCTGGGGATTGGTAATGGCTTGCCGTTTAGCAATAGCGCCCACCAATCGTTCTCCATCTTTTGTAAAAGCGACAACAGATGGCGTTGTACGACTGCCTTCTGCATTAGGAATTACTATGGGCTCTCCACCTTCCATTACTGCAACACATGAATTTGTTGTTCCTAAATCAATTCCAATTACTTTTGCCATAGGTTATTTAACCTCCTTTTATTAAAAATTGTTTAATTTTGAAACACTCAAACTTTAATTATGAACTGACGGAATTGTTAGTGTTCTCATCACTAGCAATCCCATCATTAGTAGGTTTGCTCACTACGACCTTTGCAGGACGTAGTATCCGCTTTCCCAAACGATAGCCCTTTTCATATTCCTGAACTACCGTTCCTTCTGGCAGTTCGGACTCTGTTTGGGCTAACGCATCATGAACATTTGGGTCGAACTTTTGTCCTACTGAATCTATAGGTAGCAAACCGCGTGCCATGAGAACATCTTTCAATTGTGAAAAGACCATCCGTACCCCTGAAACGAATGAATCATTTGGGTCGGGAGCATGTTGTAGTGCCCTTTCAAAATTATCTAATACAGGGAGTAGGTCTTTTATCAGGTGCTCTGTGGCTGTTTCGTGAAACTCTTTTCTTTCGCGTGCTGTTCGTTTCCGATAATTATCATATTCTGCACATACGCGAAGATAGCGGTCTTTTAATTCTTCTAACTCTTTTGTTTTCTCTTCAAGTGTTTTCATAACATCTTCCAAAGAGTTCGATTCTGAAACAGTTTCTCCCTCTATCAATTCTTGCTGGGAAGAAAGAAACTTTGATGTATGCCTTATAATTTCAGAATCAGACATTGTGCTTTCTTTCTCCTCTTCTAATTTCTTTTCTAACTCAGATTTGTCTTTCTCCATATACAGAAACCCCTTTCTTTTTATAGTCACATTAATTAGGTGGTATATCCTTACAATTAATTATATATTTTCCTTCACCGCCATAGGCGGGACAATATTTTTCCTACCATATTGGCTGTGTAATCTACTAACGCAGAGAACCGTTCATAAGGCATTCGTTTCGGTCCTAATATACCGATAAAACCTGCCGGTTCTTCCTGGTCATCTATTTTGTAAGAGGAGGCAATAATCCCAAACTCACTAATATCCTCCGTCGTTGTCTCCGGACCAATTATTACGGTCCGTTGTGGATTTTCTAAATTAGCAAGGGAATCCCTCAGCACTTTAATTAATGGAGAGGGATTCTCCATAATCCCTAAAATATTTCTTACCTTTGTCGGTTCTTGAAACTCAGGCTGGTCGAATAAATTATTCGTCCCTTCCAAAAACATCTGGCCTGTATGCGGCTCTATCTGTGTCAAAATTTTTAACGCAAGTTCGACCAGTTTACGCCGCTCATCAAAGAATTTTTTTATATTCTCTTTTACAACAGAATAAATATTATCAATGGATACATTAAATAAAATATCATTCAAAAATTGACTTAGAGATTCTAACATTTGAATTGGAACAACTTCATCTAAAACAATAGAGGAGGTGTGAACGCAACCGAAACTATCTACGATTAACAGAGCCACCTGTCGCTCTAAAAGAGGGACCAATTCAATTCTGCGGACAACAGCCGTATTTTCGCTGGGCAATTCTGCTAACCCAGCCTGGTGGCTTACCAGCGCCAATAAATAGCCCGTCCGCTTAAGTACCTGGTCCGTTGTATCTACTTTTTTCATTAACTCCTGTTTTATCCGTTCTCGCTCTGCTAAACTAAGTTCTTGTACCTTCATTAAGTAGGTAACATAATATTTATAGCCCAAATCTGTGGGTATTCTTCCAGAACTCGTATGCACTTGTGTTAGAAAACCCATCTCCTCCAAATCTGCCATAACATTGCGTATTGTAGCAGGGCTCAAATTTAAACCGAGCCTTTTTGCTACGGTCCGTGAGCCCACAGGTTCCGCAGTAGTTATATAAATATGCACTACTGCCTCTAAAATGATTTTTTCTCTTTCATTTAGTATAGGAAACTGTGTATTCATAGCATAAGACCTTTTAGCACTCATTAAGGTGGAATGCTAACAAAATAGTCTATCATATATTTTAACGCCTGTCAAATAAATTAGTTGGCAAACAATCCAATCTATCCATTATAATCATTTCTGAATTAGATAATACCCCCTATTTTTTGATATATTTATTAACCAAAAAAAACAGTAAATTATCTTTACAAAGGAGATTATTTATGAATTTTCCAATTGATGTTGCAAAGTATAAACCCATTGCGGTTGACCCATTTAAACAAGAATTTACACCAGAACAACTGGAACAATTGAAAACAAATATTCAGGTGGTCCGCGATACCATTATATTTTATACAGCCGTAGCAGGAATACGCGGTTTAGGTGGACACACGGGAGGAGCCTATAGCATTGTCCCCGAAGTTCTGATTTTAGACAGTTTCATAAAAGGTTCGGAAAAGGTTTATCCGGTTTACTTTGATGAAGCAGGACATCGCGTTGCTATTCAGTATGCTATGTCTGCATTCAACGGTGCCATTCCCTTTGACTATCTCTTACATTACCGGGAAGCAAATTACGGGTTGTATGGACACCCCGAGATTGAAGAGGAATTGGGCATTAAATTTGCATCAGGAAGACTGGGACATCTCTGGCCCTTTGTAAATGGGGTTGCGTTAGCAAATCCAGATAAGGTCGTGTTTCTTTTAGGTTCAGATGGCTCTCAACAAGAAGGAGATGACGCAGAAGCCTCAAGACTCGCCGTTGCCCAAAAGATAAATATCAAGTTGTGTATTGATGACAACAATGTGACCATTTCTGGACATCCCTCGCAATATTTGCCGGGATATGACATAAGCAAAACATTAGCAGGGCACGGACTACAGGTAGATGTAGGGGCAGGAGAGGAATGGGGAAGTCTGGCACAACGAATGATTCAAGCCGTGCGGACACCAGGTCCTGTTGCCTTAATTAATAAACGAGTCATGGCACCGGGTGTGCCCGGAATTGAAGGAAACCATGCCGGACATGATGTCATTGGTAAAGATAATGCTATTGCTTATTTTGAAGGTCGTGGGATACCTGAAGCCATCGAATATCTAAAAAATGTGACTAAAATTTCAAATGGCAAGTCATATAAGGGTTCCGCAAAAGAGCAGGCAAGCAATCGTACAGAATTTGGCAATATCGTCAAAGATTTACTTACAGCCCATCCTGAAGAAAAAGCGGAACGGAAAATTTTAGTGGTTGACTCTGATTTGGAAGGTTCAACTGGTTTAAAAGTAATTCGTGTAGCACATCCAGACATATTTATCAATGGCGGTGTTCAGGAGCGTGGCAATTTCTCTGCTGCTGCAGGGTTTGGATTTGAGAAAGGGAAACAAGGGATTTTCAGCACTTTTTCAGCCTTCTCGGAGATGATTGTTTCCGAATTGACTATGGCACGACTGAACAAGGCTAATGCTATCTGCCACTTCTCACACGCAGGCGTAGATGATATTGCAGATAATACTTGCCATTATGGTATTAATATTTTCTTTACAGACAACGGCTTGCCTGAAGGTGACACAACCCGTTTATACTTTCCTGCTGACGCCTTGCAGTTAAAGGCAATGGTTCATCGGGTATGGAAAGATGAAGGTATTCGCTTTATTTTTACTACGCGTAGTAAAGTGCCTTATATTTGCAGAGAAGACGGCTCAAAATTCTACGAAGGTGATTATGAATTTATCCCCGGGAAAGACGAGATAATTCGCAAAGGGACGGCGGGATATGTGCTCTCTTATGGTGAAATGCTTTATCGTGCTCTCGATGCAGTAGAGCAGGCTCGGGAGCAGGGTCTCGATGTGGGATTAGTTAACAAACCTACACTGAATATGGTAGATGAAGATATGATGGAAGTTTTAGGGAAAGCACCCTTTGTATTGGTTGTTGAAGCACAAAATATTAAGACAGGATTGGGCTCTCGCTTCGGCAGTTGGTTACTTCAAAGAGGGTATGCACCTCGCTATGATTATATGGGTGTGAGTAGACCGGGCAAAGGCGGATTGTCCGAACATATCACCTATCAAGGTTTAGACCCTGAACATATCTTTGGAAAAATTAAAAACTTCACAGGATAAACGATTTCCTTCTGAATGGGATACTGGCTCATAAGGTAAAAAAACATTTTCCATTGAATTTTTGATAGTATTTAGAACCTTTCTGGAACTGTGAAGAAAGTCGGATTTTCAATCTTTTTTTGGTGTTATACAGTTTTTTAAGGTATTCAAATCTGCAGGTGAGGGAAATACATCTTCCATATTTGAATAGTAATTAAACTCATTCGAAATTGATTTTTGTTTTGTCAAAAATTTATACAAAAAGAGCAAATAAGATTTATAAATCTTTTATACAGATCTTAATAAAAAAGTTTTTTTTCTCCTTACTTTGGGTAAAAGCAAACAATTGAAAGGCAATCACTTAGTTAATACAATAAGTTTATTTATTGGCCAAAGTAAAAAGAAAAAGATTATTTTTCCCCCTTATTTTGGTCAATAAAATATTTTCTATTTTTCTTACCCCCCGAATACCTTACTTCTCCCTTTTTCACCAAATCATACAAAACTCTTCTGACCTTACGAATAGGAATTTCCTCACCAATACGCTGAGGTATTAAGCCCATTTATACCGCAGGTAAGTCGTAATAACATTAATTGCCGTCTGAATCGGTATGGGATAATAGCGGGGGAGAGGCGGTAGAAAGGGGCACTACAGCAGAAGCGGTTAGATGGATACACTGAACAAATATCTTCGCTTTATAATTTTGCCCATAAGCAGAGGGTATTAAATAACAAAAGTCCTGCTGATAAAGTTAATAGACTGGTTCCAGAAAGATAAAACTATCTTTAAAAACTCTTTTAGTTTATTAAACTATAATCTACCGTTCCCAGAGGCCATTTATGGCAACTATTCCTTGTCCAATATTTTTATTCGGATGTTGCGGAATTGAACTTTCATCGGTGGTCCGGGGTGCATTTGAAGGGCAATGTAACCCTTGCTACGAGCAAATTTTTTATCATCGTCGAACACTTCGCTCATTAATTTACCATTAATATAAAGTTCTATGTGGTTACCCACACATTTAATCTCATATTCGTTCCAATCCTTAGGTTTGAAAGTAGATAATAATTCTTTGGGGTCTTGAAATTGTTCCTCTTTGCGGTTGCCATCGGCATCAATCCATGCACGATAGCCGCGTTTGACAACTGCGCCACGGTCATGCTGATATACGCAACCTACCCATTCACCTGTATCATCCATATCCGCTTGATAACCCCAGATATCATAATTAGGCCGTTTCTCACTGCGAAACTGAATACCTGAATTATTATTTTCTAATCGAAATTCAAGTTTTAATATGAAATCTCCGGGCTGTTTTGCTGTCCAGTATAAGTAATGTGCATTCTTGCATGGTTTTTCCGGAGTGCTTTGACTTGTAATTGTGCCATCTTCAACCTTCCATTCGCCAGGCAAACCATCCCAATCTTTCAAGGTCTTGCCATCAAATATAGGAACAAATCCTTCTTCTTTATTCACATCAGGGGCAGCGATAAAACTTTGTAAGAGTATGGACAAAATAAGTGTAAGATACATTTTATTATTCCTTATCTTTTATAGTTTTGATTATGCAGGTAATTCATAGCCTTTTCTACGCGGACGGGAAAGCATGGCATTTCCTTCGTCACTATTTGTAAACTTCTCTTTTTCGGGGTCCCACTTCAAAACTTCGCCTACTTTACCTAAATCTCGAGCAATATTAACAAGGATACATAGGGTATTACTACGATGTCCTATTTCAATATCTGCATTACATTCTTTCCGCGTTTTTATTGACTGAACCCAATTTTCGAGATGTGGCTGTGTTTCTGGCACAGAAAGTTTTTCAGGCTTACCTTCCTTTTGTAATAATTCAGGTGGATTGGAAGCAATTGCGTCACGGTTTATTTCGATGCTACCTTTGTCTCCTACAAAGATACATCCCAATCCGGGACCACGGTCAGAATCATAATATAGTTCTAGTTCAACACCATTTCCATAGCGCATCCGTACTTTGGCACGAGGTCCTTCCACTCCTTTAGTCATAGGATAATAAGAGGCACCCGTTTCTTCTGGTTTAATTTCGCGTTGTTCGAATAAGCCAGCAGGCATATTTTTCACAGGCTCTTCCAGAATAACTTCTACGGGTCCTGTGGTATCCGTTCCCAATCCTCTTTGTATCTGGTCGTAAGCATGAGCACCCCAACCAGTTACGCCGAAAGAAAAACCTCCACCGTCGTAATCCCACCATTTCATCCACATTCTATGTAATTCCTCATGATATGGACGGAACACAGCCTGATTTGTCCACAAATCCCACCATGGTTCTTTTGTGTAAGTAGAATCTGGATATTGTGTATTTTCATCCCACCGGAACGGACTCACAAAATTCGCTGATATGACTTTTTGGAGTTTACCAATACCACCGTTTTTAACTAAATCACTTGCCCAATTATTTAGGGGGATAGAGCGTTGTTGTGTCCCTACCTGTGTAACACGATTATATTTGCGTGCTAATTTTACAAGAGCCCGACCCTCTTCTACTGTCAATGCCATGGGTTTTTCCATATACACATCCACATTTCGTATGAAAGCGTTTGCAGAAATCCATGCACGCGAATGCGTGGTAGTAGCCACAATAACACCATCCAACTTTTCCTTCTCCAACATTTCTATTGGATTTGTATAAGCATGCCAACCATTTTGTTCTCCGATTGCCTTCATTGCGGAGTCTATTCTTGGCTTAAAACAATCACATGCTGATACAATTTTTGCAGATGGAATCTGAGATATTGTTTTGATTAATTCATGGGCACGACCACCAACACCAATAACACCTATAAGCACCTGTTCAGAAGGAGGCGTTCCCTGTGCACCCAGAACAGAAGATTTAACTATTAACGGGCTTGCTACGGCTAATTTCAAAAAACTGCGTCTTTTCATATCCTATTCCTTTATGTTTTTTTGACTTTATTGAAATTACATACTAAATTACACCTTTTATAGATAAATAAACAAATTTATTTTTCAACTTTTACAGTTAGCCGACCGTGATAGGCTGTCTCTGCCCATCCCTTTACAACCTCAGGGATAGTTATCTCTTCGGGCTCTTTTGTTTCTCCGGATAACCTGGCAACAAGTTCAAATGTGAAAAGACCATAAGCAGGACCTGCTTTTTGCCATTCTGCAATTAGTAAATACCACTCATCTCTTATATGATTTATATTCACACGCCATTTGCTTGTATCATCTGCCCTTATTTCAGGGGAAATCTGTCCTTTTATTCGAAGCAGGAAATTAATTTTCTTAAATGTTCCTCCCTTTGCTGGTGACATAATTTGAAACTGCAATAGTGGGATTGTATCAGCATGGAGATTCTCCGTTGGTAGAATATTTAAAATCTTTACTTCGACATGGCTTCTTTGGGTATATAGAAAAGGCTTTCCAGGTCCTGATTTTGTTCGTTCTCCTGCTTTTGCTGCGTAAACGGGGACTTTTCCACCATTATCTAGATGAAACTCGGGTACAATTACTATGGCAAATTCAGGTGAAAGAATCCGAACTGAAGGTGAACGGCGAGAGCCAAACCAAAATTGGGTATCATTAGTAAAATTTCTTCCCTGAACGAATACGAGAGAACCTCCCTCAGCAGCCGCTTCAGCGGGGTTTATCCGAGTAATAATTTGTTTTCCTAAAGTAGGGGTGGGATAGATGTCTGCACCGTCCCAGATACCATCTCCGTCGCTATCTGGACAAGTTGGGTCTGTTTCATTTTCATCCCATAAGCCATTACGGTTTCTGTCTTCTTTCCCATCGGGGATTCCGTCTTCATCACTATCCCTCACATAAGGATTTGTCTCCCCTTCATCTACAATAGCGTTTTGATTTCGGTCTTCTAACTTATCTTGTAGCCCATCTCCATCCGGGTCTATATATTGAGTTCCTGAATAACTCAGCCATTGAAACAGTTGCAATGCAAATGTCTTGTTGACCGGGTCGGACAACTTTGGAGAACTTAAAGGTGTTCGAGCAGATAAAATGGCTATCTTACCATACTCATAATTCCTTGCAATAAAAGACACCTGTTTTATGGTTGGCAAAGTGTTCTGATTTGCTGGATTAGGAGAAACATTAGTTTTAGATATGTATTTAAGAGTTCCACCGCCTATTATGGGAATCTCTTTCACATTTGAGTTTATCATAGTTTCCATATCAATAGGGATGACACCGTCTACACGCTGTTTTGGGTCGTAAGATATGCCAATTGGAGAAAGCCAATAATTGAACAGAGTGGGGTCGCCTTCGTTCCAGTAATCGCCCAAAATAAGGACATTTCCTCCTCTGGATATATAGTCCAATAAATCTTTAATACTAACTATGCCTATTGCAATTGCTCTCGCTTCAACAACGACAATGCCATAGTGAGAAAGGTCATTGCCTCCGATAGGTTCAGACGCTTCTTCAAGAGAAAAATAGAAAGGTGTTCCCGCAAGCAAATCTCCGAGTTGCTTCAGCTCGCGTGGGTCTTTTCCGCTACGGAACGGTTCTGTTGTGGTTTGAGCCCATACAAAAAGTATTCTACGGGGGTCTTTTATGTTTTTGATAACCCGCACACGGATATATTTGCTTGAAGGTATGATGGTATCAATAAATTCGTTATTAACAATCGGGTCAATTCGTAGCCATGCAGAAGTGCTATTTTCTACCCATGAATAAGGGAGTAAACCGAGATAAAGAAGGTCGTTGTCTAAATGTTTGTCTCGATACCATATCAACCATTCTACAGGTTCTCCAACCACAGACACTTCCCAATCAATAATTGCAGAATGCGACTTACCCAGTAATAGCCCCTGCACATCTTTACCAGCCCGTTCACTTTGAAATAGAACCTCTTCAACAAACCTTTCTTCATTTATTTTTATATCTGAAGCGGGAGGACAATCCGAAGGATTGGGAAAGACCTTGAATACCCAACCAGAGTTTGTGTGAAACCATTTCTCCATTATTTTTTTATTAAGGTCTAACCTGTATAACTCACCAGCAATACCCGCAAGTAATGAAGTATTGGAATACCATTCGAGATAGGTTATGCGTTCCTCTAACTTTTCAATCCATGGCTTTTGCAACGGTTCCCCAACGAACTCAATACGATTACCGTAAGCCACAGCCATTATATTTTGTGTCGGATGAACTACTGTTCGCCAATCCTGTTCCACATCGCTGAATGAATATTCCGATTCTTTTTCCCAACCGTTAACAGGGTTCCATATTGCATATACCAAATATCCAAAGCCCTCTTCTATTGAAGTTGTTTTTACCCAGAACCCCCCATGAACAGGATATATATTCTCTTTTTTCGTTGCCCCTTCACCCAGCAATAACATTGGTTTTGTAACTATGGACATTGTTTTCATATCAAACACATACACCTCGCTCTTCCACCCTTGTTGTACCCCCCCTAATGGAGAAGATGCCATGATAAGCAAATAATCCTCCTGAAAAGTAAGTATATCTGTAATAGTGCATTCCTTCTCTAACTCATTTATTATCAGAGGACGACTCATCTTTAAGTATTCGTCTACAATACAAAACTGGGGAGGTCCAAAGAGATTTGATTTCACAGCTACCCACATACCCTTTTCGTTCAAGGGACAAACACTATCTGGAGCAAACGGTAAGGGGACTTCAATCTGGGGAGTCTGTAA
This sequence comes from uncultured Nitrospirales bacterium, assembly GCA_964549105.1. Classification (GTDB taxonomy): domain Bacteria; phylum Hydrogenedentota; class Hydrogenedentia; order Hydrogenedentales; family Hydrogenedentaceae; genus Hydrogenedens. The sequence goes on from CAZJTZ010000002.1 coordinate 44,884, forward strand.
AAAATTGTCATTATCAAAAGTAAAGAAGAGTGCCCTTCCTAATGAAAGGTTTCCCGCTTCTTTCTTCTCAAATACTGCATAATGAGGAATATCTTTCCCTGGCTCTTTGCAGGGAAATATTTTAATTATCTCCCAACTTGACTGGGTAGACAGAAAACGAACATCTTTTATCTTACCATCTTTACCAAACACAGTATAATAGATACCTTCATCCTGTATTTTCCCCTCTACCTCTGGAATCGTGACTGTAAACAATACAGTAAGAGCCTCATTGTTATTTGTTGGGAAAAAATCGATTACCCTGTTTCCGGGAATAATACTAAGAGAACGGCTTTCAAATGTTTGCTTATTCCCAGGACAAAAAACTTCGCCACAGAGACGGACCGTCTCATCGAAATTTGTTTTTGTGGCACTTAATAAAAATATATTTTCTGCATCTGTTATTATTGGTAATAGCAGAACAATTTTTATTAAAATGAAAATAATATTTTTGTTTATAGGCATGTTCTTATCTCATCTTAGACTATTATTAAAATATAAACACTTTATATGAATAAAACAAAATGAAAGAAATGGAAAACAAACCCAATCATCCAGATTGGAAACAACTACAGAAACTTTTGAAGGAGTGTTCAAACTCTGAAATTGATTCTTTACCTGTGGATATAGACTCCTCATTTAGCGAAGGAGAAGCATGGTCTCAAAGTAATCATCAAGAGGAAACAATTAGCCATGAGGAGAATACAAACAACCTAACAAATAGGGTTAAAAGATTAGAGGAAATTATTGAGAAACAGAACCAGATTATCCATGTGAAAAATACATATATAAGCATTTTAGAACAAAAGTTAAAAGAATGGGAAGAAAAACAATCCAACCCTCCAGAAACTATTTATACACACATTGGAGAAAGTTTCAATTCTGATAATGAAACGAAAAAGCCCTTACAAAAAATTGCTGATTTAAATCTACATATCCAAAATTTACAGGAGCAAATCCAACTTATAAAAAAGCGCAGAAAGATATAATGGGAATAGAAATAGCCTATTTTTTTAGGTGATTATCAATCTAAATCCACCAAGGAGAAAGATGTTGAAATTAAAGTATATAAATCTTTACTAAGATGATTATAACGAGATTCTAATTCTTTTAAGATAATATACAAAATTCCGAAAAGGCAAATTAAGTTAATTTTAGTAATTCAAAAACAAACAAATAAAAATATAAAAATCATATATTAATATAAAGAGACGCTGATTTTTCATGCAATTTTTTCAAAAAATTGACTTTTTAGACAGCCCCAGAGTCTATTAATACCCAGTTCTTTTAAAAATAAAAAATAAATAAAAAGTTTTACTACTCTTCTATATTAAATTGTCGTAATATCTAAAACATATTTTTCAGATTTCTCTATATATTACTTAATTTGTGGGAAATTGGGGCTCAATCTAAAAAAATGATAAGAAATAGAGTTATCTGTTCGCCTATGAGTTTTTTGTGTTTTGTATTGTTTCATTAGCGGGTAGTGGTCTTTTACCTGCTGGTAGAGATAGTTTAGAACTTGTGTTTGCAAATTTACATACCCAGCGTTGAAATTTGGCGGGAAGATTTTGCCTTTGAAGTTTTTTGTTTCGTTGTTGTTCAATCTCAATATCTTTATGATACTACCTCCATAATTGTTGAAAGAGAATTTCACAATTTGTGTCGGGGGGGTGGTTCTTTGTGAAATATTACCAAAAATATTAATTAGGTTTGTTTATTTTACGGCACATGTCCGTTAAAAAATAAAGGAGAAGATTAAAATTTCTGTGGCTGTGATGAGATTAATGGTATATCACAGGTTAGGCTGTCCTGTGGAGGCAAGAACTGATTGCCAGAGGGTTCCACGCGGGTCAACTTTTTTTCTACCTTGAATGACCAACTCTATCGGGATATGGACAAATTGATTATGTATGTATCCAATTGTGAGACCTGTTCTCCCTGTCATTCCTGCATGAACGGCATTCCGCGCTAGCGCATCACAAAAGGCAGAATCCTCTGCATTGGCAGGAACACTCCGAATTAAATAACTGGGGTCAAAATATTTCATCTGAATAGGTATTTGCTGATTTTTGAAATGGTCAATGATTTTATCCCTTAAAAAATTTCCGACATCAGGATAAATAATATTTCCAGAAGCGTCTCTCTGCTTTTCTTTTTCTCGCATCCATTCTGAGCCTGCACCCTCTGCTACTACGACAAGTGCGTGTTCTCTTGTAAGGAGTCGTTCTTGAAGCCAGGGGAGAAATCCACCTTCACCCTCTAAAGTTATGGGAATTTCGGGAATAATAGTGTAATTTACCAATTGACTTGCAAGGGTTGCATAAGCAGATACGAAACCTGAATCTCTACCCATAAGTTTAACCAGACCTATTCCATATAATACCGATTTGGCTTCTGTATGAGCACATATCATAACTCTTCTTGCTTCTTCAATTGCCGTGTTAAAGCCGAAGGTTCGAGAGGTATAAAGAATGTCATTATCTATTGTTTTGGGAATACCAATAATTGAAATGGGATAACCACTCTTTTGTGACGCAAGGAATATCTGATATGCGCCCCGATGTGTTCCATCACCACCAACACAAAAAAGTATATTCACTCCCAACGAACGCAAATAAGCAAGCATTTTCTCAGGGTCTTGGGGTCCCCGAGATGTGCCTAATATCGTTCCTCCTTCATCATGTATCTCGTCAACAATCTCCGGATCAAGGGTAATGGGAGGCAAATTCTTTTCTGGATTTAATCCTTCATAACCGTAGTGAAATCCCCATATTTTCTGCACTCCATAATTAAACCAGAGTTCAATTACAGCAGAACGAATTACATTATTGAGCCCAGGACAAATTCCCCCACATGTTACAATTCCTGCTATCGTTTCCTTAGGATTAAAAAATATCCTCTCACGCGGACCTGCTTTTTCAAAGAAGATTTGTTCTGTTTTAGAAGCCATTTCTTGACTGTCATATTCAATAGTTGCAGGGATAAATGTAGTATCCTTTACAAATATCAAATCTTTTTCTACTTTGTCTTTTTGAGTTCGCAAAGGTGAAGGTATTTCACACACTCCTAATTTCTGAATATTCATAAACATATAATTTTGTTCCTTAATAAATTCCCGATTATTACGCAAAGAAACTATAAAAAGTTATTATTTATATGATAAATTTATTGTTATAATGATATAGGTTTATGTTTATAATAAAAAATTACATATATGGAGAACAATTATGAGAAAAAACTCAATAGTAGTTTTACTACCATTGTTTTTAATCTTTGTTTTTAATATTCATGCGGATTTATATCGTGTTTTTGAAGATGCACCAAACGATGCAACGGGGAATCCTGATGAGTGGGGCTTTGAAGATTTATACGATGCGTGGGAACATGCAACCACGACGAATACAGGAAGTCATACAATACAAATTGAATGGAATGGTCCGACAGGTTATTTTGAAGTGCCTGAAATGGCATTAGAGGATACTGGTGATATTCATATCCAGGCATATACAGGTGTTCGTCCGGAAATTAGGCCTGATGGGGACCACGCCGTTTTTGCAAATAACTCTACCACAGGTAAAACATTGACGATAAGTGGTTATGATGAGGGAGTATATAATCGTATAGTATTATTGTCCGCTTATGCTTCTCCTATATTAACCACATCAGCCACGGGAAATGGTGTTTTTGTGGTAGAAAAAGTAAACTTTATGAAGAAGGAGCGAGAGTATACCCCTTCTGAAGTGGCAGGTGCCCCGAACGGAAATTATGTTGTATTACAAAATGAACCAGTGAGTGCACATCAATTTTATATGGTTCGTTTTCTTGGTGGAGATGAGGTTGAACAGAGTCAAGCGATAATGGTGTTGGGACCAATGGCTGGAACAGGGACAATGGAAGCAAGTTTGCGTTATGTTGATTTTGGGTATGCAAAAGGGAGAGGCACACGACTATCTTTAAAAAATGTGGTAAAATTATTTGTTGAACAGTGTATATTTAAACCAGAAGAGAGTAGTTCTTATTCAGGAGGAGCAATCGCCGTAAGTGCAAGCAGCCCAACGGCAACAGATGGCGGCTCACAAGTAGTATTTTATAATTGTTCTTTTCGTAGTGGTAGTGCAAATTTGTTTGACAGATTAGGTGAAGATACACATATAACCCCTAATGTGTATCGCTTGTATAAGCCTATATTTACAGGCGCGTGTGGAGAACGGGCTTTCAATATTCAGCAAAGTGGTGCACGCGTAGAGATATTAGGATTAGAACCGGGGACTGATTGGTTTAACCCGAACGATGATGTAGTGCCTTTTCCAATATACTGGGTAAATATGGATGGAGTAACTGCAAATACGGGCACTTATGCACGAATTTTACGAGGTTCAATAAAATTTTATCGTGCAAAAGGGACTATCCGACCGTATGTAGGTTATGCCATAACATCATTAGGTGGGGATTTAACGGGTCCCGTTGTAGTGGAGATGGATTCGTGTTGGTGGGGGTTTGGAGCAGGGACATTTCGTTCTGCTGCTATAAGTGGCAATTATGGACCTGAGTTGACTATTACCAATACCATTTTCTATGGTGGGGGCGTGTTATCTTATATTGATACACGCGGATTCAGTGATGCTTCAGCCCCTTCCGCTTATGCCACCATTCGCCTTCGACATGTAACTTTAATCGGACCTGAAGCAAATCCTGTAACAAATTGGCTTATACATGGTCGTAGTGGAGATACCTTATATTCAGCAGGAACTATTTTTGATGCACCTAACGCCTCAAACATTACGCCTGTATGGGAAGCGGGATATGAATGGAAAAATCTGGCGTGGAATAGAAATGATTCAGAAGGTAAAGGGGGATTTGAATCTCCGCCAAATGAACAAATAATAATATATGCCGACCCTAAATTAAATGATGTTGGCAAATTGCAAACAGGAAGTGGTGCTTTAGGTCGTTCAGGTACTCAAGATACAACCACAGTGGATTTTGAAGGGCAAGAGCGACCAACTCCTTCTTTCTATGCTTCGCCCGATATTGGTGCAGATGAGGCATTTTTCTCTCCGACAGATATTATTTCCAACCCGGAAGAGATAGAGGTCGTGGATAGTGTAGATGCCGGGACTGTTGTGGCAGAGTTTACTGTGCTGGACCCTGACCCTGAAGAACCACATTCTTTGTCATTAGTACAAAATGGGAATGGTGCTTTTCGTTTAGATGGAAATCAATTGGTGGTAGATGACCCATCTAGATTAAATGGGAGTGTAGACCCTTATTTGACGGTTCAGGTCTGGGCTGCGGATACTACGGGTTTGCATTATGATAAATATTTTCAGGTGCATGTAATAGATGCAACACCGGCGTATGTGACTTCTGTGGAAGTAACGCAAGCACTAGAGGTAGAAGTCAGTTTTTCTGAGCCAATGAGTTTAACGGGATTAGATGATGTTAACAACTATATAATATCAGGAGACGGTAGAGGAACATTGTCAGAGTACCCTGCACATGTCACAGTAATAGACGATATGAATGTTCGATTAAATTGGGATTCAGGTGAGATGAAGAATAGCGGTGATGTAACCATAACCGTTAGTGGTGTGTTTGATAAGCAGGGAAATCCATTGGGAATGCCCAATAGTGGAACAGATTTTGGCAGTGGTATAGGTGGCTATCCACCTGAGTTGGTTTCAATAGAAGTAAAAGGACCTCGTTTAATATATGTCGTTTTTTCAGAAGCAATGCGAGAAACAGGGGAGGAAAGTGCACTTAATCCTGCAAATTATAAATGGTGGATTGACTCACCTCCGGGAAGTTCTCCATCAACGGTTCAACTTGTGAGCACCTTTCCAATAACTTATGCCTTATCCTGGTCCTCAGGTGTTGGAATTGCAGAAGGACAGGAGGTCACAGTTCAAGTCATGAATGTTCAAGATTTAGCAGGCAATTTAATAAATACTCTGCGTAATACTGCTTCAGATGTGTTTGATGCAACTTTACCCCGGGTCTTATCTATTTCCGCTGTTACGGAAAGGTCTATCCGAATTCATTATAGTAAGGAGATGGGAAGTTCAGTTTATTTTATTGGCAATTACACGCTCAGTAACCCCTTAGGCGGCTCGGGAAAAGGAACATTAGCATCCCGTCCCTCGCGAGTTATTGATGACCCTGAGCCGACATATTATATTCTTGAATGGAATGAAGGAGAAATGAAAAACGGTTCGCTTCTCCAAATAGAGGTTCAATATGTCCGCGACAGTTTCGGAAATTTGATTGACCCCGATTATGATACCGTCCAATGCTATGGTTTAGGTGTTCCTCCTTATGTTGTAGATGTTCGTATAGTAGATTCCAAAAATATTCGTGTTCTATTCTCAGAGGCAATGGAAACAATGATGACTATTCCAACAAGATATAGTCTGTCCGGTCCTGGAAAGGGGTCTTTAACAACGGCACCTGATTCTGTCCAGGAAGTGGAGGACGGAAATTATTTATTGACCTGGAATACAGGCAATATGTTAGAAGGAGAAGATATAACTGTTGAGGTATTGACAGGCGTAGACCTTGCAGGGAATACCCTTATAGAGCCCAAGAGTAAAGCAATAACAAACCGTATAAAAGTTTTGTCGTATATAATCGGAGGCAACTTTTATATTGGGGATACAGTAACTCTATCTTTTAATTTTAATGGCGGTGATAGTGGATTACACTTTCAATGGTTTAGGGATGGTAGTCCGGTAGGTCCCAATTCCAACGAATGGGTTATCGCAAATGTAGATTCACAATATACGGGTCAATACAGATGTCAGGTAAGCGATTCAAGAGAAGAGGTTGTCTACACCAATTATGCTAATCTGGCTATATATCCTCATATCCAGATATTGAATCAACCCGAAAATACTACCGTGGTAGATGGTGATAACTTTGTCCTGAGAGTTGAAGTTTCAGGAGGTATTCCCCCATTAACTTATCAATGGAAGAAAGATGGTGAAAATATTGGGATGGACGAGCCAGAGTTCATAATTACGGAGATGGCACCAGAAGATGAGGGCATATATTGGTTAGAAATTTCAGATGAAAAGGAAACAGTTTCAACTACACAAGTAAAAATCAAGTATAGCAAAGGGATTCCTGCAATAGATACAGGAGGCATGATATTTTTGGGAATGATAATTATTACTGTGAGTGTAGTTGCATTAAGAAGGAAAGCAAAGCCTTTTAAGGGTTAGGAAGAGCAAAACTTCTTCTATATATATTATTCCCAGTGAGGTTTTATACTTTCGCTGTAAGAGATGGGTCCTTCTGCATCCTGAGGTTTGATTTCAATATCCATGTTGCCCAATAGAGTCCCTTCTGCAAGGTATAAATCTGTAACCGCTTTTTCATAAGAAATCTGTGCTTGTAGTTCCATTGTTTTTGCCATGGTATAATCTGTTTGCACCTGTAATACACGCCAACTGGTACTTACACCTAATTTAAGCCGTTTCTCTTCTGCAATCACATTTGCCTCTTGTAATTTTCGTGCTTGCCGATTACTTTCGACTAAGATTCGGTTCGTTTCTACATTCCGTACAGCAAGATGAACTCCCATCATAACCGTTTGTTCAATCTTCTTTTTCTGTTCTTCCATCTCTCGTTGGGTGAGTCGTGCCCTCTGGAAAGCACCTCTACCCGCGCGATTTCCAATGGGAACAGTCGCCTTTATGCCGTAAGTATAATAGGTTTCATCATCATCACGAATTCCATAAAACATTTTCGATGCGGAACGGTCTCTACCTCCCTGTCCATAACTTCCAACAATATCCAATTGAGGCAGCATCTCATTCCTTGCTTGCATGACTTGTAAATCTGCAATATCTATTTGCAAGGCAGCCATAGCAATTTCAGGGCGGTTTTTTAAGGCTTTTTCAACAGATTCTTCAACATTGGGAGCAAGTTTGGATACATCAAAACTTTCATTTTCAAAACTATGCGGTCTGTCCATCGGAACAATAAGAACTTTAGAAAATAGATTATCCTCCCTCATCAAAAGTAAGTTTTTCAATATATCCGAGGCACTTTCCAATTGTGCTTGAGCAGCCACCAATTCGCTTTGTCTTGTTGCAACCCCTGCTTTTGCCTGTAACACCTCTATATCCGCAGCAGTACCAATTTCTCTGCGTTTTTCACTTATGGATAAGAGTCGTTCCGCATTGGCTAATGATTCTTCCCGAACTTTGACATTTTCCATTGCACCCACTAAATCCCAGTATGCTTTGATAACATCGGCAACGGTATTCATCACGGTCATTGTTAATCGGGCTTCTCCAGCCTTTTCCGATTTGTTTGCCATCTCAATATTTACAGTATTTACCTTAATACCGAAGCCTTTAAGTAAAGGCTGGGTTAGTGTAAACAACAATTGTCCAGCATAGTCTTTCGCAAAATTTGAAAAAGAGGTTTCTTCGATACTGGTGTTAAATGTGATGGCATATTGTGTGCCCAATTTAAGTTTTCCCCCTACACTTGTATCAATTAGAGTCTGGTGGGTTTCAACGCTATTGATTCTAGCGTAAGCCTGAATTTCCTGGCTGGCAATGATAGATGCGTAATTGTATTGAGCCGAGGTTTGCCAGAAGGGGTCAAACATTCCGTGTGCAGTTAATTGGTCTGCCTGAGACTTTTTGGGTTCTAATCCACTTATGACAATGTCTGGGTTCTGGGTCAATGCGGTTTCTACACATTCTTTGAGAGACATTCTTAAAACAGCGTTGGGGCCACGACGCTCTTCCGTTGCTTTGCGTAAGGCTTCCAGGTCAATCAAGTCAACAGAGATTTCCTTTTGCAGATTTAATTCTTCGCCTTCTTTTACCCCATTTGTAGACCCCGTTAATTCTTTCGGTACATTTAAAGCATTTTGCTCTGAAATAGGTGGAGGAGAAGTTGGAACTATTGTTTGTTCTGAATTTTGTGAATATGCAAAAGATAAAGGAAATAAAAGTGTGAAGATTGGAATAAAAACATATTTTTTTGCATAATGATACATTCTGTTTTTATTTATAGTCATATAAAACTTTCCCTTGCGTCTGTTATAAATTAATTATAGATATTTGACCTATTGTAAATAAAAAATGTGCTAAAATAAAGTTGTTACATTTTATATCTCAGTTTAATACAAAAGAGTACCGCTTTCAAAACTATGAGTTTATGTACTATCGTGTATGACTAAGATAAAATCAATCGCCTTTTTCATTACAAAAATTACATATCAAGATAGAAAGGCCAATTAAAAATTAACTCTATATGAAGATAGATAATCCATTTCAAAAGCTTTTAATTCTATGGGGTATAATAATTTTTAGTTTTTTAGTTTTTCTGGGTGCCCATGCCTATATCTCAAACTACCAAAATTTTATTAAACCAGAGAATTATGTAATTAGGGCAAAATATTACTTAGAGCAGGGAGATATGAATACGGCTCTTCGTGAGATAGAGCAGGGTATAGATATTTTTAGACCTGCAAGTGCTGAATCGTTATCCCTATTGAAAAAAATGAAAGAAGGTAAAGCAGAAAGAAGTTATTTAGAAGAATTAGGGAAAAAGTATCAAGTAGCCAATATCCTTGAACAATGTTATGATTCTACGGGAAATCAAGTCATATTTGATAAACAAATTTTAAGTAATAGATTTTTCTTTTCCCCACTATCGAAGAATGCCAGGATAAAAATCCGTGCTTTCTGGAAATTGTTAGTAAAAAACACATGGAAGTGTATGCAAGAGTATGAATTAACGGAAGAGCAAATTATGAATTTCTGTTACTATGCGGGTGGAGTTTTTGCAACTAATTCAGCAGTAGGAGATACAGGATTTTTTATAGACGATGACTTATTCGTGGTTAGTGAAGGAGCAGGAAAGGGGAATGGTGCTCAAATCTGGTTTCAAGACAGAAATTATGGAGGGAATCGTCGGGGTCTTTATGCTCTTATCCTTACCCCTTCGCCATGCAAGGTATATCGTTCAGACCGATTTGATATATGGGAGAGTCATGAAGCCGCAGTAAGGATGGAACATTTTTTAGAGGAAATTCCAGCAAACCATATAGGGGTGTTTGCTGTGGCAGATGAAGCATCAGAAAATATGACTGAACAGTTAGAACAAATGCTAATTTCGTTTGGCTTTTCAAAGAAGACTTATGTTCAGAGGGAATTAAAACTATTTGGTTTTGGATATGCCTTTGCGGGTATTGGTGTAAAAGGTGCAAAAGAAGGGACAGCCCTTCAAAACTGGGCAAAATATGAACCCTCACAAAAGGAAATCCCTGTAGCAATATGTGGCATTTTGAAAAGAGAGGGGGAGGAAAAGCGATGAAATTACAAGGATGGTCTTATGTAGCAATTTTAGGTGTATCCTTTTTTACAACATTAATCCTTGTTCCTGTGTTTCGCTGGCTTGCTCTTAAATTGGGTGTTGTAGATATGCCCGACCAGAAGCGAAAAGTGCATAAGAAACCTATCCCCTATCTGGGAGGCATGGCTTTTTACATCGCTTTTTTAGTGGCTTGTTGTTTTATTGAATGGATGTATCCGCAGATGTTTGATGAAAAGTTGACCATTATTGCAATTGCAGGGACGCTTATTGTGTTAATGGGTCTTTTAGATGATTTAATCTCTATTCCTGCAAGCAGGAAACTTATTTTTGAATTACTTTTAGGAATTATCCTGTTTTTCTGGGGATTTAAGACAACAACTCTTGCACACCCATTAGGCGGTGTATGGAATATAGGTTGGCTCGCCTTATTCGTAACCCCCTTGTGGATTGCGGGTGTGATGAATGCAATTAATTTTTCTGATGGACTGGATGGACTTGCAGCAGGCCAGGTGGCTATATGTTCTGCAACCATTTTTGCAATTGCGTATTATAACGGACAGGTGTTCAGTTGTTTGGTTATGAGCATATTGATAGGTTGCACCCTTGCCTTTTTGATTTACAATTCACACCCTGCTTCCGTATTTATGGGTGATACGGGTGCTCTCTTTTTAGGCTTTGTGTTGGGCTGTGCTACCCTGGTTGAACGGAAAAAAGGCGTTACTATTGTGGCTTTGACCGTGCCGATGGTGGTGCTTGCCGTTCCATTCTTAGATACCGTATTGAGTTTCCTTCGCAGGATGCAGAGGGCAAGGAAAGGCGGTTTTTTTATGCCCGACCGAGACCACCTACACCACCGACTATTAAAATTAGGTCTATCACAACGGCAGGTCGTTTTTTCACTGTATTATTTCTCAATATGTATGGGTTTCCTTGCTTTCATTACTTCCCTTATTCCTTCTCTATATACTTTTTTAGTCCTTATTCTTGTTTGTATGCTAATCGGGATGGGCGTGATTATCCTTCATTTTCTCGAAAGCATACTGGAGAACAGGGAAGAAAAACAGAAAACCGGAAACACGATTTCAAGTTAGTCCTTTATAAAACCTGCCTATATCAGGTTTATACTTTTTAGCGTCTTCTCTAACTGTACAATTTCTTGCTTTGTAGGTTCACGATGAGGGGGTCGCACAAAGCCTGCGTCAACACCTCTCAATTTCAGTGCTTGCTTGAAAATACCCATATTCTTGCCGTATTGCAAAATCTGGCATAATCTGGTCAACTGTGTTTGATAAATCCATGCTTCGGGCAGTTTCCGTTTCATTACATTATTATAAACGCCGAGATAAATCTCAGGTGCAACATTGGAAGTGCCAGAAACGGCTCCCTGGACCCCTGCCAGGAATGCTTGATATCCATATTCATCCACACCATTAATAATAGCAAAGGAAGAGGGCTTTTGAAGCAACAATTCAGACAAATTTACCATATTTCCTGTGCTGTCCTTAATGCCTACGATATTCTTATGTTTCTGGGCTAACTTGATTATTAATGCGTTGGACAAAAAATTTCTTGCACAACCCGGAATATTGTAGAGAAGAATAGGGAAGTTCGGAAATTCCGAGGCAATAGTGGAATAATAACGGAAAAGGGCTTCATCGTCATAATAATAATATCCCGGTGCAACAATACCTGCTGCACAGGCGCCCTTTTCTATAGCGTGGGAGGTAAGTTCAAGCGTAGAACGCAAATTAAATGTTCCTGTTTGAGCGATTACCATCACCTTCTTGTTTACCGTTTTTAAGACACTTTCCAATAATTCTTTTCTTTCCTCATCGGACATGACCATCCCTTCACCTGTAGTCCCGCCGACAAATAGGCCATGAACCCCCTTATCTCCTAAAAACTTGATTAAATTTGCAAGTTTAGAATGGTCAATTTCTTTACCACCTTTGGTAAATGGAGTTAGATTAGCACAAATAATTCCGCGTATGTTTTCCTGGTTCATTGCTTTTTCCTTTAACTTTTTAATTTGTTATAAGTTTAGAGGACACCTGTAAGGAATCCACATTATTTTATTTTCATTACGATTTAAGTGCAATGAAAAAATAAGTGACTGCATAAATATTTTCAGAACACCTGATTTGATATATCAGTAAAAAACAGATACAAACAAAGAGCATGAAATTGTATATGTATATATCAAATCTACAATAAAACGATATAAAAATTTTTTCATATTATACTCAAAATAGAACTAAATTTTCCTTTAAGAGAATCAAGAGCAGTTATATATCCACACTTCTTTCTACTAAAATTCAGAAAGAGGTCTATAATTTATGTTATAGATAGAAAGAATATTATTGAAAAACCTTGATTAACATGAGAGTTTCAAATAGATTCTTTTATAACCGTGTTCTCAACCCGATTGTGTATTTTATAACTGGGCATCAATTTGAGAAGTTGTTAAGGAGTGTAAAGAAACTATGAAGACAGCGTTGATTAAAGTAAGAAAAGATTTCGAGCGAAGCGAGAAATCTTTCCTTAATCTTTTAGCAGATGGGAGTGTCTCATTCCCCAAAAACGACCATAAATAGGTATAATATAATTAAGGTCGAAATTATAGATAATTATGGTTGAGAGAAAATATATGGCTTCGTATTCAGTGGATTTAACACGCGTGAACTCGCCGGGCACAGTTCGGCTTGAATTGAAAGGTTCTATCTTGATAATTCATAAGAATAATTGGGTATCAAGATATTCCCTCTATGTGCCTGTAGAGGCTATTGATGTTGAGGAAGGGAAAAAGCGTAATTATAGAAAATTATGGGAAGGAATTATTGGGCTGATGTTATCCTTCCTTTTGTGTCTGCCTTTGAGTTTGTGGTTCATTTATAAGCCCCTTTTTGTAGTTTATGATTTTATCTGGATGTTGCCGTTAATGGTTTTGTTCCTATTTTCGCTAATCGTTGGAATTCGTGGGATTTTTCAGTTTCTTAAATTGAACCCTATGGTAGATATTATCCTGCAATATCGGGGACGGCCCATGAAATTCTCCCTCTGGGTGAAGCCCGAGGTAAAAATGGCGGTAAAAAATTTAGTTGCTCGAATATATGAGTTAAAAAAGATATTAGATTCAGAAGGATACATCCCCTTAAAGGTATGCCCGTTATGGTTTCATTCAAATCCCTATCGTAAGGCACTGATTATTGGATTAGCCGTTAGTTTCGTTCTCTTCTGCTTAATATCTTTGTGCCTCGTGTTCCAATGGACGGGTATGTATAGATACAGGATAGAGTGGTTATATCTTGTGATTCCCTTCCCACCTCTTCTCTCTGTTGCAAGTGAGTTTTTAAGGAGAACCTTTTCGTGGAGATTGCCCAAAGGTTTCAAAAAAGCAAGACGCGATTTTGAGAAGGAAAATTATTCATCTGCTATCCTTGAACTCCAACAATTGATAGAAGAGCAGCCTGATTTAGTTTTTGTCCGCTTTTTCTTAATCCAATTGTTGACAGAGCAAGGCGAATTTGACATGGCATTGAAGCAATGTGAGGAGTTCTATTTCCATGAACCTTCACTGGCTACGCAGTTAAAAACAACAATCTGGTGGATGAGATGTATCTGGGAACGAATGGAGAAACCTATTCTTGATTCGCAAAATAACTCAGGGTCTGTAAAAGAGTAGGTTAAATAAATTTAACTATCTCTATTCTAAATGCCCTATTTTCTAAAAGGGTAATTTTTTGATAAAATTTACTGAAATTAACTTATCATTATATTTTCAGGGAAACTAAAATGCAGAAAGTCGTTATCTTTGGTTGTAAGGGACAGTTGGGAAAAGACCTGGTGAAGATGTTTCAATCGGAATATGAGGTAGCAGGTTATGATTTGCCTGAACTGAATATTACTAATCCAACAGAAGTTTATAGATTGTTGGACGAACCAACACCGGATTTGGTAATAAATGCCGCTGCATATACAAATGTGGATTTAGCCGAGAAAGAGGTGGACCATGCTTTTTTAGTGAACGAGATAGGTGCTCGTCTTGTTGCGGATTTGGCAAGTCAGTGGGGTGTTCCTGTGGTTTATTATAGCACGGACTATGTGTTTGATGGAATGCAACGAAAACCTTATCGCGAAGAAGATACTCCCAATCCTTTGTCCGTATATGGTCGTTCTAAATTGGCTGGAGAAAAAACGACAACGGAGTGTAATCCTGAACATTATATTCTGCGGACGGCATGGTTATATGGACCCGGCGGAAATAATTTTATAGAGAAGATAATACAACTTTCAAAAACTGCCGAAAAGTTAGAAGTTTCGGATGACGAAATAGGCTCTCCTACTCATACATGGGACCTGGCTCAGATGACAATGAAGATAACTAAAACTGGACAATATGGTTTGTATCATGCCACAAATTCAGGGGAATGTTCTCGTTATCAGTGGATAAAAGAATGTTTTGAATTATTGAAAATATCAACTCCGATATCTCCGTGTTCGCGGACAAAATTTGTCCTTCCTGCACAGAGACCGGCGTATTCTGCTATGGATAATCGGAAACTTGCCGCTGTAATTGGTTGGAAAATCCCGTCATGGCAGGACGCAGTTAGAATCTATATGGACAGAAGAAAAGGATGTAATTGATGAACAAAATTCTTGTAACAGGTGGTGCAGGTTTTATTGGTTCGGCATTTGTGCGAAATATGCTGGATGGGTATCCTGACCTTCATATTGTTAATCTTGACAAACTGACTTATGCAGGAAACCTGGACAACTTAAAATCAGTAGATACACGACGCTATACTTTTGTTCACGGGGACATTGTAGATGCAGAAGTAGTAGAGCAAGCCATGAAGGGTTGTGATGCTGTTGTGAACTTTGCAGCAGAAACACATGTTGACCGTA
This sequence comes from uncultured Nitrospirales bacterium, assembly GCA_964549105.1. GTDB lineage: Bacteria > Hydrogenedentota > Hydrogenedentia > Hydrogenedentales > Hydrogenedentaceae > Hydrogenedens. The sequence continues at coordinate 60,169 of CAZJTZ010000002.1, forward strand.
GTTTGATGGGTGCAAAGGATTTTCTACGCACAAATGTAGAAGGGGTATATCAGATTCTACTAAGTGCACGGAATAATAATGTTCGTAGAGTTCTTTTGGTTTCGACAGATGAGGTGTATGGGAGTAGAGAGGTAGGGTCTGCCATAGAGGCAGATATTGTATGTCCACGCAATCCGTATAGTGCTTCCAAAGCCGCAGGAGAACTTTTGGGCAAGGCTTTTTATGAATCGTTTAAACTGCCTGTTCTGATTACGCGAGGGTGCAATACTTATGGTCCCTATCAATATCCTGAAAAGGTTTTGCCATTATTTATTACAAATGCTATTGAAAACAAACCCTTACCGCTTTATAAAGGGGGGGAACATAATATTCGCGATTGGTTATATGTAGATGACCATTGCCGGGCAATTGATATCGTTTTGAGAAAAGGTATACCCGGAGAAATTTATAATATTTCTGCGGGCTTTGAAAAAGAGAATATCGAAATTACACACAAAGTGCTGGAACTTACGGGTAAGGATGAGTCGCTTATTCAATGGGTGCCTGACCGTCCCGGACATGACCGTAGGTATTCCATGAATTCTAATAAACTTCGTGCGTTAGGCTGGACTCCACAGGTTTCATGGGAAGAAGGTATTCAAAGAACCGTTGCATGGTATAAAGAAAATGAATGGTGGTGGCGTAGAATTAAGGAAGGCGAATTTAAGAAGTATTATGAAAATCAATATATAAAACGAGACAAAGTATAAGATGAAGGAAGTTCAATATGTCGCAGGAATGTAAAAATCAAAAGCAAAATCAATCCTTTTGCAAATGTAGTTATCCTGGATGTCCAAGGCATGCTGTATGTTGTGAATGTATTCAGTATCATTTGAAAGCACGGGAATTGCCAGCCTGTTGTTTCCCACCGGAGATAGAAAGGACTTATGACCGTTCCTTTGAATCTTTTGCAAAGGCATGGAATTTAAATAAATAAATTAACCTCTTTCGAGTGTATATTTATGAATGAACTTGTTAAGGTATTAAAAAAACAGCAACGCGGTGTTGTGGTTGTAGGTAGTGCCAATGTGGACATGGTTGCGAAAGTCCCACGACTACCAAAAGAAGGCGAATCCATTCGTGGAGATTCCTTATCTATCGTTTATGGAGGAAAGGGCGCCAATCAAGCGGTTTCCCTTGCAAGATTAGGAGCAAGATTGCAGTTTGTCTGTTGTATAGGTAAAGACTATTTCGGTAAATGTATGAAAAAAAGTTTTAGGACCGAAGGAATATCCACTGCTGCAATAAAGGAATCTTCTGACGCTTTTTCTGGAACCGCTTTGATTTTTGTAGATAAGGATGGGAAAAATAGCATTGTGGTAATACCCGGGGCTAATCATGATTTGAAACCTGAAGATATATTGAAGCAGAAAAGATTGTTTCGTGAGGGAGAGATTTTTCTAACGCAATTGGAATTGTTGCCCGAGACCATAGAAACGGCTATTATTCAGGCGAAGGAAAGCGGGCTGGTAACAGTAGTAGATGCAGGTCCACCCAGAAAAATTTCTAAACAAATCTTTCCTTATATTGATGTGCTTTCTCCGAACGAAACAGAGACGGAATTCTTGGTGGGGAAGAAGCCAGAGACAAAGAAAGATTTTAAGGAATGTGCAGAAAAATTATTGGATATGGGTGTTCAATCCGTTGTGCTTAAATTAGGTGTCCGTGGATGTTATTACTATGATGGCTCTGATGAACTGTTTCTACCCGGTTTCAAAGTTGATGTAGTAGATACAACGGCTGCGGGAGATGCCTTTACTTCTGCACTGGCTTTAGCCTGGGGACAGGCATCTCTGGACGAGGTATTACAATTTGCAAACGCTGCAGGAGCGTTGGCATGCACAAAATTTGGAGCCCAACCGTCCATACCCAGATTAGATGAAGTTTTGAAATTTTTGAGAAGTAATGGTTGTTGATGGAAGAGAACATTTCTAAAAAGTTGTGAAGGAATTTGATTAATATGGAAGAACAAGAAATTAATCTTGAAAATATAAAATATGCGGCTTCGGTGATGTGTCTTAACCTTGCTAATTTGAAAGAGGAGTTTCGTGCGGCTCAAAGTGTTGGAATAAATGAACTCCACTTTGACCTTATGGATGCTTCCTTCGTGCCCAATCTAACTCTGGGTTTTGATTTCATTACCCTTGCTAAAAAATATTGTTTTCTGCCCTGCTGGGCACATCTAATGATAGAGAGGCCTGAACGATACTTGAAACGATTGGCAGAAATAGAATGTGCAGGTGTAACCGTGCATATTGAAACATGCATACATCCACACCGGATAGTAAAACAAATCCGCGATTATGGTATGTCAGCGGGGATAGCAGTTAATCCTATGACGCCGTTAGATGACCTGGAATATCTATTGCCAGAAGTAGATAGAGTGCTGGTTATGGCGGTTGACCCCGGCTATGCAGGACAAAAAATAATTCCACAATCCTTTGAACGCGTCCAGATTTTATCACGGAAAATAAAATATCATCAGTATAATGTTGACATTGAAGTAGATGGAAATATTACTCCAAGAAATTGTGCAAAATTAATCCGTTTGGGAGGTAATGTTTTTGTGTTAGGCTCTTCAAGTATTTTTCATGGACTAACACGAAACTATGAAGAAAGTTTTCCTTATTTCAAAAGAGAGGTGGAAGAACTTATTCATCTTGTATGATAAATATTGTCTACTTTACTTTTGCTCTTCGCTCTTTTAATTCTCGCCAGGTGGTTAAAATAAATTTTTCATCTTCAAGAAATTTCCTAAATTCGGGATGAATCATTAAAAGGTAATCCCCTTTTCGTGTAGTGGCAGATTGGGTAAAGAAAGGAAATTCTTCTGTGGGAATGGCACAGTGTAGAATAACCTGTGTAATGCCGGGTTTCATGTCTTTGAGCGTTTTCTTCATCTGTTCTAATTTATTTTCGACTTTCCAATCATAAGTAAAGGTTATTACATCATCAACAAGAGGTAAGCCACTTTCCCAGATTTTCTTTGCCCAGGTGGTGACTACCTCTTTGGGGAAAGGTGATTCTTGGAGAAGATATTGCATGTGCCCACCGGGGAACAGCACTGGAATTTGTTTCTCAATTCCAAGATTAATATATTTCTCCATGTATTGAGGTGTGGCAAAAAGTGTTCCCATGTGGACATCTAAATGAGTAGGCTTTAAGCCCATTCTCTCTGCAAGTGCTAATTGAGCACGAATCTCACGGTCTACTTCCTCCGCAGTTGCATGCTTTACTACCTCTGCAACATTGCCCCACATATATCCCGACTCGTCTACCAGTCCCGGTACCTGTTGAAATCCAGACACAGGTCCCCAACGGTAATTGTCCCATTCCGAAGTCAAAGTCAGGTGAAGACCTGCATCCCAATTTGGATTTTTCTTCCATTCTTTTGCAAACTCCTCAACCCAGGCACAGGGCATCATAATACTACTTGATGTAGCCACGCCCTTAGTAAATGTTTCAAATATTGCTTGATTAGCACCATGACATAATCCTGCATCGTCAATATGGAAAATAATTACACGACTGTCCTTGTCCCAGCCCAACCGAACCGCACAGGAAGGCATATCTTCTGAAAACGATGCAAATGTAAAAGTGATAATAAAGATAGTCAAAAGAGACAATATTTTTTTATTCATAGAAAAAATCCTTATTTTTTTGTTGAAAAACACATGACAAAAGTAGAAAAATATATAAAAATATATTATACTTATAAAAGAAACAGAAAAAAATTTTTTGCGAAAGTTATATATGTGATTATGATTATATTAGATATTGTGTTATCAGGTCAGATAAAAATAAAAAAGGTTTTTATTAGATGAGAAAAACTTTACAAGATTACAATGCTTTATCCAGTTCAAAAATAGATGCCGATGCAGTCTGTGTTCAATGTGGGACTGTGAACCCTGAGGGGACACTTATTTGTAGAAAATGTGGAAACAACTTGCGAGACCAACGGCGTTTGCGTCTGCAAGCAGAAGAACAGTTGCGTATGGGAGAAGAATCACCGAGTACTCGGAAAATTGTATGGGGAATTATAGCTTTTATTGGTGCTATTTTTATCGTTATTGCTGGATTGAATGCAGATAGTATTATGATGTGGTTGGTTAGTAGTAGTAGTGGATTTTCTTTTTCTACCGAGTCACCCTGGTCAGGGGAACTTGGCAAACAGTTATCCATTTTGGAAAGAGACTTGAAAGCACAAATAATAGCAAGTAACCAAATTTATGCAGCAATCCAAAGACCCGTTAACTCAGAAAATTTTGAAGGAGTTTTTATTATTGCTGTTCGTAATGTAGACGGCACTTTTGCCCCTGTGGGTAAAGCCATAGTAAAGCCTACGGAAGATAAATATTTGTTTGTGGCTTTACTTGACAATGAGGCACAAGTTCGTGGTTTTGCTCAGAAACAGAATGAACGATTCGTGGTTTACTGGGAAAACGCTTCTTGTGAGTGGAACGCTCAAAGAGGTTCTGCTTCTGGCATCGTTTCCAAGAGAGAGGATGGGCGATATGAAGGATACGGTGGAACAGAATTAACAAATGAAAATTTTGAGTTTTACGCTTTTAAATTGCCTTAATTTTTTTATTTCTTTATAATTCTGTTTCCAATCTTAATCTTGTGTATCCTTAGGTGTCAAATGTTAAAAGGAATAATTATATGTTTAAAATGACTTTTTTTTCAGACCTAAAACAAAAATTACAAAAAACGAGAACCACATTAACCGACGGAATAAAAAATTTATTTTCTTTATATCCTAAAATTAGTGATGATGTTTACAATTCATTAGAAGAATTGCTTATTGAAGCCGATTTGGGTGTGAATACGAGTCTTTTTTTGATTGAGCAATTAAAGAAACAGGTTAAACAACAGGGTATTTCTGAACCAGAAAAACTTGTATCCCTTTTGAAAACCATTATGATGGAAATATTGAGGTCAGAGAACAACGATATACAGTGGGAAGCAGAATCTCCACCCCATGTTACCTTACTTATAGGTGTGAACGGTTCCGGTAAAACTACAACCGCTGGGAAGATAGCAGCCCAATTGGTGCGTGAAGGAAAGAAAGTCATTCTTGCCGCAGGAGATACTTTTCGGGCTGCCGCGGGAGAGCAGTTAGAGATATGGAGTCAGCGAAGTGGTGCAGAATTAATACGACATCAAGAGGGTGCTGACCCCGCGGCAGTGGCTTATGATGCGGTAGATGCAGGAATAGCGCGAAAAGCACAAAATGTAATTATAGATACGGCTGGAAGATTGCATACAAAAGTAAATCTAATGGAAGAGTTGAAAAAGATACAACGGGTCATAAAAAAACGGATGCCCGAGGCTCCTCATGAAGTCCTTTTAGTCCTTGATGCAACCACAGGACAAAACGCCTTGCAACAAGCACGTATTTTTACAGAAGCATTAAATATATCTGGAATTGTCCTTACAAAATTAGATGGAACAGCCAAAGGTGGAATCGTCATTGCAATTCAAAAAGAATTAAATATCCCCATAAAATTGATTGGCGTAGGGGAAAGTGTTGAAGATTTGCAACCTTTCAATCCAGATGCGTTTATTGAGGCTTTATTCAGTTAATAGGTATGTTATCTTTTTATGAGTTTATCCAACAACAATTTTATTTCTCTTGTAGAGGAAATAAGAAAGTGCCGATATTGTGATAAAGACCTGCCGTTAGGGGCTAATCCTATCCTCCGTGTAGGTGACCCTTCGCCGATACTTATTGTAGGGCAGGCTCCGGGATTAAGAGTTCATAAAACAGGCTTGCCCTGGAATGACCCCAGTGGGGACAAACTTCGCACATGGTTGGATGTCTCACGAGAAGAATTTTATGATACCCGCTATTTTACGATAATTCCCACAGGTTTTTGCTATCCAGGTAGAAACACACGCGGCGCTGATTTGCCACCTCGAAAAGAATGTGTTGATTTGTGGTGGGGAAAAATATTGCCATTTACATCCCAATTTAAATTAATTTTGCTTATGGGAAGGTATGCCCATAAACTATTCTTAGGAGAATATGTTAAACCCACACTAACGGAAACAGTCTTGTGCTGGAAGGACTATTATCCACCTATTATTCCCTGTCCACATCCTTCATTTCGGAATAACCTCTGGGTAAAACAAAATTCGTGGTTTCTTCAAGAGGTAGTCCCCTTTATTCAAAAACAGGTGCACTTATTAATTCATGAAGTAAATCAAGGAATAAAAGGGGAAACTTGAAATAGGTCATTAAAAGTGGTATAAACTAAAACAGATTATTTCTATAAAAAGTAGGCAAAATTGACTAACAAACAAAAAAGAAAGGGTATAGGCATGAAAAAGCAGATGCTATTTTTCTCAGTGGCTATGATTGCGGTGTGTATGTCTCTGATTATTTTAGGTTGCCAAACGGCAAAAGAAGTAAGTTCCGAAGAGATAATTACAGCACAGGTGAACAAGGCTATGGAAGCCTTGAAAGCCAAAAATATTGATGGAGTGCTGGAAATTTATTCAGACAAATTTGAACATTATGAATGGAGTGACAAAGCAGGATTTCGTGAGTTTTTACAGCAGGCAAGTGATGCTGGCTATCTGGATGATTTAGAGATAGATTTGAGTAAAATGCAGGTTAAAATGGAAGGCAATACAGGTACAGCATATCCAATAGAGATTAAAGGTAGTTTCGGTTCTACAACGGTTGAGTTAGTATTTACCAATGAAAATGGTAAATGGCTGGTAACTGGTATGGACGCTACAGGTATATAATAAAATCTCTAATTTTGTATATATTATGGATGTCTGCAAAACTTAGGCAACATCTCTAATTGCAAAAAGATATTTTAAGGACTACGACATTCTTTATAGGTGTCGTAGTTTCTTTTTTGAGGTTATAACAAGTAAAATTAAAATAAATTTGCAAATATAAGGAGCAAAGTAGTGAACAGTTCGGATGTAGGTTTATTGTATATTCAGGAGCATTGGGATAGTTTTCTGAATGGTTTGAAGGAATTTGTTTCAATACCTTCTATATCAACGCTACCTGAGTATAAAGGAGAAGTTCTTCACGCAGCTCAATGGTTGGAGAAGTATTTTAAAAAGTTAAACTTTCACTGTGTTGATTTAATAGATACCGGTGGCCATCCCATCGTCTTTGCGGAATACAAAGGACCCAATCCTGTGATGACTCTTTTAATTTATGGGCACTACGATGTTCAACCTGTTGACCCTGAAAATGAATGGGAGACAAACCCTTTCCAGCCCACTATCAAAGGGGATTATATTTATGGTCGTGGTGTTTCTGATATGAAAGGGCAATTGTATGCACAGATGTTCGCTATTCAGGCATGGCTGGCTCACAATCCTCTGCCTATCCACTTAAAATATATCATTGAAGGAGAGGAGGAAATCGGCTCTCCGAGTATGCAGATGTTTCTGAACAAATATAAGGACATGCTCAAAGCAGATGTAGTCCTGAACTGCGACGGTGGTATCTTTGCCCCAGATGTGCCTTCTATCACTTACGGACTTCGTGGACTTGTATATTTTGAATTGGAACTAAAAGGACCAAAGCAAGATTTGCATAGCGGTCAATATGGTGGAACAATTCGAAATCCAATTCATGTTTTGTGTGAATTAATTGCAAAAATGCACGATGAAAATGGAAAAGTTACTCTACCTCATTTCTACGAAAATGTGCGTCCCTTAAGCGAAGAAGAGAAAACCTTATTGGCTCAAATCCCACACTCTGACGAAGAATGGAAAAAATTTGTAGGCATGTCTCAGTTATATGGCGAAACAGGCTATAGCACAATAGAAAGAATTGGAGTGAGACCTACTTTAGATACAAATGGCATTATAGGAGGGTTTACGGGCGAAGGTGCTAAAACTGTATTACCTTCGAAAGCAAGTGCCAAAATTTCTATGCGATTAGTTCCCGACCAGGAGTCCGAAAAAATGGAGGAATACCTCCGTGAATTTTTACAACAACATTGTCCACCGGAAATAAAATGGAAGTTAATTTTACATTCTTGCGCCCCTCCCGCAGTAATGAATTTGCACTCCCCCTACATGCAGTCTGCCGTAAACGCCTTAACAACCGAATTTGGTAAAAAGCCCCTGTTCCGTAGAGAAGGAGGGAGTGTTCCTATTGTGGCATGGCTACAACAAATCTTAAGGATTGATACCCTCTTGTTAGGCTTTGCACTTCCTGATGACGGGATACATGGACCCAATGAGCGACAAAACTTGCCTCTATTAAAAAGAGGTGCCCATGTTTACTATAACCTATGTAAAGAACTATTGAATATGGTTAGAAAGTAAACCAGATGATAAAGAAAGAAACCATTACGGTTTGTGGCATTCCTGTGGGTGGTGTAGAGCCTATAACTTGTGCTATTCAAGATGGGTCTATCCTCTGGATAGAAAAGGATTCAAAAATTAAGGAAGTAGATTTTGGCGATGAAGAAACAATCATTGCCCCGCTACTCCTTGACGCACAGGTGAACGGTGGCTTTGGGATTACCATTCAGGACGAAAATCTGAACGAAGAAAAATTGCTAACCCTGTCTCAGAAATTGTATCAATTGGGAATAGTCCGATGGATTCCAACTATTGTTACTACTTCTATAGAAAAAACTATTTTCCTTTGTAGAACCATTGCAAACAGCCTGCGAAATAAGGAATTGTCTTTTGCAATACCGGGGATTCATTTAGAAGGTCCCTGGATTTCTCCCGAAGACGGTCCCCGAGGTGCACATCCCATTGAACACATTCGCAAACCATCCAGAAAAGAGTGGGAGAAATATTACCAATCTGCCGAAGGAAAAATCCTGTATGTAACATTAGCACCCGAACAGAAAAATGCTATTCCATTCATTCGCTATCTTGTATCTCAGGGGATAAAAGTATCACTTGGACACCACAACGCCGATATTTCAACTATGCAAAAAGCAGTAGAAGCAGGTGCAACCCTTTGCACACATCTGGGCAATGGGATTCAAAATTATATTCACCGCCATAACAATCCTATTTGGTTTTCCCTGGCAGAGAAAAGGCTGTCCGTTTCTGTTATTGCAGATGGACACCATCTACCCCCACCAATATTGAAAGTAATTTCAGCATGCAAACCCTCAAACAACATCTTTCTTGTCTCCGACGCAACCCAATTTATGGGAATGAAGCCAGGAGTGTATGAAGAATTTGGTTCGCCAGTAGAATTAAAAAAAGATGGAAAACTTTGCCTAAAAGGGACGCCATACCTTGCAGGTAGTGCTTCATCCTTATTAGACTGCATACCTATCTGGCAGGAACATACTCATTATTCCTGGGATAAATGTTTCAAGTGTGCCTCATCTGCCCCCGCAAAACTATTAGGCGTAAAAATGCCAACATTCCGCCTATACCCCGGTGCAAAAGCAAACTTTATGTGTGTGAAACTCGACCAGAAAAACGAAGAACTCTCCCCCCTCTCCATTTTTTGCAAAAACAAATAATAAAATTAAGTTGTAGTTTTTTGTCTGTATTTGTAGGGTTGTTTTTGATAATATACTTTTATACTGGTGATTGGAAAAGGCTTTGTGGTAGATGGAACTAATTGGTGTCAAAAGAGTATTCTACTTATAAAGTTTTTTAAATATTATTATATTAAGTTAAAAACAAGGTGAAATAGAATCAGTGTCAAGTGCCTACCTGATTAGAGAGAATGATGGTAAGAGGATTCCTGTCCATTCTCATTTAGTCATAGGGCGAACACGGGAATGTAGCCTGGTCGTAGATGACCCTGCCGTCTCACGGAAACATTTTGAAGTTGTTGCAAGTGAGAATAGTTATAAATGGAAAGATTTGGGTAGCACGAATGGGACTTTCATCAATGGACAAAAAATGTTATCAGGGGAACTACATCCGGGAGATACTGTTCAGATAGGTAGAACCATTTTCCGTTTTGAAATTGAGAAGACTGAAGAATTGTCAGCACCTCAGATTTCAGAAAAGACGATAGAAAAAGATAACCAGCCTTCCATTCTTGCCCGTTCGTTCCTTAGCATGGATGCAACTACATTACCTACGGAAAAAGAGCAGCATACTACCCTGTTGTTGGAGACCCTATGTAAAGTAATCAATGATATTTCAACAAATTTCAATCTTTGCGAATTGCAAAACAAGATTATAGATGCTACTTCCCATGTTCTTCCTATTGACCATGGTGCTATTCTGCTTACCGATGAAGAGGGCAAAATACTTCCTTGCCCTGAGTGTCTTCGTGTTCACCAGTGGGAAAGGGGACATCTGGTTTCTGTGCCTACAAATAGAGTCCAGATTAGTAGCACTGTGGTTTCCAGAGTGGTTCGGGAAAAACAAAGCCTGCTTTATCAGGATATTATGGACAACGATGAATTGAAAAAAGCGGTTAGTATCATTTCCCTGAATGTTCAATCTGTGATTTGTGTGCCTCTCCGTGTCAAGGAAAAGGTGTTGGGTCTACTTTATATGGACACCGTTTCTGATAAAACCAGATACACAGAAGAGGAATTGCTCCTTGCTTCTGCGGTAGGAAATGCTGCGGGTTTGGCAATTGAGAATGTCAGGATATATCAAGAATTAATTGAAAAACATAGGTTGGACCAGGAACTAAAAACGGCTGCAACGATTCAACAGGGTTTTTTGTTTAATAATTGGGAAACTATCCCCAAGAATTGTGATATGTTTGCTCAAACCATGCCAGCCAAAGTAGTCGGAGGTGATTTTTTTGATGTGATATTACTCCCCGGCAATCGTTTGGGCTTCATTGTTGGCGATGTCTCTGGTAAAGGCATGCCTGCTTCACTGGCTATGGTTCGACTGCTAACCGAATTCCGAATTCAGGCACAACGCTCGTCCACTCAGGTAGGTGTTCTTGATGCGTTAAACGAGGACCTTCTTGAGTATGGGCAACAAGGAATGTTCTGTTCGTTGTGTTATGTGATTGTAGATTTGAATACAGGGGAGATGTCCACGGTCAATGCGGGGCATTTACCTGCTTTGTGGTGGCGAAACCATAAAACAGAATATTGTTTTCATCCATCAGGTCCACCCTTAGGCATTTTGCCCGATGCGGAGTGGAAAGAAGATAAGGATATCCTGTCAAAAGAGGAGGCTATCTTGTTGTTTACAGATGGGATTATTGAAGCACGAAAAGAGGATAAGGAAAAAGAAATTACAGACAGGGAGTTTGGAATTGACAGGCTAAAGAAATTGGTTGAGGCTCTACCTCTCGATAATGCAAAAAATTTTGTTTGTAATATTTTACAAGAGGTTCAAGAGTATACTACGCCTAACTTGCCTCACGACGACTGCACATTATTACTTTTTCGGTGGTTAAACCATGCGTGACGATTTTACAATTATTTTCCGTTCTCATCCCAAGTTATTAAGTTCTATCCGTGCTTTAATAACTAATTATCTTAAAGATGAGAAGTTTTCAAAAGAGAAAATAGATGACATTGTGTTAGGATTAGATGAAGCATGTACAAATTTTATTCGGCATGCCTATCATGGCATACGGTCAGGAATGATACAATTGACGGTTCGTCTGGGAACTGTATGGCTCGAATTTGAATTAAATAATTATGGAGATTCTCCGCCTAAAGATTTTTTAATTCGAAAAGAGATTGAATTTGAAAAAATGAATAAACAGACTCCAATAAAGCCTCATGGGCTTGGACTTATTATCATAAAACGAGTTTTTGAAGAAGTTTATTTTAATGTGGATTCTGATGGAAGAAATAGTCTTATTCTTCGAACACGAAGAAAAGGATTTCAGAAAGGTTGAATTATGTCCATTGATATTCAAACAATAGAACAAAATGGAGATTATAAAATTCAGGTATCTGGACAGGTAGATTTGTATACCTCACCCCATTTGAGGAAAGCCATTTTAGAAGTAGTAGATAAATCGGGTTCTTCAATAATCGTGCAACTGTCCGAGGTGGAGTATATGGATTCTTCTGGAGTTGCGACATTAGTTGAAGGTTTGCGTTCCGCTATGAAACAAAAAAAATCATTCAAATTGTTATCCCCTTCAGCACCTGTTCGTAAAGTATTAAATCTCTCGCGACTGGAAACGGTGTTTTCCATTATAGAAAGCGAAGAAGAATGATAACCCGATTGTTAGGTCGTATAGGTTCAATCTTTTTAAACGCGTTACATTCTTCATTAGTAGTCTGTGTATTGATTATGGATACCCTTAACTGGCTATTGTATCAACCGATAAGAGGTCGGGGGTTAAGATGGAGAAATGCGGTTGAGTATATTGTCGAATATGGTTTCGGTTCTATTCCAATAGTTGGATTGATTTCGCTGTTGATAGGGCTTATTATGGGTATGCAGTTTGCTTATACCCTACAGCAATGGGGTGTGACTATTTTTATGGCTAATATAATCGGTATCGCTGCTTTGAGAGAATTAGCACCGCTTATGTCCGCCATTCTTATTACAGGTCGGAGTGGTTCCGCTATTACCGCAGAGATAGGCACAATGAAGGTATCTGAAGAAATAGATGCACTTACGGTCATGGGATTAAATTCTGTTAAATTCTTAATTGTCCCAAAATTTTTAGGGATGGTAATTGCCGTTCCCTGCGTTACAGTTCTATCTATGATGATAATGATTGCAGGTGGATTCATCGTAGCCGTGGGCATTTTGGGCATGGATTTCTGGGCTTATTTCAATCAAACAGCAAGTGCCATCGTTTCTAAAGATTTATTCTCAGGCATGATAAAAAGTGTTTTCTTTGGACTTACGATATGTTGGGTAGGCGTATATCGTGGATTTCAGGTTGAAAGTAGTGCGGAAAGTGTTGGTAAAATGACCACTTCCTCCGTCGTTACCTCAATCTTTACTATAATTATTGTAGACTTAATCTGGACAACCTTATTTTATTTTACAGATTAATGAATAACTCTAACTCAGAATATATAATTGAAGTTGAAAACCTTGTTGTTCAATATGGCACAAGGCGTGTCCTGGATAATATCTCATTCAAGGTAAAGAGAGGTGAGATTTTTGTTATTTTAGGTGGTAGTGGTTGCGGTAAAAGTACACTTTTGCGGACATTGGTCGGACTGCTTCGACCTCATTCCGGAAAAATTTGTATGTTTGGCAAAGATATAACGAAAATGAACACCCGGGAACAGATTGAAGTTCGTAAGGCTATAGGTATGTGCTTTCAAAATTCTGCCTTATTTAACTCTATGACTGTCGGTGAAAATGTAGCCCTACCCTTGAAGGAACATACCCATCTCGCAGAGTCAACCATAGAAATTATGACACAAATAAAATTGGACCTGGTGGGGCTTGGTGGCTGTGCCCAGTTGTATCCTTCGCAATTAAGTGGCGGAATGAAAAAGAGAGCGGGAATCGCCCGGGCTATGGCTCTGGACCCCGAAATTATATTTTATGACGAGCCCTCTTCAGGTTTAGACCCTATCGTAGCAGCCGGTTTAGACCATCTAATACGGAAAATGCAGAATACCTTTAACCTGACCAGTCTCGTGGTTACACATGATCTGGAAAGCGTGCGAATTATTGCTGACCGTGTGTGTGTGCTGCACGAAGGTAAAATTGTCGCCATTGGCGATTTGAAAGAAATGGAAGTAAACAATGACCCCTATCTCCGACAGTTTTTTACACGAACGCCGAATATGGAAGAGAACCAGCCTACTTCGGTAATTTTGGATTAATTTGAATATGTGTAATAATAAAACAACATGTAATCAACAGAAATCGGTAATTTGCGATGAACTCAGAGACAAATGAATTTACAAAAAAAGAGATAATTGCGGGCTTATTTGTCGTAATTAGTGTTATTATTTTAGTGATTTTTATCCTGTTGGCGCGTGGTTTTAGACCCACAACGGGAACAAAAATATATTATGCCAAATTCAAAAATACATTGGGATTAGACCGGGGTGCCGATGTCCGTTATGGAGGGTTGAAAGTCGGTAAAGTGGTTGATACTTTCCCCGATACAGAAGACCCGGGTCAAGTGTGCGTAAAACTTGCCATTTCGCCAAATATTGTGCTAAACCAGAAATGTGTTGCTTCCGTAGAGCAAGTTTCAATCACCTCAGGACGGCATCTTGAAATTTCTACTGGAGAAGCAAAGGCACCAGTGATAGAAGAAGGAGGGTTTATTCCGTCTATAAACAAAAGTGGAAACATTGTAGATTTGCCAGACCTTACAGGTTCAATTGCAAAAGTAGAACGGCTTCTAGACGATATAACTGACTTTTTAGGGATGGATAAAGTCCGTGCAGCGGAAGCATCAGGCACTCCCAGAACTCGTGTTGGCGAACTACCTCAACAAATTGATGATACTTTAGGGAAAGGGACAGAATTTATAGATGAACTGAATGGAATCGTAAAGGAACAAAAACCACAAATTACAGAAATCGTTAAAAATATTGGCGAAATAGAGAAGGATACAGAGAAAGCTGTAGAGCAAATAAATATGGTAATTGCAGAGAATCGTGAGTCTGTTCGTGATTCATTAAGTTCCGTAAAGGGGGTACTGTCCAAAATACAATCTCTGTCTGAAAATAGCGCCGATAACTTAGAAAATATCCTCAACAATATAGAAAAGATAACCAGTAATATTGACAACCTATCTTCTGAGACTAAAAATTGGATAAGCAAAAATAAAATAAATATTGACCAACTTATTTTAGACCTGAAAGAGACCATTCGGAATTTGCGATTATTGTCTCAAACTTTATCAGAACAACCCCAATCCATTCTCACAGGGAAAATCCCGGGAGGGAAAAAATAAATATGCTTAAGATACCCTATCTCAATATTCAAGGTGCAAAAAAACAAATGAGGAGATTAGGCATAATTTGTGTCACCTTCTTCTTTTCAGGATGTATAACCGCCCCTTCTTTTCATTATTATACTCTGGATAATTCATTCAAGCCTTTTATCAATGAAAATCCATTATGTCTTCAGGTTTCAAGCGTTCGTCTGGCTGAACCTTTAAAACGCAAAGAAATTATGGTCCGCAAAAATTCCGTTCAGGTGGAATATTACTCAGTTCACCTATGGGCATCCAGCCTGGAAGAATTGTTGGTAAATAAATTAAATCAGGGTTTTTTATGTCAACAGTCAGAGAAAACCACACTCGATTATTGTCTACATATTGATGTGTTGAACTTTGAGGAAGTAGAAACACCCACCTTACCCTATACCAATGTTAAGTTTGCAGTCCAATTCCTGGACCCTACAAATATGACAGTGCTTGGTTATAAAATATATACAGTAGAAAGAGAATGCAACAATAAGAAGGTTACAGAATTAGTGAAAACCTTCTCTTCAAGTGTTGACGAAATTATAGAAAAAATTTATAATGATGCAAAAAGCATAAAGAAAAATTGAGATAGAGGTCGCCGTCACATCCATGCCACGAATAGAATTGGACGACTTTATAAGTGATTATGAACGGGCTGTTTGTTATTTTACCCTCCCGCGATTAATATTTCGCCTGAATCCTATCTTATTGTTCATCTATTTTGTTAGTGTTATTGCTGCTTTTTTAGCAACCTTCATGGGGCTAATCCTGGGGAATCTCTATCTCTCTTACTGTGGGACTTCTGCTCTGGCTGTTATTATCTTATATGGCATTATTGCAATTACCGGCAAAACCCTACTTAACGAGTTGAGATGGAGGAAATACCTCGCAGAGGCTCATGGCTCTACATCACAAGAATCTGTAGACTTGCCTGACCCTTTTGAAGACCACGAACTATATATCATCCCCTTAAAGGAAAAGCAGACTTCCCTTTATCCCTGTGTAAATCGTGAAGGAGAAATCATATACTTTATCGAAGAAAAAGAAAGAGGACGACACTGGATTATAAAAGACTCATTAGAAAAAGAAGTCTATACAATCCGTGCTAAACATGCCCGATTTTCTATCGTATTTACTTCAAAAGCACCCTTAATACTAAATGTTTACCATTACGATAAACTTCTTGCTCAGGTGAAACCTCGCTTCTCTTTTTTTGGCTCTGCATATCTTATAACCTTTTTTGAACCCCAGCCGAAAATATATTGGGTATTACAGTCGGGGATTTTTTTTCAAAGGGAACTGGTAGGGCGAATCTATCAAGTCCGCAAAAAAGTATACCTTGATGTCCAGAAATCGCATTTCAATTTAGGTATCTTATCCCTATTAATTAGCACTCAACTTTAAGTAATGTGAAAGGCTATAGAGTCTATTACAATTAAAGAAATAAGTCTGTCTAATTTTGTTGCTCTGCTAATTTAATCGTTAAACAGGCAGAAATCCTTTTATTTTTTAAATGTTTGTAATTATGTAATAATGTTATGTGCTAATTTATCTTTTCGAAATAGCAAGAGGGCGCAAAACCTTTATTGTAAGGATTGCTTTTTAAGGTCAAAACACTATGAATGTTGTAGAAAATAAACGGAGGAGATTCGGAGAACATTTAACCTCTATTCGTATATTTAAGAAATTTATTTTACCTCATTTATTGCACTTTCGTTCTTCAAATTCAAATAATCTGGGAGCATTGAACTTAACGAAAAATTCCTTCACTCTCTTTTCTGCCAATCTTATATAATCTCTATTTACTTCATATCCGGTGTAGTGTCGGCTTGTTTTTATTGCGGCGATAGCGGTTTGACCACTACCTATAAATGGGTCTAACACCACTTCCCCGTCAAAGGTATAAAGTTGAATCAATCTATATGGTAATTCAACGGGAAAAGGTGCAGGATGTCCAATTTTTGTGGCAGGTTCAGCCGCAAAGGTCCATACACTTTTCGTAAATTCAAGAAATTCCTCTTTTGCAATTGTGCTTTTTCTGCCAAGGTTCTCTCTCGAAAACATTCCTTTAGAAAAAACTAAAATATACTCATGAATATCTCTTAATGTTGGATTTTTGGCAGAAAGCCAACTCCCCCACGCAGTAGAAGGACTACCACTTGACGCTTTATTCCAGATAATTTCGCCTCTCATCAAAAATCCCAAATCAAGCATATCTTCAACAATAAAAGCATGAAGCGGAATATAAGGTTTCCTCCCAAGGTTAGCGATATTTATGCAAGCCCTCCCACCAGGAACAAGAACCCTCTTAACTTCACTCCATACCCTTTTCAAAAATGCCCTATATTCATTTAAGGTGAGGTTTTCGTCATATTCCTTTCCCACATTATACGGAGGCGAAGTAACCATTAGGTGAACACTATTGTCTGGCAACTCTTCCATCTTTTCACTGGATTTGTAAAAGATTTTATCCAAATACTGGGGAGGTATTGAATTCTCTTTATACTCCACGACTTCTTCTTTTGGCAATTCCTCATATAGCCTACTTGAATAAAAAGCAGTAGAATCATGATTGATTCTTCCCGGAGAACCAAAGGCACTTGTTCTTGTCCCGTTCTTTTTCCAATTGTTTTCCATTCACTCTTCACTCCACAGTTCAACCCACCTTTTATATGGGTCAAATTCAATCTCAACTTTTTGCCAATTTATTGTGATTTTTCTGGTCATATTATCACTAACTAAACAAGACAATGCTTCTTTAGTAATTTCAACGCCTCTGGGATTTGTTCCTGGTTTTGGAATCTTAATATATTTTTCTTTACCAATTTTATCAAAAAGATTCTTTTGAACCTTTAGTGGAATGTAATAAAATCCTCCCGTACTACCCCAATTAATCTGGGCAAGTAAAATATCACAATGTGGATAATAATTGTCCTGGAACTCTTTTGCTTTTTGGGCGTCAACGGTCCAAATAAGTTTTACTCCACTAAGACCTTTTCCTGTAATTGTTTTTATTGATATTGGATTACCAAATAATTTAGCGTCTACCTCTGGCTTGGTAATAGGAATTTTAGTTTCTACATTCACCTCCCCAAACTTATAGATAAGTAATGCTACTATTATTTTTTCGCGAACAGAACCAACTTCCATTCCTGTCTTGCCTGCTCTAGAAGTTTCCAACTCTGCGATTTGGAATAGATAGGGCAATCGTTTTTTAATTTTTTCTAAAAGATTCAAATCTTCAAACAGTTCTATCAATGGACTGGGCATCTTTTTTCCTATACTTTATAAAAGAAAATTCATATTCCAATTCTAGGGGTATTAAATGCTATGTTGCTTTTTAATATAATGGATACATCATTATATGGAGTATGCATAATTCAGCCTAAATTACAAATATTTTCCTTTTAGTAATCCTCTCTATAATATAACACATTTGTTTAATTGATTGGATTGAAGCATGGTCTTTTATAGTGGGTAAACATTATTTTTGAGAATAAACCTCTGATTACAATATGTAATAATCTTATAGACTGATTTATTCTTTATGAAACGGTAAGAGTCAGTGAAATCCCTGCTGTAAGAATTGCTTTTTAAGGTCAAAACACTATGAATGCTGTAGAAAATAAACGGAGGAGATTCGGAGAACATTTAACCTCTATTCGTATATTTAAAAAATTTATTTTACCTGAGATAAAGACAGACATTTATAAATATCGCTGGGTAGACCTGTTTTGTGGAGAAGGAAATCTTGTATTGCCTATTCTGGAATTAGTGTCCGCAGACGAGAGGATTAACTTTTTTAAGAAGCGTATTTTCCTGTTTGATATCCAGAAGGAATTAGTGGAAAAGGCAATCTCTAATGCTCTCCAATATGGCATCCCACAGAAAATAGCACGAGCAAATATTATTCACAGAGACACCCTGGAAGATTACCCCACTTTTATTTTGAATAATGATTTACCTGTGTATCATATTACCAATCCACCCTACCTTTATATAGGTTATATAGCAAAGCATAAGGAAACGCAAAAACATCTGGAATATTTTCAAGAATTAAATGAAGGGTATCAGGATTTATATCAACTGGCTTTGATAAATGATTTGAACAATGGCATTAAAAAGATGATTTATATCATACCATCTAATTTTCTTTTTGGATTTTCAGCATCGAACAAGATTAGAGGTGATTTTCTTCCATTTTACAATATTAAAAAGGCTTTTATCTTTGAAAAAAAGATTTTTGAATTCACAGGGACAAATGTTGTTATCTGCTTTTTTGAGAGGAAAACAGTTCCTAAACGAGAAAAAATTGTTTTTGAAGGGATGAAAATAAATAAGGAGAATCAGAAAAAATTTTATACCCTTGACCCTAAACACCATTTCAGAGCCGGTGACGAGTTTGGGGAATTTGTCAAACAATATAAGGCTTCCAGACCGTTGAAAGTCACTTACTATTTGACGATGGAAGAGGTTGAGAAGAACGAAGGGGATAAGGAAATCACAGTTATAGATGCCAATGCTTTTAATGGGAAGAAATATGAGAAGAGGGTAATATATGCTAACGATAAACTTCACGATAGAATCAAGTCTAATATTCTTTTTATCAGGACGGTTGATACAGGCAGTTATGATGGTAGAGCCGGGCTATATTTAATCGGCGAAATTTTTGGGGCAGATGGGATTTTCGTTTCAAAATCAAGGTATAGAACACATCCGATACAGATATTTTTTGACCCACCATTATCTATAGATGACCAGATATTATTAAAGGATTACTTTAATTCAGTGCTTGAATATTTTAGAGAAAAGACGGATAGTGAATTTATGACAACCTATAAATATTCAAACAGTGAATATACGAGGAAATATTTGGGTCTTACACAAGCGAAGGAATTGATAGAGACCTTCCCTATTTTGGCACTGAAAGCAAATGAATCTATCAAATTAAAAAAACTAATTGAGAACAATGAGATTGAAGGTATAATCTCTTTTGTTAAATCTTTTAATAGATTAATGAAATCGTTGATATGGAGTTGATAGGGAGTAATGGCAATACTGCGGATAAATCCTTATCAGGATATTCTTACGCTTTATTTTTCTCTTCTTTGAGTAGTGTGATGAGTTGTTCGAATCGGGGTGCATTGCTGGGGTCAGCAGAAATAAGCATCTCGTGGGCATTTAATATGAAATCTACCATTCGCTCTTGAGTGGCAGGCATTGTGATAGGCTGTAATTCCGCAGGTAAGGGTTCAGGCTCAAATAAGAAATGGACAAGGATGTCGGCAAGACCCAATTCACTAAATTCTTTAAGTAAGGGACGAGCAATATTTTGTAAAGCGATTTGTGGAGAACCCTTTTGTTCGGAGTTGGAACATAGTTGGTGAAGCACACCGAAGAAAGTGCTTTCCAGTTGTGTGCATTCAGAGAAATCAAAGACCCAACGCTCTACTTGCTTGTTTTCTTCCTTGATTTTTTGTAAGAGGTCATATAAACTGTAAGCCTCTCTCCATGTTCCTGTACCGGTGATTTTGAGGTAGCAGGTATTTTGCTGTATTGCGTAGAGTACACCCCTGGTTGAGACGCTTCTGCTGAAGGGAGCAGGTTCTTGTAAGGGATAGTATGCTATTTGCGGATTTTCCTGTCCTTTTAATGTGAACCAGATAAGGGTCATATCGTCTTTTTGCAGTTTTTGATTTGTCCATAGAGATAGTTTCTCGTCCAATTGATGTAGCATTTTTTGTGGACTGCCTGTATCCTCTTCTAATAGTTCTATGAGATTTTGTTGCGTGAATTTTTCACTTTCGCCATTTTGGAGATTTAATATCCCATCCGTGCAGAAGAGGAAAGTGTCACCCCAATCCCAGGAATAAGTCATGGAGGTAAATCGTGCACGGGATACAATGCCTAAGGCAGGAGCAGGAACGCGTATCACCTCTACTCTGTTGTTCTGGTTATGTCGCCATAGAACGGAGGGATGACCCGCATTACAAATTTCTATCGTTTGATTTTGCAAATCAATAATTGCATAACAGAGGGACATAAATATTTCATAGCCGAAAGGTCCGGATACTAATTTATCATTTAGATTTTTAAGGAGGTCTTTGGGTGAAATGATTTTATTTTCTTCACCATCTTTACTATATTTTGGTTGAAACGCATACTTAAGAAAGGTGGTTACCAACGCTGAGCCGATTCCATGTCCAGAAGTATCTGCAATGTATATACCGATACGATTTTCGTCTAATTGAAAAATATCAAGCAAATCTCCTCCGATACGATTTAATGGATGGTAATAAACCGCTGCTGAAATAGATTGATGTTTGGGAATTACCTTTGGGAGTAGGGCTCTTTGCACTCGTTCTGCTTTTTGCAAATCTTGTTGGAACACTTCGGTCTGTGCTTGAACCAACTGATAAGCCAATTCCAATTCTGCAAGCCGATTCTCTAATTCTATATTCTTCTTTTGGATTTCTTTTATTAACTGTTCGTTATATTCTTTAATTCTCCTATGTTCAATAGCACGATTTATTTGATGAAAGAACATATCCCAGGAGTCAATCGGCTTTAATACAAAATCGTAGGCTCCATAATGAACAGCATTTACCACATCCTGTATCTTTGTTGTTCCAGAAAGGACTATTTTTTCTAAGTGAGGCTTATTTTCATTCAGCCATGACATTAACTCGAACCCATTCATTTCCCCTTTTAAGTAAAGGTCAACAAGCACAAGGTCAAAGTCTTTTTCTTTTAATATCTGAAGAGCTTTTTCTCCGGAACTACTTGTTTGGACTTCATACCCCTGTTTTGTTAAAGCCCTTTCCATCAATGTTAAAATAGATGGTTCGTCATCTACAATAAGTAAAGATGGTTTCATATCTTTTATCTTTTCATAACTGTTTTTTAAATTTTATATGTTAAACATATTCAAATCCAAATTTTATCTAATGTCTATTTTCATGATAACATAATTTTTATTTATATGTATTTTTTTATTTAGAAATTTAAAAAAAATTATTAACTTAAAGGATAAAAGTTTAAATAATGATTTGATATAATAAAATATTGAAAGTTTGTCAATATTTTTCTTGACATTTTAATCGCTGTCTTGTAAAAATATGTGTAGGATACAAACAAAGTAGTTATTTGTAAACATTTAGAGTAAATAAGGGATTTACATATAAAGGAATAGATAAGATATAATTCAACGATTAAACATATCTGGAGAATTTGTATATGTATCGTTTTTTGAAGTTCTTTTTATTAACGCTATTAGTGGGTATTAGTTTTTCTGCCTTTGCCCAATCTTCTGTTAGTGTAGATTCACAAGCAGTTGCCCGATTATTAAGCACCTATCAAGGTTCGGGAACGACAGAATTGCCTGTGATTCATAAAAACGACAGGGGATTTGTTCGTTTTCTCTTAGCACCAGAAGGCGGGTATTTCTCAACACCTATGACAGGTCAGAAGTCTTTTGATGCCCCGGAGATGATAAAGGATTATATTCAGAAATATATTAAGGCATTTGCTATTGAAAGCAATAAGACAGAATTTAATGTTGAATCCATTATAGAAAGAGATGATTATCAAGTCATTCGCTTAACGCAAAAATATTCATCTTTACCTGTTTTTGGTTCTGGGGTAATAGCACAATTAACAAACGATGGGAAAATACTGGCTCTTGCCTGTGAAATAATGAGAGACGATACAGGATTAAAGTCGCTGGATATTTCTCAACCTCTTCCAATAGATGAAACAGCCGCAACTGATTTCGCTATTCAATTCATTTTGAAACAGGACAGCACTGTAAGCAAGCAAAACATTGAAACGATTGAAAATCCTTACATAGCAATATACGACCCTAATATGTTAAAGATTTCGGAATCTCCCTGTATAGTTTATGTTATTTCACTTGCTGTTAAAAATACAGACAAGAGATATAGAATTCTTGTGGACAGTTTTACTGGTGAAGTACGACTAAATTATCTTCTCTATAATGAAGTTATTAACCGTGAGATTTATGATGCCAACAATTCTTACACTATTACAGAAACACCTAACCGTAAAGAAGGCGATAGAGAAACGGGGATTGTGGATATTGATAATGCCTACGATTATTTGGGTGATGCCTATAATTTCTTTGCGACAAATCATGGCAGAGATAGTTATGATAATAAAGGTGCTACATTAATGGCAATTGTTCGTTTGCCTATACAGAATGCTTATTGGGATACATCAACGAAAGCCTTTTGGCTTGGGACAGGTTTTGCTGTTGATGATGTAATAGGTCATGAATATACTCACTCGGTAACAGATGACATCACAGGTTTGGTATATTTTGGCGAACCGGGTGCCATTAGTGAGAGTTTGAGCGATATATGGGGTGAGTTTATAGATTTGACAAATGGTAAAGGACTGGACACAGGTGCGGTTCGTTGGCAGATAGGAGAAGACCTTCCTTCGGGAACCTTATGGGAAGGTAGTTCTGCCATAAGAAACATGAAAGACCCAACAATTTATAATTTGCCTGACCGTTACAACAGTCCACTATTTGTAAAAACCTCATCATTATCCGTCGCGGATAATGCGGGTGTCCACACGAACTGCGGAGTAGGCGATAAGTTGGCATACCTACTTACAGACGGCGATTCTTTTAATGGGGAAAAAGTGAACGGATTTGGTATTGTTCGCACAGCAAAATTGTTTTATGGTGCATTAGAACTATTACCACCCGTAGCCGATTATGCCATGTTGTCTTTAGCCTTAAATGCTTCTGCTCTACAACAGGGATTGTCTATTGAAGACCGATTCAATTTAAGTCGTGCGATGAGAGCAGTAGAAATTTTACCGGAAGAAATGGAAGAGATGGGTGCTCGTGATTTTCGTGCCACTTCTATATTAGTGGAAGATGATATGCCCGCTATCTTACTGTCGTGGACTCCTCCTGCTGAAGTTGATTACAGTCAAGTAGTGTTAGTAAGGAAAGCTGGAAGTTACCCTCAAAGTACTCTGGATGGAGACCAGATATTTGTAGGGAAGGGCTCTTATTTCTTAGATGTAAATGTATCTTCGGGTATTGAATATTTCTATTCGCTATTGGTAGATATGGTCGAATTTCCACCGATAGAAATGTATGATAGTGCCATAGCAGGAGGATATGCACCTCCGGTATTGACCCAGGAATTTACTTCTATTGACCCCCGTCAACCTATTGCAAATGAAATTATATACAGTCAGATTTATTTTATTCCTACAGGTCCCCCTGTTAATCCGCTGGGTGAGAACAAATATTTAGGTGGATATTACAATTATGAAGCAGTGTTTACACCAGAGGTGTTTTCGTTCCCCGTAAAGAGACAGGATGCAACGGGTAGTGCCTATTCTATACCTCTATCTACCGATGGGCTTGTGAGTTTTGATTTGACGGATGTGCAGTTTCCTTTCTTTGGCAAAAAATATGGAACTATATATTTAGGTGCAAATGGCTATATTTCTTTTATCCCTGTTGGATTGGAAAATGCTAAAAACTTTCCATCTCTTGCCAGTCATTTTGCTATACCACGAATTTCTTTTTTGTTTAGCGATTTAGCACCTGATTCCGCAGGGGAGATCTGGACGAGAAAATTAGATGACCGATTTGTTATCACCTTTGAGAATGTTCCCAAAAATGCGGAGGGAGGAATTCCCAATCCGTTATCAGGGGCAAATCCAGGTTCTTCAGTTCAGGTAGAACTTTTCTTTAGCGGGCATATTCGTATTACCTACTTACAATTAGACCCAAACTATTGTATTGTAGGACTTTCAGATGGTAGAGGGGTTCCTTTAGACCCGGCTCAATTGTATCCGGGAGAATTCCCATATTCTCTCCAGAGATATACAGATTTCCCGCAACTTCCAGAGACGCCTACCCAATTGAGTTTTGAACCCTCACCTCTATATACAGTATTACCAGAACAGAATATCACTTTTGAAGTTGTTACCCTGTTTCCCGGTTCTACTGTACCCCAACTTTTGGCTTCTTGGTTACGCGAGGATACTCCTCCCTTTGCGGACCTGAAAAATGGTAAAGGTAAATTTTCATGGAGACCCACACAAAGCGACGATGGCACATATTATTTGCGTGTTCTGGCAAGATTAGGGGAGCAGTATGCCTATCAAGATATTCCTATAATAGTGAATCCAGTGATAGTGCAGCCCCAAGCAACCAATTTACGCATTTCATCCCAATCTCCAGCAGAAGATACGACTGCCTCTCGAATTGTTTCAGCAGGTAGACCTCTGGTGGCAAGTTATGACTATATTCATCCCTTGATGGTAGAAAATCCAACTCAATACGCAGAAGGATTGAGTATCCTTTATTGGTTTCGCAATCATGAAGTTGTTCCCGTTCTGACAAACTATAAATCGGTTCCCTCAAATGTAACTAAAGGTGGAGATATATGGTATTTCCGAGTCATTCCTATATCATTAGGAGGCATTGTTGGTAAAGAGGCAATTTCTCCCGTTATTTATATAGTCGGTCAGCCTGAAATTACAAGTGTGTATCCGAATCGAGGAAAATCTACGGGCGGTGAACCTATCCGAATTCGTGGTCGGTTTTTTGTTGGGATTTTAAACATAAAATTGGCTGGAATTCCTGTTCCAAGTTATCGGGCAATAAGTGAGACAGAGATTGAGGTAACAACTCCCCAGTGCTTACCGGGGATGGCAGATATATATATCCAGACCACAGGTGGCTTTTCTCAATTATCTCAGGCATTTGAGTTTTACGAAGAGCCTCAACCTCCCACTGAACCCGAACCAGAAAAAAGACGATGTATTATTTCTTGTGGCAATAATCCATCTAATAACCATCATCTTCTGGGCGATGGAATAATACTATCTCTATTGCTTGTGTATTTGGCTTTTCGAAAAGAGAAAAGCAATTCAATTTCATAATCAAAGATATTTATTGATTAAAGGCTTTTCCTCTATTGAAAAAAATAAGTCCCTCTTTTCATATTCTTTTTATCCTCTCTTATTTAATCTGTATGGGCGTCGTATTTGCTGAAGAAGTTCCTGATGGACAAATTGCTTGCCTTAGTGGTGAAGATATGGATACTTTCCAGGTGCATATACTTGACCTCAAGTCCAAAACAGAGAAAACAATAAACAAAGGTAGTCATCATGGAGCACCAGTCTGGTCTCCAAATGGACAAAACATAGCCTTTTCTGCAAAAACCGATAAAGGGCTCAGTATCTTCATTTATAATTATGAAACAGATGAGTGCCGTGTCCTAGATCACCAATATTCCTGGAATGATAATCCGTCATGGTCGGCAAACGGCAAGTATATCGCATACACCTCCTGCGAAAAGGGGCTCGTAGACCAAAAAGTTACTGTGTATGAATTGGAAAAAGACAGAGAAGAATTTTGGGGCGGTGAGAAAATTCCATCTGTATTAACTCCGGTCTGGTTTCCGAAGTTGGACATACTAAACGCAATGAATGCAACCGTTTCTCAGGTTACCTATACAGAAGGGTTTGACATACATAAATTTTTTGATGAGGGTTACTCTACGGGGGTGCTGATAGGTGTGGCCGTTTTCCCGCTGGGAGGGAAACGACTAACCACGGAATTAGTTGTATTCAGTAAATCTCAGGCAACACCTTTACCAAAAGAATTGATGCTTGAATCCACAAGATTTGAAGAATTGAACCCACAGGTGTCACCCAAAGGTTCCAGTCTGGTCTTTGAAACAAATGAGTCAGGTGACCGTGAAATATACTACCTTGGAAGAAAGGGAATTTCTAATATTTCCAACCATCATTCTGCGGATTGGAATCCTATCTGGTCTCCCAATGGAGAATGGGTTGCTTTTGAATCCTTTCGAAATGGGCGTAGAGGTATTTATCGCGTCTTCCCTGAAACGGCTCGCGTCTTTCCTTTTGTGGTCAGTGCCGATTTTGATTGTTGGAATCTAACCTGGTCCCCAAATAGTGAATGGATATGCTTTGTCTCTAATAAGACAGGAACTCCTCAACTTTACTTAAAAAATATTGCAGAAGACAAAATAATTCCCTTAACAAATTCCTCTATCCATGTAGCTCCCAGTTGGAGACCTAAAGCCAAATGATATTCCGAGTAAAGCAAATATGTTTCTTCTTCCTTTGCGGAATGTATGCTACGACATCTCTTTTTTCTGCTTATGCACGGCTTGATGATGGAATATTAGGAATTATCAAACTCCCCAATGAGGGTTGCCCTATAATATTAGCACCGGGACAAACCTTCAAAGTTATAGCGGAACAAAAGGGGGAATTGTTCCTCATTGATAGTGAAAATCAAATCCTATCTTTAACTGCTCAGTGGAAAAGTCCTACTCCCAATTTATGGGAAGCAACTGTAACAGTAGTGGGCGAGGGAATAAAAGAAGGTCCCTACTCGCTCCAAATTATTACAGAAACTCATACAAAAGACATGAATCCCCGTTCTGTCTGGGTTCAAAATTCATTCAAAGAATTTTATACATTTGCACACATAAGCGATATACATATCCGCAATAATGACCCTGATGACGAACAGACTACAACTTTCCAGTCAACAATTGAAAAATTAAATCAGAGTGATGCTCAGTTTGTATTAATAACAGGAGATTTGACCCATGACGCTACAATGGAACAATGGGGAATGTTCCTCAAAATTCTAAACCAATGCAAAAAGCCTACATTTGTTTGTGCTGGAAATCATGACCGCAATAAGGACAATTATGAAAAGATGTTTTACACTTCCACTTATGCCTTTCGATATGGTAAAGATGGCTACATTGTCTACGACACCCGAGAATATCAAATTGCGGATAGTTGGGGTGAACAGGATACCCTACTTTATCGCTATTGCAAAGAATTGAAATCGAGCCGTTGGGTATTGGGGATTACCCACCGATACGATTTTACCATGGGCATACGTGCCCAAATAATACTCTTTGTAGATGACCCTATAGATTTTATTCTTTATGGACATACCCACCGTGAAAATACAAAAGAGGAATCTATGCTGCCCTGGGGGAAAACGCATGTGTTTGTTGTGCCTGCGGAAAAAGACGGGTACTATCGAATCTTTGATATCGGTGAAGGTGGCTTATTGCCTCGTCCAATACAAAATATTAAAAGCCACAAGTAAAAAATTTAGTTAAACTCAGGACCCTTACCCTTCTTATTGGTTTATAATGGAAATGAATGTCCTATGAGTGATATAATATTCTAAATTCCGATTATTCAATAAAATTTTGAATGGTTATTACCTTTCCTAATTCTTCTAAAATATAAACTTTTTTATTGTTAGGGATTTTTTTATGCTTGAAACACTTATAAAGCCCAAAAGTATAGCCGTTATCGGGGCATCAAGAACCCCGGGCAAAGTAGGATACTCTATTCTTGCGAACTTAATTTCTTCAGGTTTTGAAGGAAAAATTATCCCGGTAAATCCTCAAGCCGAAGATATATTAGGTTTGAAATGTTATAAGACACCTAAGGATGCAGGGATTCCTATTGATTTAAGTATTATCGTCGTTCCCAGCAAATTGGTGAAACCTGCAATAGAAGAATCCGTTTTAGCAGGAGCAAAATCGGTCTGTGTCATTACTGCGGGTTTTAAAGAAATAGGACCCGAAGGAGTGATTCTGGAAAAAGAAATTGCAAATTATTGTAAAGAACATCGGGTAAGACTTTTAGGACCTAATTGTCTTGGAATTATCAACACAGAGAACAAGATGAACGCCTCGTTTGCGACACAGATGCCACGACCGGGTTCTATATCTGTTATTTCACAATCTGGGGCATTGTGTACCGCAATTTTGGACTGGTCCGTAGGACGAGGTATCGGACTGTCAAAATTAATTAGCATTGGGAATAAAGCAGATATATCTGAAATTGATTTGCTACAGATGTTAGGTGAAGATAAGCAGACAAAGGTTATTGCTTGTTATCTTGAAAATATTGTTCACGGAGAAGAGTTTATTAAGATAGCAGAGCAGGTAGCGTCAGTAAAGCCTGTGGTGATACTAAAAGTAGGAACCACTCAAGCAGGAAGTAAAGCGGCTTCATCTCATACCGGTAGCCTTGCAGGTGAAGATATTGCTTATGGTGCTGCTTTTCGAAGGGCGGGGATAATTCGTGCCGAAACTTTTGAATCATT
Source organism: uncultured Nitrospirales bacterium (assembly GCA_964549105.1). GTDB lineage: Bacteria > Hydrogenedentota > Hydrogenedentia > Hydrogenedentales > Hydrogenedentaceae > Hydrogenedens. Next base: position 89,193 of record CAZJTZ010000002.1, read on the forward strand.
ATTCGACTATGCCTCTGCTCTTGCTATGCAACCTTTACCGAAGGGAGACCGGGTCGCAGTAATAACCAATGCCGGTGGTCCGGGTATTATGGCAGCGGATGCAATCGAAAGTTCGGGACTACAAGTGAAACCCTTGCAGAGTGCAGTTTCATCTGTATTAAAGCAAAAATTGCCTCCTGCGGCAAGCGTTGCAAATCCTATTGATGTTTTAGGAGATGCAGACCCAGAGCGTTATGCAATGGCTCTCAATGCAGCGTTAGATGACGAAACGATAGATGCCGTAATTGTTATTCTAACACCTCAGGCCATGACCCGACCTGCTGAAACGGCACGAGCCATTATTAAAAACTTGCGAGGAAATAAACCTGTACTTACCGCATTTATGGGTGGTGCCAATGTGATGCCAGCACGGGAAGAACTGGTCACAGCAAATCTACCCGATTATCCATCCCCAGAGCGTGCGGTATATGCTCTAAAATCCATGTGTGATTATTCAGCATGGCGTCGTAGACCCCCACGAGTAGTAGTGCGTTTCCCTGTGAATCGGCGTAGAATAGAGCGTATTATCCGTAGACAAATTCGTGAGGAAAGAACCTTCATTAATGAAGTAGACGCCAAAGAAATTTTACAGGCTTACGATTTCAATATTTCACCAGGGGCACTGGCACGCACAGACGAAGAAGCCGTAACGATAGCAGACCGTGTTGGTTATCCCGTTGTAGCGAAAATTGTCTCGCCGGATATTATTCATAAATCTGATATCGGCGGTGTGCGTTTAGGGTTGTCTAATCCTTCTCAAGTGCGAGATGCCTTTGACCTGATGGTTCTTCGTGTAACCCGCAAAATGCCCCATGCGAAAATACAGGGAATATATGTTGAGAAAATGGCGAAACAAGGAAGAGAAGTCATTTTGGGAATGCATAGAGACCCACAGTTTGGACCTATGCTAATGTTTGGACTGGGCGGTATATTTGTTGAAGTAATGAAAGATGTCAGTTTCTACCTGGCACCCATTACAGAAGAAGAGGCTCTACAAATGCTGGTAGGAACGCGTTCCTACAGTCTGTTAAAGGGAACACGGGGTCAATCGGCAGTAGATGTGCATGCCATTGCTCAAGCCCTTCAAAAAATGAGCCAATTAGCAACAGAATTTCCACAAATTCATGAAATTGATATTAACCCGTTTATCGTTGGTGAAGTAGGGACACCCCCTACGGTAGCCGACGCACGAATGATATTAGGAGGTTTAAATAAAAGTCATGAGCATTAATTCAGAAAACAAATTGTCTTTTGACCCCGATTGGAAAGAAAAATATTCGGACATGGTGGTAACACCGGAAGAAGCCGTTCGACATATTCAACCCGGCTTCCGGGTCTTCATTGGCACAGGCTGTGCCCAACCCCAACGCTTAGTAAGCGCCTTAGTTGCAAGACATGCAGATTTGGCAGATATTGAAATTGTTCATCTACTAACTTTAGGCGATGCCCCTTATGCACAAAAGGAACTCATAAACCATTTTACTGTGAACAGTTTCTTTATAGAGCAAAATGTGCGGCATATTATTCAAGAGGGGCTGGGTGGCTATACGCCCATTTTCTTGTCTGATATTCCGCGTCTATTTGAGGCGGGGCAATTGCCATTAGATACAGCACTGATACAGGTATCTCCGCCGGATGAGAATGGCTTGTGCAGTCTGGGAATCTCTGTGGACATAGTAAAAAGTGCCGCAGAAAATTCAAGATTAGTTATTGCAGAAGTCAATCCACAAATGCCTCGGACCATAGGGGATTGCTTTATCCATGCACACGATATTGATTATCTTGTTCCAATAGACGAACCCCTTATTGAATTTCCATTGGCAGAACCTACGGATGTGACCCGAGAAATAGCACAATATATCGCAGGCTTAATTGAAGATGGGGCTACCTTAGAGGTGGGTATTGGTCGGATTCCACAGGCAGTACTCGAATTCCTAGGTGACAAGAAAGATTTGGGCATTCACACAGAAATGCTAACAGATTCTATTATTGAGCCTATTGAAAAGGGACTTATTACCGGCAATCGGAAAACATTAGACCGAGGGAAAATCGTTGCTAGTTTTGCTATGGGAACGGAAAAACTTTATAAATATTTAAATAACAATCCAAAATTTGCATTCTACCCTACGGAATATGTAAATGACCCGTTCATTATCTCGCAGCAAAACAAGATGGTTGCTATTAATGTGGCACTGGAAGTAGATTTAACAGGTCAGGTCTGCGCAGATTCATTGGGGTCCAAATTTTATTCTGGAATTGGGGGTCAGGTAGACTTCAATCGGGGTGCGGCTCGCTCTAAGGGTGGTAAAGCCATTATCGCCTTACCTTCCACCGCACATGGAGATGAAGTTTCACGAATCGTCTGCCACTTAAGCACAGGTGCAGGCGTCGTTACAACTCGAGGGGATGTGCACTATGTCATTACTGAATATGGCACAGCATATATGCATGGGAAAAATGTGCAAGAACGGGCACTGGCTCTTATAAGCATTGCTCATCCAAAATTTCGCGAAAAACTTTTAATGGAAGCCATAGAAGCAAAATATATTCGACCCGAACTGGCAGACTTTAAAAATAAGATTGTGATAGGTCCTAGAGATATTCGCACAACCTATCTCTGTGATGATGGCACTCCTGTAACGATTCGTGCAATTCATCCGACCGATGAACCCCGTATACGCGAACTATTTTACTCCATGTCTCAAGAGTCCCTGTATAAACGATTCATGAGTCGAATGAAATGGGTACCACGGAAGCAGGTTCAAGAATTTGTATATATTGACCATCGAAATGAAGTGTCAATCGTTGCTACTGTTCCTGATGCAGACGGGGAAGAAATTGTCGCTATGGGTGGATATTACTTAAATCCTAAAACAAATCGGGCAGAGGTGGCTTTCGTAGTGCAGGATGAATGGCAAAACCGAGGCATTGGCTCATTCCTGTTCCGTCATCTAATAAATATTGCACGCCGAAATGGTATTGCTGGGTTTACTGCTGAAGTCCTACGCGAAAACAAACCAATGCAAACAGTGTTTGAACGGAGTGGGCTAAAAGTGGAATCTCAACTCCACGAAGGCGTGTATAGTTATATCATGAACTTTGAATAGTAAATTAGAGTATAAAATAGTATATACTATTTTAATCTAATTTAAAACAATAAGTTCTTTAGTTAAGGAACCATTCATGATACATCCATCTATTATCGAATATGTAGGCTCAACATCGCCTGACAAGTTAGATTCTGGTTTTTTAGGATATTTGTGTAACCTGGCGGAGGTTGCGAAAGTTTCACCGCAAGTGTCTGCAAGCATCGTTCAAGAATTGATAGACCAACGAAGTTATCTCAAAATGATTGCAAGTGAGAACTACTGTTCATTGTCTACTCAATTCGCCATGGCAAATCTACTAACCGATAAATATGCAGAAGGGATTCCCTATCAACGCTTTTACGAAGGTTGTAAGAATGTAGATGCCATTGAAGCCCTCGCTTGTGAACAGGCAAAAAAGTTGTTTAATGCAGAACATGCGTATGTTCAGCCGCATAGTGGGGCTGATGCTAACCTTGTTGCATATTGGGCAATATTGTCTGCACAAGTTGAAAGTCCTGCACTTGAAAAACTGAATATAAAAGACCCATCCAAAGTCACTCATGAACAATGGCAACAAATAAGAGAAAGCATGGGGAATCAGCGGCTACTCGGTATGGACTACTACTCTGGTGGTCATCTTACGCATGGATACCGAAGAAATATTTCTGGAAAAATGTTCGATTCTTATTCCTATACAGTTCAGCGAGATACCGGACTTCTGGATTATGCCGAAATTGAAAAGATTGCTCTGGAGATTAAACCCCTTATTCTCCTTGCAGGTTATAGTGCCTACCCACGGAAAATTAATTTTGCCACCATGCGTGAAATTGCAGATAAAGTAGGTGCCGTGCTTATGGTAGATATGGCACACTTCGCGGGGCTGGTTGCAGGCAAAGTATTTAAAGGCGAGTATGACCCGGTGGCGTATGCACATATCGTGACATCTACAACCCATAAAACCTTACGCGGTCCACGCGGAGGGATTATCCTTTGTAAAAAGGAATTTGCTGAATTTGTAGATAAAGGCTGCCCATTAGTATTAGGTGGACCCTTATCCCATGTGCTTTCTGCCAAAGCCGTTGCACTTACAGAGGCAAGCCGTCCTGAATTTTCCGACTACGCCCGACAGGTAGTCCGCAATGCACAATTACTTGCAGAAGCGCTGAAAAGTGAGGGACTGTCTGTTGTCACCAGCGGAACAGATAATCACCTCTTACTATTAAATGTTCAGGAAAGTCACGGATTAACAGGTAGACAGGCAGCAGGCGCTTTGCGGAGTTGCGGTGTTACACTCAATTTTAACTCCCTGCCCTTTGACCCCAATGGGCCTCTAATTACCAGCGGACTTCGTATCGGCACACCTGCTATAACCACATTAGGCATGGGTGGAGTCGAAATGGAAGAAATTGCCTCTATCATCAAAGAAGTCCTGGACGCAACCAAACCAGAAATTTTAGCCGAAGGAACCAATGCAGGTAAACCTTCCAAAAAGAATTTTACAATTGATACTCCTGTGCAAAAGAAACAAAAAGCAAGAGTGTTTGAATTACTCCAAAAATACCCCGTGTATCCGAATATAGACCTTGAACTTATTAAAAAATATTTCCTTCTGCCTCCATCAGAATAATCCGATGTTTATTTAATAGAGGGGGCAAATTAAATACTGGGATAGCATCTTCATTTTCAGAGGAGAAAAAATAATGGAAGAAGTTATAAAAGCAACAAATATAACATGGCATCATGGAGACATTAAACGCGAAGACCGTGAAAAGGCTAACGGACATAAAGGGGCTGTGGTATGGTTTACAGGCTTGTCCGCCTCAGGAAAATCTACACTGGCTCACGCATTAGAAAATACCCTATTTGAAAAAGGATATAAAACCTATGTTCTCGATGGTGACAATATTCGGCATGGATTGAATAAAGATTTGGGATTTTCACCACAAGACCGGGAGGAAAATATCCGTCGTATCGGAGAGGTTGCTAAACTATTCGCAGATGCAGGTATCATCGTTCTTACAGCATTCATTTCTCCATATCGTAGCGACCGGGAAAAGGCACGGAAACTTAATCCAAAGAACTTTATTGAAGTCTATGTAAAATGTGATATAGATGTTTGCGAACAACGAGACCCCAAGGGACTATATAAAAAAGCCAAAGCAGGAGAAATATCCGAGTTCACAGGAATATCCGCTCCGTATGAAGAACCCGAAAATCCAGAATTAGTTATTGACACAGGGAAACTTTCTATTGAAGAATCTGTCAACCAGTTGCTTTCCTACTTAAAAGAACAAAGAATTATCCCTGCATAAAACCCCTTCTATCATTTCAATAATAATCTCAGGAAATAACCCCCCAGCATATCATACTCTCAACGGGTATTGACTCTTTACTGCTAAAACCAAAAATAATTAAAACTCCTGTCTAATAAAAGGTTAAGAAAAAGATTTCTCACTATGCTCGAAATGACAGGGGGAAGTAACTTTCAAATAATAGAAAAAGATATTCCTCAAAATTACAAAAAGTTTTGTTATTTTATGTATGTCTTGTCCTATATCATTCCAAGCCTATCTATGCTATTCCAACCTTGTTCTTCTGTTGTTTTGAATATTTCCTTTGTTATTTCGGACCTTTGTCCTTCTGTTCCCTTTTGTTATTTTGAGCCTCCCTCTTACTTAATTTTTGAAAAGTTAGAGATTGATTTATGGCTACCCTTAAAAACAGAGGAAGACATATCATCTATCTCAAACCTTTTTATGGAATAACAGGAAAATATCCATTGGTTATTTCTGCAATTATTTTTCTTTTGCATATAGGAGATACTAAACATCTCTGTAATTTTTAAACCCTTTCCAAATTTTTTAGCAGTCAGCAATTGATAGAACCATTAAAAATAAAACATAGCGGGCTCTTTGTAAAAGCCCGCTATGTCCGAGATTAATCTTGAAACTTATTTATAGTGGTTGCTGCTGTCCAGCACAGTAGTTATCTTCTATACCAGGGCATGGACGGTAGCCACCCATATTGAAGAATTGTATTAGGCGGAGTAATTCGGAAAGATTAATCGTCCAGTCTTGTTCGTCATAATCCGAATCATGTGGAGTACAACTGTGGTCTCCATCATAACCTCCAGCATAACCGTCTTCTTCATTGCTGGAGTCACAGTGATACCCGCCCATGTTGAAGAACTGTATCACACGAAGCAGTTCGGAAAGATTAATCGCCCAGTTCTTGTCTGTATCAGCGCTGTGATATCCAATTTCTCCTTCAACTGTGCCTTCTGGCGTCCCTTCAACAACACCTTCTACTATGCCTTCTGGCGTCCCTTCAACGACACCTTCAACTGTGCCTTCTGGAGTTCCTTCAACGACACCTTCAACTGTGCCCTCTGGAGTCCCTTCAACGATACCTTCAACTGTGCCCTCTGGAGTCCCTTCGCCTTCTTGTGGCACTTCACCGGGTCTGTCTTCTGTGATAAGTAGTTGATAGCCATTCTTTAATGGAACAGGTCCAACCAAGAAGATGGTATATATACCATTTGGATAGAATTTGGCATCTGTAGTTGAAGCGATTATATTGTCAGGTATTCCTGCTCTTGTAACAGTGATATCTAATGTATCTGGAGCGGCTATCTCGTAATATGATGTAGTAGCAAGGGCACCAATATTAGAGAACAAAGGTGTCAATTCAGGAGGCCAGCCATTAATAATTACATCTACATTGTAGCCTTCTTTGACTCCATTAACGAAGCGTATCTTTGCATAGTTCGGAGTAGGAGCACGATTGTCATCCTCTAATGTAACCAATGTCATGCTATCTGCCCAACCTGTGGCTAATAATGTATAACTGCTGTCTCCAAAAATATCCAATGAAGATGCTAATATAGGCGTATTTTCACATGTTCCTGATTCTCCTGTGCCCGGCAAAACTCTTAATTCGTATTTATTAGAATAAGGTGTTGCATAATTTGTAGCAGATGGATAAGAAACTAATGCAAAGACAGGCGAGCCGTTCATGCAAATATCTAGGGGTTGAGAATCTGAACTCGCGTTTACAACTCTAACATCTGCGGTACAGTCAAGTTGTGCTCTTAACTCACCATCAGGATAATCGCTACTTTTAACTAAAATGTATGCTGCCTGTCCGGAGATAAGTTGATATTCCTCTGGAGTTAATACCTTTTCTATTGGCGAGGTAGCAGTCCCAAGGTCTAAAATAAGGTCTCCATTTAAACCGGTATCACCAGCATAGATTCCTGCTGAAATAGGATTTGCTACATTATGCTCAATGGTAATTTTGATTGAGTATTCGCTGCTTTCAAGGAATTGTATCATATCAATATGTGCAGTCCCATTGGAGATAGTTGGAACGGGTGGAACTACTTTATTATTTTTAAGTGCAATCTGACAGCCACTCAGAACTTCGCAATAATCAGGTGTAATGCTGGGGTCTAAAACCGCAGTTACATAGCGAATGACACCCTCTTTAACCAAACCTTTTGTTGGCGAGGAAAATAGTTCTGGACAATATTGAATCAAGTCCACACCAATTTCTCCACGGTCAGTTATGCCTGGCTGGTTGCTAGAACAAATAATCAAATGCGGATTTGTGGCTACTGGCATGCTTTCTAATTGAGCCTGAGTAATAGTGTATTTACAGGGTGAAGAGGTAAAGGGTCCCGGAAAGTTATAGATTAAGGGTGCTTCGTTATTCATGCCATCGAAAATACCAATTTGCGTAATTTTAGAAAGGGTCACAGCAGGAGTAATTTCAACATCTAAGTAAGTGCTTTCTGCTTCAATGTCATGCCAAAGCCTGAAAGTGAAACTACCTTGCTTTGTGCTGTTGCTTCCCGTATCTACCCCTGCCTTGGTGATAACCTTAGAACCAGAGCATTTGGCAAGAAGTTCTTTGCAATAATTCTTTTCAAATCTTTCATATTCACAGCGATTGCAAGCACCGTCACCATCTGCATCAGAATCAGGCAGTAGTTTTTCCAATCCCATGTAATTTTCTCTATTCAAATATGGATTATCAAAACCTATTTCTGTCCCTAATTCTTCACGAGTTACATCACGCAACATATCATCTAATAGGGCAATTAGTCCAGCGATAATACCAAACGAACCATTACCTTCGGCTAATATAGCCCCGGGTTCTATATCACTCATTTGAATTCCAATTTCACCATCAGGATAAGCCTCTGTTTTTACAATAATATAAAAGTTATCCCAATAACCATTAGGGAAAATTTGGGTGGTGTCAATCATTGCCAGTTGTTCTGGCGTAACTGTATAGGAAACGGAATTTGCCCCATTTAAAGAATCTATTGTCCACCATACAAAGGCTGGGTCCCCAATTTTAACTGCTGTAATGGAGGTAGCCCCCGTAATATCTGATAGGGAAATATTAAATGACATGCCAGTAATATTTGTTCCATCTGTGGTTTGGTTCATTCGTATAAAACCTTTTCCTATGGAAGGCGTGGGCGGGAAAATGGCACCTCCGTTCATATATCCATCAAACTGATTGGGGACAGGCTTAGAAAAAATTGTATAATCCCCATCGCCAAGGGTTAAATAGGCTAAGAAAATTTCTTGAAGTCCCGGTATCATTCCAGGCAATACAGAGGAAAGAAGAGAACCCATATCTGTCTGAAATTGAGTGAAGTTATGTGTCCATGCGTTGTATACTTCATCATGGGTTATCACGCCATTATTAAAACTCTCGTCATTCCCAATTACCTGTATCAATCCAAATTCATTCGCAATATCTAAAATGCCGTTCCCTTCAATAACTCCATTGAATTCAACAGCAGGAACATTGTCCAGAGGTTGGGTTTCATCACCAGCACCCGTAGAAACACGTAATCGAACATTGCTACCCGGCATAACTTTTTTCCCTGCACCTGGGTCAGTCCGGATGACTTGTCCCTCAGGAACCGTAGGATGAGTTGTATAGAAGGTATCCACAACATTAAATCCCCATGCTTTCAGAACAAGACGGGCTTGTTCTTCAGTCAATCCTGCCACATTCGATATGGGGATTGTGCGAAGGTCTACATAAATCTTTCCATTCATATCCATAGTATTTGGCTGGAACATATCGAGGAAATATTGGAATTCCCCTAAATCTACACCCTCTAATAGTGAGTTTTCAAGCACTTTTTGAAGACTGTCGCAGAAGTTTAAACCAATTGATTCTGCTCCTGCTTGAAGCGGAAAGGTCAACATACTGACTACAGCTACGATACATAAGAACCTTACCTTTGACATCTCAACATCCTCCTTCATTTATTGTTTTGCTAACGACATAACACATATAGATAGTATACTTTCCTATCAAACAAAAAACAAGTTCGTTTTAAATTATTTTGATAGCATTATATCATATAATAGTTACCTAACTTTTTTGTGAGTAGTATCATGAAGGATAAATCGTTCCTGTGGAAAACGGTGGGCAAAATGAAGGGCTAATGGTATGACTACATTAAACTCAGAGACAAAAGGGGCATATAGATAATCCCCTCCAATCTCACGAAAACGAATCAAGCCCTCTAACTTGTGGATTTGTCTCTGAACGCTACGAGCCATTTTTAATATTTGATAAATAACAGGGTCGTTTATCTTTTCAATAGAAGTTTCCTTGTTTTGAGAAAACTGAGTTAAGAGATGTGCAGACAATTCATATTTATCTGGGTGTTCTGCAAGGAAGAAATAATACAATATTTTTTGAATAGGGGCAGGGGCTTTTTGAATTTCTTCTACAACTCTATCTTTGTTCACTTTTTGTGGAAACAGCGATAATTCTGTATCTGGGACGAAGACTTTATCAGGCAGATTGAAGTTCATAGGAAAATAAATCTCTCTCTTCTGCAACCTTCTTTTTATCAAGTTCGGAAAGTTTGGCAGATAACATGTAAGGTTCATCTAACTTGACCTCACCATAGTATCTACCCTTAATTGTTATAAAATATTGTGCTCTTTTAATAACTACCCCTAATTTTTTTAATGTTTCTAAATCCATAACATCTGATTTTCGACTATGTAGAATTCTTCGGGCTGAGGTGGGACCGATACCGGGCACACGAAGCAATTGGTATAAGTTGGCTGTGCAAATCTCTACTGGAAAGTAATCCAGATTTCTCATTGCCCAGGATACTTTGGGGTCAAAATGTTCGTCTAATTTAGGATTTATTTCCGACAAGAGTTCGTTCAATGAAAATCCATAAAAGCGTAGAAGCCAATCTGCCTGGTATAAACGGTGCTCCCTCAATAGAGGGGGTTTTGAAATCATTGGTAGATAGGGTTCTTGATTTAACGGCACATAAGCAGAATAATATACACGCTTCAATTGAATGCTTTTATATAAATATTCCGTGAGTTTTAATATTTGCCAGTCCGTTTCAGGGGTAGCACCAATAATAATCTGTGTGCTCTGTCCGCTCATTGAATAGTATCCCTGCTTCCGTCTTTGCGAAAGAAGCCTCTCGCGAATGGCATTTATTTTTTTCATTGTTAAAATGATTTGTTTAAAATTTTTCTGTGGGGCAAGCAACTGTAAAGAAGGGGTAGTAGGCAATTCAATATTAATACTCACCCTATCTGCCCAAAGAATGGCTTCTTCAATAGCATTGTCTTCTGCACCGGGCAAAATTTTTGCATGGATATAACCATTAAATTGGTAATGTGTCCTCAAAATTTTTATTGTATCCAGCATAAGTTCCATTGTCCGATTTGAATTGCCCAAGATACCTGAACTCAGGAACAAGCCCTCGATATAATTTCTCCGATAAAATTGGTAAGTTATCTTTGCCAATTCCTCAGGCTTTACAACAGTCCGTTCCACATTATTTTTACAACGATTAATACAATAAGCACAATTATTGGTGCAGCAGTTTGTTTGAAGTGTTTTTAATAGAGAGATACATCTACCGTCTGATGACCAACTATGGCATATCCCACCCGGCAGGGTATATCCCAACTTTCCTGTTTCAGTTTTCCGTTGAACGCCGCTGGATGCGCAAGAAACATCATACCTGGCACTCTTTGTCAGTATGGCTAACTTTTGTATCGTATCTGGCGACTGGTTAATAAACATTTTGCAACAATGACATCCTTAAAATTACTGAAAATAATTATACCACAAATGCCAATATAGTGCAAATATTTTCACTATTAATTTTGTGGATTTTACAAATCTTGTAGGTGGTATTTTATAAGTATTGGAGGTTTAGGTGTAGAGGCAAATTAGGCTTGAAGTTTTTTTAAATGTTCTGTGGAGACAAAATTGATTTCGCCTTCTTTTACGCCTATATGTTTTGCGACTACGGGACATTTGGCTTTTAGAAGAAGGTAAACATTGCCCGGGTAATCGTCCAGTGTCTCGTAGTTTCCTTGACCTTTGCCCAAAATAATATCTGCTTCTTCCATTCGTTTACGAAGGGAAGGGGTTAAAACTCTCCACGGGGCTCCTATCCAGCCCTTTTCCATTGCAATTACTTCGCAGACTTCGTTAAGTTTTACCGTGTATACATCCTCCATGCAGGCATCATTGATAATAGGCGAACCTTTTGCTATGGCAGTTACCTGCGTATATTTTTGTAGTTCTTCTATAAGTATTTTGTCAAAGACAATTTCACCTGCATTATCTAAAAAGAAGAGAAGTTGTTTGGAATGTTGCAGGTTTTCTTTGAACTGCTCAAAATGGTTTACAGCAAAACTTACTGTAATGGCATGTTCAATGGCAGAGTGGACATCAATTTCTTCGGATTTCAGGATACCCAAATCAATCACATTTCCCGCAGCAGAAAGTTGTAAAGCGGTTAATAATGGGTTTGCACTTTGGTTTTTTATCTTCCTCAATTCATTTTCAATACGGAGAGCCAACTCGTTTTGTAATTTTTTCTCCTGTGCATAAGGGTCAGGGTTTCCTGTCAATTGGGAAGTAATGTCATAAATCACCTGTGATAGTTCCGCAGGTGAATGCGACACATCCATTTTTTCTAATTCTTTACCTACCGCAACAATAATTTGTCTCTGTATCTCAATATCATTCGTAGCCAGAAGGGCTGAACGATATGCCTGTGTCATGAAACATACTAAACATTCTACAGTAGTTTTCATAAAATATATCCTTTGCTACTTAATATACTTCCGAAACAGCGATTTACTTCCGTAGGTGGATCTGTCCTTCGTGTAGGTGAATCCAATGATGTGCCTTATCCGCTAGATTGTCGTCATGGGTAACAATGACTATGGTAATCTGGTTTTCCTCGTTCAATTTCCAGAACAAATCAATTACTTCTTCTCCTGTTTTTTCGTCGAGATTTCCCGTAGGCTCATCGGTAAGCACAACACGAGGTGAATTGAATAAGGCACGGGCAATGGCTACTCTTTGTTGTTCACCACCACTCAATTCGCCGGGCTTATGTGTCATGCGTTCTTGAAGTCCTACTTTGCATAACAATTCTTCGGCACGCTCATTGCATTCTTTCTTACTTTTCCCTTTACACAGGGCGGGCATCATTACATTTTCCAGGGCAGTAAATTCAGGAAGTAGATGATAGAATTGGAAGACAAAGCCGATTTCTTTGTTTCGCAATTGATTAATTTCTGAGTGAGACAGTTTTTGTATTTCTTTTCCGTCAATGAATACCTGTCCTTCCGTGGGCGTGTCCAGAGTGCCAATAATGTGTAATAAGGTGCTTTTGCCAACACCTGAAGGTCCACTGATAGCCATAATTTTGCCTTCGGGCACTTCAAAGTCCACACCCCGAAGAATATGTAAAACGCGTGTGCCATCAAAATATTTTTTATGAATATTTTTACATACAATAACATTACTCATAGCGTATTGCGTCCACTGGATTGACCCGCGCTGCACTATACGCAGGGTATAAGGTTGATAAGAAGGTCAAAATGATTGCCGCAACGACAATACATCCTACATCAAACGGAACAATGGCTACGGGTATCCCCTCGAAGTAATAAATGGTGCTGTTAAACAAATCCCAGCCAAGTAATTTTGCAATAAATTGAGCGAGAGGATTGATATTCCAGGCAAGAACGATTCCGATGCAAAGTCCAATTAAAGTTCCCAGAACACCGATGAATAAGCCCTGGAGAATAAAAGTTAGCAATATAGAGTTTGTACTTGCTCCTAATGTTCGCAGGATACCAATATCTCGGCGTTTTTCCATGACTATCATAATCAATGTGCTGGTAATGTTAAACGCAGCAACAAGAACAATAAATGCCAATATAATGAACATAGCCAACTTTTCCTGTCGCAGAGCGTCAAAGAAGGCTTGCTGGTCTTCATACCAGGTTTTGGTGCGGTAGGATAGATTTTCACGGATACGCTGGCTCACCGTATTGGCGAGAAACGGGTCTTTCAATTTTACATGGATTGCATCCACACCTTTTTCGCCTGTAAGCATATAGGCTGTGGGCAGGTCAACGAACGCATACACTTCGTCAAACTCTGACATTCGTGCATGGGAAATGCCACTTACGGTAAGCCACAATTGTGAACCTAATTGTCGTCCCAGGAAGGGACGAATAATAGCACGGGCAGTTACTATCTGCAACTGAGAACCTAATCGAGCACCGATACGATTTGCCAGACGGTAGCCCAACACAATCTCTTTTTCGCCCGGAAGTTTTCCTTTACCAAAGAGGCGTCCGTCCTCATTTGTCAGATTTTTGGCAAGGTCTGTGACTTTACTCTCCAATTCTGGGTCTACGCCAAGGATAAGCCCACCAGTTGTGTATTCCCCATTCTTAAACAGGGCTTCCACTTGAATTATAGGACCGCTGGCTACAATCTCTGGACATAGTGCCTCTACCTCCTGTATTACTTTCTGATAGTCCACAATTTTTCCCGAGTCCCCGTAAATAGTCAAATGAGAACGATTCCCAATGATAGTTTCGCGTAGTGCAATGTCGAAGCCAGTCATGACACTCATGACTATAATTAAAGTAATGACCCCAACACTTACACCAGCAATGGAGATAATGGAGATAAGGCTTATGAAGCGATTTCTCCGCTTACTTCGTAAGTATCGCAGGGCAACAAAGGCTTCAAACTTCAAGGGAAACTCCTATAAGAAGGGTATCGTTATAATTTTCGTAGTAGTGGAAATAGAATAACATCGCGGATAGAGGGTGAATCAGTACAAAGCATAGCAAGTCGGTCAATACCTATTCCTAAACCTGCGGTTGGTGGCATACCCACTTCCAGAGCGGTTAAAAAGTCTTCATCAAGGTATTGTGCTTCCTCGTCGCCTGCTTCACGCAGTCGCACTTGCTCCATAAACCTTTCCCGCTGGTCTAATGGGTCATTCAATTCGGAAAAGGCATTACATACCTCCAAACCGCCAATGAATAACTGGTATCGCTCCGTGAGAGCAGGATTATCACGCTTCCTTTTTGCTAAGGGTGATATTTCAATGGGATAATCATAGAGGAAAGTGGGCTGGATGAGATTGGGCTTCACCTTTGTGGACATGACCTCATCTACAATTTTGCCATAACCCATTTCTGGACGAATCTCTACTCCAATTTGTTCTGCTAACTTTTTGGCTTCTTCTCGGTCGCGTGTAGATTCCAGGTTTATCCCTGCATATTCGCGTATGGCTTCATGTAGAGGAATCCGTTTCCATGGACGGGCTAATGGTATTTCCTGTCCTTGATATACAAAATTTTCACCACCAATGATTTCCGTCATCACGGTATAAAACAAGTCTTCGGTTTCTTCCATTAATCCGATGTAATCCTGATAGGCTTCGTATAATTCCATAATTGTAAACTCAGGATTATGTTTTGTGTCTACCCCTTCGTTTCGGAAACAGCGATTAATTTCAAATACGCGTTCAAAACCACCGACAATAAGTCGTTTGAGATAGAGTTCGGGTGCTATTCGCAGGTAGAGGTCTGTGTCATAAGCGTTATGATGTGTGATGAAAGGTCGTGCTGTAGCACCCCCAGGGATAGGGTGCAGCATGGGCGTTTCCACCTCTAAAAAATTTCTTGCTTTCAAATAATTGCGTATCTCACTTATCATCTGTGTCCGTTTGCGGAAGATTTCCATTACTTCAGGGTTTGCCACAAGGTCAAGGTAACGCTGACGGTAACGAGTTTCTACATCTGTTAGACCATGAAATTTTTCGGGTAAACTACGAAGAGATTTGGTCAAGATTTGAAATTCACGAACAAATAGGGTTATTTCTCCACGCTTTGTTTTCCGAACTACTCCTGTTGCACCAATAAAATCACCCAGGTCGAAATCTTTCAATGTTTCGTAAGCCTCGGGTCCTACTTGCTTCTCACCAAAAAACAGTTGGATCTTTCCACTTTCATCACGAAGGTCCATGAATGTACTTTTCCCTTGTTCCCGTCGTGCTGTAATGCGACCTGCCAGAGTAGCATGAATCCCTTCGGCTGCACGCTCTGCGTCTTCCTGTTCCAGAATTTCGAATCGCTTTCGGGCTTCAGAAATGGTGGCACTGCGATTGAAAATGTATTTATAGGGAATATCTCCGCGTTCGCGGAAATGGTTCATTTTGCGGATACGGTTTTCGCGGAGTTCTTGTAATGTTGAAAATTCATGAGATTGTTCTTCCATACTTAAATTTCTACACCTTTCTTTTCTAAATTCCATTTTAAATATGCTTCTACAAATAAATCTAAGTCACCATCTAATACCCTGTCCACATTGCTGGTTTCTGCACCGGTGCGATGGTCTTTTATTAATTGATAGGGCTGAAGGACATAACTGCGAATTTGACTTCCCCATGCCACTTCTGTCTGGCCCTCCCTTTGTTCAAAAAGTTCCATCTCCTTCTTTCGCATTTCCACATCATACAATTTTGCTTTCAGCATTTGCAGTGCCGTGGCACGGTTTCGATGTTGCGAGCGTTCTATTTGGCATGTTACGACAAAACCCGTAGGCAGGTGTGTCAATCGCACGGCAGAACTTGTTTTGTTTACCTTCTGTCCACCTGCACCACTTGAACGGAAGGTGTCCATTTTAATATCTTCTTCGCGTATATCTATTTTTATATCATCATCTACTTCGGAGAGCACTTCAATTGCTGTAAATGAGGTATGTCGTCGTTTGTTTGCATCAAACGGGGATATTCGCACAAGCCGATGAACCCCATTTTCCGATTTTAACATTCCGTAGGCATAAAGCCCTACAACGCGTATAGTGGCACTTTTAATCCCTGCTTCTTCACCCGGTTGATAATCAATTAATTCAACTTCAAACCCTTTTTCTTCGCAATAGCGATTAATCATTCGATAAAGTATCTGTGCCCAATCGCAGGATTCAGTTCCCCCGGCGCCGGGATGAAAACTAACAAGGGCAGGCTGGGTATCGCGTGGGTCTATAAACAGGCTTTTAATTTCCAATTGATGGACTTCCTGTTCTAATTTGTCTTTTAGTTGTTGTATCTCCTGTCGGAGGGATTCATCCCCTTCTTCTTCTGCCATCAAGAAAAAGACATGGGCTTCTTCCAACTCTTTATTTAGTGCTTCGGGTGCTTCAATAGCAAGTTTCAAATTTTTTATTTTTTGTAGAACCTTCTGGGCTTGTTCAGGATTATTCCAGAACTCAGGGGCTTCCATACTCTTTTCCAATCGTGAAATATGTTCTTGAACCCCTTCCACATTTAAACAAGTCCGTAATTCAGATAGCCGTTGTTTTAAGTTGTCTATAGATTGTATTTCGAGTTCATACATAAAATTCTAAAACCCTTTTATATCCATCTAAGAAAATAGAAGAAGAACGGAAACGAAAAAAGCATGCCATCGCACCTGTCAAGAACACCCCCATGTCCCGGGAAAATCTTTCCAGAATCTTTTATTCCGGCTTCTCGTTTCCATCGCGATTCTAATAAGTCACCGAATTGACTTAATATAGAGACTATTATACCCCATTTCAGGTAGAAAATGATATTTTGTCCTGGCAAAGCCTGAGTAAATACTGTTGCATGAAGGACCCAGAGTATAAAAGAGCCCAGAACACTAAATATAACACCTCCGATACTACCTTCCCATGTTTTTTTAGGGCTAATTTCAGGTGCTAAAGCATGTTTACCAATGGTTTTTCCCACATAAAAGGCGCCTGAATCACAAAGTACAACGGCCGTGATAAATAAGGTTATTAGTCCCGGTCCTGCAGGTGTCCGATGAAGTATCAATAAATGTGCAGGTACCCAACCGAAGTAGAACAAACCAAAAAAGGCATGAACAAATTTGTTGATAGAGGTAGTCCGATTAAAGGTATATAAGATAGATAGAACGATAAAAGAAAGAATTAAAAACAAATAAACAGCGATAGATTTCTGGGAAAGTCCTGAAAGAACCGCGACGGGTACTAATACCATTGTAGTAATACTTAATATATTCCAATTTACAGGTTCTACGATATGAAAATATTCCCAGGCAGCAACCGTTGCTAATGCGGTAATGAACAAGGCTAAAAGAATACGGAAGCCGGGCACCCATACAAAAATTGCAACCAGTAAAACTAAAATACTTCCTGTAATTACTCGTTGAAGCACAGGTCAATTACCTTTCTGCTAAGATTCAAACGCTTTCTTCTGAACGGTTTCCAAATCTTCGTTCTCTTTGCTGATATTTGATAATGGCTTCCCAGAGATGTTTTCTGCGAAAATCAGGCCATAACACAGGCAAGAAAACCATTTCAGCGTAAGAAAGTTGCCAGAGCATAAAATTGCTTATCCGTTGTTCTCCGCTGGTGCGTATTAAGAGGTCCACATCGGGAAACTCAGGTACATATAAATGTTGACTGAATAACTCTTCTGTAATTTGTTCTGGAACTATCTCATTCCTTTGCACTTTTTCTGCAATAAGTTTTGTAGAATGGAGTATTTCCTGTCTACCTCCGTAATTCAAACCTACAATGACAGTCATATCTCGATTATCTTTTGTTAGAGCAAGACAATGTTCAAGGTCCTGTACCGAAGTAGGGGGTAAATCCTGCCATTCACCCATGAATAGCACACGGATACCATACTTACTAATCTTTTCTATCTCTTTATAGATATAGATGCTTATCAATTGGAACAAGGCATCTACTTCTGATTTAGGGCGTGACCAATTTTCAGTAGAAAAGGCATATAAAGATAGACAGGAAATTCCCAATTCACGGCATCCCCTTAATATTTCTTTTACCCCTTCTGTCCCTGCCTTGTGTCCTTCTGTCGTTTCCTTTCCATGGAGTTTAGCCCAACGGCCATTCCCATCCATAATAACAGCAATATGTTTTGGAAGCCTATCTACATCAACTTCTGGGTCTAAGTCTGGAGGAAGTTTCCGCATTCGTAATGCCCTAAATTAATTTTTAATACACTGATTGTTTTTGTGCAAACTGAGTAAAAAGAAAGAAAACTTCAACCTTCTGTAATATCTTTTTCTTTGGCTTTTAATATCTGGTCAATTTTTTCGATTCGTTTATCCGTAAGTTTTTGGACCTCTTCAGAAAAGTGATGAAAATCATCTTCTGTGATTTTTCCATCCTTTTCCTCTTTTTTAAGTGTTTCCAGAATATGTCTTCGGATATTACGAACAGCGACTCGTGCTTCTTCTGCCATTTTGTGGGCAACTTTGATAAGTTCTTTACGGCGTTCTTCACTTAAAGGTGGGATAGGAATACGAATTAACCTACCGTCATTAGAGGGAGTTATTCCTAACGGTGACGCCATAATTGCTTTTTCTACTGTACCTATAAGCGCTTTGTCCCAGAGGTCAATCACAATGAGATGCGAATCGGGTACAGTTACATTTCCTAACTGGTTAATCTTCATTTTACTGCCATAGGCATCGACATGAACTACATCCAGAAGATTGGGGGTTGCCCTCCCTGTGCGAAATCCAGAGAGTTCTTGTTGTAAACTCTCTATACTCTTGTCCATCTTTTGTTCTGCTTCTTTAATAAGTGGGTGCGACATAGATTAATCTCCCTTTACTATGGTTCCAGTGGATTTTCCATATACCGCATTGACAATACTATTTTTTTCTAAGAAAGAGAATACCAAAATAGGGATGCTTTTTTCACGGCAAATAGAAATAGCAGCCGCGTCCATTACTTTTAAGTTTTGTGATAAGACTTCTTGATAAGTTAATTGAGAGAATTGTTTTGCGGAAGAATCTTTTTCTGGGTCTGCAGAATAGATACCGTCTACACGCGTTGCTTTCATTAGAACTTCGGCGTCTATTTCACTGGCACGAAGTGCTGCGGCTGTATCGGTTGTAAGAAAAGGACTGCCCGTGCCCGCCGCAAAGATAACAATGCGACCTTTTTCCAGATGTCGCAAGGCACGCCGGCGAATATAAGGTTCTGCCACAGGCCGCATTTCTATTGCACTGAGTACGCGTGTTTCAATGCCCCGCTTTTCCAGAGCAGATTGCAAAGCCAGAGCATTAATCACAGTTGCCAGCATACCCATGTAATCCGCAGTGGCACGGTCTACACCCGAAGCCTTTGACCACTGGTTTCCTCGTAAGATATTACCACCACCTACTACTAATCCTATCTGAACGCCTGTTTGATAAGCCGCAACAAGTTCATCGCATAAATGACTTAAAGCCTTTGAACCAATATTTTCCCCATCGGAAGATAGGGCATTACCACTAAGTTTTAGTAAAACCCGCTTGTAAACAGGTGCGTTCAATAACTTATACCTCTTTAGATGTTTTGGCTAATTCTGCAGCGACTTCCTCAGCAAAATTGGTCTGTTTTTTCTCAATTCCTTCACCGAGTACCCAGCGGACAAATCGCCGAATTTCTAACTTTTCACCGCACTTACCGGTTAGTTCGCCTAACAGGTCCTTTATCTTTTTTCCCTCATGCTCAGGTTTTACGGAAACCTGTTCCAACAGACATACCTCTTCATACCATTTGTTTAACTTGCCCTCTGCAATTTTTTCACAAACATTTTGTGGTTTACCTGTTTCGAGAGCCTGTTTTATGTATAAGTCCTTCTCATCTTTTAGCACCTCTTCGGGAATTTCTTCTCTGGCTACCCATTTAGGGGCAGAAGAACAGATTTGAAGGCAAATGTCTTTTACAAATGTTTGAAATTCTGAACTACGAGCCACAAAATCCGTTTCGGAATTTACTTCAACAAGCACACCAATTTTACCGCCCATATGAACATAAGAAGCAATGCACCCTTCTGCTGCAACACGGCTCGCGCGAGAAGCGGCTTTCATAATTCCACGCTCACGCAACCATTTCACTGCTTTTTCCATATCTCCACCGCACTCGGTTAAAGCCTTTTTACAATCCATCATAGGGGCATTGGTCTGGTCTCTAAGTTGTTTCACATCACTGGCACTAATGGTCATTATTTATCTCCTGTATTCTATACTATGATTTGTTAACTTTCATCAATTGCAGAAGTTTCTTGTTCAGAAACTTCCGTTTCTTTGACTTCTTCGGAGGAACTATCCTCTTCGTCAATCTCTTTTTCTTCCATATCTTCTTCTACAGCGATTTCAATAGGTTTGGTTTCTTCATCGGTTACCCGTTTTACTCTTCGGGAAATAGGCTTTACCTTTGTCTGAGCGACAGGACCCTTTTCGCGAAGATTTTTGCCTTCCAACGCGGCATCGGCAATTATTTTACAATATAGGGAAACGGCTCTAATAGCATCATCGTTCCCCGGGATAGGTAACGAGACAGCATCTGGGTCTACATTGGTATCTACAATACCAATACAAGGGATACCCAGTCGTGCTGATTCACGAACAGCAATTTCTTCATGCTTTGTATCAATTACAAATACTATATCCGGAACCTCAGTCATATTTACGATACCACTAAGATTTTTTTCCAATTTTGAAATCTGTTTTCTTAATTGAATCCCTTCCTTTTTCCCATACTGGTCAATCTTACCCGTTTCTTCCAATTCTTTTAATCGGAGTAATTCCGAAATGCTACTGCGAATGGTCTGGAAATTAGTAAGCGTTCCACCTAACCAACGACTGTTGACATAGAACATTCCGCACCGTTCGGCTTCACGCTTTACTGCTTCCTGGGCTTGCCGTTTTGTGCCGACAAATAGCACAGTGCCACCATTTGCCACCGTATTACGGACTAACGCATACGCCTTATACAACTGCTTCAATGTATGCTTAAGGTCAATAATATAAATCCCGTTCTTTTCCCCATAGATGTAACGAGCCATTTTGGGGTTCCAGCGATGGGTTTGATGACCGAAATGAGCACCTACTTCAAGTAATTCACGCGGGGTAACGATAGGCATAATAAAATCCTTTATTTTGGGTTAAATCCTCGGAGCCCACTGGAACTCATTCTACTGAGCACCCAAAAAGAGGCGAGAGGCTCCTGTGTTTTTTTGTTTAATTATTTGTTATCGCCTAAAAAAGCAAAAAATATTTTATCAAAAAGATAAAAGCAATATCAAATATAATTTGGTTAAATACATAATTTTTGTATAAAAATATAATATAATTGAGGGGAAGAAAGAATTATATGGAAGCCTTTTAAGAAGAAAAAATTTAAGGATATAGATTATGAAAATTTCAAACAAAACCTATCTTACCATTCTCACAGTTGTTCTCTCGACCATTTGTTTAAACGCATTCTCATCTTTATCTCAAAGCCCTGATTTTAAGCCAGTCTGGCAATCTGGAACTCCCATTACAATTGTTTCCGAACAGGACAAAATGACCAAATACACGGTAGAACTACCTCCATTCAAAAAAGAACAGGATAAAGTTTTAGTAATGAAATTCCAGGCAAGGTTGGATACACCTACTCCTGCGGGCTGGAACGAATATCTGGCTATTGAAATGAACCATACCCTTCTCAATCAAAAGGTGCTTGTGTCCGATTACACCAGTGGATACTATCGGTTGATAAATCGTGTTCAGCCACTAAAAACGACAATTGGACAAATCAACTGGTGGAAGGAAAGGGGTGAGTTCCCCTGCCTTCTCACATTTTTCAGCAATGGCAAAGATTTGGACGAGAGAGTCATTAACTATAAAGAGGAAGGTTTCTGGTATCTGTTAGATATATCTGATGTGGCAAATTTTGTTGAGATAGGTGCAGATGAAAGAATTGAGAAGTCAGAAAAGAATACCATTACCTTCATCAATTCCTATTTGAATAATTATGCACCTGATAGGTCTATAAATATGATAATCGAAAATTTAGAGGTTGGCTATTTACCCAGAGCAGTGGTAGATAAATATGCAAAACAGGAATTGGAAACCTACAGCGAGGTAAAACCGAAAGAACAGGCCCAAAAGGATTCTTATTCAGTAAATATAGGTGAAGACGGTGAAATAGAAATTTTGATAGGTTCTGCAAAATACAAATTTACAAGTTCCTATTCTTATGCAGGCGAAAAAATTGGTTTTAACTCCTTTAATGCAAAAAGTAGCGAAAATCGGTGGGGTGTAAGTATAAATAAACTTGCTGACTTGACATTTGAGGTGTTAGGTGAAGATAGTGAATATACCGTGAAAAGGACTATAGAAATATTAGACGACAGGATTAGAATCAAGGATAATATTAAAAACAAAAAGGATGACCCTATCGGTGTCCTTATTCATCATGAAGCCATGTTAACAGACTTGCCTCAGCGTTGGTGGCTTGCAGGAGTAGAAAGCATGGAACTGCTGGAAGGGATTGCAGAAAACCCAACTTTTTTTATTACTTGCCAGAACACAGGTCTTGGGTTCGTAGCAGAGGACAATTTATTGCGTGCACAGGGGGAGTTGGTGAAACGAAATAATGTGGTTCAGTATTCAACAAGGCATTTCGGATTGGACAAAAATAGAGATTATACCTTTGAATTTTCTCTCTACCCTTCCTTGTCTGCGGACTACTTTCCGTTTATCAATAAAGTCCGCAATGATTGGAATGTGAATCATACTATTCTTGGACCCTTTGCCTTCTCGGAAGAGGTAATCCCTGAAAGGAAAATTAAAATATACTCAGTGGGTCCATGGTTCGATTATTACACTATTAACCCTGCAACGGGTAAAACCTATACCTGGGAAGAATATGAGAACAATGTAAAACCCATTATCGAAAAAATCAAATCGCAACAAGCAGATGCAATATTGTTAGGTAAGGTAGAGACAAACCTATTCTCGCTGGATAAAAAGGATATTAAAGGTGGAGAAATTCTACCCGGTGGTTCTGCTGATGGAAGTGGGAAATACGGACTGATACTTAATAAGGAGCAAAGTGAGGTTCTAAAGAAAAGTATTCCTGAATGGTTAGATTCTATTCTTCAAACAGAAGAGGGCAATGTGATTGTAGATAACTATTACCTTTCCACACCCGATTCAATAAATCTTCTACTATACTTAAAAAAAGACAATTACAGGTTTAAGCATTTTATAAAACAAATTGACTTTCTCATGGACAAAATAGGCTTTGGTGGTGTATATATTGACCAGTTTACATTGACCTGGGGCAAACTTGGTCGTCCTGACCGACAAACTTATGAACAGTGGGATGGCTTTACGGTGGATATTGATGAGACTACCGGAAAAATCACAAAAAAGTATACTGACTGTGGCTTTATCGGTGCTACTGCTCGAGGAGAGGTGCTAAAACATATCATTGATAAAGGGGGTATTGCCGTTGTGAATACCTTTCCAACCGCTAAGGAAGAACAAAATATACCTAATGTTTTCCGTTTCGCAGAATTTGAGAATGACCCTGTCAATCCTCTTACCTTCATGGACAAGAAACCACCCAACACAATTCAATGTGCGAAGGGACATCTATCCACACCTATTATTCTCGGGATTCGGCCTGTGAGATTTGGAGAAGAAGGAAAGACAAAATGTGCCGAAATTATCATGAAATCTGTCATAACTGCCCTGCGAAATGGCTCACTTTACTACTATTACGAGAGCATTATACCTAAAGAGACCAATGGCGAATGTGGACCTGTCAATCACATGTTTCCATTCACACCGGTAGAAATCAACGAAGGCTACTTAATTGGGAAAGAGCGAGTTATCACTTGTGTTTCAAAAACATTTCACTGGGAAAAAGAACCGAACATTTATTTATTTGACCTGAAAGGACGAGAGATACCGCATAACTCTAAAGTTACTGAAAATAATGGAGCATGGGAAGTTAATATTAATCTGAACGATTGGAACGAAATTGCTGTGATTGAATAAGGCTTGTAGACAAAATCAACCAAAGCAAGTGATTTTCAATCGTTATCTATTCGCTGTTTTACTACTTTTCAAAATAGGCTATGCTGGCATACGAGACCATGCCACCGATGGGGTCAGGAGCCTGTCCATAATGAAGGAGTTCTGCCCGCTGTGCCCTTTCCTCAATAATTTTCATAGTAGAATAAATAGAATAGAGTCCACATACCCTCCGTTGATTGTGGTCTTTCATTACCGAATTGTAAAACTTGTCAGCGTCTATCTCTAACGCCTTTTCCATGTCTTCCTCATCCCTCTCCTTCACCTGAGCACAAATTGATGGACTCATGTCGAATACATCCCCAAATCGTTTCCCCACATGTGCCCAATCCGCAGCAGAAAGCACCAAAACCTGCTCTTTACTTTCATCAATATACTTAATACAAGTTTCCAGAAACTGCTGAACCTCTGGTATCTCTTTTATGGACATTTCCTCATATTGAGGTAAATCCGCACATAAGATAGGGACAATCTGTATATCCGTTCCAAATAAGTAATTCAACATCACTACTTGAAACTCGATGGAATGTTCTGTGCGGTGCATAATCTCGGATTGAAATAAATCCATACTGGAATTTTTTGCTAAATAATCCACACATTCCTGATGCGTTTTGATAGTCCCTAAAGGACTACTATAATGTTTCTTAGTCAAGATATACGGTGTATCTCCCCCTTGATGACTTACACCAAAAATAAATACGGTGTCCGGTTTTTTGCACTGGTAAAGACGATAATAGCCATGAGCATAGCCCAATGCACCTCGTTGAAAATCTATATGAGGAACAATCAATCCAATCAGAGACTCATCAGAGATTTTTTGTTCATCCGGAAGAGGACCCGGTCCCCCTGTTTTACTGAACATAGAAGAGAAAAATGCACCCAACTCATGTTTCGCAGAGGAATAAGATTGTCCGGCATGATAAGGTAGGCGAACCACCTGTTGTAAAAATTCTTGTTTCGTTCGGTCTCGAATTTCTTCAAATCGTTCATTCAATAAAAATCCATGTTCATCAAGGAATTCCACTATTTTCTCAATCTGCTCATGTGGGATTAGAGCCCCTTGAAATTCACGAGCAAACTCCAATTGAATATCACGCAAGTTATGGTTTCCATCAAGACAGGTAGCAATAAAAAAAGCCGTGGGGGAGAGGGTAATTTCAGTATTAACATAGCCAAGTGGGTCGCGCAGACAAATCAAAGTTTGCCCTTGATGATGAATTGGGAATGCTTCGATATTCCTCAGAGGTGGGTAGGGTTGATGCTCTTGTATATCCATAAACCAGCAATGTTACCTTGTTAATTGTTAGAATTTTTTCATTACAATTATACCAAAATACCCGATTTCAGACTTACCCGTATTCGAACATTATCTTTTTTGCAAAAAATTAAAGGTAAGTGAAACTATTTTTTCTGTTCTGTTGATTGTGTGTGGAGTTGAGTTTTGGCTCGTCTAACAAAATGTTGTTCGGAAGGATAAGTAAGCAGGTCTTCCGCAGATTCGATAGGAATCCAGATTGGGCTAAATCGTGCTTCTTCTTCACCTGTGGGTGCAGGTTCTCCCCGTTTATCAGGGTCGGCTCGCATAAGGAAGTAATGTTCTGTCCTTATAATGTCTTCCCCTTGATGTTTAAATTCACTCTGGTCATATCCCAAATCGGCAATGATTTCTGTATCCCAATATCCGCTTTCTTCTCCTACTTCGCGTCTGGCACATTGTTCATGAGATTCCCCCGGGTCTATATGCCCTTTGGGCAGACGTATCTCGTGAATCCATTTATCATCTCTTAAAACCTCTCGTTCTAACAGGAGAACTCTCCCATCTTTATCAACAACAACACCTCCTGCAACATAAACTCTTTTTCTGCTCATAAACTTGACCTACATAAAAAACTATTTTACCTCAGAGAAGATAACATAGTTTTATTCAGTTGTTTTTTTACTTGTCACTCTACTTTCAGGCAGTCTAAACCAGCCATATAACTGGTAGATTTTTCATTTTTGCCTACGATTCTTAGTTCAATTGTATTCGGACCTGCATTTAGTTTTACAGGGAACTGAATAGAATCGCGCATAACTTTACCTTCGTTATATCCATCCCATTCGGCTACTTTTTGAGAATTAAGCCATAATTGCACTTTTCCATAGTCAGGTGCTTTGGTATACCAGAGGGTTACTTTCTTTTCGCCAGCCATTTCAGGTGGCACATCCACAGTAGTCGCGTAATTCTTTGGTGCACTTGGAGTAAACCATAATTGTTTGCCATTACTCCATTCGTTCCCGAAAGTAGTCAGGTCTTGTTCTTTAACTGTGTCATCCGAGTTTTGAAATGCTATCAATCCACCTTCAATTTCAAATGCGTTGGGTTCATAATATTTCGCTTGTTGTGCTGCGGGTTCGGGTAGCCTTTGTTCTGGGGCAGGTAGAGGTTCAAAGGGAACATGAGGTTCTGTCTGATACCAATAGGCTACGGAACTAAAATCATCAGAACGGTCATTGGCGTGCCCATGCTCTATAGTTGCACGAATAGATTCCTTAAACGGGATAGGGTCTGCAATGTGGAAACGATAAACATTCCATTTTTCATTTTGTTTATGTTCGCCGCGTAATGGGCAACCAAAGAAAAGATAACTAAATGCTGGACCGTAACACCATGCTCCGCAAAAATAATCTTCTGACCCTGTTCCGTTTAATGACGGGGTTTTTTCACCATCTACATAAATCATGTCATCACCTTCACCCCACCAACCATCACTACGATTGTGGATAGACAAACTTACACCGACATAGTGTCCTTTCCCCCTGGCTTCAAAGAAGGTGTAATTTTGACCTGCTTTGCAGGGATACTCCTGCCGATATTGTGCATGGAAACGGTTATGTGTATCTATTGAATTATATTTACGATAGTCAACATAATAATAGAAGGCATTACATACGGCTGTCCCTTCGTTTGTTATAGTAATTAACGCACCTTTGGCAAAAGGCATATACCAGAAACAGTTGAGGGCATTGCTCGTGCCAATCTGTATGGGATAACTGCTATATGTGTAGTATTCGCCATGTCCCAATCCAAAGAAATCGCCAATAGGAGATTCGACCGAGGGTTTTTCTTCTCCATCCCAATACATCCGAAGCACCAGATTTTTTAAATGGTGATTGTCTTTGCTTGAAATAGTAACCCAGATATGGGTGATTGCACCTGCCCCTTCCATTTTTGCTAAAGTCCGTGTTTCACCAATAGCAATGGGCTGTTCTTGCATACCATCAGCATTTCCACCTGTGCGGTCATAACTGGAAATCCGTTGTGCTGTGAAATCCTTATCATTGGCAAGACCTTCCAGAAGGCTTTCCGAAAAGGCAGTTGCCCCTGCAAATACTATACATAAAGATAAAAGGATGAGGTTGATTAGTCTAAACGGTTGCTGTAAGATTTTCATAGTTTTCTCCTACTGTATTCTGGGTTTTCTTTATACCGTGTAAACTTATTTTACCCAATTTAATCCAATTGTTCAAAACTCTGTTATCTACAATTTCATAAAGGGCTGAATGCTTCTTTATCTGAAAAATAAAGGACCAATTACAGTGGAGTTACTTTTATTAAGGCAGCACCGTGACGGGGTACGGCAATTGTGAAATTTGTTGGATAAGAGCCAAGGTCTTTTTGTCTCCATAAGTCACGGACATTTTGATTGTCGCGTAAACCGATTTCTTTCCATTGCACGGATAGTTCTTGCTCTATCTCTTCTAAATTGAACAAGCATATAACAAAGGAGCCGTTTTGGAGAGGTTTTAACCAGATTTCTGTGTTCTTCTCCTTATCGGAAAGTATTAGATGCCCCTGAGTGCCCAGAGGGTCCTGGTTTATCTCTATAACTTCAGGATTGCAAAGGATATTGAGCGTAAATTCGTCAAGGCGCGTCATATCGCCGCTAAAAAACAGAGGAGATGCCATAAGACACCATAAGGACATATAAGAATATTGCTCACTGGGCGTAAGGGGGCAGGGCCTTGGTTTGCCCATTACATTTGCTTCTCCACTATAGCCAAGGAGAAGATAGTCCGGGTCATTCCATGCACCGGGACCTGCATATTTCCAGAGTTCCGCATTACGGAGAGCAACCTCGTGATAACGCAGGAGTTCGAAACCCAGGTCGCCTGCGGTTCGCCAACTGTTACCACCAACCTCTTTCCCCCATTTCCAGACTTCTCCCATACCATATTGGCAAAGATTAAACACAATATCCCGATTTAAGGTTTTGAGGAGAGAACCCATTAATTTGTAGGGTTTAGTAAGATTTTCAATATTATCAGGAGGCAAAATGTTTGAATAGGAGCACCAGTCATATTTGAGGAAATCAAAACCCCATTCAGCAAATTGCCTTGCGTCCTGTTCTTCATATTGATAACTACCCGTAAAACCAGCACAGGTCTTAGGTCCCGGAGAAGAATATATACCAGCCCGCAATCCTCTGGAATGGATATAATCGGTTAAAGCCTTCATATCCGGGAAATGTTTATTTGGCAGAATATTTCCATTGTTACCTCGGGCAGGGCCTATGCGTGTAGGGTCGGAACATTCCTCTGCATTTGCCCAGCAATCGTCAATGTTTACATACTGGTATCCGACATCTGCCATACCAGAAGAGACCATTATGTCTGCTGCCTGTTGGACAATCTCCGCAGTAATTCGGTCATAATAAGTATACCAGTGATTCCAGCCCATAGGTGGGGTGAGTGCTAATGTGTCTCCTACCACGATTTTTAAGGTATTTTGATTTTCTCCGTGTTTATTTGTCGCTTTGATTAAGAGAGAATATGTTTTTGCTTCATGGCTTTTTATAGTTCCAGAAATAATCCCTTCAGGACTAACATTGAGTCCTTCGGGAAGTCCATCTATTTGAAAGGAAATCGGTCTTTCGCCTGTGCAGGGGATTCGGAACAAAAAAGGAGAACCCGGTCGAACGCCAGTAATACGAGGACTGTTAATGCGTGGGGAAGAAGGGACAGGGGGAGTTAAGGTGTATGTAGACTCTTCAGGACGAGGGACAATTTCAGGTGTTCCCTGGGAAGTGTCAGAAGCAATAAAATAGGCTTCTGCAAGGTCTACATGGTCAAAATTAATATCGTCATGAGCATCTATTGCTGAGATAATGAAGTTTGATATGCCCTGTAAATTTAAACTTATCTTTTCAGGTTTTTCGCGTCCTTTAATTGTCTGAGTGGTGTAGAGAAGTTTGTTATCGCCAAAAAAACGGACGATAATGGAACCGTTTCCTTCGGTTTCATCATCAATTCCTACGATAGATTCAAATTTGGAAACAGAGCCGTTTAATTTAATATAGAAACTCACATTTGCGTGCGTGCCTACTCCACGATTGTATACCTTGTCGAG
Organism: uncultured Nitrospirales bacterium; assembly: GCA_964549105.1. GTDB lineage: Bacteria > Hydrogenedentota > Hydrogenedentia > Hydrogenedentales > Hydrogenedentaceae > Hydrogenedens. Next base: position 118,955 of record CAZJTZ010000002.1, read on the forward strand.
CATTTTTATAGGGTTTCCGACACAGGAGAGATTCTTTTTTGGGCATTGACCCCAGCCTTGCTTAACCAACTGAAGATTTAGGTCGTCAAGATAGATTTTGTTTTCCTGGGCTGACACAGAGAAATTGCTTAAGAAAACCAGGGTAAGAAAGAAAATTAGGGAAAAAAAAGAGGGAATCGCTCTTATCTTTATGCTCAGAGAGATATACATGCAGTTTTCCTTTTTCAAAAGTCTGGTATTTTATTATATGGCTATTTACCAATGTTCGATAAAAATTTAATAAGATGTTTGAAACTTATAAAGATAGATTAAGAATACAACATGAAAGACTTAGCAAAGAAAGGATTGATTATAATACAATTCCACATTGTCCCTCACATTTTATCACTATCGGCTAAAATATTAGGGAATTGTCATTTCCAAAAAACATTTTGGAAGAGCAAGGGACTCATTTTTTAGTAATCAATTCTTTATTTTCCGACCTTTTTTAAGAGGCGGATATAGAATTCTATTCCTTTGTAGTAGTTATCAATTCTTACACGCTCATTAGTCCCGTGTAGTAATTCTATTTCTTCCATCGTAAATTTTAATGGCTGAAATCGGTATAGATTCTTTACTACGCCTACATAATTTGTAGAATCCGTTCCACCTAAGGTTAGAGAACTGGCAACAGGTATATTTCCCCAAACTTCCTGAATTGTTTCCACTATGGCTTTATAACTATCGCTTGTTCTGTCTGACAGAGGGCTGGCTTCATCCGTCTTTTCTGGAGAGTACGGTTTTATCTCAACCCTATCATCGTTAATTGTTTTCCGAATATAATTAATGACTTCTTCTGAACTATCGTCAGGTAGCATTCGAATATTTACTACCGCCCATGCCTTTGCAGGAAGCACATTTTCCTTTTCGCCTGCGTGGAATAGAGTTGGTGCAAAGGTAGTGCGAAGTGCCGCATTAGAACTGGGAACAGTTGCTAATACTTTTGCCAATAGTCCGCTAAACAGCCATAAATTAGAGCATACTGCCCGCATCGGGAAATTCATATAAGGTGCAAGGTCTTCCAGCGTCCAGCGGATAGGTCCCGCAAGTTTAGCAGGTTTACGGTGTTGCTCTATCCTTTGAATAGCAGCAGAGAGAATGCCAATAGAGGTTTTATCGGGTGGAGTAGAGGAATGCCCGCCTTTGGTAGTGACAGAAAGTTCCAACGATAAATATCCCTTTTCTGCTATGCCAACTAGTGCAACAGGACCTTCTATGCCCGGGATAATCCCTTCATTTATCGCCATTCCTTCATCTAAACTAAATTCAGGCTTAATCCCACGCTCTTTCAGCAATTCAGCAATCTTTTTTGCACCATTTCTTCCACCGAGTTCCTCGTCATGACCAAACGCAAATAGCAGGGTTCTTTCAGGTTGATAGCCATTCTGAATCCAGTAGTTGACAGATTCCAATAATCCGATAACACCACTTTTCACATCCAACGCACCGCGACCCCAGATAGCCTCGTCTGCAATTGTTCCTGAAAAAGGAGGATATTTCCAATCGTTTTCTGTTCCTTGTTCCACAGGAACAACATCATAATGAGCGATAAACAAGGCAGGGGATAGCGAAGGTTTTTTTCCTTCCCATGTGTAGAGTAGACTGTAATTATTCACAATATCCCTCTTCAAAGTGGCATGAACTTCGGGAAAAGCCGACTCTAAATACTTTATAAAATTTTGGTATTCATTCCAATCATTTTTTTGCGTTTCCTGGTACGATATCGTTTTAAATGTGAGTGCTTTTCCTAACCGTTCCGCGTATTTCTCTTTCTCTGTTAAGGATATGGTTTCTTTTCTTTCAATAGAGACAAACCTCTGCTGTCGTGCTAGTTCTGCTCTAATAATAACAATAGCAATCACAACAGTAAAGAAGACCAAAACTCCTATAATAAAGCGGATAAAAAATCGTCTCATACAATACTTTCCTATTAATATTTTTGTGTCCTACAAAAAATACAAAAAACCTGACTTTTATATAGTAGACTTTCTTCTATTCAAAATTATAGTCATTCTAATTAGTTTTATTCACAAGTGTCCAATAAAAGATTGAAAAGTAGACCTTGCCTTTGTGTCAGACGATACAATCTATCTTTTGGCGTAAAGGAATATTTTGTAGAAATGTCCTTTCAGGTAGATTTAAAAGGTATTGCCTATGCCTTTGCTGTCGTGCTAAAAATGGATGTTATAGGTCAAGTAGAAAAGTGCGTCTCTGGCGGATTATCAAATTGACCTTGCTTTTGCATGATAAATATAGAGCCTAATAATGCAGACAATTCTGTGCGATAGATGTGGGGTCCCAGGTGTACAGGAATAGCACCTGCTTCTTTTGCTATGGATAGTTCCTTATCAGACAAATCCCCTTCAGGTCCCACAATTAGCCCGCATGTAGATAAATCTGATACTTGATGAATAGGGATGGAATTTGACTGTATTGTTGCAATTAATAATTTTCCTTGAAAACCTAAAATTGCCTGCTGTAAATTGGGATATGCCTCTACCGTAGGAAACCATTCCCTACCTGTGGTCTTGCATGATTGGACAACCCATTTCTTTAGTTTTTGTGATAATCGGAGAGGTCGTGTAGAACGGTCTGCCTGAAAAAAGTAAAACGCAGATATGCCCACTTCCGTTCCATAATTCAATAGGGTTTCAATAGCACTATCTCGGTGAAGCCAACCTACAAATAGACAGGTACGATTTCTTGTAAGAGTGGTGTAATGATAATTTGTTATCTTTGCCATAAGTTTATCTTTAGAAAAATCTACCACTTTCCCAAACCATTTCCCCCCCTGTCCATCAATAAAGGCAATAGGTTCACCCATTTTTATTCGGACAACATGAATTGCATGGTGTGCTTCTTCCCCCTGTAATATGATTTCCCCCTCTCTGGGTGAATCTGTTGGCACAACGAAATAAAACAAGTGGGACATTATGACCTTTACCTTTCCTTTACATAGTCATTTTCTATATTTTATGAGTGTATGTTAAAATATATTTAATTTCAACTCGGGGAGTATAAGCAAATGAGTCAAGATAAAAACAAAATTAACTTAAAAGCAATGTATCGAACCAAAACAGAAGGTTCTTTCCCTGAAAATATTGAAATTATGGGAAAGCACTGGACTAAAGTAGAAGACCTTCGCTATGGGACCAACCCCCATCAGCCAGCGGCGTTTTATCGTCCTGTCGAGTCAGAGAAGGTTTTTTTGGGTGCTTATCGAGTATTGAAGACAGGTAAAAGTGGGTTGTCGCAGACAAATTTAGAAGACCTACATCATGCCTTTGGCATATTAAAATTTTTGAAACAGCCTGCGTGTGCTGTGATGAAGCATTGTAATCCATCTGGAGTTGCAATCCAACGAGAAGGGCAAACACTTAAGGATGTATACCTTCGGGCAAGGGATGCTGACCCACAAGCCGCTTTTGGCGGTGTTGCCGCCTTCAATGTTGAAATAGATGAATCTACCGCAGACGAAATTATGCAAACCGTTGTTGAGGGGGTGGCTGCTCCCGGTTTTACAAATGAAGCATTATCCGTTTTTAATCAATTCGAGAAATATAGACGGAATAAAGAAATCCGAATAATCCAGGTTCCACCTTTAGACCGTTTACCAAAATATGCAGGTGATAATATTTATACCTGGGAAATGAAGGTATTTGATGATGGCAGTATCGTTTTGGTTCAACCGTATTTGACAAAGATTAAAGGTATAGACGATTTTATGATAGCAAGTACGGAACATCCCCAAAAAGGAAAGATTGAAAGCACGGTTACCCCATCGCAAAGAGAATTGGAAGATTTATTATTTGCGTGGTATGTAAACATTCATGTCCGTTCTAATGGTGTGGTTATTGCGAAAAATGGGCAGACTATAGCCGTCGGGACAGGGCAGCAGGACCGGGTCGGTGCAGTTGAACAAGCAGTGGATAAAGCCCAGAAAAAATATAAAGGTGATGAAACCCTGGAAGGGGCTGTCCTTGCCTCGGATGGTTTTTTCCCTTTTGCGGATGCAATAGAAGCGGCTATACATGTGGGTATTCGTGCTATTGTCCAACCAGGAGGCAGTGTAAACGACTACGATATAATTGAGACTGCAAATAAGGCAGGTGTTGCCATGCTGTTTACAGGGGAACGCTGTTTCTCACATCATTAATTATTTATAAATCACCTATTAAACGGACATATCTAAAATTGTCTACATTGATATGCCCCCATGCGTCCATACTATCATCTATTATCTCAATCTCTGCATCTTTCCCCTTATATTCCGCGATTGTCCAGATTACCGGTCGCATGTCTTCATGGTTCTCCGTATTCTTCGCTGTTCTTACAACTTTTCCATCTACATAAAGCCGAACTTCTAATCCTGAGCCTTTTCCTCCACCCAAAAGAAACCATATTGCATATCCTCGTATTTTGAAAGGCTCGGAGCGTAAAGTGCCAAAGGCTGCATCTTTTCGAACTCCACCGGGTTCCTCTCTGGATTTCCCCTGATATAATTCATAAGTGCCTATCCAATATTTTCCCTGATGATTAGAATGTTTTCCTTTTTCCCGCGCAGCAGGGTTGTCTCCCAGAGTAGGTTGTCTCTCAAAAGCCGAGCCTTCTCCTTTCCAATGGCTGAGGTCTCCTAATTCAAAATCACTGTTAGGAAATAACAGCATATTATCTGGCACCCTATATCCACGGAAATCATCTGCATTTATGCAGCCCCATGTCCCTTTTTCCTTATCAATAATAGAAATCGTAGCACTTTTTCCTGTAAATTCTTTTACATCCCAAAATTCCCTTCTCATAAGTGCATGATTCAATCCAGAGGTTTCACGGACTACTTCACCGTTTACAATCAGCCTTACCGCGGTAGTTTTTTTTGCCCCACCTCCTACAAGAAATCCGATATATGGCATTTCAATGGTAAAACTTTGAGAGACAAGTTCCCCTGTAGGGGTATTTTTTTGTACACTACCGGCTTTTTGACCTGGCAAGCCCTGGTAATTTTCATAGGTACCAATCCACCAGGACCCTTGCGGCAATGCTAAACTCGGCGCCTCTCTTGCAAGAATGTTATCAGCATAAGTGGGTTGATTCAAATATGCCTTACCAAAGGGTCGCCAATTATCCAAACTCCCCTGTTCAAAATCGCTATTAGGGAAAAGCAATTTTGCCTGTTTAGAAAATTTGGGAATCCCTGCCGGCTGAGAATATAGGAGAGAGGTAGATAAAATTATAAATAAAAAAAAGATAGTCATCACTACTCTAATAATCTTCATTTTCATTTCCTTATTGTGTATTTCTTTTTAATTATAAACAATTTTACCTTGATAACTTCACTTATATCTAAACATATTTTAAATAAAGTTAAGAATCAAAATCGTTAATATATTAAACTCTGACAATTTTTAGATTTATTCTTAAAATATGTATACTATCACCTAATAAAGGTTTTTTGTGTGTATAGTAAATATTAAAATTCCATTGAGGGTAGAACGAGGTGGAAGATAAAGAGTTTTCGCAAAATTTACTCTCCGAAAGAGGATTATGCACTTATATTGCGGAAATATCCAGGATTCCTCTACTCAGTCCTGAGGAAGAGAGAAAGTTGGCTTTTCGTATTCGGAAAGGGGATGCCAATGCAAGAAGGAAATTAATATTAGCCAATTTACGGCTGGTGGTAAGTATTGCTAGAAAATATATGCAATATAGTGTCTCTTTCCGGGACTTGATAGCAGAAGGCAATATTGGACTAATGAGAGCCATTGAGAATTTTGACCCGGACCGTGGGACAAAATTTTCTACTTATGCAACCTGGTGGATTCGACAGTCTATTACCCGTTCCTTATCTAATCAGAGCCGAACGGTTCGTGTTCCGGTGTACTTAAACGAATCTCTATCAAGGTATCGCAAAGTTTTAGAAGATTACTATACAAAAACAGGACTACAACCTACTTGTGAAGAAGTAGCAAAAATTTTAGGAATAAGTGTGGAGGAAGCCAGGCAACTCCAGGAAAATTTCCCTTCCATCATGTCCTCTGACATTAAACAGAGTTTAGAAGAGGATGAAGGGTCAAAAATAACTAAAAAAATACAACCTCCTCTTAGAACAAAAAGTTTTGCGGAAGATGTGCAAAAAGAACAAGATTTAGAATTTCTAATTCAACTTTTATCCGAGAGAGAAGCCCAGGTTATTCGTTATCGTTATGGACTTGTTGATGGGAAACCGTATACTCTACTTGAAACGAGTAAAATGTTAGGTATTACTCGCGAACGCGTTCGGCAACTTGAACAACTTGCCTTAAAATTTTTACAAAAATATGTTGAAGAGCATAAAGACCTTTTTTAACTTTTCTAATGTCAAAAAGGAAGAATAAAACAATGGATTTAAAAAACATTATTCGTAATGTGCCTGATTTTCCCAAACCAGGAATACAATTTAAAGATATTACAACACTCCTACTAAAACCTGAAGCCTTTCAGTTCACCGTTAATTGCTTTGTAGAACATTACAAGTCTATGAATATAGATGCAATTGTAGCGATTGAATCGCGGGGCTTTGTCTTTGGTTCCACTATTGCTTATCTTTTGAAATGTCCCCTGATATTAGCAAGAAAAAAGGGAAAACTTCCTTACGAGAAAATTTCTGAAAGTTTTGCCCTGGAATATGGTTGGGATACAATAGAAATGCACAACGACGCACTGAAAGAAGGGCAACATGTTGCTATTATTGATGACCTGCTTGCTACTGGAGGCACAGTTTCGGCTGTAAAAAAATTGGTAGAACGACTGAAAGCCATTCCTATGGAGGCAGGTTTTGTTATTGAACTTTCTCCCTTAAAAGGTAGAGAATTTCTTGCTCCTCTTCCTATCTTCTCCTTGGCCCAGTTCGAAGACGCATAAGCCTTTCCCAAAAATAAAATACTCTACATGTAAATTTGTTATAATTATATTCCCGATGTATTTCCCTTTTTATAAGCACTAAACAAATGATATAGGAGTTTTTTTGCATGTCAGAGTTTCAAAACTTTTTGCCAGGAACAGAAATAGAGATAGTCAATCCAGATATTGAGTTAGGCAAGATAAAACATATCCTTTTCGATTTTGATGGGACCATTAGTTTGCTTCGTGAGGGTTGGCAAAATATCATGGGACCTATGTGTGTGGAGATGATTTGTGGAGACCATGAGCCGACCCCTGAAATTGAAAAAGAAGTTGCAGAAATGATTGAGGAAACAACAGGCATTCAAACTATTTTCCAGATGCAAAGGCTGGTGGAAATGGTTCGTGCACATGGTCTGGTGCCAGAAGATAAAATTTTAGATGAATGGGGATACAAAGCGATATACAATGAGCGTCTACTTATACCTGTCCGGGAACGAATAAGAAAATTGCAAAATGGAGAATTAACATTGGAACAAGTGACCGTTCGCAATGTCTTTCCTTTTCTGGAGGAATTAAAGAAGAGAGGCGTGATAATGTATGTATTTAGTGGAACAGATAGGGAAGATGTTCGATATGAAGCCAGTGTGTTGGGAGCAGATAAATATTTTGAAGAGATTTGGGGTGCGATTCCGAGTATAGAAGAATATTCAAAAGAAAAAGTTATTCGAGAGATAATATCAGCACACAAACTTCACGGACCGGAAGTTATGGCTGTGGGAGATGGACCTGTAGAACTTCGTAATGTGAAGGAACAGGGTGGCATTGCCCTGGGTATAGCTTCCGACGAGAAAAAAGGATACGGCTGGGATTTACATAAAAGAAATAGATTGTTTCGCTCGGGTGCAGATATTATCATTCCTGATTACAGTGAATACGATAAACTTGTCAAATTCCTTTTTTGTGAATAACCTCGAGTAAAAGTTGTTATATTTGTTAGTCCATATAGGAACATCACTACTGTCCGATAAAAGTTTAACACCTAACTTCCCACAAATTAAGTAATATATAGAGAAATCTGAAGAATGTATTTTAGATATTACGACAATTTAACATAGAAGAGTAGTAAAACTTTTTATTTATTTTTTAAAAGAACTGGGTACTAATAGACTTTCTCTCCTGGCAGAAGGGGAAGTCCTTATAGGGGGTATTAAATTTACTTTGTTAAAAGAAAAAACCCCTCCGTCGCTAACGCGACACCTCCCCTTTGCAAGGTGAGGAGTTTTTGGTTTTTCTTTTATGTTGAGTTGAACTGTATTCAAGAATATTTTTTATATAAAACTATGTTAAGGTTTGTAGGGTATAGCAGTATATAGGGATGTCGTTATACCTTTTAAAATTTTGCCTGAGTGGCAACTCCCCTTTAAAAACCTCTTACGAGTTGTCCTCTTATACAGACAATACTCTTTTCTATCGTTACCTTGCTAAAAGGGTAATAAAAAGAAGGCGTATGCAATACGCCCCTACAAAATGCAATCATGTTGAACATATCACTTGCAATGATAATGAATTGAACAGTTATACATTAATTATTTTCGATTAAACACCGACAAAAACACAGACAAGAATGTCTATGCTACTAAATTCAAAAAAATGTCAAAATTCTTTTTGTGTTCTTTGCGGTAAAAGTCTTGCCAGACGGGCATGGTTTAACTTCTATAATAAATTCAATAGAAGTAGTAATTTATCTCTTATCAATCAAGTAATAAGAATTTTATCGCCAAGGTTGCCAGTCTTGCCAGATGGGTATTTATATATATAATGAAGAAACCTTTGAACAATATTCATCATCATATTACTTAATTTATGGGAAGGTAGGGAGTAATCTTTTCTACTCATTTTTTAGCGGGTACCTATGCCTTCCTTCTTCTTCATAATATTCAGAACCTTTCTGGCATTTATCGTATTGGGGTCTATTTTACATGCTTTCAAAGCGTATTCTTCTGCCATTTTATAATTGCCCAATTCAAGGTATAGCACAGCAATATTCGTCAATATCTCCGGGTCATTTTTTTCTAATTCAAGAGACTTATTGTAATAAAATAGAGCCTCCGGATACCTTCCCAGAGATTGGTATGCAAAAGCCAAATCGTTATATGGTCCTGCTCGTAGAGGATAGACCTCAATTGCTTTTTGTAGGCATGAAATAGATTCGGCAAAACGATTTTGTAATATTAAAGAATAACCAAGATTGCATAGAGCCACATAATTGTCGGGTTCATAACGGAGAGTATTTCTAAAGAGTCTTTCACTATTCCCCCATAATCGAGCATAACTGAAAGAAAGAAAACCATATACCAGAATAATGCAAATAACGAGCAAATAAAGGGATTTTTTTAAGTTCACACGCGGTTTTGATAACAGGAGGCATATAAAAAGGCTCAACCCAATATGTGCCGGATAGGTAAAACGGTCTGCTATAAGATGATGACCAAAGGGTATGAAACCAATAACAGGTAAGAGTGGAATCAGAAATATAAAAAGGGAACCAATACTTTTTTTACTATCCTTTGTAGACAAAAGCCAGAATGCAGATGTAATTAGTAGAATAAACAATGAAAAGATAAGAATATCTCTTCTCTCATATACAGGTATACCCTGTGTCCAGCCAAAGAAAGGAAAATATTCTATTCCATAAGGAACATGTAAATCTATGGGGAGAAAACTCAGTAAGAAATATAAATTGCTTGCCACTATAATTCTCGAAATTTTTTCAAAAAATGGCAAGGAAATGGGGATTATAGCCTCCTGTTCTGCATGTAGCGTAATCAATCCAAGTAAAAGGGATATTACAAAAAAAGGGATATAAGAAAAAATTTTCTGGATGAGATTTATCCTTTTTCTGTCACCTTTATCTGCACTTAAAAAGAAAAAGTCTAGTACAGGTAAACATAAAGGGAATGCAATACTTACAGGCTTCGACATGGCAGCGAAAGCAAAAAAAAGGAGAGATAATAAGTAATCCCCCCTTTTATGTGTCTGAGCCCAATCTATATATTTTAATAACATGAGCAAGAAAAAAAGGGTAGACAATAAATCTTTTCTACTTGCAATCCATGCCACAGGTTCTACACGCAACGGATGAATGGCAAAGATGCACACGGCTAAAAATTGTATGAACCCGTCTCCTGTAAGCCTGCGAAGAAATCTCCAAAGAAGTATGGAATTAAGGATATGGAATAACAGATTTAAGGTGTGATGTCCCCCCGCATTGTTTCCAAAGAGATGTGTATCTATTCTATGTGATATTTTTGTGATAGGAGCCCAAAAGCCGTCATCTGTGGATGTTATTGCCCAGGATAAAAATTGAAAAGACCAGACATTTCCACGGTTCACCTTTCCTGATGTATAGGTAACATCGTCATAATGGATAAAGCCAAAACGAATCACCTGCCCAAATACAATAACGATGAGACCTACAAGTAATATATTCCATACAAGAGAGGAACAACGAGGTTTGGAGAGAACTACTTTAAATTTTGATAATATTCTTTCTTCTTTCTTATGTGAGGCCGGGTTATAAGGATTACAATCACAGCCCTGACTCATAGATTTTGCGTGTCCTGGTGAAGATATTCCTCCCACAACTTCAAGAAAGTATGGTATAACTCTTCTTCGTTTTTTGCTTTAGCCAGTGTATCAATTTTTCCATCTGTATCCAGAAAAGAGCCAAGTTCTGCCATAATTTTAAGATATTCATTGCCACTGTCTTGTGGTGCTATAATGAACACAAAAACACGACTTGCTTTCCTATCCAGGGATTTACAGGCAATTCCTTCGGGAGACACGAGTATCCCTATTATGAAATCCGAGATATAGGGTATCCGACAATGTGGCAAAGCAAGTCCACGAGTGATAGCCGTGCTTCCTAACATTTCTCTTGCACATAAAGCATCATATATTACAGGCTTTAATTGAGTTAGGTCTTTATTTGTAGACGAAACCAGATTAGAGATTTCTTCCAGGACAGAAGTCATCGTAGAAGCCTCTCTACAAAAACGGACCGTCTTTGGGGTTATGTATTTTAATAAGTCTATTGGCATAAATAAAAAAATGATGGTAATTAAGTTGTTATTTTTATGCTTATTTTCGAATATAAGTTCCTACCATCAATTCCTTTGCTTATATAATAACAATTTTCAAAAAAATATTTTAATGAAAATCAATTAATATAAGAATTTACAAGAAAACGACTAAAGTTTTCAACAAATTCTGCCGATTATATAATTGAAGAATATGAAGAAAACTCAAGGATGAGGCTTATGAACATTATACTGGAAAACATAGCGACAGGGATGGTTAAGCCGGTGAACGGGTTGTCCGGGTTCGAACGGAAGAAAGAGGCAGCCATTGTTCTACACACAGAAAATGCATCAGTAGAACAAAATGAGGGTGAGATACCGTTAGGTGTAGGAAATGTCTCCATTATACCTACAGGTTCTATCTTTGTGCCGCGTGAATTGTTTATGCCTCAACAAGTAGAGCCATTACAGATGGAAGTTACCCCACAGAACAGTCAAGATTTAATACCTCAACAAGTAGATAATATGGCTTCACATTACCAGGCACAAAAGAGTACCGTTGTAGTGGAAGAAAATACCAATTCCGAAAATAACGCTTCAACGGAACATGACGGGGAAGTTCCCAAGATTGATGTAACGGCTTAAAATATCCCTGAAATATTCGAAAAGGTATGAATATTGAGGGATTTTTTGTTTTAACTCCTAACTTTCTACGAATCAAGTACTGGGCATACTGTCTATTAAAATCTATTTATTCAATAAAGGGGGAAATACCATTTTTCAAATGTTTAGTTTATTCTAAAGATATAGTAATAATATTAGGGATGATATTAAAACACGCGGACACGGGGCATGAGTTTTATTGAGGGCACAGTTTTTTCATGGGTATCCAGATAGCAGGCAAGAATGGCACAACGGTCTGCATCAATGATATGGTCATTTCCCTTGGAGTAGAGGCATTGTCCCTGAGCGTTAATCAGGTAAGTATGGTTTGCATATTGTTGCTCTCGTTCGGAACTTCGTGGAAACACGAGGGTATGCTCTGCCAGACGCCGTTGTAGCAGTTCGGTCATCCATTCTTTTGTTCGCCGTCGCTGGACAGTGCCGTTTGCTAATTGCCCCGTTTCTATCATTGCACCAAATTCGAACGCATGAACCCGATGTTGCCAATCTATGCCCAGTGCCATTAGTTGATGGGCAACTGCCCGACCGCTATTGCCACAATCAATCCCAATTTTCTGGAAATGGTAATTTCTGTCCAATTCTTGAATGACGATTTGTTGTTGGGCATAGTTTACATTCTCCAGATGAACACGAAGCATACATATAAAATGGGGTGGCTCATTCTTGTAAACGATGAATTCAGACGGGTCATGAGCAAAGCCGAGGTCGCAACCCAGATAATATGCACCTGCTTCGATAGGTTCAGGGAAATCTATATTCGTTTGAGAGCCTTTCAGGCGAATTTCGTATGTGTGAAGGCTATCGTCAACGCATATCAGGTAATCGTCTAAATTAAAAACGGCGTTCATGGGTTCGCCATGCAATCCCAGAACACGGTGTATATAGCCCGGGCTATCCCGCCCACCATATAGCAGAGCCAATTCTTCATCCTTCTCTTTTGTAAATTCTGGATTGCAATAACTTTGCCAGTGGTATTGTTCTGCATCAGGGAGGAAGGTCATTCGATAAAAGGTATTTCGCAAACCATTGGGAACGCCATAGACCCATCGCCGACCCCCACCGTTCAATGCCTGATACAGTTCGCCCCAACTTGTTTCGGTCATTTCCTGGGCTTCATCTATAATTTGCCAATCTACATGTAGTCCTTGAAAATTGATTCCGCGGGGTCCTGCAATTCGTCCCCAGAGAATAAAACCATTGTTAAAGCGGATGAAATAGGAAGGGGAACGACGAAGTTCTGCAATGCTGCCTGCAAATTCCGGTGTCGTTTCAAAACGCCGAACAAGCCGATTCATTACGGGGAAAAGATGATTCTCACATTGGGTCGCTACCAGAACAGACTTGCCCGGACTGTTTACCATCGACCAGCAGACGATAATTTCTATCTCAGTCGTTTTTCCAACATCGCGTCCGTCACAATGAACCTTACGCAATGCTTGCGATTCCAGAGACGCACGCTGATAATCCCGGACATACCACGGATTTCCCTCTGCGTCTTTGAAAAAACGATATGCAAAAAGTTCACGTCTCTGTAATAAATGAATTAGTGTAGTTTTTAAATTAGCCATTGTATTGCTTTTGATTAATGAGAGTATAAAAGGAATGTGAAAATTTGATTAATGTAGTAGAATCGCTATTTTCCAGGGGGATACCATACCTCTACTTTTTTTATCTGTTTTCCCCAGCGTAGAGCGTCTTTGTGTTTTTTGAAGAACAAATCAATGCAGTTTCCTTTTGTGGCACTACCACGGTCTTCTACTCTGCCATAGCCATATCCCGGAACATATATGACCGTACCAAAGGGGAAACGGCTTGTGTCTGCTGCTATAGTCCCTTTCTTTGCCTTAACACCGCTGGCGGTCATGCCGACCTTTTTGGGTTTTCCTTTGTTGGGTCCATGAGCAATCACAGGACGAAAATACCAGTTCCTTTTCCAATTACAGCATTTTCCACAGGGGCAATATCCGCGCGTTTCCATCGTTAAAATTTCGGAGCGACTTCCCGCTTTGGGTTTAAACCTTGTAGATGTAGTTGCACAACCTGCAGAGATAAACAGAATGATAGATAAAAGAATAAACCAGTGCTTATTACGCATTATAGTCATGCTCCTTTATTGCTGAAATTGTTCCTTACTATTCTATCAAAAATAGTTTAAGGATTAATTTTCCATTTGTGCACTAATTTCTATTCCTTCACGAGTTTGAAGATGTGATTCCTTGCTTTTGCCGTTGCCCCTGTCCATCTCATGGGCACAACGCATTAAATCTTGAACAAGTTCAGCCACACCTGAATATGCTTGTGGTTTGCGCTCTTCCGTTTTTATCTCTTCAAACTCCTGAACCAACTTTCGAAGCCGTTCCATATATTTGCAGAGAACCTCAAAATTCTGGATGGGCAAAGTAGGTTTTATTAATTTAGTCTTTGTATTTTTTTCGAGAGTGTCTTGTAGTGACAATTCAGGCAATTGTAGAAACATGGTTTCTTCCTCTATTCGCTGAATAATGAAGGTCAGAACAAGCAATTCGCGCAGACGCACTTCAACCCACGGCGTAATTTCCAAACCCTTTTCTTGAAACCATGCCATAAGTGCTTTGACTTTCTCATGCCATTGCCGTTTCTCAAACGAGGTGAGCCACTTCTCGCCTTTCTCAATACGATAAAGAATGCTCTCCATAAAAATACATCCTCCTATTTTTTACAATTATCTTTACTGCCATTACTCAATTTGCTAAAGTAATAATTCACCCCAGGATATTTACAATTGTCTCTATTTTTTATAAATATTTTTTAATTTTACCCTCATAAATAAGGCAATTAATTTGCCCTATCTATCACCCAACCCTTTGCCCTCCCAAGAAATACAGAGGAATAAAAACAAACCCGGCAAAGTAATTAATAAACTTTTAATTATTACTTGTAAAGATGTTATCTTTATACTTTCTCTATGGCAAAAAGACAATGCTGCATTCTAACCAAATAAAGGATAGTATTATCAAAGGATAGAAGAACCTTTTTGTTATGGATGGCAGGTCCCATAAAGAACAAACTTACAATACCCTCAGCAAACTTTTCATTTATTTTTTGCCTAAATAAAAGTCTAATTGAGGGATAGTATTTTCTGTCAGTTTTTCCAAGAACTCAATTATGTTCTGCTCGGTTGATGTTCTTTCGATTCTTTTCTTTGCTATATCGAAATATATATCATCAATTTCAATGCCTATAAAATTTCTATCAAATCGTTTCGCCACAACTCCGGTTGTGCCAGAGCCCATAAATGGGTCAAGAACAGTATCTCCCACTTTACTCCCAATTAAGATAATTCTTTCTATTAATTTTTCGGGTTTTTCAGTAGGATGTGGTGTTTTATGCCTTTCCGCAGGCAGTTCCCATAAATTTCGCATTTGCTTCCCGTTACCCAATTTTGTAGCCATTTCATAATTAAAATAGTATTTTTTTGATTTACTGGCGACCCAAATTAACTCAGTAGAAGGGACAAATCGGTTTTTCTGGATTAGAGGTGGCGCATTAGGTTTAAACCAGATAATATCATTTATTATCCATAGATTTAATTGTTTTAAGACCATTCCGATAGATGGATGATTATGCAAAGTTCCTGAAATCCATATCGTTCCATCATCTTTTAGAACCCTTACGCATTCCTCAACCCATTCTTTATTAAATTCATGTATATTTTCTATCTTATCCCATGAACCTTTGTCACATTTAGCCATCTTTCCACTTTTACAGGTAAGATGATTTTCTCCTGAAAGATTATATGGAGGGTCTGCAAAGATTAAATTTACAGATTTAGATTCCAATCGCTTAATCGTTTCTAATGCATCGTTTTTCAGTAGTTTAATATCAGGCACTTTTGGTAACCTCTTTTCCAAACATTCTTTCTTGTGCAATTTTAAAATATTCTGGTTTTATTTCAATACCAATCCAATTTCTTTTTAATCGTGAAGCCACAACACCTGTAGTGCCTGTTCCAAAGAACGGGTCAAGGAGTAAATCACTTTCATCTGTCGAAGCCAATATAATTAATTCAATCATTTTTTCTGGTTTTTGTGTAGGGTGTACTGCTCTACCATTTTGGCCCTTTATCCTTTCTTTACCCTGGACAATAGGTAGTTCTATAAAATCTACGAAATCCCTCAATTGTTTTGGTTTTCCATCTTTTGTTTTATGAGGATTAAATTGTTTAACTTTTTCGTAATTAAATTTCCAATTATTCCCTTTTACAAACCAGCAAACATATTCCGTAGAATGAGTAAAGGTTCGTTTTGTTATATTTGGCATAGCATTGCTTTTATACCAAGTTATAATATTATTTAGTTTAAATCCAACTTTTTTTGCTATAAACACTATCTCTCCTATGTTGTGGTAGGTGCAAGAAACATATAAACTGCCAATAGGCTTTAATATGTTCCATACTTTACTAATCCATCTATCGGTAAAATGTAGATAATCTTCATATTTCCATGTATCCCACTCCTCATTCATTTTGTAGAATGGACCTCCTGTCTTATTATTAACTAATGTTAATTTTTTGCCTGATAGATTGTATGGAGGGTCAGCATAGACTAAATCTATACTATCCCTTTCAATTTCTTTTCCCATTATTTTTAAGCAATCGCCCATGTATATGTGGTTCACCTTCATAATGCAATTGTCCTCTGCTGCCAATCTTTTAAGGATTCCTGAATAGATAATGCCCAATCGGAAAAACCTGACAACTTTTTGGATTTGTTAACGACTATAGAATACAGCTGATATAGTTCTTTATGGGTAAACCTTTTACCTTGTTTTAAAAGGTTTGATAAAGTTTCTAATAATGACGCAAATTGCTCTGTTGTAAGAGGCACTATCTTTTGTGGGAATCCATTATACTCATACTTTACAGAAATCCAAAATGTAGAATATGTGTCATTATGGATTTGTGGTGCAATAAAGATGCAAAATATTTTGTCACCAGGATATTGAATTTCAAAATCTCTTAAATGTCTCATTACTGGTTGTCCTTCCTGCACCCATTGTATTTTTGTTATATTTAGTGTAACTTCACAAATTGCTTTAAATGTCGTATAGCGACATTCTATATCTGGCTTGTTTCCGGGAGAATGGTTAGTAGGTTCTCCATCATCATCTATTGGATAGTTTGGTTTTATTGAAATCTCATCATTTATTATTTTTAATGCCTCTGTTATCAATTTCTCAAACTGTTCTGGCTTATATTTTTTTATCTTTTTAGAATCTCGCAAGATATTTATTATTTCTTCAATCCTATCTAAATTACCAAGTAATTTAGTTTTCTTTACCTTCTCTTTCAATTCCAAATTTAAATTTCTAAGACAAGAAATATAATTTTCTAATTCTCTTTTATTAAAAAGTGCAATGTTAGTAAAAAGAAACTTTTGTTGGTCTTGAGTAATCTGTATATTTTCTTTTTCAATATAATCATTAATTATATTTTTTAAGGACTGGGCTATTTCTTCTAAATGTTCTTTCTTTTCCCAGGGTAAGGGTGGTTTTTCAATGTCAGAAAGATAATTAAAATATTCCTCTAGTCTCGTGAACTTAATAGGCTCTCCATTATACATATTCAAAAGTTGCTCTATTTCAGCTTCTCTTGAAGGTTCCGTATTAATAGTCCACCGGTATCCTAATGGGTCATCCATCGTAACTTTAAAATATCTTGTAAGTCTAAAATACCTCATTATGTTATCGCCATAATCGAATAGATTATTTATCTTTTTATCTGGCACCTCTTCTATACCATAAAATTCTTTGGCAAACTTATGAATATATTCCTCAGGTTTTTTGTATTTTCTAAATTCCAAAATTCTATCAATATATTCATCTATTTGATTGAAGTTAATAAGAGTTGGAACAAAGATACTAAATTCTGTTTTATCCAATCCTCTTTTCGTTGTTTTTTGATTAAGTTTGTGAATAAGATGCATTACACCGATAAATGGCATTATATTGAAATTTTCTTTTTCTGAAAAATCTATATTCCAGGGATTTGGAAACTGAAGTTTGAGTAGGCTTTTGAAAAATATATGGTCTATATCATAGTTTTCCTTCAAAAACTTATTTCCTAATTCAGTTATCAATACATTACCAAAACCTTCTCTTGCTATTGAAAATCCTAACTTATTTAATGGATTAACCGATTGTCTTCCTCTCATTGGTGGGTCTTCATATTCTTGAGAATCAAAAATTTCTTGGGCTATTTTCAATGGAATCTCTGAAGAAATTTCTTTATTATAATACTTTCTAAACTTCTGGTGAATTTTAAGAGGTTTATAAATGCGTTCCTGAATTAACAGAACTTGATATTTTGTCTGATTGTCTTTACAAAATGGTTGCCCTTCTAACTTTTTCAATACTCTTAAAAAATCTCTTAACCTTTCTGGATTTCTTACAGTAGTTGAGATTGACCAGGGCTTTTTCATTTAGTCTACTTTCTGATTAAATATAAAACTATATTTTAATATCTTATGTTTCAATTATGAGTTCTGTAATAGTATATTCCCAGATACTTTAATTGTAGTCGGTTATTCTCGATATAATCAATTATAAAAGGGGGAAGGAAAGTTATGTATCTATTAAGTTAGATTTGTGAATTGCAATACAGATAGTTGGTTACGCAGTGTTTTTTTTGTAGATATTAAGATTAGTTCTGTTTACTCGCGGAGGAGGACATCGCAGGCTAATCGGATTTTTTCAAGTAGTTTGCGGAAGAAGGTGTGGTGTCGTGCCTGTTCGCGAAGGAAAATGATAGTTTTTCGTTGTAGTAGGTAGCGGTTAAGTTTTTGCTTTTTGGGTTGGATTTTTACCCCCTGCACTTCTTCCATTGGTTTCCACAAGGTTTCCTTTGGATAGCCAAAGGTAATCAGGTCTTCATCTGCAATCTGGTCAATGGTTTTTCGCATCATTTTCAATTTCTCAGGGTCAGTGCTTAATTCCTCAACCCACTTTTTCAAAGAACCTGTGCTGGGCCTTGTGTGTTGCTTCACGCCTAAGGGGTCGCCCAATCCTTGTTGATGATTGTCATCTTCCGATTTGCCATAATCAATTGCTTCTGGTTCAAATGGAATTTCAAGAAAGGCGCATATCTGCTCAAACTGTTCTTCGGGTTTCTTTACAAGGTCTTCATAGCGGATATGATAAATATCCACTTCCTTCTTACGCAAGAAATCGGCAATAGCGGGTATATAACGGTTAAGTATGGGATTGTGCTCGTTGGCAACTTTATAATCGCCATCGAAAAATGAGTTTGCAAAGGATGAGAATGTAGCCAGAGGATGCCGTGTCAGAATGATATACTTTGCATCGGGGTAGACCTTTGCAATAAAAGGTAGCACTAACGAATATGCGGGTGTTTTATCGAGACAGATTTTTTTGTTCCCTTTAGCAATTAGGTATTGGCTATACAGCACATCGCAATAGGCACGGCATGCTTTCCAATAATCGTTTTCTTTATTGGGCAACTGTTCCACGAACAATTTTTGAGCTTCCGCAGATAAGATATGGTCATACGGCGCCTTATCCACCTTTGCCCATACGCCCAGGTGTGCTAATGGCGTCAAGATATGCGGTTCTGGACCTCCCTGAATCAAGGAATGAGATGATAGCATTCGTTCCAGCATTGTCGTTCCAGAACGAGGCGGTCCTATTAAAAACACCATCCTATATTCCATGTAATTCTTCCTTATCGTTTATTGAGACTAAAAGTTTACAATATATGACAGTGAACTGTCATATTCAGTATAAGGAAATATAAGTATATCATGTCAGGGCAAAAACATTTTCAGAGGCTTGTTGTTTGTATCCCTTTCCTTATTTTAACTGCACTTGCTCACGGAGAGGAAAGTTCATACGAAGAGCAAATTCTCCATTGTCTTGATAAGGAGATTCCGCAACTGTTGCAAAAATATACTGTTTCGGGAACAGTCATTGCATTAGTGAATGGGGACACTGTGATTTTGAAGGGATATGGCAAATTAGGATTTGACCTCAACGAGCCAATGGACGCAAAGCAGACGCCTGTATTTGTGGCTTCTTTGTCCAAGTTGTTTACCGCGACGGGAATTATGCAACTCTACGAGCAAAACAAAATATCCTTAAATGTTGATGTCAATCACTATCTTTCAGATTTTCAAATAGTGTATTCTTATCCTGAACCCATAACCATTCACCATCTTTTGACACATACCGCAGGTTTTGACGACCGATTTTTAGGTATGGGTGCTCCAACATTAGATAAGGTCTTACCGTTGGGCATATATCTGTCAAAGAGGTTACCTCCAATTGTTTTTCCACCGGGAACAGTTATCAGTTATTCCAATCATGGGTTTGCATTACTGGGTCATGTTATAGAGCAAGTATCAGGCAAAAGTTTTAAGGATTACATGGCAGAAAATTTATTTGAGCCGCTCGAAATGAGCCATAGCCGATTTGATGGGACTTATCCCGAGACACTGAAACCCCCAAAGGCATATCTCGAATACCTTGGCAAGATGAGAACTGTAGAAATGGACTTTGCTCAAACTCCACCTGCTTCGAGTTTATGCACAACGGCTGAAGATTTTTCTCATTTTTTAATATCCATGCTGAACGATGGAAAGTATAAAGACCACTTTGTTTTACAACCTGAAACGGTTAAATTCATACAGACCCCACGATATAAACTTCATCCACTACTCCCCGGTTATGCCTGTTGCTGGGAAGAACGATTCATTAACGGGAAACGGGCACTCCAACATTCAGGATTGACCTGGGGATTTAGCAGTCATGTTTTGATTATTCCTGAGGAAAAATTTGGATTGTTCATCTCAATCAACAAGGGAGGGCACGCCTTTATTTCTGAAGTAATTTCCTTGCTTGTGTCAAAATTCACTCTACCTATACGGAATATACCAGATGTTCGCAAAAACCCACTCTTTGTTAACCCTTCATATTATAGAGCAGTATCAGGTTTTTATCGGCATAATCGTTATTGTCGCAGTGATTATTTCAAATTAGCCACATTTCTGCCTGGTTTTGTGCAAGAGATATATGTTCGTGGTGATGGAACAGAACAGACTTTGACTATGAAATATCTTGTGTTTCAATCCGGTGAGTGGAAGGTTGAGGAATTAGGCGATATGTTTTGGGGAAGGAAAACGCAATATGGTGATGTTGCCAGTTCACCCCGGATAACCTTTATCAAGGGGGCTGAACAGGGAACACATCAATTGGTGATAGGGAATGATGTCTACGAACCTATCCATTTCTGGGAATCAAAACTATGTCAATACACCTTATTTTTCGCATGTATAGCGATATTTATCATCCAATTCTTGCGTTTTCTTGCACGGTTGATAATACACAAAGATATAGATATGTTCATACGACCTCATAGCGATTATTTCCAGGTTATTAGCATATTATTTCTTACTTATGTTTTTATATTTACTGTATATCTGTTCTTATTTTCAAAACCTCAAGCATTGGGATATGGAACGCCTCCTATTCTGTTTATTCTTTTATTGTTTCCATTCCTTCTTCTCCTGCTCACAGTCATTGGTACAATACAATTCATCTTTTCGTTAAAAGACTTGCAAATACAAACATTTTTTGACCTGATGTCATTGTTTGCCTGTTATGGAATGTTATTCCTCTTCCATTATTGGAATATTTTAGATTTCCATTTATCAAGTTGGGGCACGCTCTACCTGTATTAATTTTGTTAAATAACGATATGAGCGTGTTATACTTTTAAAGGTTTATTAATAGTAATTGCAAAAATTCAGGAAAGGAATTTTTATGAAATATATTTCATGGCTTATGTCGGGGATTGTAGTTGTTCTATGTTCTTGCCAGTCAGGACCGGAAGGTGGTGTAGCAAACAAAGTCTTATCGGACTTCGGATTACGAGAAAAGCCTGAAGGATATGTCAGTGAAACGGACAAAGTATTCCAGCGTTTAGGTGAAATAGGGGCTACGGAATTGCAACGGCTCAACCTTGAAAATCGGCATGGTGAAGTAAAGTTTGAACAAAAAGGTGCACGTGGTGAATATTATAAGGAAGTGAAGGTTTATACTCAATACTCTCCGATGGATGCTAAACCTGTCAGTCATTCAGGAGAAAGCGGACAATCCTACACGGCGACAATTTCATATACCTATCGTATTTATCGGAGTGCTTCCAAACCGACCCGAGTAGAGGCTCAGGAAGCAACAGCGGATATTCCCATGGAAACAGAAGGACGGGAAACCTATAGATATTCATTAGGTCCAGGAGGTGTATGGGATGGTCAGAGGGGACAAAAGGTAAAAAGCGAATAGGAATATTACCTCACTGCTTTTCGAGAAAGGCGTTAATCAAAGATAATAGTCCTTCGATGGTATACCATAATGCGGTCGTCTGCGTGAGCCTTTACTGCCTCAGATAGCACTTTCTTTTCAATATCCCTTCCCATAGCGATTAAATCCTCTACGCTGTGTGTGTGATTGACATGGATACATTCCTGATAAATGATAGGACCTTCATCCAATTCCTCTGTAACATAGTGGCTTGTTGCACCAATAAGTTTTACTCCGCGTTCATACGCCTGATGATAGGGTTTTGCACCTGCAAACGCAGGAAGGAAACTATGATGAACATTAATTATGCGGTTGCGATAGGAATGAACAAACTCTGCATTCAAAATCTGCATATATCGTGCTAATACGATAAAGTCTATATAATGTCGCTCAAATAGTTCACGCACCTGACTTTCCGCTTCTAGTTTGGTAGTAGATGTTACAGGAATATAAAAAAACGGCACAGAAAAACTTTCAGATACGGACTCCAGGTCAGGATGATTACTTACCACCAGAGCAATATCTGCATTAATCTCGCCGTATTTATGTTTCAAAAACAAATCATATAAACAGTGGTCATACTTCGAAACCATAATTGCTATCTTTTTTCGCTCATTACTGAACGAAAGAGTAGTATCCATCTGGAACTGCTCTGCTAATCCTTGTAGTTCCTTTTGAAATTGTGATTTAGTAATATTCATGTTGGAGCAGTCAAAATAGACTCGCATAAAGAAACGATTATCCATTTCTTCTTTATGCTGTTGTGCATGAATAATGTTCCCTCCTCGCTCAAAAATGAAACGGGCAACATTGTAGACAATTCCGGGCACATCCGGGCAATGCAATTGTAACACGGCCGATTTGCTACATTTCATTTGCACTTTCCTTTATGTTAATAACTGCCTTACTCTAACTCTTTTTTGTTTAAGGGATTATCAAGTTGTAAAATTCCTTTAAGATTATGTAAAAATAATATAACATAAATTGAGAAGTAAAATGTTTAGAATAACAAAGAATAGAGGATAGTTACGATGATACAGAGGACTTTGTTTATTGTCTCCGCTATAGTGTTCACACAGGCATTTGCTTTTGCGGACCCAAACTCATTCTACCCCAGAGGAGAAATAGAGAAACGAATCCAATGGGTGCAGGACCGATTTGATTTTGTTCATGACCCTGCTTATACAGATTCATTTATCTTGCAGGATGTCAGACTCAATCCGGATACACCCCGTCGTTTCCAGGAGTTTAGTGGAGACATTTCGGGCAGATTTTTAGAAGTAATATCATTAGAACCACGAGGTGACTATCATAAGGCATGGGCAAAAAGGATTGCTCAGGAAATTATAGAATGTCAGAAGGAAGATGGTAGGTTTGGCAATCCGAACCTGGTATTTACTAAGGACCAGGTCGGTAGAGACCACATGGCGTTGCTATGGGGCAATGGCAGATTGTTGGTAGGGTTAATCACTTATTATCAAGTAAATAAAGACTCTGCAATATTGGAAGCATGCAGGAAGATGGGAGATTTTTTCATCGCCATTTTTGAGGAGTGTTCTCAGCCCGATGTGATTAAGCGTCTGGAAAAACAGGGCGCCAATGGATTTATATGCTTTACTCAATGGAGCGAAGGGTTAGAACTGCTTGCTCGTGCTACGGGTGATAACAAGTATCACGAAACGGCAATGAAAATGGAGCCGATTCTACAACCGCCTATAAACCAGCACTCCCATGGATATATTACCACTTTGCGTGGTGACATGCTTATTTGGGAAACGACAAAAGACCCGGAAATTTTGGCAAGAAATGAAAAAAGATTTGCACAACTCGTTCAAGAAAATTGGATACAAACTAATGGCGGAGTCCCAGAATATTTCAATAAGACTTATCCAAGAGATGAAGGTTGTTCGGAGGCAGATTTGTTCCGTTGGTGTTTGCAATTATGGAAAGCCACAGAGAAAGAGGGATACCTGGAATATGCAGAACAATGTCTATTTAACAGTCTGTTCCCAAACCAGTTTGAAACAGGCGATTTTGGACATCATACATTTGACTCGATGGGATATGTGCCTTCCCCCGGACCGGGTCGAGCCTGGTGGTGTTGCACCATGCACGGCTTGTGTGCCTTACATGACTTAAAACAGTGCGTAATAAATATGCCAACCGATGGAAAAATTCAAGTTAACCTTTTCCTCAGTGGAGAATATTATGGAAAAGATTTTGTACTCAAAGCCTCACGATTAGAGAGTAAAAATGGAACATTTGAATACGATATAGACTGGTTAAAAACACCGACAGGGGAGTGGACCCTGTCTATTCGTCATCCATCCTGGGCAGAAACGATAGAAGTGATAATAGATAATACACCAGAATTTACAAGTTCCAAACCGGGAATGGTTACTGTTAAGCGTGTATGGGAAGCAGGAAACAGAGTGCAAATAAAAATTCAACCCAAAGTTAGATTTGTGAACACAGAATTAAAAGAGATTCCCTATGAACAATTATCCAATCTTCAAAAAATTGCGATATTTGTAGGACCCTGGCTAATGGGTATCAATTCCGTTGAAAATTCTATGTTCCATGGTGAACCGTATAGTGATAACATCATTTTTCTACCCGATAACTTTCAGGAACTACAACAAAAGATAGTTTTCACAAACGAGGCACGCTTTCCACTTCAATCAGGACCGCATTTAACAGTTACTTATCAACATTCTGGATTTTCGGAACCATGCGAGGTTACCTTCAGTCCTGTTTCCGAACGCAGTCGCCATGTCGAGGCTACCTTTACCTTCTGGCACAACATCAAGAAACAGTAATCATTACAATTTATTTACGAACCATTCCCATGGAGGGGTAGTTGCGTCCTCTTTTTTTATAGGCAGGAAGCCTGTGCTACGACTAAAAACATTGTTTATTTTGTTTAACAAAAAATAAAAAGTAGGAACAATTCATGAATTACCCCTACAACGAGATTACCGCATTAAAAGAATTATGCCGTTGTCATGTTAAGCATAGGAGAGAAAGCACTTCTATATTATGCAATTTTATTCAGCAATTATTTTTATAATGTGAAATGTCCTGTAATTCGGTCATAATAAATTAGATTTAACTGATACCTTGTTTATATAATTTTTCCAAAACAAATTGGAGGACGAGCAATTTTTTCCAGGATGCCGTTAAATAAAGTAAAACGATATGTTTTGTTTTCTTTGGAAATTCTTTTTCCCCTTCTCCTTTTTGTAGGTTCTATTATAGTGGCACAATACTGTTTGAAAGAATGGCATGGACCCGGGGGGAGTATCTCAACCGATTTATATATCCCATCAGTTATGTTTGCCTGTGGGAAAGGGCTTGTAAATGTAAATCCTACAGAGGTTCCTCATCTACGGTCGTTTTTGGATTTTAATGAACAGGTTTTCCTTCCCGAATATATTCCCCATGACCTCAAAATTCAGGAGTTGGACCAATATGAGCAATATCATCGATATCTTGTGTTTACGGTTGGATTGATATGGCGATTGTTGGGTGTATCGTGGGAAGTGCTGAAATGGTTTTTGATAGTATTGTATGCAATCACAGTGCTAATTGTTTATGGTATGGCAAGGGTATTTATGCCCTCCTATTTTGCTTTTTTTGTTGGATATAGCTTTTTAGATGCACAAGCCCCGTTAATTATACTTCCTATCCTGCGTGATTTTGCTCGTGCACCTTTTATCTTTGCAATTCTGTTAATTCTGTTTCTACTCTCTTATAGAAGGCTTACCCAACGCAGGTATATTCTATATTGTTTATTACTGGGATTAGTTGCAGGGATAGGTATCGGTTTCCGTCGCGATTTGCTAATGTTTGTGCTCCTATCACTCATTGTTCTGGCGATTTTTCCATCGCAAAACCGTATTCCAA
The DNA here is from genome assembly GCA_964549105.1 of uncultured Nitrospirales bacterium. Taxonomy (GTDB): domain Bacteria; phylum Hydrogenedentota; class Hydrogenedentia; order Hydrogenedentales; family Hydrogenedentaceae; genus Hydrogenedens. Next base: position 144,895 of record CAZJTZ010000002.1, read on the forward strand.
AAATATCTGTGCGATTAGTAGGCATTGCAATTGTGGTTATTGTATTTCTACTTTCTTCCTATCCCATTCTCCAATCATTTCAACGGTTTGGGACACTGGGCTGGCACGATATACTTATGGGCTGTGGAACAGAACACGATGATATGGCAGGACTGGAACGCACTAACTATGAACGAGTCCCCAAATATAATGATTTACTCGTTTCTGCCAGCGCTGATGCCTATTGCTATTTTAATAAGCCTTTAAAGGACTATGAATACTCAATCAAAAGGGACCCTGAATTAGAGAAACGAGAATTATTCTTTGCTTACCTTTACTGGTTCCCCGCAGATATGTTGATACGCACTTATTCCGCCATTGCCCGTATTTTAGACCGTATTCTAACAAGTGCTTTACCAATAAATCCTTATCGCACAGGACTATCGCTTGGCATTATGGCTCTATTTATGGCAATTGATTTTCGTAAGGGACTCTGCTTCAATATTATTCTCTTGTATTGTATGGCTATCCAAACTTTGCAGTTCAATTTTCGGCATAACTTTTATCTTGCTTTTATTCCATGGTTGTTATATTCTTTGTTCTTTTACTGGCTGATAGCAGGAATCTACCATGTATGGCGAGAGGGGAGAAAGCAATGGGAAGATAATTGGGATAGATTGAAAAAAATTATGAAACGATTTTGTATTATCTCATTTACAGGAATTTTTTTTGCTCTGGGGTTTTTGATAGTAATTCGGCAGGTTCAAAGTTATCAACTCAGTCGTTTGTTTCGGACATATCAGTCTGCTGAGTTAGTACCTGTTTCTTATAAGACATATTCGGATGAGGAAAAAACTATTTATTCGCTTGAAAAACCATTATTCCTCAGGTTTGAAGAGCGTTTATCACCCGATTGTGGTTTCGCCTTAAACATGCTGGTTGTAGATTTTACTATAAATACATTTTCTGGATGTTTTGAAGTATTATATGATGGAGGAAATGATTTTTCTCATGAATTAACCCTATTACACCACGGCAAATTGCAAGATAGCCCGACTCATGTTCGATATTTTATACCTATTTATGAAAATTTTGTAGATTCAACTTTTGATTGGAATCGTTTCGTTGGACTACGGATAAAAGATTTTCAAAATATAAAAGTGGAGGGAATGTATAAGATATGCAATATGGAACATATACCTCTGGCTATCAATGTATATTTTTCTAATAATGAATTGCCACAGTTATATCAAAAAATAGCACCTTATTCTAAAGAAAATATAAATCCATTATGGAGGCCCTATCAAGTTCCACCCCGACAGGCACTTATTAATGATACAAGGAGTGCCTTTTTTAGTGGCGAAACACAGAAAGCATATTCAATCCTTCAAGAAGCAATGGAACGAGAGTCATGCAATATGGAATATGGATTTGTTTTAGCAAATTTTTACGAGGAATCTGGACATATAGAGGAAGCAAAACAAACTTTAATTAAATTGCTTATAAATAGACCTCATGACCCATTAATTGGGATAAATTTGAATTCACTGATATTAAGAACTATACAATCACAACAAGAAAGACAAAATTTTTGGGAGCAGATAGCAAACCAACTTTCCGATTCTTCTATTGTATGGTATTATTATGCAAAAAATTCCACAGACCCTGATGTAAGCAAAAAGGCTCTTTCAAAAGCAATTTCTTTGAACAATGAAATCACTATAGCAACTTCTATTACAAGTTCTTATTACAGTTTGAACGAAATCTTTTCAAAATCTATGAAAAAGGAACAGAACGGAGAAGAATCTCTTTGCTCCAGTATCCCCCTAAGAACTCAAATTTCTTATATGCTAACTTCAGGAATGTATTTAAATAAAATTGATAACTATCAAAAAGCCCTTGAAATACTTCAACTACTTCAAAAAATTGTTCCTGACCTCTATCTCGTTTACCCACCTATTATATATTCCATTATTCATTTGCCTGAACCAGATATCTATACCGTATTGTATTATGCTAAAACAATAGCTATATTAAACCCATACAAATTAGAACCAATTACACAACTTGAAGATATTTACAATAACATTCCCCCAGATTTGGATGTAAAATGGGTAGAGATATGGCAAGAACTTGAAAAAAACTGTCCTGATTCACCATGTATTCTATGTGGATTAGGTCGTGCGTATGAATTAGAGAAACAAAACCAGGAAGCAGAACAGGCATACAAAAAAGCAATCAAATATGCCCGAAAATCGGAATCTTGTGCACCACTTGCATATTATCGTTTAGCATTACTTTACAATCAAATCAACCGCAAAGACGATGCAATATATATATTGAAAAAAGGAATAAAAAAATATCCCGATAATGGTGCATTAGTAAAATATTTAGAACAGTTACAACAATAATTTATCTATAACATATAATTAAAAACATGAAAAAACTTCTACATATATTTTATCTATTTTTTGTTTTAGTAATATGGCTGTTCGTTGCATGTTTAGCATTAGAAGTAGGTGCAAGGGTATTCTTCTGGGGTGCAGGTTATCTTTATAACTCCTATTTTGAGAAGCAAAATTCAAAAGTTTACCGTGTGGTAAAGATGAGTGAGGAATTGCAAAGAGTTGAAAATAAAAAAGAAACAAGTACCCCATCCCAAGAAACAGTAGAAAACACTACCCCTCTTACCTCTGACCCGAGTGTGGTGGTTTATAACGATTATCCCTGCGGCAAGGATTATGAATTAACATTGGAAGGTGTTGTGGAAGCACATTTTGATAAACGAGGGAACTTGATTGAGTCTCACGGCGACCCTATATTTGAAAGGCATTTGCTAAACCGTTTACAAGGGATTGAATATGGGTATTTTGACCTATCATGGAGCACATTATTAAAAGCCATTCAATCACCTCCTGCCGAACCTTTGTCTCTTCAACTAAAATATGATGACATCTTTTCTCACCAGTATAATGTTCAAGTCTATACTAAGGGAGAACAAACAGTTGTCCTTGCTAAAGAGAATCGCAAAGATTACCCTCTTTCTCTAAAAACGATAGGATTACCTGTTAAGGAAGATTCTCCATGGATAGTTTTTCAATTTATGTATAAACCCCATTATAAGGCACCTGGTCTAATTCCTAACACAAATAATTTTGGCTTTCGCGATGAGGATGTGATTGTACCTAAGCCTAAAGGATTATTGCGGATTGTCTGCGTTGGAGGTTCTACAACAGAAGAAGGGAATGATACACAATCTACCTACCCGAATATTATGGAACGCAAGTTAAGGAACTATTTCAATACTGATAAGATTGATGTAGTGAACTGTGGTATATGTGGGGGTAGGTCGTTTAGTGAATGTCGCCGTATTAATGATTATCTGCAACTCGAGCCTGACTTGCTTGTATATTATAACGCTATAAACGATATTTGCTATCACTACATGCCTGTATGGCTATCTCTTCCAAATCCTTATAAAAAAATCTTTTCCAAATCTACATTTTTGAACCATCTGTTTAATGAAAAACTTCTTCCGTCCGATGAATACATAGCCGAATATCTGCGAGGTACAATATTACGAAATTTAGGTGCTATGAACTGTGCCTGTAAGAAGCGAGGCGTTCAGATGGCAATTTGCAGTTTTGCCTATCCGAGGTTGAAGTGGTATCAAATTATGGGTAAACTCTATTGCGATTTTAATATCCGAAACCTTTGGCTTAGAGGTCAAGAGATTGATATTTCTTACAGCACATACAAGTATGTGATGAATATTTACAATCGTGAACTTAAAAAATTATGCGAAGAAGAAGGAATTCTTTATATACCTGTCGCAGAAGAATTTCAGGCAGGACTTGACCATTTCTCTGATGTTTGCCACATGACGCCTGTGGGTCTGGACACAAAAACAGATATTATCGGTTCTCATATTGCCCGCTGGATTGAATCACAAAAAAACCTATCACTATCTACACCGTAAGTAATCCAGAGTAAATTTATTCTAATTTTACTATTGCTATTCTTTTTTAACAGGGAACTGTTATTCTGAAAATCGCTATTTGGACGAGTTTTTTTGATAAAACCACACCCACCTGTATGGCACACCTTCTACTATCTGTTTAGCACAGCAAGGGTGTAATTAAAAAACAAACAACCTGCCTGTAAGAGAATTTATAATAAGTTCTAATATTTTGAATTTTGGTTATGCTTCAAGGGTACGGTCAAGGGTCAGGTTATACCAACCGATACCTAATTTGTTAAGGGCATAACCTACTTCTTTTAAGTAATCACCGTAACACATCATCCAGTGGAAACCGACCATATCTTGTGCCAGACGATTGGAATCCCCTTCAATCTCTACATCCGTTTGAGAACGACAAATATCAAGAAACGGATTTGCGTTAATCTTACCACGGAAACCAATCCATTTCTTGAATTCAAAATCGGGGTCAATTACTGTAACGGGTTCGCCTAGCCGCATTTCCACCTTTGGTGCCGCACCATAGTCAGATTCGTAATGGGTCAATATGCGAGCAGGTTCAAGATTTTTGCCATCCACTCTTCGTGGGGCTGTGCAATGGGCAATGGTAACAACACCATGGTGAGGATAAGTTGGGTCTTGCAGGAAAACAGGCTTAGAACAAATATAATAAAGCAGTACACCCGACGGAATAACAGCAAAATCGGATTCGCAAAATGCCATAGCACCACGGTCGTTGATTAAACTTAGCGTCATACATGCAGTCGTTTTTGCTTTTGGAATGATGGTGCTCATACAGTTATTGACCGTAATGGCTGGGGCATCAAATTCGTTCATAATTTGCTCAAATATTTCAGTTAAGATAAACGCATTTTCAATAAAGGGAATGTCAGTTTCTGTCTTTGTATTCGGCAGATTTAAGTATTGGTTTGTCCATCCTTTTGCTTGTTCTCGTAGCTTACTATCGTTCAGAGCAGAAGTTATCCGTTTATCCAATTCGCTGTAGGGATAGTCAATGAGTTCCATCTTAAATTTTTCTTTTGTCAAATCAGGAGATTTTCTACCACCTTCACCCCAACCGGAAGGTCCACCGATGCAAACAATTTTGCTACCAACAGCATTTTTCAAGCCATAAAAGGCTCGTAAACGCCATAAAACATCACCATACTCATCTACAACAACATCTTGCGGTGAAAGACGCGGTTCACCCAATGTATCCACTGCTTTCCTCAAAAAGCGGGGACTAACAATTTCATACCAGAGATAAGCGGGACCGCTACGATGTCGGACAAAAACAAGGTGATGTTTGTTCTCACTGAACACAGGGTCAATTTCGCCTACGGCTCCGTAGATGATAGCCACATCCGCTACGGCATTGCGCGCTTGTTCAATTTCGGAAGGAGTATCTACTGCCATTAAAGGTAAAATTTCCAGAGGAAATTCTGCCTTCTGTTTCATCTCAGCCAATTCCTTCTCAATTTGCTGACATTCCTTTTGAACATCTTCCTTCGTATGAAAACCACCCCAGGGACGCCAACTGGTTTGTTCCTGGCGTTGATATAAGTGGTAAGTAAATATGGGCTGAACAACCAACGGTTTCTTTTTTGCAGAAGCAATCGGCTTGTTCAGATATTCCATAGTCGCATTGGTAGAGGATGTTTCTACGGCTGATAGAATGGCACTTGCTCCAACAGCTGTTCCACCCACTGCTGCAAGGAATGTTCTCCGAGCCATGTTCATCTGTGTCAAGTCATGTAAGCAACCACAACAAAACTGTGGATGAGAATGTTTATTTTCCTGTGTCATAATGCTTTTCCTTTCTATAAAAATTTGGAAATGATACTGCTATTAATTTTATGGTTTTATTCTATTGAATAAATAGGACAAAAACCAAATTTAAACAAAATATTTATTTACTCCTGGTGTTACTGAAAAAAAGTTTTACCCTTTGTACAATAACACCCAGAGTGTTTTAACTAAAGACGAAACCTTAAATAAATCAATTATAAAAGTTCTATATTAAATTTGAAGAACGAAAGTGCAATAAATGAGGTAAAATAAATTAAAGTTTCTTTATACTTTTTATTTAAACTTCAAGTAGCGGTTTCATTTTCTATTGTTGATATAAAGACTATTATCACAAGGATTGAGGAGAAAATTACAAAATGAAGCGAAGTGTAAAAGCCGTTGTTCTACTTGTAGGGTTGCTTGCTGTAATTGCTTTTAGTCTTGTGGCACACAGGAACTGCATAGGGAACGATTTAGTTACCACAAGCGAAAAGATTACAGGTAGTGTAGAAAAAAATATATTATCGTCAGAAAAGACTCTGGGTTCTATTGCATTTTATTTTACGACCCCTGATGCAGAGACAGGAGAACCTGAGATTGTGAAAGCCTTACTTCAATTTTTAAATCAAGCAGAACGAAGTATTTATGGAGCAATCTATGATTTGGATTATGAACCTGTTTCGGAATTATTGATAAGTAAATTTCAAAGGGGTGTAGATGTAAAGTTGGTTATTGAACGAGATAACGATAAGAGGCTGTCTGTTTTAAGGTGCAGAAATATGGGTATCCCTATTGTAGAAGATGATAACGCTGCTCTTATGCACGATAAATTTTTTGTAGTAGATGGACACTATGTGTGGACAGGTTCGACAAATATTACCTATAATTGCCTTTTCCTGAATAACAACAATAGTGTGCTGGTTCAATCTTCTCAATTTGCAGAAAATTACCTCTACGAATTTCAAGAAATGTTCACAAACCATTATTTTGGTATGAAATCACCGCGTAATACAAAATACCCTGAAATAAGAATAGATAACAATCTGATTCTAATAAACATGTTTGCACCTGAAGATGGTGTAGAACAAAAAATATTGACAGAAATAGATAATACCCAGAAGACGATCAAATTTATGGCGTTTTCATTCACTTCCAAACAAATTGCTCAACGGTTGTTAGACGCAAAATCCAGAGGAATCCTTGTTCAAGGTATATTTGAAAAAAGGAATGCGGGAAATGCAGCGTCCAAAGATAAATTATTGAAACATGCGGGTATAGATGTGCGCTGGGATTCAAATCCTAAAACCATGCACAACAAGGTAATTATCTTTGATGAACGGGCTGTGTTGACTGGAAGTTATAATTTTACTGAAAGTGCAGAAAAACGGAATGACGAAAATGCTCTCTTCATCTACAATCCAGAAATAGCCCACTTGTATTCTGCGGAATTTTATTGTATATTTGAAAAAGGTACCCCTGTGCGATAGATAATATGGAGATTTATTACTAAAAAAGAAAGGAAAAATCTGTGAAAATACATCCAACGGCAATTGTTCACCCTTCTGTGGAATTGGGTCAAGGGGTTCAGGTCCAGCCGTATGTAATCATTGAGGCGAATGTAGTAATTGGAGATAATTCAACCATTGGACCCTATTGTGTAATTGGCTCGGGCACGATGATGGGCAAGGAGAATCATTGCTTTGCCGGGGCTCAAATTGGAGTGGTTCCACAGGATTTGAAACATATTAAAAATCGGTTTGGAAAAACGATAATAGGTAATAACAATACTTTTCGCGAGTATGTTACAATTAGTTCCAGCACGGTGTATGCAGATGATATAGATGAAAAGAAAGCGACCGTTATAGGCGATGATTGTCTATTTATGGCTTGTACGCATGTTGCCCATGATTGTTTGATAGGCAATCGTGTGATTATGGCTAACAATTCGGCTCTTGCGGGTCATGTAAAGGTAGAGGATTATGCGTCTATTGGGGGTTTAAGTGGAGTACACCAGTTTTGCACAGTAGGGCAATATTCCTTTGTGGGTGCTATGTCACGAGTCAGTAAGGATGTGCTCCCCTATATGATTACAGAGGGTTACCCTGCGCAGTGTTTCGGACCCAATGTGATAGGTTTACAACGGCAAGGGTTCAGTTCCGAAGCCATTAGCCGGATACGACAGATGTATCGTCTGCTTTATCGTTCTAACTTAAATACACAACAGGCGGTAGAAGCCATTATAGAGCAAATCGCCGATAGCCCCGAACGACAGATTATTCTCGACTTTATTAGAAATTCAAAACGCGGACTATCCAAGGGACCTTTATCACCTCAGGAAGCACAAATCAATCCCATTAGCGATGAATTGGTTTGAGATTAAAATGTGCGATTACATAAAAAGTTTTATTATGGTAAGATAAAGTGGGGATAAAATCTAATTTTATAAAGTAGTTTCAGAGTGGAAGTAAGACAATGAATGAAAAGAACGGCAAGTTACGCACCGGAGTTGTCGGTTTGGGTTATCTTGGTTATCACCATGCCCGTATTTATTCAGGTCTAGAGAATGTGGAATTGGTTGGGATTGTTGATATTTCTGAAGAACGGAGAAAAAAAGCACAAGATGATTTTCAAGTGCCCGCCTTTTCTTCTGTGGAAGAACTTCTGGATATAGGAATAGATGTAGCCTCAGTAGCGACTCCGACTTCGGCACATGCCTGTATGGCGATACCTCTTTTAGAAGCAGGTGTTCATGTCTTAGTAGAGAAGCCTATTTCCGTAAAGGTATCCGAAGCGAGAGAGATGATAGAAAAGGCAAAGAATAAAGGTTGCATTTTACAGGTGGGACATGTGGAACGATTTAATGGCGCGGTACGTGCCCTGTTCAACTTAATAGAGTATCCACGGTTTATTGAGTGCCATCGGCTCAGTCCCTTTCCCGGCAGAGGTACCGATGTTAGTGTCGTGCACGATTTAATGATACATGATATAGATATTGTTCTTGCACTAACCCGAAGTCCCATTGTATCTATGGATGCGGTGGGTGTGCCTGTTTTCTCGTCATCAGAAGATATCGCTAATGCTCGACTCCATTTTCAGTCAGGTTGTGTTGCAAACCTGACAGCCAGCCGTGTGTCTATGGACCGACTTCGGAAAATCCGTATTTTTTCGGAGAGGGAATATGTATCCACAGATTATAGTTCACAGAGTTTGCTCATATATCGGAAAAAGCCAGGAGAGATACCCCCAGATAGCAATCCGATGGAGTTTATAGAAATTACACCCATTCAAGTTTCTAATGAGGAGCCATTAAAGACAGAATTAAAGGCATTTGTGGCATCGGTGCAAAATGGCACTCCCCCCGAAGTAACGGGAGAAGACGGATTAAGGGCATTGGAATTATCTACACAAATTGTGGAACAAATACGGAGTGGAAAGTGACTACTATTTTCTGGGTTGTGGGCGACCCCTCAGCAGATTTACACTGCGCTAATGTAATACGCGAATTACAACAATTGGAGCCGGGGGTACGCAATGTGGGCCTGGGTGGTCCAAACATGGAGAAAGAGGGCTTCGTTTTGCTTTACGACCTCTGTTCCAATGCGATAATGGGTTTTGTGGAAGTGATAAAGCATCTGGGCGATATGAGAAGGTTGATTAAAGATACAGTCGAACACATTAAGGAATATCAGCCGGATGTAGTGGTCCTTGTGGATTATCCTGGTTTCAATTTGCTTATGGGTCCTATAATAAAAAAATTAGAAATTCCCATCGTCTATTACATTAGTCCGCAGGTATGGGCATGGAAAAAATCGCGAGTGAAAAAGATAGCCTCCTTTGCCAAAAAAGTGCTGACAATATTCCCGTTTGAAGTGCCTATATATGAGCAGGTGGGAGTAGATTGTGCTTATGTGGGACATCCATTGCTGGATAGGATTCCAGCAATGAGAACAGAATGGGATTATTCTTCTCGCCCCTATCAGGTGGGTTTATTACCGGGAAGCCGTGCACAAGAGATTGAACGGATATTCCCTGTTATGCTTGAAACAGCAAAACTATTCTTAGAGAAATATCCCGATACACAGTTCGTAGTGCCATCTTTTAATCTTAATTGTAGTAAATTAATAAGGACAATAGCCCAGGACTTCCCTATAAAAATTTGCGAAGGAGGAATGGAATCGGTATTACAGCAATCACATGTAGGCATTGTGACCTCAGGGACTGCTACATTAGAATCGGCTCTTTACGGTATGCCTTTTGTCCTTGTTTATCGTACCCATCCGTTGACCTATTTTATTGCCCGACAACTTGTAAGCATTCCTTACATTGGAATTGTAAATATATTGATGGAACAGCAGGTTGTGCCAGAACTAATTCAAAACAAAGTTACTCCCGAAAATCTATTTCCTCTACTAACAGAATTGTTAGAAAATTCGACTTTTAGGAACAATATGTTGTATTCTTTTAAAAGATTACGGGAAAATCTAGGTCCCTCCGGAGCAGGGAAACAAACAGCAATTGAAATTTTAAGAGCAGTGGGTATGAATCCCCCATTATAATTCCCTATATAAAAAGGTTTTCCAATGACAGAGGGAGATTTATTTTCATATCAAGAAAAAAATTCAAGGCGTGGGAAGTTATTTCTCTTTGATGGAATGAGTTTTTTGTTTCGTTCTTTCCATGCTATTCAAGCACCGTTGCGAGATAAAGAGGGCAGACCGACCAATGCGGTATACGGTTTTGCCCGCACTTTATTGAAAGTCCTCAAAGAACACGAGCCGGACTATGTCGCAATAGCCTTTGATGCGCCAGGGAAAACCTTTCGTGAAGAAGCATTTCCTGAATACAAGGCAAATCGTCCTGAGCCACCTAAAGAATTTTTGGTTCAAATACCTATGGCAATACACCTGGCTGGATGTTTAAATATCCCGCTTATTTTTGTAGAAGGTTTTGAAGCGGACGATGTTATGGCAACATTAACAGAAAAAGCAAAAGAAGCGGGCTTGGAGGTTGTGCTGGTTTCCGGCGATAAGGACATCATGCAATTAATTGGTCCGCATGCGAAAATGTTCGACCCGTTCAAAGGAGAAAAGGGCAAATGGTATACGGAACAGGAGGTACGGGAGCGGTTTGGTACAGACCCACAACATGTGCCCGACGCACTGGCACTCATCGGTGATACGGCGGATAACATTCCCGGTGTGCCAGGTATCGGCGAAAAGACGGCGAAAAAATTGATGGAGCAATACGGTAGCCTTGAAAATCTTTATAAGCACCTTGACGAAGTTTCTGAAAAAATTAAAAATGTTTTGAAAGAAAAGCAAGACCAGGTTTTTCCCTGTCACTCATTGATACTCCTTCGGAAAGATGTGCCCTTGAACATTACTCTGGATAACTTGAAACGAAAACCAGCAGATTCAGAGACCTTAAAAAATGAATTGCACAACCTTTCCTTTATCTCATTAATACGCGAATTACAACTGATGACCCCTGAAAAAGGAAAAGAGGAAATAAAATTTCATTATATACTTGTTAAGGATAATGAGCAGTTAGAGGATTTAATACAAAAAATTAAAGAAGAGGGTTGTTTCTCATTTGACCTTGCTACTCAGAAAAATGATATACTTATTGCAGAGTTGGTAGGTATTGCAATTTCCCTCAGAAATAAAAGTAATTATTTTATTCCCCTCAAAAATTTAAAAGAAAAATTCAAGGATTTTAATCTAACTGAACTGCGTCGAGCAGTCAGGTCATTGTTCGAAAATAATAATCTGAAAAAACTGGGGTTTGATTTGAAAAAATCCATTCAAATACTTCACAAGAACGGTATTGACTTTCAAGGGTTAGACATGGATATAATGGTGGCTTCCTACCTAATTGATACAGAATTAACCCAGCAACCTCTGGAAAAACTTGTGGCTAAATTTTTGGGAGATTATCGTTTATTAGGGGAAAAAGGAACTTCCCGAAGCAACAATGATTTTTCGGAGGCAGATATAGAACTTGTTTGTCAGAGGGCTGAAATGATTAATTTGTTATACCCTATTTTTAGGGATGAATTGAAAGAGCATTCCTTAGATACTTTATATCGGGATATTGAATTACCCCTTATTTCCGTATTAGCACGAATGGAGGAACGGGGAATTGCAATTAATCCCATAGTATTTGAAGAACTAAAATCAGAGTTAATTTCGCGTATTGCTTACCTGGAACAAGAAATTTATCGGTATGCAGGAATGAAGTTTAATATTAATTCACCGAAACAATTACAGGTAGTCCTTTTTGAAAAACTGGGATTACAACCCATTCGAAAGACCAAAACCGGTGCTTCTACGGATATGGAGGTTCTGGAAGAGTTAGCAGTAGTTCATCCTCTACCTGCGGTGATTATAGAGTATCGCACATTGCAAAAATTGTTAAATACCTATGTGGAAGCACTGCCCAAATTGGTTTCTCTCGAGGATAACCGTATTCATACTACCTTTAACCAAACCGTGGCAGCCACAGGCAGGCTATCCAGTAGCAATCCCAATTTGCAAAATATACCTATACGCACAGAATACGGAAAGCGGATACGAGAAGGTTTTGTCGCTACGGACAAAAATTGGATGTTAATTTCAGCGGATTATTCACAAATAGAACTTCGGGTATTAGCCCATCTTTCGGGAGACCCGACTTTATGTGAAGCATTTCATCATGACCACGATATTCATCGTGAAACTGCTTCACGGATATTTAACATACCCTTTGATAAAGTAACAGAGGAGCAACGGAGACAAGCCAAAGCCATTAATTTTGGCGTTATCTATGGAATGACTCCTTATGGCTTGTCGAAAGCAGTGGGATTCAGTACCTCTGATGCAAGCAAGTTCATTGAATCTTACTTTAACCGTTTTCCAAAGGTCAGGGAATGGCTGGATAAAACCATTGAAGAAACTCGCAAACAGGGATATACAACCACATTGTTTAATCGTCGGAGATATTTGACCGAATTAAACAGTTCGAACCAAATTGTGCGTAAATCTGCGGAGCGAATGGCTGTAAACACCCCTGTTCAAGGCAGTGCAGCCGACATTATCAAAATGGCAATGATTGAAGTAGACCGTTTTTTACAACAGATAGATGCCTATCTTTTATTACAGGTTCACGACGAACTACTAATAGAGGCATCAAAAAAATCGGCAAAAGAAACTGCTCATCAGGTAAAATCTATAATGGAGAAAGTTATTTCACTACGGGTGCCTTTAAAGGTAGATATAGGTTTAGGTAGTAACTGGGCTGAGGCTCATTAATTAAGATAAAGTGCAAACAGTAGCGGTATTACTCCGCTTCTAAAAACATAAGGGTTTTTTTATGAATGATTATCGTTCAACATCAAACAACAAACAACAGGAACAACGGAAGTATAGAACTATGGGAACTAAGAGGAATTATTCACATCGTTCAAATGTGCATCAAGGTCCTAATCGAAGTAACCATAATATTCACAACAACCGCAACAATCATCCGAATCAAATAAAAAGGCCGCCTGTGCCTGATGTGATAGAAGAAGAGTTTGAAGAAATTCAGACAGACGGACCGGAAATTGCCATTGCAGATTTGAAAAAGATGTCTGTTCCACAACTAAGTGAAATTGCAAACAGTCTGACAATTGACGACCCTGGTTCACTTAAAAAGCAAGACCTTATCTTCAAAATTTTGCAAAAGAGTTTTGAGCATTCGGGCTCTGTGGTGGGAGAAGGCACTCTTGAAATCCTTCCTGATAATTATGGTTTCCTCCGTTCATCAGATGCTTCTTACTTGCCGGGTCCTGATGATATTTATGTGTCCCCATCGCAAATTCGGAAGTTCGGACTGCGTACTGGCGATACCATCCGTGGGCATGTTCGTCCGCCTAAAGATGGAGAGCGTTATTTTGCATTACTTAAAGTAGAATCTGTAAACAGTGACCCACCGGAAATGGCACATCAGCGGTTACTTTTTGATAGTTTGACTCCACTTCATCCGAACGAACGGTTTATTCTTGAAACGACTTCAGATGAGACGGCTATGCGTATTATGGACCTTATTTCACCTATCGGAAAAGGACAACGGGGACTTATCGTTGCTGCACCGTTCACGGGTAAAACAGTATTATTGCAAAAAATTGCAAATAGCATAACGAGGAATCATCCTGAAGTTACCATCATTGTATTGCTTATAGATGAACGACCAGAAGAGGTTACAGATATGAGGCGTTCCGTGGCAGCAGAAGTAATCGCTTCTACCTTTGATGAACCCCCTGACCGTCATGTGCAAGTGGCTGAGATGGTCCTGAACAAAGCGAAACGACTTGTAGAACACAAGAGGGATGTGGTTATCCTTCTGGATTCTATGACAAGGCTTGCGCGTGCGTATAATGTGTTAGTGCCTTCCAGTGGAAAGGTCCTCTCCGGGGGTATTGAGGCAAACGCACTACAGAAGCCAAAACGATTCTTTGGTGCAGCAAGAAAAGTGGAAGAGGGTGGAAGCTTAACTATCCTTTCCACAGCACTAATTGATACAGGAAGTAGAATGGATGATGTTATCTTTGAGGAATTCAAAGGCACAGGGAATATGGAGATTCATCTTGACCGACGGCTCATGGAAAAACGAATCTTTCCTGCTATTAATGTTATGTTATCTCGGACCCGCAAAGAAGAACTGCTTATTCCGAAAGAAGACCTCGAAAAAATCTGGCTGCTATTGCGTGTTTTGAGCCCACTGGATACGGTGGAAGCAACCGAACTGCTTATTGAAAAATTGAAAAAGACCAAAACTAACGCAGACTTCCTGAATAGCATGCAAAAAATGTAAACACACCTCGTATATTCGAGAATTGCTGTTTTCTTTTCAATTGGTTGATTCTATTTGTTTTAAGTTATAGGCAAAAGCAGTTTTGTTATCTGTTTTTTTGAAAAGCAATATAATATTATCCAGATTGGAAATTGTTTTTATACCCAAAACAAATACGGAGTTGTAATATGAAAGTGCCAATGGTCAATTTGCAGGCACAGTATGAACCCATCAAGCAAGAAATATTAGAAGCAATCATGGAGGTTCTGGAAACCCATCAGTTTCGAGGTGGAGCCATGCTTGAACGATTTGAGGAGGATGCGAGAACATTTATTCAATGTGCTTATGCTACAGGGGTGGGTTCAGGAACAGATGCTTTGATATTAGCTCTGAGGGCACTAGGATTGAAACCCGGCGATGAAGTGATAACCACTCCGTTCTCATTTATTGCTACCGCAAGCAGTATTGTATTGACAGGGGGTGTGCCCGTGTTTGCCGATATTGAGCCCGATACTTATCACCTGAATCCCAGAGAGGTAGAGAAAAAAATTACGGAGCGAACACGAGTGATTCTTCCGGTGCATTTATATGGCCAATGTGCGGATATGCCCTCATTTTTAGACTTAGCCCAGCGTTATTCCCTCTCCATTCTGGAAGATTCTGCACAGGCAATCGGTGCAAGTTTGCATAAAAAAATGGCAGGTAATTGGGGGGATGTGGCTGCGTTTAGTTTTTATCCTACAAAAAATTTGGGAGCCATGGGAGAAGGTGGATTAATCACAACCAACTCTGCACAAATAGCGGAGTATGTTTCGCTTTTGCGTTGTCATGGGTCAAGAAAGTCCTACGAGCACGAAATCATTGGATATAACAGTCACCTCCATACCTTACAGGCAGGGATATTAAGCGTCAAACTTCGTTATCTCAAAGCCTGGAATGAGAAACGCCGTAAACTTGCCCATTACTACACAGAACGGTTAAAAGAATTGACTGAATTACAACTTCCTGTGGAACGAGATGGAAGTTACGCAGTTTATCATCAATATGTAGTTCGCATTTCGGAACGAGACCATGCACGAGAGTTTCTACAGGACAGAGGTATTTCTACAGCCGTATTTTATCCTATACCCATACATCATCAGCCCTGCTTCAAGGAATTTCCGTCAGCATGCGAACACTTTCCAGAAGCAGAAAAGGCTTCAAAAGAAGTATTGGCATTACCTATTTATCCTGAAATGACTTTTGAAGAGATTGATTATGTTGTCGAAGGTATTAAATCTTTTTTAGTGAGCAAGTGATAGATGTGGGGCAGGGACTAAACTTGCACCCTGTGTGGAATTGTGAACAAACACAGAGGTTTCAAGTTCATCCGAAGTTAAAGAGTGGGGAGGGTTGAGAAACCGAGCATATTCATCTGACGAAAGCCAATCTTGCAAGGCTTTTTTGATTACAGGCACATCCGAGTTCAAGCAAAGACTTATAATAACTCCACCTAATCCGGCACCTGTTAAACAAGAGCCCAAAGCACCGTTCTGGTTAGCAATATCCACCAATCTGTCAAGAATGGGTGTGCTTGCCCCAAAATCTCCGGTAAGAGAATAGGGTGCAATTTGAAGATTTTCATAGACAAACAATGTATCGTCGTTTATATCGCGATGAAATGCTCTACCGCTAAAATCCAGCACGCGGTCCCCGTTATGTCCCAGAGTCATCAAATACCCCGCCATAGAAATATCACCTTTTTGCATGGCTTCGAAGAAATTGCGAGCACGAATAGTCTCACAAATTCCGAACACCAGAGGACCACGGATAGGAACTTCTCCAGGATATTCTTCCTTCGGCAAATGACTATAATATCGCTCGAAAATCTCCTGGATGCCGGGAATATTAAATTGATGGAATAACGCATCTACCGATAGAGTATGAGGGATAGAACGGAATAGTTCATAAAGTTTATGTGTTCCGCCTAAACGCTCTGGAATAAAATCGTTAAGGGTCTGAAAACCGTCTATCTGTTCTGGACTGAATCCCTGTGTCTTCATAATCTCCTTTAAGATTTGGAGAGCCACAGAGTAGGCAAAGCGATTTTTGTTATAGGAACCTGCATGAGTAGAACTAATATCTCGCCGTGTTTTAGAATCTGCAATAATGATACTCAGTTCATCTGGAAAAGGAAGATGCTTTTCTTCAAGGATTTGTGCCGTTTCAGGATGAAGTTGCACCCCCAGAAGGGTATCTTTCTTCCCTAACAATTCTGCCGTCTGGTCACTGAGTCCACTTCGAGCACCTGTAAACCATTCTGCATCCTGCACCATTTTTAATTTTGTCGTAGTATCAAAATCCAGTTGGTTGGCATACATAATCGCTTGTAAAAAGGACAGACATAACGCATGAGAAGAACTTAATGCAGAACCCTCGGGAATATCCCCTCCTACCACCACTTCTAAACCTGACAGAGTAGGTTTATGAATTTGATGGGCAGTGCGAAGTAATATGCCCGTGATATATTTGTGCCAATGAACAGAAATATCCGAACAATTATGGGCATGATGGCAAATATTACTCCATGAGGATTCTAATGGAAATTTAGTTTGCAATTCATAGAAAGAGGTCTGGAAAGGTTTGTGAACAGGTTCTAAATTATGTATGAGAAAACTATCATCTTTACGAATATGACCCACCAGAAGTAATTCCTGTTCAATGGTCATCAGATTTAAAAAACCGCCATGGGTATCTACATGCATACCCCGCAGGTTAATTCTGCCCGGACACCGGGTTAGGAACACAGGCTTATCGCCAAATACCTCAATAAATTTCTGTAATACCTGAACAATTAATTTTAACCGTGTCTTTCCCGCCTTTCCATAGGTATCATGTAAGTATTTGTTGCGTTCAGGAGAGTCATATAAAAAGAAGTCTATCCATTTGCTTGCAGTTAATATCATGGTGTATAGGTCGTTTTAATGTTGTATTTTTCTTTAAGTTCTTGTAATTTTTGTATTAATTCTGTTTTCTCACCCTCACGGATGATTCTACTTATTATATAAAAAGCTTTATGAAAAGCCCACCTTTGAGCAATCTTAAAATCACCTGAGGTAGACTTTGCTAAATCCGCGCGAAAAATAACTTCCTTTCTCTCACCTGTAGAAGTACCCTGAAGTCGGAAAACAAAGTTCTGATGAACATTGGGGTCAAACTTTCCGTAGATGGTTACAGGTATATCTTTATAGAAGTTTGGCAGAACAAAAGGGTAAACTTCATCTCGCGGTATGGACCCAAAATCCATAGATACATCAATAAGTATGGGATTTTGTATCTTCTGGAAAGATTGAGGAATACCTGAAGCAATCTGTTCTATATCATTTTTGACTACCGAAAATCCGCGATTTAGATAGGCAAGTAATTCAAGGAGGTATCGGTCTACCGTATTCCCACCACCAAATGTGTATATTTCATATCTACCCTGATTTTCTAAGGTAAGGTTGGCAATGATGGTTCGTGTGTCGCGAAGACCAATTGTGGGTTTTCCATCGGAACACAACCAGAGAATATTGGGCAAACCTGCCGTTGTAGGAATTTGAATCAATTGTTGCATAGAATTGAAGACATCGGTTTGTCCAGTAGAAGTTATTTCTTGTAGATAATTCAAACCTAATTTTTTATTATCAGGCGTAGCCTTAATATAACCTTCTGCAAAGAAGATAGGTCGTTCTCGGAAGAGGATAATGTTGAACAGG
The DNA here is from genome assembly GCA_964549105.1 of uncultured Nitrospirales bacterium. Classification (GTDB taxonomy): domain Bacteria; phylum Hydrogenedentota; class Hydrogenedentia; order Hydrogenedentales; family Hydrogenedentaceae; genus Hydrogenedens. The sequence goes on from CAZJTZ010000002.1 coordinate 163,189, forward strand.
TCATCGTCGCGAAGTTGCTGTAATGCCTCACGAACTCCGCGAACAGTTAGGTCCAGTTTCCGTTGACCTATACTTGCAGAACTGTCAATAACAAATGCTACTTGTTTAGGTATAGGTGTAATCTTTGCATCTTTTTTCGGTGAAATAGTTAGTTGGAAAAACCCTTGCGTCTTTTCTTGTGGTAAGTAGGTTTTTAATTGCAGTTCAAGCAAGTCATCCCAGAATTCATACGGACGATTTTCCTTCTCCTCTTTTGTTTCCTCAATAATAGGTTGCTGAATAATTTCTTGTTCCAGTGCTTGTTCCAGAGAGATAGGTGATTCAATAGGCTCTAACTCGGGGGTCAAAACAATTGGAGGTTGAGCCGTTTCCCCTGATGCTTCAGGTCCCGTCTGCGTAGAAGCAGAGGCTGTTTCTAAAATACTTGGTGGAATAGATGAAGGAAAAGATACTCCTCCTGTTGAAGAAATTGTGTCTGGCATAGAAAAAGAGGGCGTTTCACCGGGCTTTACAATATTTTCTTCCGCAGGAGGTAATAATCGCCTTGCAATAGCAACGGAATCTTTATCTGACTCTTTTTCAACCGTAAGTACTTTCTCTTCTATATGCTGAATTATCTCATCCGGGGTAAGAGGTTCTGTCTCTCGGCTTAAAGTTTCTGTGCCTGCTTGCCTGGCTAATTCCTCTTTCTGCGGAGATATAGATGACGAAGGGGATTCGGGTATTTCCATCGGAGGAAGTAGTTCATCAACAAACTTATGAAAAGAAATAGGACGAGTGGATAATGAAGTACTGATAGGCCCCTCTGTCTGCTGAGAGGCAGATAGATTCTCGTCCACCACTTTCACTCTAATTAGATGGGTTGAGAGAATCGGGCTGGTATAAAACATGGGGACATAATGCGAACCATAAATAATAAGGATATATAAAATCACGCTGATAATAAAACTAATAGCAAAACGAATTTCCTTTCCCCTCAGAAATTCTCGAACTCCTGAAAAAGGAGAATGAACCTTTTTTACATTTGTGTTTGCCATAAACTTACATTTACCCTGGGTTTGTAGAAAGAGGAGCCGTATTGCTTTGTTCGCTTGAAAGAAGTCCTTTTACCTTTTCAGATAAAGGATGAGATGGAAAATCATCTAATAATTCCTTAAAAGCCCGCTGAGCGTTTTCTTTCTGGTCAATTTTTAAGTAGCAGTTACCAGCACGCCATAGGGCTTCTGGAGAAAGTTCCGGATGAAGATAGAGAATAGCAACTTTTAAGTAATTTTTGCCTGCTTTCTCAAATTCCCCCTGATTTTCATAAATCTCGGAAAGTCGAAATTGAGCACGAGCACTGGTTTCACTACCCCCATTGTTTGCACAGCGTTCATAAAATCCCAATGCTTCTGGAATTTGTTTTTTTTGCTCATGAATTTGGGCTATGCGAAATAATGCTTCCGTAGCCGATGTAGAAGAGGACGAGAGGTCTATTACTTTTTGATATTCTTGTAGGGCTTCATCTATTTTTCCTAAATTCTGAATGCATTCCGCATAACGAAATTGTAATCGTTGGGGTGTAGGATAATCCTTTAATACCTCCTGCATTCGCTTTAGGACTTTACTGGCTTCATCCCATTTTTTTGCATCAAGATAATACTGGGATAACCAGGCAAATTGTTCTTCTCCCATCGTAATTTGCGGATAATCAGTTATTGTTTTAAGGAGGGCTTCTGCCGCTTTTTCGTAATCTTTCATCTCATAATAGGCTATCCCAATCGTATACCATGCCTGTCCCGCAACCTCGGGCGGTGGGTTTTGAGTCAATAAATTTTGTAAAGCATCAATAGACTTCAACGAGTCGCGTTTTGCCTTCATGTAATAAACCCCTGATTTTAGTTTCATCTCGTAGACATACGAAGATTGTGGAAACTTGTTCACAAAATCCTGGTATATCTGAAAGGCTTCCTCCGTTTTGTTCAATCGCTCATAACAACTTGCTAAACGAATTAATACCTGTTCCTCCAGAGAATTATTTTGAGCCACTTCTTTCGCCTTTAGGTAGGACTTCAATGCCTCTTCCCAATTCCCTTCCTTTCTATACAGGTCGCCCGAACGAAGGTAAGCAGAGATGGCAAGAGAATGTGTTGGATAGGTCTGCACAAATCGGCTATATAACTGAAGTGCAGGCTGAACGATTCCTAATAATTCTGCGCATTCACCCGACTTGAACAAGGCTTCCGGAGCAAATTTAGAGTTGGGGTATTTCTCATACACTACCTGAAACTCTTCCATAGCATCTTCGTAATTCCCTTCGGCTGTGTATAGTAAGCCCAGTAAAAAGTTTCCTTCGGGCTTTAGGGTAGACCCATCTGCCTTATCAAGAAACTCAATGGCATTGGCTCTGGCACTTTTGTAATCATTTTTCAAATATTGAATCCACGCAATTTTATACTGCGCATCTATGGCATAACGGGTGTCCGAAAATTGCTCACGAAGTGAGGTATAAATAGTCAGTGCTTCATCTAATTGATTTTGTTCCAATAATGAGTTGGCAAGGACATACATCGCAAAAGGTCTTTTTTCTGCTTTGGGATAATTTTGTAGAAAAAGTTTCCCCTCATTTATAGCGTCGGCAAAACGCTTCGCCTGATATAGTGTCCATAAGTAACCAAAGTCCGCTCTTTCTTTATAGGGTCCTTCCTTGAACTGGGTTTTTAGCGTATTGTAGGCATTAATGGCTCCCTCAAACCAGCCCAATTGTGAATAAAGTTCCGCTACACGAAAATTACATTCCATTCGCAACTCAGGGTCTGCCTTTTCATTAGAGGCAACCTCTGACAGCATGGAAACAGCGTTTTCTGTTTGATTCATCTTTATATAAATCATGCCTAAAATATACTTTGCAAACGGGGTTAAGTCATGGTCAGGAAAATTCTGCAACATGGATTGCAACACAGGTATGGCAGATTCATAATTCTGTGTCTGTTCGAGAGAACGAGCATAAAAATAAATGGCACGCGGGCGATATTCTGCAGGTGTATTTTCCCCGGTAAGTTCTTTCAATGTTTCAGAACATTCAGCCCAGCGTTTCAAATAGTAAAAGCATTCCCCTTTTCGAAGAAGGGCTTCTGTTTTCTGATTGGGCTCCGATGACCTTTTAATTACCTCGTCAAAAGCACTAATTGCCGTTTCATATTGTTTTTCTACCAGTGCAGATTTTCCTAAACGGAGGTAGGCTTCCACAATTCGCGGAGAATTAGGATATCTGGAAATAAATTTTTTATATTCTTCAATGGCTTCCTTAAAAAACTGACGACTGTATAAACCGTTGGCAAAATCAATTTGTGTATTCTCTTCTGAACTCAGGTCAGGAGACTGTGCCTGAGCAGATAAACAAAATATAAATGAAAGGTTTAGAACAAATAATCTACACAATAATTTCATGCTGGAAATAACCTTATCTTATTGCACTTGAGGTTGAGTTGGGATAGGTTCAGTCGGCTGTGCAGTAGTTTCAGTAGTGGTTTCTATTGGTTGATTCGTCTTTTCATTAATGGTTGAAAACGCCACATTCTGTATATTTGCTTTTCTACAGCAATCCAGAACCCGAATCGCGTTTCCCAACATAGCATTTTGGTCGCCACGGATAATAACCGAACTTCCGGGAAAAAATTGGGATACCTTGTTTAAAACCTCTTGTAATTCGGTTAAGGTAACCGTTCTATCATTAACGATGATAGAACCATCTGCTTTTAAGTTGATATAAATTTCCCCTTGACTACGCGCTGTTGGAACAGAGGTTTCCGCTGTGGGCAGGGTTATATCTATTTCCGATTCTAAAACACCATAAACCGTAGTTGCCATAAAGAAAACAAGAGTCAGAAATACAATGTCAATAAGCGGAGCCATCTGAATAGGTTCAGGCTCTTCTTCAAATTTTCGGCGTATTCTCATGTGCGTGACCCTTTTGCAATAAGTTCTACTAATTCGCTGGCAATGGCTTCTACTTCTGCTATGATTCGATTTACTCTACCCCGCAGGTAAAAATAAATTGCCATTGCAGGAATGGCTACGGCTAAACCTCCTGCAGTCGTCACCATTGCCAATGCCACGCTGTATGCCATTGCTAAGCCCTTCACCTGTGCATCATTAAAGGCAATGGCTCCGAAGGCTTGCATCATACCCCAGACCGTCCCTAACAAGCCCAATAAGGGTGCTAATACAGCAATATTATTTAAATATGAAACCCGTTGCCATAGAAAACTTGCACCGCGTTCTCCTTCACTTTCCATTGCGTCCTGAATTACATACCGGTCATGCCCGACCAATTTTACCCCTGCAAAAACCATTTTTGCAATCAATTCATCTCTCCCTTCGCACAGTTCCATAACCCCTTTATAATCACCTGCCTGTAAAAGATGAATTAAACTACGAATTAAGGTGGGTGGCAATTCTCTTTTCGGTGTTAAAGTCAGCAATAGGTATATAGCCCATACCAACCCAATAAAGCCTAATGCGGCTGTAATCCAGAGAATAGTTCCTCCAGCCATTATCATATCCCATAGAGTAAGGTTCTGCTTCATCGGAGGAGAGTCTGCCATTGTTTCTGGACTGTTTTGGGCATAAGTTAAAAGAACAAAACCAAAAATTCCTAATACAAGAAAAAGGGCTATCTTTTTGTTTCGCATGAACGATATTCCTCTTTTATAATTTTTGTGAAATGAGTTATCTTTATTATATTAATTTTATCCTTTTGTAAAGAAATAAGTTGCAAGAGCCTTTGTATATTTAAACGGTTAAAGAAAAAAAATAGTTTTATCTATCATGATAAAAAACACACTACTAAGATATACTAATAGAGAACAAAGAAAAAATTACCCTTATTACAAATCCAAAAATATCTGCGGTTTCAGGGTTAAAATAAGTAGAAACGGTAGTTAAACTATGCTTTCTTGGCTCCTTGAATGAACAAATCCATACGGCGTGATAATTCTTTTAGATGCTTTTCATCACCAGATGGGAATTCCTCTGTAATCCAACCCGTATATCCTACCTCCTGCAAGGCTAAACGAACCTCTGCAAAATCTATATCCCCTTCGTAGGGCAAATTGCACCACTGGTAGCCGTTGCGTTTGAAGTCCTTTATATGCACCTTGACGATTCGATTGCCAAGTGTCCGTATCCAATCCTGTGGATAGCCAAATATAACCACATTCGCCATATCAAAATAAGCACGAACAAAAGGACTATTGATTTCATCAATATATTGGCGAAATTCTAATGGGCTGAGCAAAAATTTGTTCCATACATTTTCAACGGCAATAATAACCTGATTTTTTTCTGCATAAGGGATAAGGTCTTTAATGTTCTTTTGGGAGCGTTCCCATGCCTCTTGATAGCGGACCTGTTCATTAACTACCGCAGGCACTAATAATACTGTGTTTGCACCAACTTGCTTTGCTAAATCTATAGCCTGAATAATTGAACTTTTCCCCTTTTCAACAATCGCCGGGTCAGGATGGGATAGCGGTTTATCCCAGCCACCATAAATGATGGAGTGTATTTCTATTTGATTTTTTTGGGCAGACTCCCATATCCGCTTTGCCTCATCTTCTTTGGTAATAGGTGGAATTTCAATGCCGTCAAAACCGCAGTCTCTGGCTAATTTACAGCGGTCTATTTCCGACAATTCTTTGGGTAGATTATTCCATTGGACGGCTTTTTTTAAGCGAGGGTAAGCATTTCCATTTGTCTGTGCAAGAATATTTTTTTGAAGTAAGGCGGAACCCAGAACGAGAGAACCGCTTGCATACAAAAATCGCCGACGGGACAAGTCATCACAGGTTATCATTGACAATTTCCTTTCTTATTAAACATTTCCGATTATGTGCATTATAAGATTTTAAATTATTCTCTCTCTTGTTTCAACCGCAATTAGGTGAAAAGGAATGTTTAATTACTTGTTAAGTTGCAAACTTATAACATCAAATCATTATAAAATATAGTATAATTATAAATAGAAAACGAAAGGTAAAGAGTGAATAAATTAATATAGGTGTGATGAGTTTTGAGAATTCACCAACATGTTAATCCGCTGAGTAATAAATACCTCGCACTGCCACCGTTCCCAAATTGGACAGAAGTGTATGCTCATCCGTTTAATCCATTACATCTCGACTTAGGCTGTGCTGCAGGACATTTTTTACTTAAAATGGCACAAAAACACAAGGACTGGAATTTTTTAGGTCTGGAAATACGCCAGCCACTTGTTGAACGTGCTAACTGCTGGAAAAGAGAAAAGGGCTTAAATAATCTTTTCTTTTTTACAGGTCAGGCTCACATCGTTTTAAAGCCTCTTCTTGATAGTTTACCCATAAATGTTTTGCAATATGTAAGTATCAATTTCCCTGACCCATGGTTCAAAAGGAGACATCACAAAAGAAGATTGGTTAATGAAGAACTTGTAAAGGTATTGGCTACCTATTTGCAACCTGGTGGGAAGGTATTTATTCAAACGGATGTAGAAGAATTATTACTAGAATTAAAGTCATTGTTTCTTGCAAATCCGCACTTTTCATTAGTTCAAGAATTAATGGAAAACAATCCTTTTGACATACTTACAGAGCGTGAAGTCTCGGTAATAAGATTGGGTAGAAAGATATATCGAGTTCTATTACAGTGTAATAAGATAGCGAGCCCAACATCGCAGTCCAATTAGAAGGAACTCTAATGTGAAAAACTTTTCAATTACTATTCAAATCAGAATATTAGTATGTATGCTGCTATTTCTTATTGTCGGTGGATTATTACATGCACAAGAAAAGGTTCAATATACTTTAACTATCAATCGGGTAGGAGAAGGAGGAACCGTTGTTCCGGGTATAGGGACTTTCACTTATAGTGCTGGGTCAACAGCATTTATAAATGTAGTCCCAACCGCTGATTGGGCATTTGACCACTGGGAAGGTGCTGCCTCAGGTTCGGGATGGTATACACAAGTATACATGGACGGGAATAAAACAGTTACGGCGGTCTTCGTGCCAGCGGTCTGGCGACTTACCATAGAACACGCTGGAAATGCTTCAGGGAGTACTTTCCCGCAGGCAGGAGTATACGGGTGTATAAATGGGCAGTCTATTGGAATCAGTGTAGGAACTTCGTCGGGTGTATATTTTGGGGGTTGGTCAGGCGATGCCCATGGTGCGTCTGAATTTATCACGGTAACGATGAATTCCGACAAACATGTTATTGCTACTTTTACCAATACAGGATATGAACTAAATATATATGTAGAAGGTGAAGGTGGAACAACTCCGGCGTCTATGGGAAATCCACATCGCTATTCAGAAGGGGTTTATGTTAGCGTAACAGCATATAGGACGGATAACCTCTGGCGGTTTGACTACTGGTCAGGTGACCTTCCAGAAACTGCCACTCCAAGATATTATATTTTAGAACTACCGATGGACCAGGACCGCAATGTAACGGCGAATTTTATAATAAAGCCCTGGTATAAGTTAACAGTAGAAGTTCAAGGCGAAGGGAGTGTATCTATTACACCTGATTTTAATGACCCCATAACTGTTACAACCGGTGTTTCCGAATATGACTTTATTGAATGGACTTATATTCGTGGTGAGGCTCTGGCAACTACTCCCGGCTGGAGGTTTCTGCGTTGGGAAGGGGACTTTGGAGATATGTCGGCAACCTATCCACGATGTGCATTCTCTATAGACCAGGACAGGTATGTCCGATGTATCTTTACCAATTTAACTAATGTTCCAGATGTTATAGGTAGCACATTATCTTCTGCCACAACCGCAATAACCAATGCTTTCTTATCTGCGGGAGAAGTTATAGAAGTATGTAATGATGAAATTTCTGATGGGTATGTTATTGACCAGAACCCTGTGGGTGGGACAACAGTAGTAATGGGTAGTACGGTCGCTCTCTGGGTATCTACGGGACCCTGCCCTCCCGAAGGTGAAGGAATAATAGAAGGGACTGGTGAAGGCACAACGGAAGGAACTATTGAAGGAACATCTGAGGGGGAAGGGGTTCCCGAAGGGATTATAGAGGGAATTACAGAAGGAATCGTTGAAGGAACATCAGAAGGTAGCGAAGGAATACCCGAAGGAACTATTGAGGGAGAAGGAATCTCCGAAGGCACAATCGAAGGAGAAGGAACTTCAGATGGAGAAGGAACTTCAGATGGAGAAGGAACTATAGAAGGTGAAACTTGTGTCTGGGAAGAAGCATGCCCTAATTTCGCATGGGAAGTAAAAAAGATGGCTGATTTTTTTGGTTTGACTTTGAACAATCTTGACACTAATCAATCACAAATACCCGATGAATGGGAAATAGAACTTGTAAAATTTTTACTTTGTTCCCCTCAGGGGATATGGGGAAATCAATTTATCTGTAAGTATGTTGAAAATTATAATGTTCTTCAGACAGAACCTTTGTTTCATACTACATACTATTCATACCGTCATGTTCTTGCGGGCTTACTTACGATAGGTGGGAATTTAAACAATTTAATTAATACACTCCAAATACACTATACCTATTCATCATTTGAATATCCTTCAGGGATATTTCCTTTAATGCCAGATGCCGACGCAGATAATGATGGAATGAACAATTTCGAAGAATATCAATTTGTCCTTAGTTACAATGGGACAAAAGCAGAATTTGTCCAACTCGTTTTTAATTCAAGCCCTGTTCCAGATTATCATTCTGCAGATACAAATAAGGATAATAGAATTGATTTGAGAGAATTATTACGAGTGATTCAATTCTTTAACTCAGGGGGTTTCCATTGTGAAGGAGGGACTGAAGATGGTTATGCACCGGGATATGATGAGAGTTTTGATTTCTCCTGCCCAAAACACACTTTAGACTATAATCCACAGGATTGGCATTTTAACCTCTATGAAATTCTTCGGGGTGTCCAGTTCTTTAATTCAAAAGGCTATCAGGTGTGTCCTTACTTTTCTGAAGACCATTATTGTCCCATTTTTAATTGATATTTGCTTTCCCATAACGAAACGATTTTTATCCCATAAGTCACAGTTTATATCAATAGCAGAATTTATTGTAAAATATCTCCAAAAACTTTTACGAGTATGAACTATGAATAAATTATGGTTGTTTTTATTAACTTTTTTATGTTGTCTTTTTTATGCCCCCTTTTCTCACGCAGAATTGATATTTGATAAAGAGTATCAAACAGGGATTCAACCCGTCTCCAAAATTGTTCGGTATCGAGTAATACATACACCTACTCAAAAACATGATTACGCATTTAGTTTCACAGGAAAACTGCTTTGCGGCGGACTTACTATAAAAGTAGAGGACAAAGAAGGCAAAATTATTAAAGAACAGAAATTTCAAGGCAAATCTCTTATTCAATATCAATTTATACTTCCATCCGATACGGCGTTGAATAATATTCATATCTCGTTGAATTTTGAAGAAGCAGCAGGGGATGTTTACACAGCCATTGCACCGGGTTTAACCGATAAACATGTATTAATATATAAGGCTATGACCTCTTTGACGGTAGTAATAATTTTATGTTTTTTATGTATTACTTTATTAAGGGAAAAAGCCCCATTCTCCTTGCTATTATGGGGAGTAGGTATAGGGGTAGCAGCGAAAGTCCTGATTTATTACTGGCAAAAAATAGACCCCCTATCCTCAAAATTAATCTTCACAACAACATCCTACAAAGAAGGTCTATCTCCCTATATAGAAGCCTTCTATTTTTCTTTAAGTGAAACATTAATATCATTTTTACTTTTTGGTATCTTCCTATTTTTCAAACCTATACCAAAGGATAAAAAAGAAGTCTCTTTAAGTCTCTCCATGGGCATTATGCTAATATGGATTCTGGAGATTACAATTCAAGGGATATTTAATTTTTCTCCTATCTCGTTTTCCATATTTTACCAACAAACTCCCTTGTTCTTTGTTTTTATCTTGATACGAAACCTTATTCTGTGCGGATTATGGTTTACAGTCTTCTATGTTTCGGCCGTTGGAAGCACAAATGCAGAGACGAGACTTGTCGTCTATGGAATTTTGATTCTCTTTATTACAGAATCTATACAGAACTATTTTAGTCAATCTAATTTTCTTTTCCAGAATTCGAGTTGGTGGCATGTCGTTTCATTACTATTTATAAGTTTCCTCTCAATCTTTCCATACATAATAATTAAAGGTATGAAAAAAAGAAATAATTCCACTTTACAAAAGCAGGTAGAGTAAAGTAATATATATTGTAAAGCACAATATACATCAAACATGAAAAAGAGGAATAAGAAATGACACCTTCTTCAAACTTTGAAGACCGTAGGCGATATCCTCGAAGTAAAAAGGGGTTGAATATCCCCATCGAATCAAAAGGGACAGAGATACTAAATCATGTAGATAATATTAGCGTGAATGGGGTTTTATGCCATACGGCTCAGTCTATTCCTCTTATGACAAAAATGCAAATTGTTGTTGAACTCCCCAAACCTTTTAGACACCAGATTCAGGCGGAAGGAATTGTAGTCCGCTGTAATAAAGATGACTCAGGAAGTGCTACCTATAAAGTGGGGATTGTGTTTACTCGAATTAACGAAAAGGACCAGGATGAAATCCGAGAATTTGTAGAACACACGCTATCAAAGAAAGAAGAAATCTAAGGTAAAAAGTTTTATATGTTCAAATATGTGGGCGCTATTAGAGAAAAGCGGGGTAAAGAAAAACATAAACTTTCTGACAATAATAACTCAGTAACCCAAAAAATATTGTTGTTTGGAAAGGATACTGAGGAATTAGTCCCTATCTTTAAAAAATTTCCTCAATTAAAAATAGTACAAGAAAATCCTGATTTCGTTTTGAGTTACGGTGGTGATGGGACTCTGTTATCTTCTGAACTTGCATATCCGCATATTCCTAAAATACCTATATTAAAAAGTCTACGGGGGCACCGATGTATTCCTCATCCACCGGAAGAAGTGCTACAACGACTTGTTGAAAATAAACTTGTTCCCTATCGCTATATGAAGTTATTATGTTCTGTCTATCCTGGGGGACAAGATAATCCTTCCCATCAATTTGAGGCACTAAACGAGGTAATGGCAGAAAAAGGAAGAATCAATACAGCAGTGCGATTCAAGATATGGGTTGATGGAATCTCTTATGAAGGTGAAGGGCGGGAAATATTGGGTGATGGATTTATGATTAGCACACCCTTTGGAAGCACTGCCTATTTTTCCAATGTAACAAGAGGAATTTTCTGGAAAGGCATTGGAATTGCCATCCTGGCAACCTCAGAAAGTGTTACCCACATCGTTTTGCCGGAAGACATCGTAACCGAAGTTAAAATAACACGCGGACCTGCCATTCTTGCCTATGATAACTCCCCTGAATCTATTCCCCTGGAAGAAGATGATGTGCTTGTCGTGAAAAGATGTCCTCAGGATGCTGTTATCTACTCCAGCGGCATAGTCCACCGACTATCTGAACCCTTCTGAGTTTATTTTGATTCCCTTTCATTATTAATAGAACCAGTAAAATTCTTCGGTCATATTCTACGAATTTATAAGTGCTTGAAATGCAAGTATTTTAAGTAAGATTAATATTATAATAATGATATATTATATTATAAATTTATTTTTATATATATTATGATATAATAATAGTGATGTATTAAAGTTTAATATTACTGCACTATAATATATATTATGCTAAAGGTTGCTATATGTTGCATCACAAAGAAACAGAAGAAACCTACCGAGTCATCTGCTCATGTGGGCAAACATATCCTATCGTCAAGCCTGACTTGATTGACCAGATAACCTGCGGTGTATGTGGAAAATTAATAAAAATAACTTCCGAGAATCTTATCCTCCCTCAAGAGTCAATCACCGCAATTCATCGAAGACTAAAAAATCAACCTCCTGAAGAAAGGATTATGGAAGGGGTTCGACTTATCAAGGAAGGGAAATGGGAACTTGCCTTGCCTTTACTTCAATCGGTCGTGGAAGAAAACAAACCTTACCGTGAAGCCTTTTATGGCGTTGGCTATTGCTATTATCAGGAAAAGAAGTATCTTGATAGTTTTCTTTTCCTTGGAATGGCTGTATATTTAGGACATCCACACGCATGGGCACTGTTTGAAAAGGTAAGAAGGATGCTAAATATTGAAGATTCAAATTTATCTGACCAGACTAAAAAAGAATAATTATATATTTTAATTTTTATTTATTTTATAAATAGAAAGTATCCTCTTAAAGTCGGACGAATTGGGTATTATAATATAAATAGTAAAAAACCAAAGATGAAGGAGCGAACCCCTATGGCTTATCAATTCCTGCTTACAAAAAAAACAAATTCAAGTTTCTGGATTATATTAAACCGACCCAAAGTAAATGCACTTTCACGCGAGTTACTTGGAGAGATTTATAATGCTATGGAAGAGGCTGAAAAGAATCCTGAAGTAAAGGTGATAATCATTACAGGAGGTGAAGGCAGATTTTTTGCTGCGGGTGCGGACATTCCTACAATTGCACAGGACCTCGATGACCCCATGGGTGAAGGTAAAATGTTAACACAGGGGATAAAGACTATGAATTACATCGAGGCATGCACAAAGCCCGTAATTGCAGGTGTAAACGGATTCGCTTTAGGTGGTGGATGTGAACTGTCGCTTGCCTGTCATATCCGTATTGCTTCTGTCAATGCAAGTTTTGGACAACCAGAGGTTAGTTTAGGCATCATTCCGGGCTGGGGAGGAACATTCCGTTTACCTCGTGTTATCGGTGAAGGGAGAGCCATGGATTTGTTATTAACGGGCAGAAACATTTCGGCAGAGGAAGCACTGCATTTTGGACTGGTTACAAAAGTAGTTCTACACGAAGAATTAAAAAAATCATTACAAGAATTAGCCGATTTATTAGCCAGCAAACCACCTGTGGCTCTTCGTGAACTTATTCAATTACAACAAAAACGAATCACTGAACCTGTCCATGCCCCGGATTATGAAAAATTGGCTTTCCAACAATGTGCAAAGACCTCAGACGCACGAGAAGGAATAGAAGCATTTCTGAACAAAAGGCTTCCCCAATTTAAAGGACTGTAATAATCATTCCGTAGATAGTAGGCATGTGATAATATTTAATCTATCACAATAATCTATCACAAATTTGGTTTCTACTCTGTCGTTTTTTTCTTCCAGAAAGTTGATTACTCGATTGGAAATTGTAAGGAGTGATACAATATCAGATTATAGCCATTTAGAAAGTTTTATATGAAAAAGAGAAAGTTTTATTTTTTTAATTTTTATTTGTTCATCCCACTATTTACTGTCTTTTTTCTTTTGTTAAATATCACAGATAGTTTCGCTCTTAAAGCAGGCGCCGTCAAAGCAGAAATTACACCTGATTTGGGCATTCCCTTGAACGGTTATGGTGCTCGTCTGGGCAAAGGTGCTCGTGCTGTCCATGACCCGCTTTGGGCTCATGTCCTTTATATCAGTGATGACGAAACAGAATTGTTTTTGGTAAGTTTGGACCTGTGTTTTGTTGACCGTGAATTGCGAGACAAAGTAATTGCGATGGCACCTGAAAATTTCCCGCCACAGAATATTATTATGACTGCAACTCATACTCACAACGGTTTTGGAGGAATGTGTAAACAATATCCACTGCGTTTTATATCCGGCAGATATATTCCTGAATTAGTGGAAAGGACAGCACGAATTATCAGTCAAGCACTTCGCGACGCAAAAGCAAATGCAAAGAATGCTGTTTTAGGCTATGGAACTATACCTCAGGAGGACCTGACCTGTAATCGCCGTTATTCTGGCGGTCCAAGGGATTCACAAATTGGGTTTATTGCCATTGAAGACGCCAACGGAAATGAAATTGCTATTATTGCCAACATGGCAGGACATCCGACTTCCGTAGATACTGAGGGTGACGACTTCTATTCTTTCTCAGCAGATTATCCCGGCTATTTTTATCTTGAAATTGAGAGTTTGGCAGCGGCAGGATGTGTCCCATTTTTCCTAAATGGAGCCGAAGGGAATCAAACGATTCAAGCACCAGAACAGACCTCCGGCTGGGCACGCACAGAAAAGGTCGGCAGACTTTTAGCACAGCGAGTATATGAGGCTCAAAAAAATATTTCCTTATCCGAAGCAAAATTGAAACTGATTGCCCAGGAAATAGCACTTCCCATGAGTATCATGGAATTTTTCCCTCAAAAAACCTTGTTCCAATCTCTACAAATTAATGACCTCGCTATTTCCTTTTTTCCCGGTGAATTATGCGTCGAATACGCATTGCAATTGCGTGAGCATGTATTAGGTGCTGGTTTCAAGGCTCATTTTACAGTAGACCTGGCTAATGACTATCTTATGTATTTTGTCCCTCCACATCTCCTATTCGACAAAACTTATGAAGCAGGAATGAATTTCTTTGGACCTCAGGCAGAGAAATGGGTTCTGAACACCTGCTTTTCTCTGTTAAGCATAGAAAAGCCAGAATTTCAGAATAAAGATTTTGACATGCCAGAGGTGCAAAAAACGGAGCAAAATTTGTCAATTGTAAAACTTGTGGGAACTCCCTACGAGTGTGGTTTTGCACGAGGTAAATTTGCAAAGAACATTATACAAAAACGATTTGAAGAATTAATCCAACAGCCTACGCAAAAAGGCAAATATCTGCCCCAACAAGGAATGGCTTCTATTATCCCTGCGGCATGGGTTGATATGAGCACTTTACTTTTGCCAACAATGGCTATTGGTATTCGTCCAACTATAAAAAAACTTCATCAAGAAGTAATAGATGAACTTATTGGTGTGTCTGATGGCACATCCATTCCCTTTGACAAGATATGGCTACTACAAAATACCATGAATATTCAACAGGCACAGTCCTTCGACCCCCTATTTGATACCCCTTTATGCACAGCCGTGACTATTTCAGGGGAGCGAGCCGGTGCTAAAGATATTCTCATTGGGCACACGGTAGATTGGGAAATTGATGAATTGCCTGTGGTGTTTTCATATAAACCTGCTAATGGCATCCCATTTGTAGAGATTGGTTTCACCTGGTTCAATGGAACATTTTGCGGAATGAACGAGGCAGGTATTGTTTTATCTATTACGCGTGATACAGGCACGCTAACAGACTTATCAAAAGATGTGCCGGGTCCAGAATTCACATTAAAGCATGTATTGCTCAATTGCGCAAACATTGAAACGGCTATAAGTGAAGTTGCTAATATAACTATTCCCCCTTCATATCACATTATCCTTGCAGGCAAGAATAACGAAGGGAAATGGATGACTTATGTATTTCCTGAACCTGACCCAAACGATGCCACAGCCCAAACCCTGAAAAGTGAAGGGATTTTATTAGGCTGTGCTTCCTTATCGGGTGCATCGGAAACAACTGCAAAAAGATATTCAAACCTGTTGAGACAGTTAGAAAATGAGCGAATCGTTAGTCCAGACGAATTAAAAACTATGATGACCACTACAAATTCAGAAGACACTTCTCTTTCTCAATTATGGAATGAACATAGCCGATTCAATGTAGTTTTTGAACCCACAGAGAAAAAGGTCTCCATATCAATTCGAACTAATGACAACAAACCATCAGAATATTTTTCTTTAGAAATAGGAAACATTTAATTATTTATGAGTGAAACATTAAGAGTATATAGTGAGATTAATCGCAGAAGGAGAAAACGAAGGAGTAGTTTTATAAAGTTTTTGCTTCAAATTTTCCTTCTGGTAATTATTCTTCTGGTAGGTTGGTGGTTATGGTTATCAAGAGATTTATATCCAGTTGAGAAATTTATCCCAACATCACCCAACTTTCAGGTCTTCAGTCCTCAATTAATGCAAAACCATAATATACTTGCTCAATCTGCATTATGGGCACTCGTAGAACCTTCTTCTTCTGCGTATGAAGTGAAAAAGTTACTGTCAGACCAACAGAAAATACCTCTATGGGTATTCAAACATTTAATCTATGATTTCTTCTATCTTTCTGCAAACGACCTCGAAACATTTGAAGATTACTTGCTCATTGTCCGTTTATCTCGAATCGGTTGCATGTTGGAAAAAATTTTCTCATGGTCTTCTATTGTAGAAAGTGATTGGGCAGGTGGACTAAACCTGAAATACCTGCCACAACAGAAAGTATATTATGCCCGAAAAGGCAGGATTCTCTTACTATCTCCAAGCAGAGAAACCTTGATTCAATCAATTACAAAAAAAGAAGCAGACAACTCCGGGGCTGTCCTTACAACTGAACTAATAGAAAATCAGGGACACTATCTCGCCTGGGGGACAGTAAAACCGACATGGAAAGATTTGCAAAGATTTATCCCTCAAATTTCTTTCCATTTAGCCATAACGCCAACTCAGTTAGGAATTAAATGTGAAACAGAAATTAATCCAGATACGGAAACTTTATGGTCTATACTATTAACAGAAATTGTCTCAGGCCCTTTACAGGAACCACCTGACACATTGCTTTCCTGTTCTATAGATACAGGTGTTCCATTAAAAACCTGGATTCACGCCTTTGAAACAATCCCAGGAACCAATGATGTATTAGCCCCAATTAATCCAATGGAACTATCATTTACAGATTGGATTAAAACCTTTTCTCCTCTCCTGAACAATCAATTTTACATTGCTTTTGATACCTTTTATACAGATGAGATTGTCCCTTTTATCCCTAAATATTGTGTAATTGCAAAGACTCAACCCAATATATGCGAAAATGCCATTCAAACAATTCTCAATCCGTCAATTATTGTTTTAGGCGAGAAAAATAAAGCCATTCCATCTTCAAACCCAGACGAGTTTATCGTCCCTTTGATGGGTAGTTCGCAAGTAGATTTGCATATTCAGTGTTCTAACGACCAATTAGTATTTGCAAACAATAATGAATTAAAAGATTCTCTTGTTGAACATATCAAAAGCGGGAAAATTGGTTCAGAAGGTAATTATTCATTCATAATTAAATTTAAACCAGATATGTGCATTACGGAGATAAATAATGTAATTTCAGTCTTAAAAGAATCAAATATCCTGCGTTTCCACAACCCAGAAGAGATAAACAATATTTTCAATAAAATTAATTTATTCAAAGGAATTGAAATTAAGATAAGTCTTAACAAAGGCAAAATTACAATTACAGGTATAACAAAATTTAACAACAATTCTATCTAAACACTGCAATAAATCGTTTGTAACCTTATATAAAGCAGGACTTTGAATAAAAATTGTATTAAATCTATAAAAATATGATAAAAAATTTTAGTATATTTTTTTATCAATAAATGTTGCATTTATCTTGTAAAAGTAGTATATTATTTATAGAATAAAAAGAATTTATAATCTTTATATATAGTTATAAACAGTATATAAAGGAGTAAAAAGATGGATAAAGAATATAACTACGGTAAAGCATTTCTATCCGTAGGCTGTAATCGTGATTTATTCCTTTCTAACCTGTATCAATTTGTTAGTTTTCAACTAGATAATGATGTTATAGATGAAATGGCATTATACTTGTGTTCCTTTTCTACTGACCATATCAAAGTGCTACACAAAAACATTCTCCAACGGCGTGAGATAGAAAAGCATGTATGGATTGAGTCAGAAAAGCATAAACAAGATATGAAAATACAGGCAACACAGGATTGGGTAATGAAATACGCCCAACCTTTCAGTCGCTGGTACGAAAAAGAATATGGCAACAAATTCAACAACCTTTTTGCAAACAATCAACAATTTGAAATGACTTTATCATCCAATAACAAAAAAGTTTTGGGCTAATAAATTTATTTATTTTAACTATATGGATGAGTAGTAGAGTATTTTTTTGTTTCTTTAACTATTTTTATACTAAAATCGTTTTTATATATAGGATATAGTTAAAAAAGAAGGTTGTGAGTTATGAATTATGTGTTGAAAGGATTAGGTTTTGTTGCCCTTATTTTTTTCCTGGGAAATATTGCACAGTCAGAAGAACCCGTGCCGTGTAAAGTCACGGAGATACAGGAAGGCGATACATTCGTTGCCCAAACGGCAGAAGACAGCCCACGAACAATAAAGGTGCGGATTTGGGGAATTGATGCCCCTGAAGAAGGACAGCACTATTTTGAAGAGGCAAAGAAGTTTCTCACAGAACTTATTAGTGATAAAAATGTAAAGATAGAATTATTGACAACAGATAATCTGAATGAAGAGGTAGGGAAAGTCTGGACGGAGGCAGAAGATAATGTGGGTGAAACCATGATAAAGGAAGGATACGCCTGGTGGGATGAGGAAAATGCTAAAGAAGATTTAACACTTAAAAGTCTATGTGCAACAGCCATACGAGAGAAAAAAGGACTGTGGGCAGAAACTTCACCTCTGGCACCCTGGGATTATCGGAAAAGCAAAGGTCTAACTCTGGTAAGTTATAAGGTGGAGAAAGAAGCAGAGGAGAAGAAAGAAGAAAAAGAGGAGAAAATTGTTTTGAAAGCGAAGGGCGACGAAGTATATAAAGGGACCTTTTCTTCTAATACCCCGTATGTAGATGTTTCTAAAATTAATTTCAACGAGACTCAGGTGAAACCAGAAGAATTATTGATGAAACACACCCCTACTATAGCCCGTGACCCCTCAGGTAAACCCATCGGTTTATCGGTTCCTAATATCAGCCAGATTCCGTATGCTCCTGCACTGGGTTTTCGAGATGGCGATATCGTCTCTTCCGTTAATGGAATCCCCATAAATGATTTTTCACAAGTCATGCCCTTATATGAACGGTTAAAAGGAACAAAAGACTTATCTGTTCAGGTCATTCGTGGTGGGAAACCCGTGACCCTTTATTTCCGTATCCCTTAACAATTTGAATTGTAAAATCTTCCCTCGAAAAATTTCCCGGCAAAAGTAGTAGCGATTTTGTCTATATTATAATTATAGAAAACTATCTCTGGGTCAGAGTGTTTTCTGCGGCTTTGACGGTGTTTTTCATAAGCATGGCAATGGTCATGGGTCCGACGCCACCTGGGACCGGGGTAATGGCACGGGCTTTTTTTACAACACTCGGGTAATGGACATCACCTACGAGTCTGGAACCAGATTTTTTTGAACTGTCCGGGATACGATTCATGCCCACATCTATTATGATACAACCCTCTTTGACCATTCTGCCCTGAATAAATTCAGGGACGCCTATGGCTGCTATGAGAATATCCGCCGTTTGCGTTATTTTGCTTAAATTGCGTGTATGTGAGTGGCATATCGTCACAGTTGCATCAGCACCTTTTGCTTTTTGGACGAGTAAGGCGGCTAAGGGTTTGCCAACAATATTGGAACGACCTACGATAACTACATGTTTCCCCTGAATTTTATACCCATATCGCAGAAGCAGTTCCTGAATACCTGCGGGTGTGCATGCTACAAAACAATCCTGTCCATTAAGTAATTTTCCCTTATTTACAGGATGGAAACCATCCACATCTTTGTCAGGGTCAATAGCATTTAGAATTTTTTCTTCGTTAATATGTTTTGGCAAAGGGCTTTGAATGAGTATTCCATGCACTTCATTATTGGTGTTGAGTTCATCAATCAATTTGAGCAGGTCTGCTTCTGATGTTCGAGTTGGTAAGTCATAAGCGAAGGAACGAATTCCCAACTCTTCACAGGTTCTACGCTTGTTACGAACATAAATCTGACTGGCAGGATTATCGCCTACTAACACGACGGTTAGCCCGGGAACGATGCCTTTCTCTTTGAGTTCTGTTATTTTATCTTTTAATTCTAACTTTATAATTTCACTAAGTTTGTTGCCATTTAACAATTTTGGTTTTTTGGGAGAGGGCATCATACACTCCTTTTTATTTATGACTTTGCTATTGAAACAGGGCGAACTACATTCAGTTCTTTAGCCGCTTTGACTTCATCCAATCGCTGGACGGGTGTAGTAACGGGTGCTTTCTTTAATTCTTCAGGATTTTGTTTGGCTAATTCTGCCAGGTCTAACATGGTATTACAGAATTGGTCAAGGGTCTCCTTTGATTCCGTTTCGGTGGGCTCAATCATAAGTGCTTCTTTTACGGTTAATGGGAAATACACGGTGGGTGCATGGAATCCCCGGTCAAGCAAGGCTTTTGCAAAGTCCAAGGCATGCACTCCATAATCGTGGAAGGGCATAGCCGAAAGAACACATTCGTGCATACAGAGGCGGTCGTATGCTGGTGTAAAAACGGGACGAAGTCGTGCAAGGGTATAATTGGCGTTTAATACCGCTTTCTGGCTTACTTCTTTTAGTCCTTCGTTTCCTTGCATAAGAATATAAACATAAGCACGAACAGCAATCAAGAAATGTCCTAAAAACGGTGTTACTTTGCCTATACTGTTTTGTGGATATTCGAGGTGGAAGTTTTCATTGTTTTCCTTGACTACTCTTGGACCGGGCAGGAAATCAAGAAGTCGTTCATTCACTCCTACGGGACCGGAACCGGGACCGCCCATCCCATGTGGGGTTCCAAAGGTTTTATGAAGATTGAAGTGCATAACATCGAAGCCTAAATCGCCGGGGCGACACTGTCCCATGATAGCGTTTAAATTTGCCCCATCGTAGTAGAGTAGAGCGTCGTGTTTATGTGCTATATCTGCAACCTCTTGAATATCCGTTTCAAACAATCCGTGGGTATTGGGGCATGTAAGCATAATACCTGCGACTTCATCATTCATGACTTTGCGGAAACTGTCCAAATCCAATGTCCCCTGCGAATTGGAAGAGACTTCCTGAACCTGAAAGCCTGCAATAGCAGCGCTGGCTGGATTGGTTCCATGTGCAGAATCGGGAATGAGTATAATTTTTTTATGCGTGTTTTTATGATATTTATGGTATGCAGAAATCATAAGTACGCCCGTAAGTTCACCATGGGCTCCTGCCATAGGTTGGAGTGATACGGCTTTCATCCCTGAAATTTCACTCAATAATTGTTCAAGGTCGTAAATCAATTCCAACGCACCTTGAATGTGGTTGTGATAAACCTCTGAATAGAGAAATTGTGGGTGAAGTTGTGTAAACCCTTTAAATGAAGAAACAATATCTGCAATTTTGGGATTGTATTTCATTGTGCATGAACCCAATGGATAGAAATTTGTATCTACCCCAATGTTTCTACGCGATAGATGAGTAAAATGACGGACTACATCTAACTCAGAAACTTCAGGCAATTCCACGGGTGTTTCTCTTTGAAGGTCTTGTGGAAAATCCGTCTTAGGAAAGAACTCTTTACCCAATGAAAAAGCCTGACGATGATTGCATTTTTCAAAAATTAATTCCATCTCTTCTGCTCCTATAAAATACTTGTGCGAACGGCTTCGACAAATTGGTCTAAATCTTCATGAGTCCGTTTTTCTGTAACTGCAATAAGCAAATCACCATCTTCTCCATAGGTATTACCCATCCAGTCCTTGCAGGGTATTTCCATCCTACAATGTTTAAGTAGTGATTTAAGGGGTATACCTGCCGATATGCCTTTTGTTTGCAGTGATTGAACTAATTTTTCGGCTGGAATGGGTAGTCGTAAGACAAATTCATTAAAAGTCGGTTTAGAATTAATTATTGGAACAAATGTAGATAATTTCTGTTTTAGATATTCAGTTTTTGAGAAACAATCCTGAGCAATTTCGGTGAGACCTTTTTTGCCTACTTCACATAGGTAAATTAGAGCACGCAAAGCACATAGAGCCTGATTGGAACACACATTGGACATAGCTTTTTCACGGCGTATATGTTGTTCCCTTGTTTGTAGCGTAAGAACGAAACCGCGTTGCCCCTGTTTATCTACTGTCATGGCACAAATACGACCCGGCATTTTGCGGATGTATTCTTTTCGTGCAGTGAACAGCCCCAAATAGGGTCCACCGAAACCTAAGGGTAGTCCTAAACTCTGTCCTTCGCCCACTGCAATATCTGCACCCATTTCGCCGGGTGTTTTCATGAGCCCTAATGAAATAGGATAGAACTGAACAATTAGAAGTGCTCCTTCACGGTGACATTTTTGGGCAATGTCTGTGAAGTCATGCAAATTTCCAAAAAAATCAGGTGTTGCAGCAACGATACAGGCACAATTCGAAGGGTCATCTCCATATTCCAATTCTAGGTCAAGATTGGCACTCTGAGTGCGTATCATTTGCTCATAAATAGGGTTTAAACCAGGAATGAGATGCACCTTCCGTCTGCCAGTTACACGAACGGAGAGCATAACAGCCTCAAATAAAGAGGTTCCCCCATCATATAATGAAGCATTTGCGACTTCCATATCTGTTAAACGGCAAAGTGCCGTCTGGTATTCATATATGGATTGGAGCGTGCCTTGAGCACATTCAGGCTGATATGGTGTGTATGCGGTAGAAAATTCGCTGCGTTGCGAAAGATAATCCACGACAGCCGGGATATAGTGGTCATAAAATCCACCACCCACAAAGGATATTGTGTCTACCTTATTCTTGCAACTTAATGAATCTAATCTCTGGTATGCCTCTACTTCTGATAAGGCTTCCGGCACATTCCACGATTTTAATCGTAGAGATGGAGGTATATCTTGAAACAATGATTCCATAGAGGGAATACCGATTGTTTTCAGCATTTCCTGCTCATCATTTTTTGTAGTGGGTATCCACGCCATAATGTTTTTCCTCAGAGCCCTTTTTAGTTTCTATTTCAACAATTGTAATCTTTAAATATTAATAATGGATAAAACTTGGAGATGATAAAAGGTTTAACTATAATAAATGTTGTTAAACTGCTTATAATGATTTCAGATATTTTTCGTATGCTTCTCGGTTCATCAACCGGCGATATTGTCCTGTATCAATATCATCCATTTTGAAACACCAACCTCTTCCATAAGGGTCAAAGTTAAGCAATTCAGGTTCGCCTTCTAATGCTTCATTTACTTCTACAATAACACCTGTAACGGGGGCATAAATATCTTCAGCGGCTTTCACAGATTCTACCAGAGCCACAGGTTCTTTTTGTCGGACATGTTTCCCTATCTCAGGTAGTTCTACATAAGTTACATCGCCTAATTGTTCCTGGGCATACTCCGAAATACCTACGAGATACAGTCCGTCCTCTTCCCCAACCCACTCGTGATTCTCTGTGTAGCGAACATCCTCTGGATACATAGCATGTTCTCCTTATCTTTATCTTTTGGGGGCATTTTTAGTTGTTTTTTTACTGTTGCAAAACATATATATATTTATGATACCTTTTTCCGGGCTGTTCCAGTTAAATAAATTGGGACATTACAAACCTCTACCTGCAAAGGACGATCTACGATTTGTAACATTGTGCCAGGAATAGAGGCTTGTTTATCTAATAGGGCTAAACCGACACCGGTGCCCACGCTAGGACCAAAAGTTCCACTGGTAACTATACCTACCTCATGTCCTTGCAAAGCAAGTTTTTGATTATGTCGAGGTGACTGTCTTGTATGAGTTTTAATACCCATCAAGCGAGGATAGTCTCCCATCTCTTTTTGCCGCAGCAACTTACCTTTTCCTATAAAATCATGTTCCCAGTCAATAAATCTATCCATAGAAGCCATTAGCGGAGTCATATTGGGTAGAAGGTCCTGCCCACTGAGGGGATAACCCATCTCTGTCCGCAGAGTATCACGCGCACCCAATCCACAGGGCTTTACATTTTTGTTCAATATAAGCGTATCCCAGATTTCTTTGCCTAAATTGTGAGATAGATACAATTCATAGCCCAACTCTCCTGTATATCCTGCTCGTGTTATAAGAATTTTCTCTCCTCTCCATTCATATTTTCCACCTGTCCAGTATTTTAGTTCTGCTATTTGTGGACTGAAACCAGAATGAATTAAAACCTCGAGACTCATTGGTCCCTGAACATCAATTTTAGCAGTCTGATTAGAAATGTCCTCTGCGTGGACATTAGAATTGCATAATAAGGAAGAAACTTGTTCTAATGGACCTGCATTTGTAACGACGAATAATGTTTCTTCATCCAGTTTTATCCCAACACAATCATCTATGATAAAACTATCATTATTTAGCAAAACAGTATAACGACAGCGACCTATAGGTAAGTACAAAAAATTGCTACATGTTAGGTATGAAAAATTAGCAATTTGTTCTTTACCCCGTATGACAAATTCGCCCATGTGAGAGCAGTCAAAAATGCCTGCATGGGAGCGAACATGAAGATGCTCTGAGATAATCCCCTCAAATTGAACAGGTAAATACCAACCATGAAAATCTACGAACCGGCCGCCTGCTTTTTCACAACATTCAAAGAGTGGAGTCTTTTTTACTTCCAAAGAAATTCTCCTAAGAGTGATAATATATTCAATTGTGTGTTATTATGTTATTCCAATGAAAAAGCACTTAAATCAGAAGCCCAGGCGAACGGCTATTTTTAATGTCGCTCCCTTGTGGTTTATTCCACTTATAATCGCCAGTTACGACATAACTCTGCGTTATTATATCAAAAAAACTTTGAAAATTCAAGAAGGGATTTATTTCTGTATTAAAGTGGCAAAAATGCCTAATTTTTCTATAAATAATTACTTCTATGTGCCATGTTAAAATTAAAATAACAATTGTCAGTAAATTAGGAAAAACAAGATTTACATATATTCAATAATCAGTATATTTGAAAATTAAGCAGGTAAAAAATATTTATGAATGATATATCTCAAATTAAAATAGAAGAAAATTGTAATAAGGAGTATAAGTTAAGGCAGAGTGGAGAAATTTTTCGACTTTTTAATCGCATTGCTTATCGCTATGATTTGACCAATCATATATTATCATTTGGGCAGGATGTTTATTGGCGGAAAAAACTTATTCGACAAATGAATAAGCCAGAGGAAGGAAAAGATTTTTATTTATTAGACCTTGCTACAGGTACGGGCGAGGTTTTAAGGAGATTTAGAAAGGTTTATCCTGAGCAGGGGTATGCGACCGGTGTTGATTTTTCAGTAGAAATGCTAAAAGTAGGACTTGAAAAATATAAGCACAGGGGAGATAATGATTTATTTGCAGTAATGGATATTCTGGATTTGGGTATAAAATCTAATATGGTGGATGTGGTAACTATGGCTTTTGGCATTCGGAATGTTTCTGAGGTTCGTATGGCTCTTAGTGAAATCTTCCGTGTGCTGAAACCCGGGGGACAGTTACTCATTCTCGAATTTGGCTTGCCTCAAAAAGGGTTGTGGAGGAAGACATATTTATTCTATTTAAAGTATATTCTTCCGTATTTAGGTGGGGTCGTAACAGGTTGTTTTTCTTCTTATCGTTATTTGACTGCGACAATATGCAAATTTCCTTCTCATGACCGTTTTTTGCAGATACTTGTCGAGGAGGGATTTGTTGAAACCCAGTGGACGGAATTTAATGGTGGTGCTGTGCTACTGTATTCTGGGCACAAGCCCAAAAGATAAATGAAAATAAGACATATAAGTCCTATAAGGCATATATGACATATAAAAAATCTGAACTTTGCGAGATTATGCTAATTCTCCTCATTTTCTTTAAGGTATAAGATTAATTTTTGCTCGAAGGTATTGGCATAGATGTGGCAAGATAAGGTATGCTTTTCTGGGAGAAAATCTATAACTTTAATTATGTGTTCGTATTCTGCCAATCTTGGGAAAATTTCTTTGAGTTGGTTTGGAAATTGGTTTAGTAATGGCTCATTTAACAGATGACTTTCTTTTCCGGGGAGATAAACGAAGTATAGGAGGTCAGATTCGACAAGTTCACTGAAAAAATGAGTGCCCAGTGAAACTTCTGGAGTGAGGTCATTCCGCATAGCGACAATTTCGCACAAGAAAGAGACGGAACTTATCTCAGAAAAACTGACAGGCACACCTAATGATGGGGTGCTTGTTCCCCATCGTCCGGGCCCGATAAGCACGGAAATAGGTTCACTGATTCCTAATGGTGGAGATTGGTTTATGAATCCGATAGCACGGGCTATGGCATATTTTTCGGAAATAGGGAGTTCACCGTAAATTTGAGGAACAACATAGATAAGACGATGGACCTGATTAAATCGGCTTCTTCCAATAATAGGTCCATCAACCTTTATAATAATGTTTTTTTCATCTTTAATTACAGGTTCTGTAAGCAATTCGGAACGGTCACTAACCTGTAAGGGTCTACATTGGACAAGGTCAATGTAGTATTCTTTTTCATTTTTGAAATTTGCCGTAAATTCTATATCTACCGGATTTTGATAAACCTCTTCAAGGGTTGAGAGAATTTCGCACATATCTTGAACGAATGAAGTCTCAGTCAGAAGTGGGTCAAATCGGATTTTCCACTGTAAGGGTGCTTTTTGCCCACGTTCTCTATAATATCGTTCTGCTTCATAATCTTGTGCAATAAAAAGTTCTATGGGCACTCCCTCACATTGAGGGGCTATTTCTTGAACAGGAATGGAAATGAGTCTGTTTCCATCCAGGTCAATAACATCCACTTTTTGTTGTGAATATTTTTTTTGTTCTTTTGTCGTTCCTTCGGGTCGTTTTAGGGGTTCATTCAAAGCAATAATCCGTGTGTAGTCATCATCAGTGCGGTCAACGGCACGCGTGCCTAATCCAAAGACCAATCGCAACATCCCTGCTCGGGGATTAACTTCAGGTGACCATACATAAGGGTTATATGAAAAACCAACGCCTGCAATATTTGGAAAGTATAATTTATTATGTTGCGCTCCAGAAATACGCTGGACTAACAGTGCCATTTGTTCATCTTTTTCCAGAAGTCCTCGTCGTTTTCGATAGTATAAGGCTTCTTCACTGACCGTGCTTGCATAAACAGTACGGATTGCCGCCTTAAAATCTTCTAACCTTTGTCTTGTAGAACCTTGATTAGCACAGAATACACTTTCGTATTTGCCTGCAAAGGAATTTCCAAAATTGTCCTCCAGAAGACTACTGGAACGAACGATAATGGGGGAAGAACCAAAATATTCAAGAATCTGTTCAAACTGCTGCTCTATCTCTTCAGGAAATTCGCCTGTAATGATACGCCTTCGGATTCGTTCAGCGCCAGGAAGAAAGTTTTCCAACTCTTTTTGTTGTTCGCGTGCCCACCAGCAACCATTTCTAACAAGAAAAGTATAATAAACATCTGAACCCACATAAAAACTGTCATGTGTTTCCAATCGTTGATTCCACTTCGGGTCCTTTTTTCGTAGAATTGCATGAGCCAATAACATACCCACCGATTTGCCGCCAATCATTCCTGTCCCGACGACTCTTTGCCCAATTTCCATCAAGTCTTCCAGAGTAAAATAGTCTTGAAATAGCGAAACAAGTCGTTCTTCGCGTGTAATTATCATTTGAATCATTGTTTGCATTAGTTCATTTTTGAGCGTTTCATTCCCCAACTTAATGATGTATTTTGCTTCCCTTAATACTCGATTCCATATATCCGTAGGACCTCCACCGGGACTGACCGTAGTGCTTAATGTTGAAGACAAGACCTTTGCCATAATGTGGCTTTCCGTAATGGGGGTCATCTTAGCATTTTCCCAGAGATGAAGCATGTGCATAGATGGGGAGTGCCTCTGTTGCACTTTTACAGGTCGGACAAAAATCTTTTCGTTGTGATTGAAGAGGTCTATTACGACTTGTGCTGTTTGTTGAATCGGGGCAATTGTTTTGGGTGCATGTTTGGAACGGTCGAGATAGAAATAAGCCAGGTCACCTCGGTCGAATAAATAGGGGCATGTCAGCATAAAGAAATTGCAAAGCATCGTGTCGCTAAACCAGCAAGAGGATAAATCCGACAATTGGTCAAAAACATAAAAGGCTCGTCGTTCCGTATTTTGTATGGTCTGATGTACCTGGCTAATAAAGGGTTCAAAACCTTCTTTGGGATTGATAGAGACATATTTAATAGATGGGTTTTCTTCCATGAGAGGTGGGTGATTACCAAATCGTAGATACACTACTGGACGACCTACCCCAATGCCATGTTGAATAAAGGGAAGCACAAATTTTTGATAATCATCAATAGTATTACCACGGAAAACTATATTATCACCTGCAATTAAACCACGCAGAATATAGTCTAACTCTTGTAATCCTGAACTTAATATGGGCAAAGTGGACATACTGTATATTTTCCCTCTTGTTATTTTAAGGCTTATTTGATTAGAATGAATAACACATTTTGGTTCAAAAGTTTGCTTAATATAAAACTATATAGAAATTATACAAAAAATAATATATGGAGTGAAGTTGACTATGACTGATATAAGCCAAATTCAAAAGGCATTAGAAGAAGCATTAAGACCCGGGACAATGGGTATTCTCAGTTATGAAGAAAACCTATGCCCTGTCACAGTTATATCTATGGTGGATGGACATGTTCGGGTGTCGAGTGGCTCAATGTTGAGTGGATTATTTTCTGGAATGGATGTTCATCTGGAGTTATGTTGCTCTCAGGGTTGTCTTGTCCTGGCAACAGAAGTATTAGAAGTTTCATATTCATTTTCAGAAGGGGTATTGCTTGCTCTGCCAACCTCTCCCACAAGTATGTTCTTACGGCGATTCTGGCGAATTCCTGTAAATATCCCTGCTGAAATCAAGCCACATGCACATCCACATAAAATTAAGGTAGTAATAAGAAATATCAGTGCGGGCGGTATGTTAGTAGAATTAACGGAGTCATTAGAGATAGGTGACTCAGCAGATATATTTTTCTCTTTGAAAGGTGCTAAAGGAGAAAAAGAGACGCCATTCCATCTGGTTGGCTCTGTAACACAGGTAGCGTTGAGTGAGAATCCGAATCGTATAGGAATACGGTTTGTAGGTATGTTCCCTGATGATGAAAATAAGATTAATGAATTTGTGCTGAGAATGATTCGGGAAACCTGTCCAAAATTGCAGATATAATTATTAGACAAAAAAGATTCGTCCTAAATTAGAAAACTGGAAGGATGAACAGGGTGTTTGTAGACGAGATTGAAATTTTTGCAGGGATATGGAAGGAATTTAAGAATAAGGTATCCTCTCTATCTTTAGATTTTAGTGAGAAAAATTTTAGGGAAAATTTAGAATGGGAACGGCTTTTGTTTGGTAAGATTCTTCCACATCTGGAAGGTGAAGGTTGCCTTGTGATTGCTGTGGCAGGTGGCACGAACACAGGTAAATCTACTCTATTAAATGTGCTACTGAAAAAAGATTTTACACCTGTCCATCATTTTGCAGCCGCCACAAAGAGACCTATCCTTGTTGCTTCCAAAAGTAAGGCTCACCAATGCTTACAAAATAAATTGTTTCTTGAGTTTGAAGCAAAGGAAATGGAAAATAAAGAAGAGGCACTGGACGAGGCTCTTCCGGGGGACATCCTTTTGATAAAGGAAGAGGATACCCTGACAGATGCCTATTTGTATCTTGATACACCGGATATTGATTCGATTAAGAAGGAGCATTGGGATATTGCAGAAAAAATTGTATCTGCGGGTGATATTATCATTGCAGTTCTGGTAGATGTGAAGTATAAAGATGAAGCAGTCGTGCAGTTTTTTCGCAGGGCTAATGAAGAAGGAAAGTTTGTTATCCCTGTGATGAATAAAGTTTACAATGATGACCCAGAGTTACTACAAATTGCAAAGGAACAAATAGAAGATTTTATGAAAGAAGTGGGACTTAATGAAGATGTTCCCTACTTTTATTTTTTTACCTATCCGCGAAATGAAAATTTTTTGAACAAACCCATTCCTTCCTTGTCAGACAACAATCTTGATTTGAGGGATTATATTTGCTCTCTTCCTGTCCGTGAAACCAAAGAAAAGGTTATGAAAAAAACCATAGAGAGGTTTAACAAACAATTCTGCGAGTGGTTTAGCAAAAAATTTATTCCTCAATTGGATAGCCTTCAGACAAGGTTGGAAAATTACGAATATCATCTCAGAAAAATCGTTGAAGCGGATTTTAATCCTTTTGCAGGTTTCCAGTTAGAAAAGGAATTGGAGTTTGAACTTCGCAAGCAAATCGGTTATTTCCGGTATTTAGTTTTATTGCCTGCTTCTATATTTTCTGGACATCGGAGTATAGCGAAACAATTGGAAGGTCAAAAAAAGGATTGGGAAATAGCCATTAATGAGCAGCATAGACTAATGATTGAAAAATGTGTTGGTGATTTTTTAGAAAATTTAATTAAATTTGACTTTGTTCCTGAAATGGATTCTTTGAATAAACATATAAAGGAACGCCTTCACTTATTAAATAATCAAAGGGAGCAGATTTTTAAAAATGTATTGATTCAGGTAGAGAGAAAATTATCAACCACTCCAAAAGGAATGGAAGTAGAAATCAAAAACATCGTTCAAAAATTTCTTGAATCCCCTGAATTAAAAGGTCTGAGACGAAGAAGACTGTTGTCCTGGCTGATTGTAGGAATGGGAACTGGAGCCCTGTTTTTTACACCCATTCTTTATTCGGCTGTTCCTATCCTTGTATCCATTTCACAACCTTTAATTGTTGGAGGAACAATGCTTGGTAGTGCTTTGTTGGAAATCAAATCATACAGAGATTTTCTATATGAGGTCAAAAATTTACATGCCCAGTGGGTTCAAGAGAAGCGAGAAGAATTTTTCCAGATTTTAAAAGATGAAATCTTGCTAAGTGTTTTAGGTGTAATTTATGACTATTTAAAATTAGCAGAACAATTAAAAGGAGAGACAGAAAAGATTTTTTCTTATGAACTTAATGCTATGCAAACCATGACAGAGACGCTCCCAAAGGAGGATATATGCTCCCCGTGAAAATGATGGAGAAAATAATTAATCAATTAGAGACACTTTCAAATTACGATGGAGCCTGGGAAGGATTTGTGTCTGTTGCAAAAAAATTGAAGTATCGTACAGATGAATTAAAAGAGCGTGCGGCACAGATAGAATCTTTATTAATAATTGCTATTGTAGGAGGGAGTGGTGTTGGAAAATCTACCCTGATTAATGCCATTGCCGGAGATAAAATAGCGAAGACTTCTCAATTTAGACCCTGCACTGATAGACCCATCATTTACCATCCTCCTGATTGGGAACCCAATGCAGAATTTAAAGCAGAATGTATATCTGTCCCCCGTTCTACACTTGAGAATATTGTTATTATTGATACGCCTGACACAGATACCGTAATCAAAGAGCATCGTGAATTTACAAAAAAAGTGCTTGCAAAATGCGACTTAATCCTCTTATGCGGGTTCAAAGATAAATACCTTGAAGATGCAACCTGGTCATTGATTCGAGAACTAAATAATGAGAGAAGTTTTGTATTAGTAGAAACAAGGTTAGAAAATTTAGATGATTCTATTATGAGTGATTGGCTGGAAAAATTGAAGAATGAGCAAATCTTTCCTCTGGCTACATTTCGCGTGAATGCGCTTCGGGCTTTAGATGGAAAATTAGGGAATGCCTCAGAAGGAAATGAATTTGATTTTAGGAAATTAGAAAGATTTCTTGCTCAACAATTAACTGAGCAGAAAATCCTTCAAATAAAGACAAACAATGTGAGCGGCTTGGCAAAGAACGCGATAGAAAATCTTACCTCCTTCGTTGAAGATGTTCAACCCTCTATTACTGAATTAGAAGAGTTTATAAATCATAAAAAAGTAGAGTTGGCATTACATTCAGAAAAAATAATTAAATCTGAATTTAACCGGGAAATAGGCACATTTTATCGTTGGCTTAAAAGGTTTATTGCTCCCCATTTGTACGGGATATTTCTTGTGATTGCACGACTTCGTGAGTTTTTATTGTCATTACCGGGGAAGATAAATCCATTAAATTTTATTCGGGGTTCATTTCGTTCCTTCGCCAAACACGATGAAACAGTCTCTCCCTTTGAAGAGGAACTATATAGCATCATAATAAAGATGGCATCACAAATTTCGGAACGAAGCGAAAACAAACTTAGTGGAATTCAATCAGAACTTATGTTTATTCTGGATAAAGCACAAGTCCGTAAAGACATTATGCCCCCACTTATTGATAATTTCAAAGTGAGTTTTTATGAGAGGGCGAAAAACTTTTTACAAGAAAATATTTATAATCATTTAGAACAGAAAGCAAAATGTTTATCTAATTATTTTCTAATTCAACTATTTTATCTTCCTATGTATGTGGTTATCGGATTTATTTTTTGGCGTGTATTTCCCGGCTATTTTTTAGGGAAATATCAAGGGCTTGATTTTATTCTTCATTCCCTTTTAATACTCTTTGCAAGCATTTTTTTAAGTTATTGGATATATGACAAAATTGTGTTTCTTAGTTCGCGAAATTTGGGAAAAAAATCAGCAAAACAATTCATTGCTTCATTATCCAATATCATAAGTCCCTTTGAGGAATTGGAAAAGTCTTTGAATGAAGCAAAAAACATTATACAAGTCATCTTAAAAATTAAAAACGATTTTAATTCTTTACAATAAATTGTGTGTATTTTTTCAAAATAGAGATATCCGGGCAAAAGATATTTGACATTCGCTTTAACTTTGTGTATAATATATTTCCTTTATTGAGATTCATATTTATTGAATAAATTTTACTATATGTATAAAGAAGGATTTGAGATAGATTTATGGGTAAAGGTGATCGAAGAACAAAACGAGGTAAGATTTGGCGTGGCTCTTATGGAAAAACACGACCTAAATCTTCGAGTAAGAAGTCAGATAAGTAATACCAGGTTGAAATTGTTTTTTCACTTTTGATATACTATTTTACCTTATACGAAAAATCTAAAATTCGCAAAAAAGTTAAGTAATTCTGTTCGTAGTTAACAGGAGGATTATCATTGCCAACGATAGGACAATTATTAAGAGGTTTACGGAAGCCGAGACCCAATCGGACGAAAGCTCCTGCTTTAAATAGATGTCCGCAGGCTTCTGGAACTTGCACCCGCGTATATACAATGACGCCGAAGAAACCGAACTCCGCATTGCGTAAAGTCGCTCGTGTTCGATTAAAGAACGGCTACGAAGTGACAGTATATATTCCAGGTGTAGGACATAATTTGCAAGAGCACTCTCAGGTGTTGGTGCGTGGTGGCCGTGTAAAAGATTTACCCGGTGTTCGCTATCACTTAATCCGGGGTGTTTTAGATGCTATGGGTGATATGGGTGGAAGCGCAGGTCTCAAAGACGAAGGTGGAAAGAAAGTCCATACAGGTCGTTGGGTAAGCCGTTCGAAATATGGTGTAAAAAAACCAAAGCAATAATGAAACTGAGTTGTGAAGGATAGATAAAAAATGCCAAGAAGAAGAGAAGTTCAGAAACGAGAGGTTCTACCCGACCCAGAGTTCAATAGTACTCTGATAGCAAAATTTGTGAATATTGCTATGAAGAGTGGCAAGAAAAGTGTAGCAGAAAAGATTGTTTATAATGCTCTGGAAATATTAAAGAAAAAAGTACCCGATAAAGACCCATTAGAAGTCTTTACAAATGCAATTGAAAATGCAAAACCTCTGGTTCATGTAAAATCTCGCCGAATTGGTGGTGCAACCTATCAAGTTCCAGTAGAGATAGAACCGAATACCCGCACATCCATTGCCTTCCGATGGATTCGGGATTATGCGAGAAATCGTGGTGAAAAGACGATGGAAGAACGCCTGGCGATGGAGTTGCTCGATTGCTATAACAAACAAGGAAATACGATAAAGAAGCGTGAAGATACGCATAGAATGGCAGAAGCCAATAAAGCCTTTATTCATTTTAGATATTGATTATTATGTGTTCCCCTTTGGAAGAAATGTGGAGAAGAAAAATAACAGACTAAGCAAGACGCTCCGCATCGTGGGGCGTTGCTTGGCTGTAAAGATAGGATAATGAAGGTCCTACATAAAGTAATATGTGGGAAATCGAAATTAACAATTGAATACAGCGTATGCCAGGGCCCCGGGTATAGAGCGGAGTAAAACGACTGAGGAGAAAAAGTTATATGCCACGCAGATACCCGATAGAAAATATCCGAAATATAGGGATAGCGGCCCACATCGATGCCGGCAAGACCACCGTATCTGAACGAGTCTTGTACTACTCCGGCCGAGTGCACCGAGTGGGCGAGGTCCACGACGGTGCCGCTACCATGGATTATATGGAGCAGGAACGGGAACGCGGTATCACCATAACCTCAGCAGCAACAGCATGTGAATGGAGTGGCAATCGAATCAATATTATTGATACTCCAGGCCATATAGATTTTACCGCTGAAGTAGAACGCTGTATGAGGGTTCTCGATGGAGCCATCATCGTGTTTTGTGGTGTTGCAGGTGTTCAACCCCAGTCCGAAACGGTTTGGAGGCAAGCGGAAAAATATAAAGTTCCGAGAATTGCCTTTATTAACAAAATGGACAGAGTTGGCGCCGATTTTTTTAGAACCGTTGATTCCATCGAGCATAGACTTCATGCTTTACCCCTTCCTATTCAAATACCCATCGGTAGTGAGGATAACTTCCGTGCAGTCATTGATTTGATTCATCAAAAGATGATTACATGGGTCGGAGATACTTTTGATTGTGTTCAGGTATCTGAAGAAATTCCAAAAGAATATCGCGACGATGCTCTCTTCTGGAAAATGCACCTAATTGAAACGGTGGCGAACCTTGACGACGAAGTGCTTGATTTGCATCTCGAAGGGAAAGAAATACCTACCGACTTGCTAAAAAAAGCCATTCGGCGAATATGTATCAGTAGAAAAGGAACGCCGGTATTATGTGGAACAGCACTAAAAAACAAAGGAATACGATTGCTATTAGATGCCGTTGTGGATTATCTACCCTCACCGGTAGATTTACCTGCGTATGAAGCAGTCGTCCCCCAGGAACCTGATAAAAAAGTGCTTTGCCATCCTTCGGATGATGAGCCTTTCTCAGCATTGGCATTCAAAGTTTTGAGCGACCCCCATGTAGGAAAATTAATCTTCGTGCGGGTCTATTCTGGCGTCATTGAGACAGGAAAGACCATTTTGAACAGCCGAACCGGAATGAAAGAACGATTGGGAAGACTTATTGAATTGCATGCTGATGAACGAACCGAAATTAAGGAACTGAGAACAGGCGATATCGGAGCAGTAATTGGTTGTAAAAGTGTGTTAACGGGGGATACTCTTTGTTCACCAAAGCATCCCGTTGCACTCATGCCCCTAACTTTTCCGGAGCCAGTGGTTCATATTGCCATTGAACCCAAAACAAAAGCGGACCAGGAACGGCTATCCAATGCTCTACACCGTTTTGCCGATGAGGACCCAACTTTCCGTGTTCGAGTAGATGAAGAAACAGGTCAGACTATTATTGCGGGTATGGGTGAACTCCATCTTGAAATTATCATTGACCGAATGAAAAGGGAATTTGGGGTAGAGGCTCATGTGGGAAAACCCGTAGTCGCCTATCGAGAAACGATACGGCAATCGGCAACCTCAGATAAAAAGTTTGTTCGTCAAACAGGTGGTAGAGGACAATATGCTCATGTCGTATTAACAATCGAGCCTTTGCCTCGTGGTTCCGGATTTGTATTTGAAGACAAAACCGTAGGTGGAGTAATTCCAAAGAACTTTATACCTGCCATTGAGAAAGGTTGTAGAGGAGCTCTTGAAACGGGAATTGTTGCTGGGTATCCGATGGTAGATGTGAAAATAACACTTACCTTTGGTTCTTATCATGAGGTAGATTCCTCCGATTTGGCTTTCCAAATCGCTGCCTCCATGGCTACCAAAGAGTCAGCAATGAATGCCCGGCCTATCCTACTCGAACCTATTATGCGGTTAGAAATAGATACCCCGCCGGAATATA
This sequence comes from uncultured Nitrospirales bacterium, assembly GCA_964549105.1. Classification (GTDB taxonomy): domain Bacteria; phylum Hydrogenedentota; class Hydrogenedentia; order Hydrogenedentales; family Hydrogenedentaceae; genus Hydrogenedens. The sequence goes on from CAZJTZ010000002.1 coordinate 199,039, forward strand.
CAGGCGATATTATTAACGATTTGGACCACCGGCGAGGACGAATGCTAAACATGGAAGTAGATGGGCAAAGACAAATAATACATGCTCTGGCGCCTCTGGCAGAACTCTTCGGATATGCAAATGACTTACGGTCATGCAGTCAGGGAAGAGCCAATTATGGAATGGAATTTGAGCGATACGAGGAAGTCCCAATAGAGGCTAGCAATCGTATTATGGAACGATTGGGAAGTCGCTATCGCTTTGAACCTTGAACCTTTACACAGAGTTGTAAAAACTCTGTTTTTAATAAAAATTATAACAACTTTAAAGAAGTATCAACAATACATAGGAGATACAGTGATGTCGAAGCAGAAATTTGAGCGGAAGAAGCCGCATGTGAACATTGGTACG